>JAZKZH010000010.1:0-70614 GCA_045612545.1 Eubacteriales bacterium
CCCGCTGGGCATATACCCGCAGAACGTGGCTTGTTCTATCGTCTCTATTTCGGTACTGCCCATCGGACTCACTTCCTTTCCGTTTTTTGCTATCCCTTTACAATTTCAATATATCATGAGGGAAGGCTTTCTGTCAATATACGGATATGGAGAAAATCGCTCTCCGCTTTTGCGCAATTTGAACAAGCACAATATGAGGCATATTGTATATGTTGGCAACGTATGGTTACTTATAAAAAGCAAGGCAGAATTTTTGAATCCTGCCTTGCTGATCGTATTTCTTATTCTGCCGCTTCAATGATTACGGTAATAACCGTACCGGGATCGAGTTCGCTGTTGGCGTCGCGGATGATGAAGGTGTCCTCACCCACGAAGCCCTCATCGGGATAATAGTACAAGCGTCCGTTTGCGGCAATGCGCAGAGAGCCGTATTTGGGCGCCGCCATCAAGGCGGGGGTTGCGGAGGAATCGTCCTTGGTATCGAGGAAGATGATCAAGGCCTTGTCCTGCTTCCCGGTGAATGTGGTCTCCTCCAGCTCGGGAATTCCGAAGGTCAGTGTACCCTTCGCGTAACGGTAGGTATCGTCGTAAACGGAGTGAAAATAATCATCGGTGGATTTGTAAGCGCTGTAATATACGCCTGCATCCTGATAATACATCTTGATGGAGTTCATGTACCCCGTCTCCACGCCCACGCGGAGGTAATCTCTGTATTTTTCACGCTTTTCGGGGGTTGCGAGAACGTCGTAATCCGCCTCGATCTCCACGCCCAAGCCCAGCATTTTGGTGTAGAGTGCGTTGTCATACAGACGGGATTCAGGAATCTCATCCCTGAACATATAGTTGGGCTGCATAACGGCGGCGTCGAAGCCGTAGCTCTTCCACTTCAGGAAGCCGCTGGCTTGATAATAAGGAATCCAGATGAAGTAATAGCCCAAGGAGTGCAGATAGTCTGCGGTAAAATTCAACAGCTCCTCCTCGTGAGGATCAGCAGTCTCGATGGCCTCGTGATACCAGTAGAAGCCGTCCAACCGCAGGTTGTCGTATTCGCCGCTTTCAAAGCGGGCGATGTTATGGTCGATCCACCACTTGATGACCTTTTTGCGGTCTTCGACGTTGGTGAAGTCTACACCGCTCAGCTCGTCGATGTCGCCGAATCCCTTGTCGCCGTATACGGTGGAGAAGATGGAGAAGAATACGGACATTTCCGTATCCGTTCCCAGGGTTTCGTCCATGATGGAAACCGCTTCGGAAAGGGCGGGAACATTGGCGTTTTCGTGGAACAGGTCATTCTCGTAATCCAACCAGTCGGAGGCGCGGCTGGGAGTCTTTGCGTCGTAATACAAGTGCCCGCCGGAGGGAGTGACGGTGCTGCAGGGCAGGTAAAGGAAGGAATCAAAGAAGGTGTCCACCATCTCGCCCTTCTTGTTGTGGTAAGCGGCGTAAACAAGCTGCTTTTCCACGGAGTTCAAGCCGGAAGAGGGGTTCTCCGTCTTGTAGTTGTACATCAGAATGATGTTTTCAATGCCGCCCAAGGCATCCTTGGAAAGATACTCGTTGGGGTAAACGGTTTCGTTTTGCTTGTATTCCAATTCCTTGGCACCGGTGATATCCTTGGTGCCGTAAACGGAGATCTCATCCATCCACAGATGGCTGTTTACACCGGTTTGAATGGCAACGAAGCGTACCTTTGTCTTGTCAAAATCCAAAGAGAAGACCATTCGGTGGGTGCCTGTGTTGGTTGTGGTGGGAGTTCCCGTTGCAATGACGCCCCACTTCTTGCCGTCCATAGAGCCGAGAACGGAAATGGATTCGGGAAGGGTGATGCCGGTGGGAGTATCCTGGAGCAAACCAACGGTAATGGAGGAAATGCTGCTGATCTTTTCAAGATCGAAATAAATGGTGCGTTCTACAAAGCGGGTGAAGTGGAAATATGCAGCATCGCTAAAGCTGGAGCCACCGGTTCTTCCGTCGGTCAGAGCCTTGTTGCTGATGGGGGAGTTGTAGTAATCCGTTCTGTAGGTGGCATCGATATTCATGGTAGACTTGATGCGGTAGGATTTGCCGGAAACCAAATTGAGTTCCTTGGTATAATCCAGCTCGCTCTTATCCCAGTAAAGCTCCTCGGTCACTTCGGGCAAGGCCGGATTTTGATAATAGTCATCGTAGGTAACATCCTGCTCGGGAGCTTCCGCTGTTTCGTTGGAATAGGTGTACGCAAAGATCTCGTCCACCATGATAAAGTCGGAAATGAAGGCATCCGCGGCGATCGCCACTTTCACGTAGCGTGCGGAGATCTGGTTTTGCAAAGGCAGAGTCAGCGCATTGCTGGTATTGGAGGCGATGTCGGATTTGCGGTGCACAGTACCCACGCGGAGGTAATTTTCTCCGTCCTCGGAGACGTAGAAAGAGGCTTCCTTGGGAAGGCTTGCTTTCTGGTTCAGGGCGTACAGCATGCTAATGCCGAGATCGTAAATTCCGTCAACTACCTTGCCCAGGTCTAAGATAATGCTCAGATTTTCTCCCTCTGCGAAGGACACCGTGCGGGTGGAATCCGCGTCTTCGGTGAAGAAGCCGTCGGTGAGCAGAAGCATATTTCCTCTGCCCTCCCGGGAGCTGGTGACTTTACAGCCCTTGGAAAGGGAAACGGGAGTTTTTCCAAGGCGGGAGGCAGTTTCGCCGTACAGTGCGTCGATCTGTTGGACACGGTTTTGCCAGGGGGCGAGAGACTCCGAGGAAGCGTTGCTTTCATCGGAGGTAGTTTCAATGGTATCTGCACAGCCCACCAACAGCAGGGCGAGCAGCAACAATACGGAAATCAATTTCTTTTTCATGTGGGATTCCTTTCTTGAACGAAAAAGTGAAGATCCCCTTAGTGTAGGGTGTTCCCGCGCTAAGAGGATCTTTTTGTTGATCGAAGATTAGTTCGCTGCGTTGGCTTCTTCCAATGCGATGCTTTCGGCCTCTTCCTTGGCGTAGATCTCTCTCCAGTTCTTCAGAGTGGATTTGATGAAGGAGAAACTACCGAAGTAGTCGGCATCGCCAATGCTCTTAAGGCTGCTGTTTGCAACGTAGCTGCTGGTGTGGTAGTACAGCATGGTTGCGGGACAAAGCTCAACCAGCTTTGCTTCTGCATCGTGGAGCGCCTGAGCGCGCTGTGCAGGATCTGCGGTGTAGGTTGCCTTATCGATCAGTGCGTCGTAGTCGGCATCCTCCAGATTGGTGTAGCCGGGGGTGTAGGACTTAGCATCAAGGCTGATGGAAACGGTACGGCCGCTGTACATGGTGGCGAAGGGTGCCAGATATGCCAGAGCGTCGGTGGAGTCCATGATCACGTTGTAGCCGATGATGTCGAAGTTGCCTGTCTTCAAGGCTTCCATGTAAGCATCGTAGGTCAAGCCGGTAGCGGTAACCTTAATGCCGATCTCGCCCCATTTTGCAACGGCGTAGTTGGCGATTTCTGCATATACGTTGTAATCTGCAACCTTATCGCGGATATCGTAGTAGTTGGCGTAACGTCTGATATCATCGGGAATCAGGTAGATCAGCTTGTAGGATTTGGCGCCGTTTGCCCAGGACTTTGCGTTATCCATGGTGTAGTTGGCGTAAAGATCGCCGCCGGTGGTACGGAAGTCGGTGCCGCTTTCGGTGTTGAATACACCGGTAGGAACGTATCCGGTAGCCGCGATCTCACCGGTAGCGGTGATGTTGGTAACGATCTCGTTGCGGTTCAGTGCAGCGGAAAGAGCCTTACGAACGTTGGCGTCGGTAATGGTCTTGGTGTTGAACAAATAAGCGTAACCGTTGGTGGTGGAGGCAGTCTCCATATCATTCTGGTACTTGCTGTAATTGTCCTTGTTGAAAGCGGAAAGCAGATAGATCTCGCCGTTGTCAAAACGCTGGGACTGATACTGCTCCTGGGTCATACCCTCGGCCGCGTTGGGATGGTAGCCCAGCTGACCCTCGTAGTAGTAGATGGTCAAGCGGAAAGGAGTTACGTGCTCGTCCAAAGCGGGATCATCATCCTCTACGTCCAAACGGTAGTAGTTGTTGCGCTCCAGAACCAGCTTCTTGCCGATCTCGTATGCCTGCACCTTGAAGGGGCCGTTGGATACGATGGAAGCGGCGGAGTAGTCGCCCCACTGATAGATACGGTCGTCGCCGTCTACCTTGTGGTTGGTGTAACGCTTTACAACGTCTTCCTTAACGGGAGCGAGGTGAATGTTGGAAACGGTTTCAACAAAACGCTGGCAAGCTGCCTCGTGGGTAGCCTCGTCATAAACGTAGGGAGCGATGCCGTATTCCTTCTGCTCTTCCTCGGAAAAGTCCTTGGCATCCTCAAAGACAACCTTCAAAAGGGTGTCGTCCTCGGCGGTGATGCCCAAGTCGTCGGAGGTCATGAGGCCGGCCTTAACAGCCTTTGCGTTCTTAATGCAGTACAGCAGAGAAGCATAGGGGCTTTCGGTGGCGGGGGAGAGGATACGCTTCCACGCATAGATCACGTCGTCGGCGGTAACCTGGTTGCTGTTGGACCAGTAGGTGGTCTCCAACTCAAAATAGATGGCGTATTCTTCGTTAACGTAGTCATAGTTAGCGTACCACTTGCTTGCCAAAGCACCGGTAACGTCGCCATCCTCATCCAGACGGGTCAACGGCTCAAACAAAAGGCTGAGCAGCTGGGTCACGTCAGAGTTGGCGTGTACCAGGGCGGGGTCAAGGGTCTGAGGGAAATCTGCCAGATACAGCTGAATGCTGGGGCCCTTCTCGTCTTCGCCCAGACCGCAAGAGGTCAGCACGGCAAGACAGAGGCAAAGGCACAGTGTCAATGCGATAATTCTTTTCATCATATGTCCTCCTGATGATTCCCGACGGGTTGCCGCAAACGGGGACGAGCCCCATTGCCGACAATCAGGGATTTTTATACTACTACAGTATACCATGTTGTTTCGAAATAATCAAGTGTATTTTTCGATTTTTTCCTTTGCACAAAAACGGGAGGAAAAATTGGAGATTTTGACCAAAAAACTTGCCGAAACCGGAAAACGCCCACTTCCGTGCCGTCTTTTTGAGGATCCGAAGCGAGGAAAAGCGGGAGCTCATATCTTTAGATATGAAGAAGCTCCGCGGCGTTTTTCCAAAGAATGGCTTCCTTCTCCTCTGCGGTCAAGGACCATGTGTCCAAAAAACGCAAGATCTCGGAGGGCCTTGCCCAAGGCATATCCGATCCGAACAGGATGTTTTTTGCTCCGTGGGCAGATACCAAAGCCCTTCCCATGGCGGCGGTCATGCCTACCCGCTCACAGCACATGGCTGTGTCGAAATATACCCGCCGCGTGCAAAGCTCCTCCAAGACCTCCTCCCACATGGTCATGCCGCCCATGTGGGCGCATACGAGGATCAATTCCGGGAAGTCTGCCAGTACCTTGCGGATAACCTTTGGGGTGGCGTGCACTTTATGAGGAGATACCGGGTCAAACCCTGTGTGGATCACCACGGGGATCTGCAATTCGCTTGCCAAATGTAAAATTGGGCGGTAGGCAGGGTCGTCGAAAGAAATGCCAAGATAATCCGGGTGGAGCTTCAGCCCGCGGATACCCTGCTCGTGAAGCCGCTTCACCGTACCCACGGGGTCTTCGCCCATAGGGTGTACCGAGCCGAACACAATAAAGGAAGGGACGCTTTTTGCCGTTTCCAAAGCAAAGCGGTTTACGTTCTCCACTTGACGGGTGTTGGTAACGGTGTTCAGCACCACTGCGCGGTCGATTCCATCCTCCGCCATCACGGCAAGCTGGCCGGAGACGGTAAGATCGGAGAACAGCGGGAACCCCGCTGTGGCGGAAAGACTGGCGCTAGCCTTGGCGGCCAAGGCGTCGGGAAATACGTGGGTATGAAAATCAATGGTCATAGGGAATACCTTCTTTTGAGACTGCTTACAGTATAACACAGTTTCCCGACAGAATCAAGTGGGGCAAAACAAAAAACCTGCCGAGGAAAGCCCTCGGCAGGTAAATTGCTTTGTAAGTCGATCTTACTTGGCGATAACGTCGTACAGGTTATAGGAAGCGAATGCGGATCCCATAACCAGTGCCAGGTTGGACATGATCTTGATCAGAATGTCCAAGCAGGGACCTACGGTGTCCTTCAGGGGGTCACCAACGGTGTCACCAACGACGCCTGCATCGTGGGTGGGAGAACCCTTGCCGCAGCCTTCGCCAACAGCACCGGTCTCGATGTACTTCTTACCGTTGTCCCATGCGCCGCCTGCGTTGCCGCAGAAGATAGCCAGCATGATAGCGGACAGAGTAGCGCCCACCAGAATGCCGCCTACGAACTCAGCGCCGAAGAGGAAGCCGCAAGCTACGGGGAATGCGATAGCCAGAAGTGCGGGAGCAACCATTTCCTTGATAGCGCCCTGGGTAGAGATCTGGATACAGGTCTTGGTGTCGGGACGAGCAGTGCCCTCCAACAGACCGGGGATCTCGTGGAACTGACGACGAACTTCTTCAACCATGCGCTGTGCAGCCTTAGCAACTGCGTTGATCAGCATACCGGAGAAGAGGAAGGGCATTGCAGCGCCGAAGATGGCACCGGTCAGACCCAAGGGGTTGATAACGTTCAGCACAACGCCGTCGAACATCTGGTCAATACCGAAGTCGGGGTTGTTTACGCCAACGTGGTTGAAGGAGAACATGTAAGAGGTCATCATACACAGAACTGCCATTGCAGCAGAACCGATTGCGAAGCCCTTACCGATTGCAGCGGTGGTGTTACCAACGGAGTCCAGAGTATCGGTGATCTCACGAACCTCCTCGGGCAGGTAAGACATCTCTGCGATACCGCCTGCGTTGTCGGAGATGGGACCGTAAGCGTCAACGGATACGGTGGTAGCAACGAAGGACAGCATACCGATAGCAGCTGCAGCTACGCCGTAAGGACCTGCTACGATGAAGGAGATGAAGATGGAGAGACCCAGAACGATACAGGGCCACATACAGGAGATCATACCAACAGCCAGACCCTGAGTAACGGTCAGCGCGGGACCCTGAACGGAGGACTGTGCAATGCCCTGCGTGGGCTTGTAGTCAGCAGAGGTGTAGTACTCAGCCAGCTTACCGATCACGATACCGGCAACGATACCGATAGCGGCACCGATCATGGGGGAGATCCAACCGAAACGGAAGCCGATCTCGTTTGCAAGGGTGGAAGCCTGGCCGTTTACGTCAACAACGTTCAGGCTGCCGAAAATGAAGTAAGAAGCAACGAAGCCAACGATCATGGTGATGCCGGCGGAAACCCAGGTAGCTGCGTTCAGCTCCTTGTGGGGGTTGGAGGAGAGCTTCTTACGGATGAACAGAGAAGCGATACCAAGTACACAGCCGATCAGACCGATACCGGAGAGTGCCAAGGGGAAGTAGATCAAAGCCTTGAGAAGCTCGGAGTCGTGGAACAGCAGGTTGGTGAACAGCTCGATAGCCATGATGGTACCGGACAGCATTGCGCCAACGAAGCTTTCCAGAAGGTCGGAGCCCAGACCTGCAACGTCGCCTACGTTGTCACCAACGTTGTCAGCGATGGTAGCGGGGTTACGGGGGTCATCCTCGGGGAGGTGAGCCTCGGTCTTACCAACCAGGTCAGCACCCATGTCAGCAGCCTTGGTGTAGATACCACCGCCCATACGGTTGAACAGAGCGATGATAGAGCAACCCAGAGCGTAGGAGGACAGGGTCATGGTGAAGGAAGCGCCCAGGTTCAGGTCGGTGAACATACCGGCGATGGACTTGAAGGATACGTTAGCGGTATCCTTTGCGACAGCGGAGTCGATCTGACCGAAGCCGATACCAAAGAGGATGAAGGTGATGAACACACCCAGCAGAGCGAAGCCTGCTACGCAAAGACCCATAACGGAGCCGCCCTTGAAGGCAACCTTCAGAGTCTCGGAAAGAGACTTAGAGGTCAGAGCCTTGTTGGTAACACGGACGTTTGCGTAGGTAGCGATCTTCATGCCGATGTAGCCTGCGATAGCGGACATAACGGCACCTACCAGGAATGCTACTGCGGAAGACCAGGAGATCAGTGCAGCAAGCACTACTACGATGATGGCTGCAACAACTGCAACTACACGGTATTCGTAGTTGATGAAGGTGATTGCACCCAGACGGATTTCGCCGGCAATTTCCTGCATTCTCTCGTTGCCCTCGGGGAGCTTCTTAACGGAGAAGAAGTTGAATGCGGCGTAAGCGAGTCCTGCCAATGCAGCAACAATGACAAGACCGAGTACGAGTTCGATTCCCATACTGTTTTCCTTTCTTTGCGGTTTTACCGCTTTTTTTGATTCATGATTCAGGGCGAGAATGGGGAGAGGTTCAAAAATCCCACACTTCGCACGCTACCTATTATATTTATTTGCGTCAAGTCTGTCAAGGGAAAATTCATCAAAAGTTTACCAAATTGCCATTTTTGGCTTTTTAGACAAAAAAGCACAGATCCCGTATCACGGGTGGAGAATTTTTACCAAAAAATGATCGGGTGATTGGAATCTCTTTTTGCGAAAAAATCGGTTTTTGGGTTGACATTTTCCCCGGGTTATGGTAAAAAGGAAAGTGAACAAAAATGCTGCAAGGAGAACGTATATGTTGAATATGTTGATCCCCGCTCCCAAAACCCTTACCTTGGGCAAAGGAAGCACCAATCTGAAAAATTACAAGATCGCTTTGAGCTACTCCTGCGATTACCGTATCTTCAAGGCGGCGCAGAAGCTGGCGGCAGAGCTTTCCGCCGAGACCCGTACCGAGATCACCGTGACCAAGGTGCTGGGCGAGCCCGCTTTGGACAGCTGCGTCAACCTCATCGCCGAGGAGGGCGAGGGTGAGGGCTATACCCTTTCCGTTTGCTCCGCTTCCGTTACTGTAAGAGGTGCCTCTTTGGCAGGCCTGTTCTACGGTATTCAGACCCTGCGCCAGCTGATCAAGGACACCAAGGGTGTGATCCCCGCTTTGGACATTGAGGACGCTCCCGACATGAAGTCCCGTGGCTTCTATCAGGACATTTCCCGCGGTAGAGTTCCTACCGTAGAATCCACCAAGAGAATCATCGATATGCTGGCTTATTATAAGGAGAATGCCTTCCAGCTTTACATCGAGCATACCTTCCTGTTTGACGAATACGTGGGCATCGCCCGTCCCGAAAACGCCATGACCGCCGCAGAGATCATGGAGCTGGATCAGTATTGCTATGATAACTTTATCGATTTCGTTCCCTCCCTTTCCACCTTCGGCCACCTGTACCGTCTGTTGGAAAGCCCCAAGTGGAAGCAGTATTGCGAGTTGGAGACCTACGAGCCCTCCGGCAACAAGTGGTATGACGCCATGATCCATCATACCATCGATCCCTCCAACCCCGAGAGCATCAATATCATCGGCAGTATGATCGATCAGTATATCCCTCTCTTCCGCAGTAAGTATTTCAACATCTGCTGTGACGAGACCTTCGACCTTGGCAAGGGCAGAAACGCAGGCAAGGACAGCGGCGCTCTGTACTTGGAGTTCACCCGCAAGATCATCGACCACGTCACCTCCCGCGGCAAGACCGTTATGATGTGGGGGGATATCATTCTCCACCATCCCGAGATCATGGACAGCTTCCCCAAGGACGTTGTCATGCTCAACTGGAGCTACGATGCCAACCCCTATCTGGAGAACACCGTGAAGTTCCGCGAGGCGGGCTATAACCAGATCCTCTGCCCCGGCACCTCCTGCTGGAACCAGATGAGCGAGGTTGCCAACTACGCAGAGCAGAACATCATCAAGATGATCCGTTCCGGTCACGAAAACGGCGCCATGGGCTCTCTGAACACTGCATGGGGTGACTACGGCCACACCGCCGCCATCAACACCACCCTGTACGGTATCGTGCTTGGCGCGGCTTTCTCTTGGAACAAGGATGAGAACGTTCCCTCCAAGGATTTCGACAACCGTGTTTCCTACTTGGTATACGGCGATAAGACCGGCAAGGCCATGGAATACGTCCGCGAGCTGGGCGACTGCTGTCAGGTGTTCAACTGGGCAGTGCTTTGCGTGCAGTTCTTCGGCGGCTCTACCTGGATGCAGTCCAGCTCCGATCCCAAGGCGCTGGTTGCCGCGGCAAACAAGTCTCTCAAGCTTGCCGATAAGTTCCGCTCCCTGCCCGTGCAGAACGACATCATCGAGGATCTCACCATCGCCGCAGAGGGTGAATACCTGATGTGTATGTCCTCCGCGAGATACCACGGCGGCAAGAAGCAGACCCCCGCAGGCTTCACCGAGGATTGGTGCAAGCGCTACGCCGCCTCCTGGAGAAGAGACAACAAGGAGTCCGAGCTCTACCGTATCCTGGAAGTGTTCCTGAACATGAAATAAGAGGACGTTTTTGGGGTGCTTTTTGCGAAAAAAGCACCCCAAGCCCCGAAAAACCCATTGCAAAAACCCGCCAAAACGGCGGGTTTTTGGTTTTGCGAACAAGGCGATTTTTTGAACAAAAGGTAAAAAATATCAAAAAACATCTTGACAAATTTGTATGCTTTTGCTACACTGAAACTGTAAAGATGCCCAAAACCATAAGGAGGGGAGTCCGATGGCTCATATAACGGATCAGTAAAGCAGAGTCCGTTTTGCTTGCCATCTTCACGGTGTTGACGACGCTGTGCATCCCTCTCGCGCCCGTCACGGCGCAAAGCACGGACAAGGCGGAGACGCCTGTTTCCGAACAAATTGACCAAGCTGTAACCCTCCCCGTATTTGAAGATTACGAAAATACGGTAGATTGGCCGGGTGTTGAATGAGGCGAAAGGAGAAATAGTGTGGCTATTAGAGTAAAAAGCATCGCAAAGTTGTTTTTAGTTTTGTGCATAGTGAGCGTGTTGCTACAGTGTTGGTGCGTTCTTGCGGCGGGCGAAGAATCGGGAAAGTCTATTTTAGATGTGATTCGAGATCAAGAGAAAATGGGAATTTCCGCTCCGTTGTACCAAAAAGAATTGTACCCCGAGGAGATGGCGGGTATGAATCTTGACGACCAGCCTGTTTTGACCGTTTTGAATGCGTATAACTACGGGTGGGCAGAATGGGAAATGGATAAAATTATTGAAAATGCGTTGAACAATGCAGGATATTTTCATGTGATTTTCTCTCCTTCTCCGATTTCAATCGGCATCCAGATGAATCAAGAGGAAGAGCCGCTTCATTTGAACTATAATCCCAGAGAATGGGGAACGAAAAATGAGATTCCGACATACATCACTGATCTCGTAAACGGAGCTATCTATAAAGCAGATTCTCACGTGCCAGAGGGTGAATACTCCCGTGTTGTATGTTTTGACGATTATTACGGTGGTGCCGTGGTCTATTATTTGAAGGGCGAAAATACCGTTGTATGTTGTTATGATAGCAAGACCTCCGGCTTTGTGGATTATCCGCTGGAGGAATATCGTGAATATGCTATTGCTTATGAGGAATGGCGGAGAGCGGAATGGGAGAAAAATGGGGATAGAGCTGGCGTCGACCTCACTTTTAATGAATTTGTGGATGATGTTAAAAACGGCCAACGGTCTCTGGAGAAAGCTCACAACGTCGTTTGGTGGATTATAGCAATTCTGGGAATGGCGGTCGTTGCTGCTGGAGGCATGGTGTTATATCTCTTCCGGCAGCGCTTGAAACAGCGCAGGATGAATTGATTGAGATTACTATCGTGTATTTACGACGTATAAGGATCAATATGATTGTTATGGTGTAGCATCATATCACTATTATGTTGAATCGGAGGGGACATCGCGAAAAAGCTTCTTGTCTTGCTTCTCGCAAGCGTGCTTTTGGTTTCTTGTTCTTCTGCCTCTGAGGATGCTTCGTCCGGTGCCGAATCAATTGAAGAAAATATTTTCGCGGGGGCTCATTGGTTGAGCCTGCCCCAGATCGGCGATCCTTTTTCGCAGCGAGTTGAATTGGGAAAGGTGAAAATCTCCTCCGAAAAGTAGCACAACAAGTGAACTTTTAGGTTATACCGCTCAATTTGGGTCATGGTTTGTATTACAGAGATATGAGAATTGTAATTCTCAGTATAAGCCTTTTGTAACCTATATTGTTTTTGAACAGACTTTTAGCGGGAGCATATCATGAAAAAACGCGCATAATCATATTGATTGCCGTATCCCTTTTGATCGCAGTGCCTTTCGTAGTCAATATTTGCAAACGGGCAGAGCGGCAGAAGGAACTTAACGAATTAAATTCATACGAGGTATACTCTACGTACGCTGCTGCGAGGGATAGCTTTTGGGTATTCGTTATGTGCAATCCGGAATATCCCCTTTCGGATATTATGGTGTCAAAGCTTTCCGACGATTACTTCCGATCCTTGAAGTCGAAAATCGACGGTGCAACAACGTCAAATTGTTCAGCCAAAATATTTATGATGCTCCCTTCCGAAGAGCTCCCTTACGGTTGGGAAAAAGATGAAATGACCATATCGTTGAATTTTGATTTGTCAATTTTTCACAGACACACAGCTTATATCATAACAATTCCATATGGAGCCGATTCGATTGATGAGTGCAATATCGAATATCGCGAGCATCCGGTGCTCAATAACCGGTTGGCGGAGATGCTGACAGAAAGGGAGGCATAAATGAAAAAAAGACTTTTGATTGGTTTGATGGTGATTGTACTTGCGGGGATTCTTTGTTCCTGTGAGTTGGCAGAATCCGATGAAATGGTTTATGCTTCCAATGGGCAACGAGAAAAAATCTATAATCTTGCACAAAATGATCCGGAACTATCTGAGATTTTGAATTTTTGCGAAGTTTCAATCGTAAAACAAACAATTGCACCGCTTTACACGGTGGACATTTTGGAGTATGCAAGAACGGGTGATTTTGAGTTGGTTCGTACATACGTTTATAACGAAGGTGGTGAACGGGCGGAGTATCAGGATGTTTATATTGCCAAAACTATGACCAAAACGGGTGAGTTCGGCGGAAATATAAGAATTTATGTCGTGAATGGAAGGGTTGATTGGGTGCGGTATGAACCTTCTTTGGCGGTGGAAAATTATCCATCCGATGCGATGCGGTTGCAGGAAGGTTTGAAAAAGGAACGATATGAGTTTGCTTCCTGCAGTTATGCAGATCATGCTGCGCGGATTCAAAATATCTTAGGGAAGGAAGATTTTGTGTCTCCCCTTGATGTTAAACTCGTTGTTATCGAGGGTGGAGCACGGTTTTTCTACGTGGAAAGCGAGAGGGTATTAATTCCGGTTGGAGCTCTTTCTGAAGAGGCGGAGGAGAATGTGCAGGATTCCATTGTTACCTTAGAAGAACTTAAAGAAAAGTCCGATGAAGTTTTGGAAAGCTATAATAAGGCGCTAGCAGAAAAAGCCGAGTGGGAGGAGGCACATCCCGGAGAAGAGTATAGAGCTTCTCTTTATTTGGGCATTCAGTTTCCGTATTGCAAAGTTGGTCAATTAGACAATGTCGATGATGTTGGGAAGCATTTTGATATTGATATGACTACCATTCCGCAGGAGAATTCCATCGTTTTTTTGCTCGGATGTGGCATTGCTTGTGTAGTTTTGCTCGCTTTGATCACCGGGTTTTGCTACCGCAAATATGCCACCAAAACTTAAAGCTATAACACACAACAAAAACCACCGAGGGAACTTCACCCTCGGTGGTTTTCCTTTCCCCTCACTCCAAAAGCACCGGCTGTAACTGCCTGCCGCGGAGGGCGGCATCCAGTGTGTCGGGGATCCGCTTGAAATCACAGATGAGAGAGGTGGGCTTGCCGTAGGCATCGTCCTGCCCGAAGGGGACGAAGTACACGTTCTTCTTCTCCAGCACCATGGCGATGTTGAACAGATTCGCCCCCAGCCCGTCGTTGGTGGCAATGGCGATCACCACGGGACGGCGGTTCCTAAGCTGTGCCTTCACCGCCATGGTCACCACCCCGTCGGTGATGCCGTGCGCCATTTTTGCCAGGGTGTTCCCCGTGCAGGGGGAAACGATCAGCCCATCGAAATTCCCCCGGGTGATCACCTCCTCCGCCTCCTTCACGGTGAGAATGGGAGCGTGGCCGGTAAGCTCCTCCACCGTTTTCCGCAGATCGGAAGCCGTACCGAAGCGGGTGTCTGTGACGGCGGAGATCTCCGAAAGAATGGGGTAGACCTCATGCTGTTCGCACAATCCCTTCAGCTGTGTCAACGCCCTTGCGTGAGTGCAAAAAGAACCGCAAATTGCGTGTGCTAATTTCATAATAAACCTTCCCGTTTCAAGATATGCTTCAGACTTTCAGCCAAGATCAGCCCCGCCGTTTCGGGCGCGTATTTCCCGGGCAGCCCCGGTGCGCGGATCACCTTGTCTCCCGCGATGCTCCCCGCCAGATCGATCAGCGGCACGCCTTCGGGGATCTTTTGTAAGATCCTTTCGGTGAACACCTCCGCAGGCACGGTGTTGAATACCGCATTGGATTTTTCTGCCGCTTCTTCCAGCTTATCAAACCCAATGGCGTGATGTCCGCACATACGGATCAAGGCGTGGTCGCTTTCCTTCCGCGCCGCTACGGTGACGTTGCTGCCTAAGGATCTGGCCTTTGCCGCCAACCGCTTGCCGATGCGGCCGTAGCCCACCACAAGAAGGGAGGCGCCGTTGAGGCAACTTTCCATCTTTTCTCCCGCCATCAGAAGCGCCGCTTCCGCCGTCACGTCTGCATTGCGGAGCATCATGGGCTCGTCGTAGTAGTCAAAAAAACGCTCGTCCTCCATGGGGAGCATCCCGCCGCAGATCACCCGGGCGTTTTCTGCAAGGCGGAATACCGTCTCCAAAAGGATCTGCTTTTCGCTGTAAGGCGCATTTAAGATTCCGCCGCCCTTGGTGTAGGGCAGGGGAAGGATTACCCCATCCCCCTTGGGAATGGCTTCCTGGAGCTGATGTACGAACGTAAGCCCCTCCTCCCCTTTGGTATAGCGGTCGAAGCCCGTCATCAATACGGTAAATCCCTCCTTGGCAAAGCACTTCGCCGCCGTGACCATCCGCTGATCTCCGCCTGCGAAAACCAGCGTTCCTCTTTCTTGCTTCAAGGTCTGTTCCGTCCTCTCGTTGTGAATTTCATCAAAGTGTTTCCAGCAGAATTTCCACATCCTTTTCACAGTTGCCTCTTCCCAAGCTGATCCGCACGCCGCCCGTGTCCCCCGTTCCGATGGCACGGTGTGCCGCCGGCGCACAATGGAATCCCGCCCGTACCGCAATGTCTTGGTCAGCCAGCCGCTGGGCAACCGCCTCGCAGTCCTCACCCGCCTTGTTCAACAAAAGCACCGGGAGATACCTGCCGTTTTTTTGAAAGCCGTGAAGCCGAATATCCTGCCGTCCCTCCAAAGCCTTTTGAAGCTTTCGGAACAGGATGGCTTCTTTTTTGGAGTAGGAGAATTCCTCCAATGCCGCCGCAAGCCCTGCAATACCGCAGACGTTGGGCGTTCCCGCCTCCAGCCGTTCCGGCAATTCCTCGGGCATGAACATGGAGCGGGATTGACTGCCGCTGCCGCCCTCTATCAGGGTGCGGAAGGCAAGCTCTCTTGTGGGATGGCAGATCAATGCTCCCGTTCCCGTTGGGCCGTAAAGCCCCTTGTGTCCGGGAATACAGATCACGTCCGCCCCCAGATCGGTGATGTCGATGGGGATGTGGCCCGCAGTCTGGGAGCAATCCACCACCATTAAAAAATCCCGCCTCTCCAAGGCAGTCCGCATTTCCTTGATGGGCAAGATCCGCCCGCATACGTTGGAGCCGTGGGTCACCACTGCCATGGCAACGCTTTTTCCTGCGGCGGTGCGGAAGTTTTCCACCGTCACGTCGTCATCTGCAAGAGAGGTGCGGAACTGCTTCAAGGTGAGTTCTCCCGCTGACCGCAGGGCGTGGAGAGGGCGCAGGACCGCGTTATGCTCCAGATCCGAGGTAAGAACCTCGCCGTGTATGGGATAAAGCCCCTTGATGGCGAGGTTCAAGGCCTCCGTTGCGTTTTTTGTCAGGATCACCCGTTCGGGCACTGTTCCGAACTGCTTTGCCAACAGCGCCCTGCAACGGTATATCACCTCGTCTGCGTTTCGGGAGAGGGAATGGCTTCCCCTGGCGGGGTTGCCGCAGGTAAGAAAGGCCTGCTTCATAGCTTCCAGCACGTACGGGCTTTTGGGAAATCCCGTTGCCCCGTTGTCCAAATAGATCATACCCCGCTTCTCCTTTCGTGCCCGTGCTTACGCGGGCGGTGAAAAATTCCCGGAAACCTTTCCTAAAATCGAAATTCCGGCTTTTTTCAGCAGATTTTCCGCCTCTGCGGCTTTTGCGGAGGCTACCTGCAGACCGTAGCCGCACCCTCGCACCTTGCGGATGGCAGAGGTGCGGGTGAAAACAGTGTGAATGCCGTTTTCTTTCAATACGTCCCGCCCCTTCATGGCGTAGGTCACGGAGGAGAGCACAAAGATTACGTCCATGTCGTTCGTCAACTCCTTGGTGGCAGTATATGCAAAAAAATCTCCGTGGGGACGGCAAAACCTAAAAAAGAACTGAAAGAAAACGATTGACAACGCCTTTCAAAAGGAGTATAATGACACTTGGATCATTCTGTATATAGGGAGACTTTCTATGAGGACACAGAATTTCGGCTTTTATAAAGTGGGGTGCGGTGTGCCCCGTATCAAGGTGGCAAGCCCCGCCCATAACGCAGGGGAGATCATCAAGCTGATGGAAGAAGCAAAGGAAGCGGGATGTTCGATCCTGCTCACTCCCGAGCTTTCTCTTACCGGCGCCACCTGCGGAGATCTGTTTTACCAGCGTTCTTTGCTGAATGCCTGCGAGGAAGCGTTGGAGACCATTGTGGAAGCCTCTAAGGGTTCCACCATGGTCACCGTGGTAGGCCTTCCCGTGGCAAACGGAGGAAGACTGTATAACTGCGCCGCCGTGGTGCAGGACGGACTTTTGCGCGGCTTTACGCCCAAGTCGATCCTTTCCCGGCGGGACACCTGTTTTACCTCCGGTAAGGAAGATGAACTGTTCTTTTGCGAATGCGTATCTTATTGTGACCGTGCGGTCTACGATTGCGGCGATCTGCGTTTCGGCATTGTTTTCGGCAGTGAGCTTTACGCTCCCGATTCTCCCGCCGCAAAGCTGGCGGCAGAGGGTGCCAATCTGATCATCAACATTGCCTCCGAAAACGAGCTTCCCGGTACGGAACAGGGCAGAGAATTGCAGCTCCGCGCCCAAAGCGAACTGCTGACCTGCGGCTACGCCTATTGCGGCGCAGGGGTGTACGAATCCACCACCGACCATGTTTTTGCGGGTGCTACCCTCCTTTGCGAGAACGGCAAAACCCTGAAGAAAGGGAAGCTGTTCCAAAGAGATACCCGTTTGACCACCGCAGTTTTCGACTTGCAAAAGCTGGATTCTCTGCGGATGAAGCGCGGAGGATTTGACGGAAAGGAACACCATTTCGTCAGAGATATCCTCAAGCTTCCTCCCATGGATCTTTCCAAGTACGACGACTCCGTGGATCCCAACCCCTTCCTGCCCTCCGATCTCAACTGGTGCGAGACCACCCTTGCCATTCAATGCGCAGGCCTTGCCAAGCGTTTGGAGCATATCGGGGCGAAGAAAACCATTTTGGGCGTTTCCGGGGGCTTGGATTCCACCCTTGCCTTGCTGGTGGCCGTCCGTACCGCAGACCTGCTGGGCCTGCCCCGTGAAAGCGTGTTGGGTGTCACCCTGCCGGGCTTCGGAACCTCCGGCCGTACCTACCAAAACGCCCTGTCCCTGATGAAGGCCTTGGGCGTGACCCTGCGGGAGATCTCCATTGCCGACGCCGTCCGCTTGCACTTCAAGGACATCGGGCAGGACGAATCCGTTCACGACGTGACCTATGAAAATTCCCAAGCCAGAGAACGTACCCAGATCCTTATGGATCTTGCCAATAAAGAAAACGCTATCCTCATCGGAACGGGAGACCTTTCCGAGCTTGCCATGGGCTGGTGTACCTACAACGGCGACCATATGTCCATGTACGGTGTGAATGCAAGCATTCCCAAGACCCTTATGCGCCACATGGTGACCCACGTTGCAAACACCATGGGCGGGGAAGCAGGGGAGATCCTTCACGATATCGTGGACACTCCCGTCAGCCCGGAGCTGCTGCCTCCCGACGGGGAAGGAAACATCGCTCAGAAGACCGAGGATAAGATCGGGCCTTACGAGCTGCACGATTTCTTCTTGTACCACTTCTGTTCCTTCGGCTTTGCTCCCGAGAAGATCTCCTTCCTGGCGAAGAAGGCCTTTGCGGGTGTTTATACCGCGGAAACGGTGGATCATTGGCTGAAGATCTTCCTGCGCCGTTTCTTCGTTTCCCAGTTCAAGCGCTCCTGCGCTCCCGATTCGCCTCAGGCGGGCCCTGTATCCCTGTCTCCCAGAGGCGGCTTGCGTATGCCCTCCGACAGCGATTTTGCCTTGTGGATGGGCGCTTTTGACTCATAAAACTCCCCTTTGTGCCCGCAAGCTTCTTGACAAAAAAGCTTGGTTGGGGTATAATAAATCAATTTAGAATCTATATGTTCAGAAAGGCTTTGCCATGAATACAGAACTGCTGGCGGAACTGCTGTTTCCGCAGATCACCAAATCCGTAGAGGACTACGAGGCGCAGTATCCGCCCCGTAACCTTCCCGAGGGTGCCAAGGTCACCCGCTTCGCTCCCAGCCCCACCGGCTTCGTTCACTTTGGCGGTATGTACCAGGTGATGATCGGAGAGCGCCTTGCCCATCAATCCGGCGGCGTTTTCTTCCTGCGTATCGAGGATACCGATGCCAAGCGCGAGGTGGAGGGTGCCGCCCAGGGGGTTATCAAGACCCTTTCCCACTACGGTGCTGAGTTTGACGAGGGCGCTTCCATCGGGGAAGACGGCTCCATAGTCAGCAAGGGCATCTACGGCCCTCACAAGCAGTCCCAGCGGGCAGAGATCTACCAGACCTATGCCAAGAAGCTGGTAAAGGAGGGCAAGGCTTACCCCGTGTTCACCTCCGCCGAGGAGCTGGAGGAGGCTCTTGCTGTGGACAAGAAGACGGAGAACAAGACCAAGGACTGGTCCGCCTCCGCCGAGGAAGCCCGCAAGGAAATGCTGGCCAACCGTGAGATCACCATCGAGCAGGTGCAAGCGGAGCTGGCGGCAGGAAATCCCTTCGTTTTGCGTATCCTTTCCGACGGCGACGGCGAAAAGAAGGTGAAGGTGGTTGATCAGATCAAGGGCGCCTTGGAGCTGCCCGAGAATGACGAGGACTTCGTTCTCTTGAAGTCCGATGGCATTCCCACCTACCACTTCGCCCACGCTGTGGACGATCACCTCATGGGCACCACCCACGTTATCCGCGGCGAGGAATGGCTCCCCAGCCTGCCCAAGCATCTCCAGCTGTTCCGTTATCTGGGCTTCCGCGCCCCCAAGTATCTCCACACCGCTCAGGTGCTTCGCTTGGATGAAAACGGCAACAAGAAGAAGCTTTCCAAGCGCGATATGGGCGCAAAGATGGAGGATTACGATGCACTGGGCTATCCCCCCGTCTGCGTCATCGAATACCTGATGACCCTTTTGAACTCCAACTACGAGGAATGGCACGCCGCAAACCCCACCCTGCCTTACACCGAGTTCCCTGTGACCATCAAGAAGCTTTCTACCTCCGGCTGTCTGTTTGACTTCGATAAGCTCAACGACGTTTCCAAAAACGTCATCTCCCGCATGACCGCCGAGGAGGTATACGAATACGTTCTTGCATGGGCAAAGGCTTACGATACCCCCTTTGCCGAGACCCTTGATACCTACAAGGAACGTGCCATCGCAGCCTTCGCCATCGGTAGAGGCGGCAAGAAGCCCAGAAAGGACTTTGCTACCTGGGCGGAAGCCAAGAAGTTCATCGCCTTCTTCTTCCCCGCATATTTTGCTATCGAGGATGAGATCACAGGCTTTGCCAAGGAGGACATCAAGGCGGCTCTTGCCAAGTTTGAGGCAGGGTATTCCGAAGCCGACGATGCTACCGTTTGGTTCGATAAGGTAAAAGCCATCGCCGAGGAGCTGGGCTATTGCTCCAACATGAAGGAATACAAGGCTAATCCCGAGGCATACCCCGGCAACGTGGGCGATATCAGCACCTTCATCCGCGTGGCATTGACGGGCAGAACCAATTCTCCCGATCTTTACACCGTGATGCAGATCCTGGGCAGTGAGGAATCTCTCGCCCGCATCCATTCTTATTACGAGGGACTTTGATTATGATAGAAGCAACAAATTTTATCGAAGAAGCCATCAATCTCGACCTTGCGGAGGGCAAGGCGGAAACCGTTCATACCCGCTTCCCCCCGGAGCCCAACGGCTATCTCCACATCGGTCACTGTAAGGCGCTGACCATCGACTTCGGCACCGCCTTGAAGTACGGCGGCCTTTGCAATCTGCGTATGGACGATACCAACCCCACCAAGGAGGATACCGAGTACGTTGACGCCATTCAGGAGGATATCCGCTGGCTTGGCTTTGATTGGGATGACCGTTTCTTCTACGGCTCCGATTATTTTGAAAAGGACTACGAGTTTGCCGTAGAGCTGATCAAAAAGGGCTTGGCTTACGTTTGTGAGCTGACTCCCGAGCAGTTCCGCGAGTACCGCGGCGACCTCACTCATCCCGCCGTTTCTCCCTACCGTGAAAGACCCATGGAGGAGAATCTGGATCTCTTTGCCCGTATGCGTGCAGGGGAGTTCCCCGAGGGCAAATACACCCTCCGTGCCAAGATCGATCTGGCGTCCGGCAACTTCTGGATGAGAGACCCGGTTATCTACCGCATCAAATACGCCCACCATCACCGCCAGGGTGACAAGTGGTGCATTTATCCCACCTATGACTTTGCACATCCTATCCAGGATGCCTTGGAGAGCATCACCCACTCCATGTGCTCTCTGGAGTTTGAGATCCACCGCCCCCTGTACGAGTGGGTGGTGAACAACGTCTCCGTTCCCCACAAGCCCCGTCAGATCGAGTTTGCAAGACTAAATCTGACCTATACCGTCATGAGCAAGCGCTTCCTGCGTTCTCTGGTGGAGGGCGGCTTGGTGGACGGCTGGGACGATCCCCGTATGCCCACCCTCTGCGGTCTCCGCAGACGCGGCTATACCCCCGCCTCCATCCGTGATTTCTGCAGCCGTATCGGCGTGGCAAAGTCCGACAGCTTGGTGGACATCGCTTTGCTGGAGCATTGTGTTCGTGAAGATCTCAACGAGATCGCACTTCGCCGCGTTGCAGTGCTGGATCCCATCCGCGTGGTGGTAGAAAACTACCCCGAGGATAAGGTGGAGTATTTCGAGCTGCCCAATAACCCCAAGGACGAGACCGCAGGCACTCGCAAGGTTGCCTTCACCAAGGAGCTGTATATCGACTCCTCCGACTTCGCTTTGGAGCCTCCTCCCAAGTTCTTCCGCCTCAAGCCCGATGGGGAAGTGCGCTTGATGGGTTCTTACATCGTGAAGTACAAGTCCTGTAAGACCGATGAAAACGGCAAGATCACCGAGATCACCGTCACTGCCGATCTGGAAAGCGGATGCGGCAACCCTGTGGACGGCCGTAAGATCAAGGGCACCATCCATTGGGTGTCCGCCGCCGAATCCATTGAAACCGACGTATATCTCTACAACCGTCTGTTCACCATCGAGAACACCGGTGCTATCCCCGAGGATAAGACCTACGACGATTATATCAACCCCGAGTCCGAGGTAAAGCTCACCGGATGCCGTGTGGAAAAGGCTCTTGCCGAGGCACAGCCCGGGGAGAAGTTCCAGTTCGTCCGTACCGGCTATTTTGCCAAGGACACCAAACGGAACGCCTTCTTGCAGATCGTTGAGCTGAAGGATAGCAAGAAGTTCTGAAATTCCACCTATACGAGGTAATACCTATGCAGTACGATTGGATTGTTGTAGGCGCGGGGATGACCGGCGCCGTGGCGGCTCGTACCCTTGCGGAAGCGGGGAAGACCGTGTTGGTTCTGGACAAGCGGGGTCATATCGCGGGCAACGCTTATGACGAGCTTGACGAAGCGGGTGTTCTTATCCACCGCTACGGCCCCCATATTTTCCATACCAACGATGAAGAAGTGTGGCAGTTCCTTTCCCGCTTCACTCAGTGGCGTACCTATCGCCACAAGGTGTTGGCAGAGGTGGATGGGGAATATATGCCCGTGCCGTTTAACCTCAATTCCATGGTCATCGCCTTCGGTTTTCGTAAGGCGGAGCAGATGAAGAAGCTTCTCTTTGAAAAGTATGGGGAAGGCAACAACGTTTCCGTCACCGAGCTGCGTTCTGCGGAAGCGCCCCTTCTGCAGGAGCTTGCGGAATTTGTGTATGAGAACGTGTTCAAATATTACACAATGAAGCAATGGGGTGTTAAGCCGGAGGAGATCGATCCTGCTGTGATCGCCCGCGTTCCCGTCCGTCTTTCCAAGGAGAACGGTTATTTCACCGACAAATATCAAGGTATGCCTCTCCATGGCTATACCCCCATGTTCCAAGCCATGCTGGATCATCCCTCCATTACCCTGGAGCTGGGTGTCAATGCCCTTGACCGCCTCTCCTTTGCCGAGGGGAAGGTTTTCTACGGCGGGGAAGCGCTTCACGGCAAGCTGCTTTATACGGGGCCTTTGGATGAGCTGTTC
This sequence comes from Eubacteriales bacterium, assembly GCA_045612545.1. GTDB lineage: Bacteria > Bacillota > Clostridia > Oscillospirales > CAG-382 > Coliplasma. Next base: position 22,727 of record JAZKZH010000010.1, read on the forward strand.
GGCTTCACCTTTGGCCGATTACCCTACCGTTCCTTGACGTTCAAGTTTGAGACCCTGAAAAAGGAATATTCCCAGCTTTGCGGCACGGTGAACTATACTGTCAGCGAGGACTATACCCGTATCACCGAGTTCAAGCATCTCACCGGGCAGAAGTGCCCCGTGACCACCATTATGAAGGAGTATTCCAAGCCCTGCGGGGAGGGGGATATTCCCTATTACCCCGTTGCAAACGAAGAATCCAAAGCGCTTTATGCCAGATATCAAGGAGAGGCAGAAAAATACCCCGCCTTGGTATTGGGCGGCAGACTGGGAGAATTCCGTTATTACAACATGGATGCCGCCGCGGCCAGCGCTCTTCGCCTTTGTCGCAACCATCTATCGTGAAGGAGAATCACCATGACCGATGAAGAAAAATTACTAACCTTCGTCGTCCCTTGTTATAACTCACAGGCCTATATGCGTAAGTGTGTGGACAGCTTGCTTCCCGCAGAGAAGCATTGTCAGATCATCATTGTTGACGACGGCTCCACCGACGAGACCGGGGCCATCGCCGATGCCTACGCCGAAGCGCACCCCGATTGCATCGAAGTGGTGCATCAGCCCAACGGCGGCCACGGAGAGGGGATCAACAGCGGGCTTGCCCGCGCAAAGGGTCTCTACTTCAAGGTGATAGATTCCGACGACTGGGCAGATCTCAACGCCCTGAACCGGGTGGTAAATACCCTCCTGTATCTGGAAAGGGACGGCGGCGTGGATCTGATGATCTGCAACTACGTTTACGAACAGCTGGAGACGGGCTACCAAAAGGTGATGCGCTTTGCTAACGCCTTGCCCAAAGACCGGGTCATTACCTGGGCGGACACCAAGGGCTTCCGTATCACCCAGCAGCTTTCCCTCCATTCCTGCATCTACCGCACGGAGATCATCCGCAAAAGCGGGCTTCACCTTCCCCGCAAGGTGTTCTACGAGGATAACCTCTTCGTTTACACCCCCTTGCCTTACGTGAAAACGCTGTATTACTTAGACGCGGATTTCTACCGCTACTACGTAGGCAGAGAAGGGCAATCCATGGCCCAGGTAGGGAAGCGTTCGGGAGATCAACGTCTGGTCTCCACCCGCATCTTTGCCGCCCACGACATCGACGAGATCCGTAAGCGGGACAAAAAGCTTGCCAAATACCTCCACCACTCCATGAGCTTCATGCTCATTGCTGCCGTGATGTTCACTCGCATCGGCCACGGCAAGGAGGGGGATCTGCTGATCAAGGAGTTCTGGGATGGGCTCATCGCCATCAACCCCAAAAAAGGCAAGAAAATGCGGGTCTTCAGCCGCGCAGGCGTTCTGATCCTTTCCATGCCCGGCCCCATCGGTCGCGGGCTTTGCCGTTTCTTCTTCTGGCTCTCCCACAAAATCGTACCTTTTAACTGATGATTGGCAAAGGGGCGCCGCCCCCCGCTGTCGAAGACAGCTTCCCCTTGCTCAAGGGACCCGTCCCTTGAGAATCCTGTATCCCAAAGAAAAATTACGCCCTTTCGGTCTCCCGACCGAAAGGGCGTTGTTTGTTATAAGTTTCTATCTTCTCCGCCCCCGAGGGGGCGTACGATCATTTCCCGATCACGAAGCGATCCTGCCTTACCCCATGGGGAATGCGCCAGACGGGGGATGAGGTTCCTTACAATCGATCAAAGAAGGAATATTCCGATTCCCCTGTCAACTGCATACAACGGATCCTCGGAAACCCCTTTAGCAATTGCAGAAGCTTTTCGGCAGCTTCCGAATTTTTCGGTAAATTCAGCAGATAACAGCAAAACTGTCTGCGGGAATGTTGGAGAGAGGTAACCCTGCTGATAACAGACAGGGAGAAGATCCTTCGCTCAAGGGGCAGCCCCATCAGCTTTCGGAAACGGTTTGCAATATACGTCTTTTGTCCTTTCCAGGGTAATCCCCGGTAAGAGGACTCCGCCTTGGCGGGAAGCTCGCCGGAATACACGTTCAAAAGGATTCTCCCGGGCGAATAGCGGTAAGAAACGCCTTCGATGGAGGAAAAGCTTCTGTCAAAGATCAGCTCGCATTCCTTCCCTGTGCAGATATAAAAACCCCGTGTGGTCAGCACCAGCCACTTGTGATTTGCGCCCCACATGAACAGCTTTGCAAGAACCGCTAAAATGATCCCGCCCAATACAATGCTTAAAAACACGATTTCTGTTTTTGTAAAAGGACATCGGAGAAGCAATGCAAACATACCTCCCGCAAAGAGAAGCGCGGCCGCAAAGATCAAGACCATCCACGGAATATAGGTTGGCAACTTCTCGATTGCCACAAACTCTTCCCAGTCCAAGAAATGCTTCTGCAAATGCTCCTTGTGCTTTTCCCAATAAGCGAGATCGTTTTTCATAGGCCTCTCCTTTCTGTCTTTTCACGTATAGTATAGCATAGAAAAAACGCATTGTCAAGACCAAATACCTGCTTTTTACAATCAAGTGATTGAGAAATGATATTTCTCGTCCGCGGAGGGGCATACGATCATTTCCCGATCGCGAAGCGATCCTGCCTTACCCCATGGGGAATGCGCCCGACAGGGGATGAGGTTCTCGAAAATCAATGTTTTCTCCCTCTGAAAACGACAGCTTTCGGCATTGCGTTTTTGGGGGTCTTAGGGGTGGCTTTTCGAAAAAAACCTACCCCGTCTACCCCTCCAACAAAAAAAGGGATGCTTTTCAGCACCCCTTTTGCGTATTCAATTAGCCTTCGAAAGCATCCAGAGCGTCTCTTCTGGAGAGGTTCAGTCTGCCCTTTTCGTCGATCTCGGTAACCATAACCTTGATCTGATCGCCAACGGAAACAACATCCTCAACCTTGGCAACGCGCTTCTTGTCCAGCTGAGAAATGTGAACCAGGCCTTCCTTACCGGGAGCGATCTCAACGAACGCACCGAAGGTCATCAAGCGGGTAACGGTACCCAGGAAGATAGTGCCGGGCTCGGGATCTCTTGCAATGGCGTCGATGATAGCCAGTGCGCGGTAGCCGTCGTCCTTGTTCACAGCGGCGATGAAGATGGAGCCATCGTCCTCGATGTCGATCTTACAGTTGGTATCAGCACAGATCTTCTGGATCACCTTACCGCCGGAACCGATAACCTCACGGATCTTATCAGGATCGATCTTGGTGGTGATCATCTTGGGAGCGTACTTGGATACGTCCTCGCGAGGCTCGGGCAGAGCCTTCAGGATATACTCATCGATGATATAGAAGCGACCCTTCTTGGTGGTCTCGAATGCGTTCTTGATGATCTCGGGAGTCAGACCGTCGATCTTCAGGTCCATCTGAATGGAGGTGATACCCTTCTTGGTACCTGCAACCTTGAAGTCCATGTCGCCGAAGAAGTCCTCAAGACCCTGAATGTCGATCATGGTCATCCAGCGCTCACCCTCGGTGATCAGACCGCAGGAGATACCTGCAACGGGAGCCTTGATCGGAACGCCCGCATCCATCAGTGCCAGGGTAGAACCGCAAACGGAAGCCTGGGAGGTGGAGCCGTTGGAGGAGATAACCTCGGATACGGTACGGATAGCGTAGGGGAATTCCTCAACGGAGGGCAGTACGGGCAACAGAGAACGCTCTGCCAATGCACCGTGACCGATCTCACGTCTGCCGGCGCCGCGGGAGGACTTTGCCTCGCCAACGGAATAACCGGGCATATTGTAGTGGTGCATATAACGCTTGGTCTCTTCCACGTCGATGCCGTCCAGCAGCTGAACCTCGCTCATGGGAGCCAGGGTACAGGTGGTCAGAACCTGGGTCTGGCCGCGGGTGAACATACCGGAGCCGTGTACGCGGGGCAGGAGAGACACCTCTGCATCCAGAGGACGGATCTGATCCATACGTCTGCCGTCAACGCGCTTCTGCTCGGTCAGCAGCCAGTTGCGGACGATCTTCTTCTGCAGCTTGTAGAGACACTCGTTGATCATGGGCTTGCCTTCGGGATATTCCTCTGCCAAAGCCTCGTAAACCTTCTGATAAATGGGCTGGAGTCTTGCATCGCGAACCTTCTTGTCGTCGGTATCGAGAGCAACCATAACCTCTTCTGCAACCATAGCCTCGATCTTGTCCAACATATCGTGGTCTACTTCGCAGGAAGCGTATTCAAACTTGGGCTTGCCGATCTCTGCACGGATGGATTCGATGAATGCCACCAGACCCTTGATCTCCTCGTGAGCCTGCATGATAGCGTCGAACATTACCTGATCGTCAACCTCGTTTGCACCTGCCTCGATCATAACCACCTTCTTGGCGGAGCCTGCAACGGTAAGCTGCAGATCGCTGACAGCACGCTGTGCCTCGGTGGGGTTGATCACGATCTGACCGTCAACCAGACCTACGAACACGCCTGCGATGGGGCCGTTCCACGGAATGTCGGAGATGGTCAGCGCCAAAGAAGCACCGAACATAGCGGCGATCTCGGGAGAGCAATCCTGTTCAACGGACATAACGGTCAAGGACAGAACGATGTCGTTGCGCAGATCCTTGGGGAACAAGGGACGGATAGGACGGTCGATCACGCGGGATGCCAGAATGGCATGCTCGGTGGGTCTGCCCTCGCGGCGGTTCCAGCTGCCGGGGATGCGGCCTACGGAGTAGAGCTTTTCCTCGTAGTCAACTGCCAGGGGGAGGAAGTCGATACCGTCTCTGGTAGAAGCGGAAGCGGTTGCGGTACAAAGAACCGCGGTCTCGCCGTAGCGAACCAAGCAGGAGCCGTTGGCGAGCTGAGCCATTTTACCGGTCTCGATCACCAAGGGTCTGCCGGCAAGGGTGTACTCGAATTTTTTGAACTGTTCAAACATCTTTTGCGTTTCCTTTCTGAAATTGTTTTAGGTGCCGCAAGCGAAGTTTAACACTTAGATACGTCCCCGAGGTAATTCGGGGAGATATCTAAATGATAAACCGGCTTACGGGCGTTTACGGTGTAACGCAGGCAACGCGTTTTGAGCCGCATTGCCTGCATCACGTTGCTTGGGGATTACTTTCTCAGACCAAGGCTCTCAATGATCGCACGGTAACGATTGATGTCCTTCTTCTGCAGATAGCCGAGGAATTTCTTTCTCTTGCTAACCATCATGTGCAGACCTCTTCTGGAATGGTTATCCTTGGGGTTTGCCTTCAGATGCTCGGTGAGCTGCTTGATTCTGGTGGTCAGAATCGCGATCTGCACCTCTGCGGAACCGGTGTCGCCTTCGTGTACAGCATAATCCTTAATGATCTGCTGCTTCTCATCCTTCAAAAGCATGTGTGTTCACCTCCGTAAAAAATGATGTAGATAAGCCGAGCGGGAGGTCCGGTGAACGGATGGGGCGGGTGATACCCTTCCCAAAATGCCTCGAACCCAGCCTATCTGGTTGATTGTTGGAACGGACCTCAAAATCCGTTCGGGGTAGTATAACATATTCTTCCCGCTTTGTAAAGAGGTTTTTGAAATTTTTCCTGCAAAAAGCCATCCTTTTTGCGGTATTTTTTGTATTCTTCGCGTTTGTGCTGCTTTTTTGCGCATTTTGACGAAAAAATCCGCCTTCTTGTTGCCAAGAAATACCAAAACCCTCTTGCCAAACGAGAATATTTGTGATATAATACGCTCTGTATAGGTATATCTATTATAATACACTTTTGAGGGAGGCTTGAACTCGAACGTGAAAAATAACAAGGTTTACGACCGTCTCACTCAGCTTGTGGGTCTTGCGGTGCTGGTGGGGCTTACTTTGGCGTTGGTGTTTGCCTTCCGCGGGGAGCTGCTTCCTTATCAGGAGGATGGCGACGTCTTCGGCACTGTGTATTTGAGCCAACCGGAAGAAGTATTTTCCGAAGAATAATCAACATAAACGAAAGGGAATCACCATGGCAAAAAAGAAAGAAACTGTGGCCATGCTGCTTGCGGGCGGACAAGGCAGCAGACTGTATCTTCTCACCGAGCGTATTGCAAAGCCCGCTGTGAACTTCGGCGGCAAATATCGCATTATTGATTTTCCTCTTTCCAACTGTGTCAACTCCGGCATCGACGCAGTGGGTGTGCTTACCCAGTATCAGCCCTTGAAGCTGAACGAGTACATCGGCAACGGACAACCTTGGGATCTGGACCGCACCTACGGCGGCGCCATGACCCTGCCCCCTTATCAGGCAATGAACCGTTCCGAGTGGTATAAGGGTACCGCCAATGCCATTTATCAGAACCTGCATTTTATCGATAAGTTTGACCCGGATTACGTGGTGATTCTTTCCGGTGACCATATTTACCGCATGGATTATTCCAAAATGGTGGAATTCCACAAGGCCAACAAGGCGGATTGCACCATTGCCGTGTTCGACGTGCCTCTGGAGGAGGCAAGCCGCTTCGGCATTATGAGCAGCGATGCTGAGGGCAGAATTACCGAATTTGCGGAAAAGCCCAAGCAGCCCAAGAGCACTCAGGCCTCCATGGGCGTGTACGTGTTCTCCAAGGATAAGCTGTATTCCTACTTGATCGAGGACGAGGCAGATCCCCAGTCCTCCAACGACTTCGGCAAAAACATCATTCCTGCCATGCTGAACAACGGGGAGCGTTTGTTTGCTTACCGTTTCGAGGGTTATTGGAAGGACGTTGGTACCATCCAGAGCCTTTGGGAGGCCAACATGGATCTGCTGGGAGAAAATCCCGCCTTGTCTCTCCAATCCGCTTGGCGTATCTATTCCCGTAACAATGCCCGTCCCCCTCAGTACATCGGTGCGGGCGGCTCCGTCAAGAACTCCGTGATCACCGAGGGCTGTGAGATCTACGGCACCGTGATCAACAGTGTTCTTTCTCCCGGCGTTATTGTTGGCAGAAACGCTGTGGTAAGAGACAGTGTCATCTTCGACGACGTTACCATCGGTGAAGGCGCAGAGATCAACTACGCCGTGATGGACAGCAACACCGTAGTGGGCGAAAAGGCCGTCATCGGCAAGCCCATGGAGGAATCTGCCGGCATTACCTTGGTGGGCGGCTGGCTGGACATTCCTGCGGGAGCAACCATCCCCGATGATATCCGCTTCGGCAAGGCCGAGCTGGAAGCGATGAAGGAAAAGGAGGAGACTGTATGAGCACCGTTGCCATTCTGTTTGCAGGCTTAAACGAACGCCGCGTTCCCGAGCTGACCGAGGATCGCACCATGGCATCCGTTCCCTTTGGATGCCGTTACCGCCTCATTGATTTTACCCTTTCCAACGTAGTTAACGCAGGCATCACCAAGGTGGGCGTGCTGACACACTATAACTATCAATCCTTGATGGATCATCTTGGCACCGGTAAGGATTGGGATCTTGCCCGCAGACACGGCGGTATTAAGATCCTGCCTCCCTTTATCACCGCCTTTGCCAACCGCGGGAACGCGTTGTACGCCTCCCGTCTGGAAGCGCTGATCAGCGCCCGTCAATTCATCAGCGAATGCACCGAGGACGAGGTTCTGCTTTGCGATTGCGATATGATCTGCAATTTGGACATTTCCGATATGCTCCGCGCTCACAAGGAAAGCGGTGCTGATGCCACCGTTGCGGTGAAGAAGAGCCGCGTGGAGGATCAGTCCGACGTGAGCATCGTGAACTCCGACGAGAACGGTAAGATCCTCAATGTCACCAACTTTAACGATAATCTCCCCGGCGAGAAGGATATCCAGATCCACTTCATGGTGATCAACCGCCAGTTCCTGCTGTCTCGTCTGACCGAAGCGCTGGCTCACGGCTATACCAGCATCGCCAAGGATATTCTTACCAGAGGCGCCGAAAATAACAATTTCCGCATCTACCGCTTCGAGGGTTATTGCGAGACGGTGCGTAATCTTTCCGAGTATTACCGCCGCAATATGGATCTGCTTACCTCCGAGATCCAGGAGGCTCTCTTCCGCCAGAAGAACCGCCCCGTTCTCACCAAGGTGCAGAACTCCGCACCCACCGTTTACGCCGCCAACTCCATGGTGAAGAATTCTCTCATTGCCGACGGCTGTGTGATCGAAGGCATTGTGGAAAACTCCATCATCTTCCGCGGTGTCCACGTGGGCAAGAATACCAGCGTGGAAAACTGCATTCTTATGCAGGATACCTACGTAGGCAACAACGTGTATATGAATTGTGTGGTTACCGATAAGGGCGTAACCATTCGTGACGGCAGAGTATTGTCCGGTCACGAGACTCGCCCGTTCTACATCGAGAAATCTACCGAAGTATAACGAAAAGGATTTGAATGAAGCTATGAAGATCTTGTACGTAGCATCGGAATCTACTCCCTTTGCCGCCTCCGGCGGTCTTGCCGACGTTATCGGCTCTCTTCCTGCCGCCCTCAAGAAGGAGAATCCGGAGGACGATATCCGTGTGATCATGCCGCTTTACGGCACCATGGACGCCTCCTGGCGGGAAAAACTCACCTTCCTGTTCAACCGCAACGTGGCCTTGAACTGGAGAAATCAGTATTGCGGCGTGTATTCCGCAGTCTACCGCAACGTCACCTATTATTTCCTGGATAACGAATATTACTTCAAGCGCGGCTCTTTGTACGGCGAGTTTGACGACGGCGAGCGATTTGCCTTCTTCTGCCGTGCCGTGGTGGAGCTGTTGCCCGATCTGGATTTCTTCCCGGACGTGCTCCATGCCCATGACTGGCAGGCGGCCCTTTCTGTGATCTATCTGAAGCGTAAATACGGCTTTATGGAGGGCTACTCCGGCATCCGCACCGTCTTCACCATTCACAACATTCAGTACCAGGGCAAATTCGGTCTGGATTCCCTGACCGACGTGTTTGACCTTATGCCCTCCGACCACGAGATCGTGGAATACGGCGGCTGTATCAACCTGATGAAGGGCGCCATCATTTGCTCCGATAAGGTTACTACCGTCAGCCCCACCTATGCTAAGGAGATCCTGAACCCCAAGTTCTCTCACGGTCTTGATCCCATTTTGAAGATGTTCGAAGGTAAGCTGACCGGCACCCTCAACGGCATCGATAAGGACTATTACAGCCCCTCCAAGAACACCGAGCTTCCTGCCTCCTTCCATGTGAACAAGATGGCGGGTAAGGCGGTCTGCAAGGAGGAGCTACAGAGATCCGTGGGTCTTCCCGTGGATCCCCACAAGCCCGTGGTGGCTATGATCACCCGCTTGGTGGATTCCAAGGGCTTGGATCTTTTGACCTTGGCGGCAGACGATCTTTTGCAGGAAAACGTTCAGCTCATTCTGCTGGGCAAGGGCGATTTCTATTACGAGGATTATTTCTGGCACTTGGCGGAACGCCACCCGGAAAATTGCCGTGTGCTTCTGCGTTTTGACCAGACTCTGGCAAAGCAGATCTATGCGGGCGCGGATATCTTCCTTATGCCCTCCCGTACCGAGCCCTGCGGCTTGGCGCAGATGATCTGCTCCCGTTACGGCACCGTTCCCGTGATCCACGAGACCGGCGGCTTGTACGACAGCATCAAGGACGCGGGCTGTGAAGGCGGCGGCAACGGCTTCACCTTCGCTTCCTACAGCGCATGGGATATGCTGTGCGCTTTGCGCAATGCTCTCAATTGCTATTCCGACAAAGCGGCTTGGAAGAAGCTTGTGCGCCGCGTGATGCTCACCGACTTCTCCTGGGACGTTTCCGCAGGGAAGTATACCGAGCTTTATCGTTCGCTTTAAACCACCGATTTAAAATCAACGGGGGAGAAGTCTTCTTTGAGAAAAAGAAGGCTCCTCCCCGTCCCCCTTTTTTACTTTTGCTTAAAACCGTATGCAAACGATGCTTTTTGCCCCTGCGGATTAAGATATATTTTATTTCTTAAGAAACACCTTGGAGACACCATTACCATGGCACAACAAATCAAACAGGCTCACGTAGATGAGGCAATTCTCAACAAACTTTCCCGCTACTTCGGCATCGCACCGGAGGAGGCGACTCCTCAGCAGATGTACCAAGCGGTGGTATTGTCCGTGCGTGACCTATTGGGTTCCCGCAACAAGGAGCTCATCCAAAAATCAAAAGAACAGGCCTCCAAGCAGGTATTTTACCTGTGCATGGAGTTCTTGATGGGTCGTACCCTGAAGCTCAACCTTTGCAACCTTGGAATCGAGGAGAACTATCGCAAAGCCCTGAAAAAGCACGGCTTTTCCCTTGCCGAAATCTACGAGCTGGAGCCGGACCCCGGCTTGGGCAACGGCGGCTTGGGCAGACTTGCCGCTTGCTTCCTGGATGCTCTGACCTCCCAGGATTATCCTGCAAAGGGCTTTTCTCTTCTTTACGAGTACGGTCTGTTTAAGCAGCGTATCGTAGATGGGGAGCAGCTGGAGCTTCCTGACATCTGGCTTCCCGACGGCAACTGCTGGCTGGTTCCCAGACAGGATAAAAAGGTAACCGTTCGCTTCGGCGGCACCATTCGCGAGGAGTGGAGAGAAGGGCATTGCCACGTGATCCATGAGAATTGCGATGAGATCGAAGCGGTTCCCTACGATATGTTCATCACCGGCGGCGGTACGGATACCGTCAACACTCTGCGCCTTTGGAAGGCGAAGGACAAGGATGGCTTTGACATGAAGGCCTTCTCCCAGGGGCAGTATATCAAGGCTCTTGAGGAAAGCACCATGGCAGACACCCTTTGCAAGGTGCTGTATCCCGCGGATAACCATCACGAGGGTAAGCTTCTGCGCCTTTCCCAACAGTACTTCCTTGTTTCCGCTTCTTTGCAGAACATTTTGGGCAACCATTTGGCGCAGTACAAGACCTTGGAAAACCTTCCCGACAAGGTGGCCATCCACATCAACGATACCCATCCCGCCTTGGCCATTCCCGAGCTTATGCGTATCCTGATGGATCAGCATCACTTCTCTTGGGAGAAGGCGTGGGAGATCACCACTGCCACCGTCTCTTATACCAATCACACCGTCCTGCCCGAGGCACTGGAGATGTGGAACGAAAATCTCTTTGCCATCAAGCTTCCCAGAATCCACTCCATCATTAAGGAGATCAACGAACGCTTCTGCAAGGAGGCGTGGGATACCTTTATGGGCGATTGGGACAAGGTGGGCAGAATGTCCATCCTGGGTCACGGCATGGTGCGCATGGCAAACCTGTCCGTCATCGGCTCTCACCATATCAATGGCGTTTCCGGCTTGCATTCCGATATCCTGAAGACCACCGTCTTCAAGGATTACAACGATATGTATCCCCAGCGATTCACCAACGTAACCAACGGTATTGCGCACCGCAAGTGGCTGTGCTATTCCAACCCCCGTCTTGCATCTCTCTTGGATGAGTGCATCGGCAAGGGTTACCGCAAGAACCCTGAAGAGCTGGAAAAATTCCTGGCCTTCGCAGAGGACTCCTCCGTTTTGGAGCGCTTGGAAAAGATCAAGAAGCAGAACAAGACCGATTTTGCCAAGTATATCAAGGATACCAAGGGCATCCAGCTGGATCCCGACAGCATCTTTGACGTGCAGGCAAAGCGTCTCCACGAATACAAGCGTCAGCTGCTCAATGCTATCCACATCATCGATCTGTACCAGCAGCTCAAGGAAAATCCGGGGTTGGATATTCCTCCCCAGACCTTCCTGTTTGCGGCAAAGGCGGCTCCCGGCTACTATCTGGCCAAGGATATTCTCCGCTTGATCTGCTACGTGGGCGCGGAGATCGAAAAGGATCCCATCATCCGCAAAAAGCTCCGCGTGGTATTCTTGGAAAACTACAACGTCACCTTGGCAGAGCATCTCATGCCTGCGGCGGAAATTTCCGAGCAGATCTCTCTTGCGGGCAAGGAGGCCAGCGGTACCGGCAACATGAAGTTTATGATCAACGGCGCGTTGACCATCGGTACCTTGGACGGCGCCAACGTGGAAATGGCTTCTCTCCTGGGCAAGGATAATATCTTCATCTTCGGCCATACCGCAGAAGAGGTGGAGGAGTTGTGGCGTAAGGGCTATTCTTCCTCTGAGTATTACAATGCTAACCCCAACCTGAAGCGGGCCATCGACAGCATGCAGGCAGGCTATGCCGGCAGATCCTTCTCGGATATTGCCAGATATCTGCTGTACTCTCACGGCGTTTCCGACCCCTTCATGTGTCTGGCGGATTACAGTTATTACGCAGAGGCGCACGATCGTATGCTGGCGGCGTATGCAGACCGCGACCATTGGAACAAGATGTCTCTTACCAACATCGCCAAGGCAGGCTTCTTTGCTGCTGACCGCAGCATCCGTGAGTATGCCGATAACATTTGGGGTATCAAGCCCGTCAAGGACGTATGAGCAGCCCCTTTTTGCAGGTCTGCCGTAACGGCAAACCCACAGGCTCGTATACCTTCTCTTGGGGGGATACGGCAGAATTGACCTTCGGGATGCAGGGTGCCGCAAGGGCTTGGTTTTATCTGGGCAACGATGAAAAGGTGCTTTTCGGGAGAGAAGCGCCTTTCCTGCGGAAGGAAGGGGAGCTTTCTCTGTTTTCCGTGACGTTGGATACCCGTGATATTGCTCCGGAGGGGGAGGGATTGTTCTTCTTCCACTTCGAGGCGGAAACACCTATGGGAAGAAGGTACACCGTGTGTGACCGTTCTCATATCGCTCTTTCCGATCGCTTTGAAAATGAATTTCAGCTTACTGTATATAAGGAAGAGTATCCCGCTCCCGATTGGCTGACCCAAGGGGTGTTCTACCATATTTTTGTGGATCGCTTCTGTAAAAGCGGCAGATCCATGCGCCGCACCGATGCCTTGTATAACGAGGATTGGGAAAACGGTGTCCCCGAATATCCTCCCGTCAGCGGGCAGGAGTTCCCCAACAATACCCATTTCGGCGGGGATCTTTACGGTGTAGCGGATAAGCTGGACTACCTGAAGGATCTTGGGGTCACGGTGATCTACCTCAGCCCCATTGCCGACGCCTATTCCAATCATAAATACGACACCGGAGATTACCTGACCGTTGACCCCACCTTCGGCGGGGAGCAGGCGCTTTCCGAGCTGGTGGAAAAAGCCCATGCTATGGGTATCCGTGTCATTCTGGACGGGGTGTTCAACCACGTGGGGGATGACAGCGTGTATTTTAACCGCTACGGCAAGTATCGGTCCTTGGGTGCTTACCAATCCACCGAATCTCCCTATTACCCTTGGTTCTCCTTCGGGCATACCAGGGACGAATACGAAAGCTGGTGGGGCATAAAAAACCTCCCCAGACCCAAAAAGTGCAGGGAGTTCCGTTCCTTCATCTGTGAACAGGTGATTCCCAAGTACATGGCCTTGGGCATTGACGGCTACCGCCTGGACGTGGTGGACGAGCTGGAAAGCGATTTCCTGGATGAGATCGTTTCCGCTGTGAAAAAGGCCAAGCCCGACGCCGCCATCATCGGCGAGGTGTGGGAGGATGCCTCCAACAAGATCGCCTACGATCAAAGAAAACGCTACTTCCGTGGGAAACAGCTTTCCGGTGTGATGAATTATCCCTTCCGTAACGGGCTGATCCACTTTTTGAAGTATCAGGATGCCTCTCTCCTGCGGGAGGTTACCGAAACCTTACATCAGCACTATCCTCCCAAGGCCCTTTTGCATACTATGAATAGTATCGGGACACACGATACCGAGCGTATTCTTACCGTGCTTGGGGGAGAGGGAGATTTTGGGGAACCCAACGAGGTGCTGGCAGGTCGTCGCATGACGGAAGAACAACGGGAAAAAGCTGTGAATTTGCTGATCTGCGGCTACATCTTGTTGGCTTGTCTACCCGGCGTTCCCTGCATTTACTACGGGGATGAAGCGGGCATGGAGGGTTACCACGACCCCTTTAACCGCCGCCCCTTCCCCTGGCACGCCATCGATAGCAGGCTTCACGCCGCTTTCCGTGCCGTAAACCGTATCCGTACCGAGGAAAAGCTCTTCGGTGCAGAGGGCTTCAAGGTGCTGGATACCTGCGAGAGCGTGTTTGCCTTCACCCGCTTTGATGAAAGCGGCGCTCTGACGGTCATCTCCAACGTTTCCGAGTACCTCTATGGGCATTTCGCAGAGAAAACCATCATGGATCTGCTGTCGGGTGAGACCTTCTGCGGAGAAGTTACCGTTCTTCCCGGCACAACAAGAATCTTTAAGGATGTAAGCTTATGAACGAATTTGTGAAACAGATCGCCGCAGATGCCCGTGCCTTGGGTGTGCGGGAGGGAAGTGTCCTGCTGGTGCATTCCTCCTTCAAATCTCTCGGCAGACAGGGGTTGACCCCCGGGGACGTGATCGATGGATTGCGTTTGGCTTTGGGTGAGCATGGCACCTTGGTGTTCCCCACCCTGAGCTATATGCACTGCGGTCCTACCCGTTCTCTTACCTTTGACGTAACAAATACCCCCTCCAACGTGGGCGCCATTCCCGAATATTTCCGCACGAGCTATTCGGAAGAGGTGCGCAGAAGTCTCTGCCCTACCCACTCCTGCGCCGCCATCGGCGAACTGCGGGATGCGGTGGTGGGCGGCCACCATTTGGACAATACGCCTTGCGGCGCCAACTCTCCTTTTCATAGGGTGATGGAGCTGGACGGAAGCGTGCTGTTCCTGGGGTGCGGTACCAACTGCAACACCTCCATGCACGCCATCGAGGAGCTTTCCCGTCCGGATTACCTTTTTGGGGATTGCTACACCTACACCATGGTGAAGGAAGACGGCAGCAGCTACCAACAGCCCTGCTACGCCCACGATTTCAAGGGCGTGTATCAGGCGTACAGCCGTATGGAGGATATTTTGACAGAGAAGGAGCTTCAAAAGGGTAACATCCTCTCTGCCGAGTGCCACCTTATGCGGGCAGTTCCCTTGTGGGAAAAGGCGGACGCCAAGTATCGTGAAGATCCCCATGCATTTATCGGAAAGCTGTAATAAGCTTTCTCGGGGAGTTGTTTTTTGAACAAATGAATGACCAAGCGTTGCTTTCTCTGTTCCGTTCTCTCATAGCGGCCTTCGGGCTGAAGGGAGAACTGGAGGATTACCGTGTGACCAAGGTGGGAAATATCAACGATACCTACTTTATCGGCACCCGGGATGAGAAGGGAAAACGGCGGGATTATACCCTGCAGAGGTTGAATCACAAGGTATTCCAAAATCCTTATCACGTGGCGGAAAACGCCTTTGCCGTTACCACGCATATGGAAAAGAAGCTGTCGGCCATGGGGGAAAGGGAGATCCGCCGTCGGGTGCTGCATATCTACCGCACTGCGGAGGGAGATTTCTTCTATCGGGATGCAAACGGCAGCTATTGGCGTGCTCTTTCCTACGTGTACGATTCCCGCTGTGTGAATACGGCGGACGATGAGATCTTGTACGGAACGGGCTGCGCCTTCGGAGAATTCCAGCGAGATCTTTCGGATTTTCCGGTGGAAAAGCTTCATTGCACCATTCCGGATTTCCACAACACACCCAAGCGGTTCGAAGCCCTGCGGGAATCCGCGTTGCGGGATGTCTGCGGCAGAAGGGAAGAAGTGGAGCAGGAGCTGGAATACCTGTTTTCCAAGGAACGGTATATCTCTCTTTTGGAGGATCTCCACGGGGAAGGCAGACTGCCCCTGCGTGTGGTGCATAACGACACCAAGTGCAACAACGTGCTGTTTGACGCTTGTACCCGCGCACCCTTGGCGGTGGTGGATCTGGATACGGTGATGCCCGGTTATATGGCGCACGATTTCGGAGATGCGGTGCGTTTCGCCTGTAACACTGCCGAAGAGGATGCAGAGGATCTTTCCATGGTTTCCCTAAGCCTTTCCGGCTTTCGGTGTTTGGCAAAGGGATTTGTCCGTCCTCTTTTGGACATTATGACGGAAACGGAATTCGCCACCTTGCCGGATGGCGTCTTGATCATCACCTTGGAGCTTGCCGCACGCTTTTTAAAGGATTATTTGGACGGGGATTTGTATTTCAAATGCCGCAAAAATCGCCATAATTTGCTCCGTGCCCGCTGTCAAATCGCTCTTGCGCAGGATATGGAGGAAAAAATGGGGGAGATGCGGCAGATTCTTTCTTCTTTGTTCGTTCAAAAATAATTTAAAAATTGTTAGATGCGACAAAAAATCAAAAGAAAAGCAGAAAAACTGTTGACAAATATAAAAAAATGTGTATAATGAATGAATGTGGTATGGAGTATTTCTGTATCACAGTAAGATCGGTGGTGCGCCTTTGAAGATGTTTTCCGAGTCCGGAATAGGGCAAGCCGTTGCTGACGAGGCGCGGTTGATCGCCCGTGCGCGCTTAGGTGATGGGGAGGCCTTTGCCGCCCTTGTGGAATCCTACAAGCGTTTGGTATATTGGCATATCTCTCATTCCGCATCCTTTGTCCCTGCCTCCGATGGGGAGGATCTGTACCAAGAGGGCTTGGTTGGCCTTTTGAAGGCCGTCCGGACCTATGACGGCGTATCCTCCGCATTTGCCACCTATGCTTCCTCCTGTATCTGCCACAGCGTGATCAGTGCGGCCCGCCGCCTTCGGAAGCAAAACGGTGATTTCGTCCCTTTGGACGATACAGAGTTGGTGTCGGGCACCTCGCCGGAAAGCGAGTTCTTAGATCGCGAGAGCAGTTCTCTGCTTTATGAGCGTGTTTTTGCCGAATTGTCGGGGTATGAGCGTTCTGTGTTTGAGCTGTACCTCAGCGATCGTTCCTATGCGGACATCGCCCGTGTGATGGGCAAGTCGGAAAAAAGCATCGCCAACGCCATCTGCCGTATTCGCAGGAAGTTAAAAGTGCTTCTTGCGTAAGCGGATTTTCCATTGCTAATATTCTTCGGGGTTACCGGGGATATTATAAAAATACTACAAGGAGTAAGCAAATGTACGAAGACAAGACTTTGGTTTGCAAAGACTGCGGTAACGAATTCGTGTTCACCGCTGGTGAGCAGGCATTCTATGCTGAGAAGGGCTTCCAGAACGAGCCTCAGAGATGCAAAGCTTGCAGAGACGCAAAGAAGAACGCTGCAAGAGCGCCCAGAGAGATGTTCGAGACCGTATGCGCCAACTGCGGTAAAGTAGCGAGAGTTCCTTTCCAGCCGTCGACCGACAGACCGGTACTTTGCAGCGAGTGTTTCGCAGCAAAGAGAGCAAACTAATCAACTTATAAATTGTAAGTCAGATTTATTGATCTCGGGACAAAAAAAGCCTTTTCGAAGGCTTTTTTTGCTTTTGTACTTGCTTTTTTTCTCCTACCGTGGTATCATATCCTCGGCTAAGTTTTTTGGAAAGGAGCTCCTCCCATGAAAGGTGCTGAGATCATCGTCAAGATTTTAAAAGAACAGCAAATCGATACCGTCTTTGGCTACCCGGGCGGAACCATCCTCTCCCTGTTGGATGCCCTGCGCGGAAAGCGGGGGATCAAGCTGTATACCAACTGCCACGAGCAGTTTTGTGCCCATGCCGCCGAGGGCTATGCCCGCGCTACGGGAAAGGTGGGTGTGGTGATCGCTACCTCCGGTCCCGGTGCCACCAACTTGGTCACCGGGCTTGCCAACGCTTATATGGACAGCACTCCTTTGGTGGCCATCACCGGGAACGTCCCCTTGCACCTGCTGGGCAGGGATGCTTTTCAGGAGATCGATATCTACGGGGTGACAATGCCCATCACCAAGCATAATTTCATCGTCAGATCTGTGGCAGAGCTGGCGGATACTATGCGAAGCGCTTTTCGCACCGCCATGTCCGGGCGGAAAGGCCCCGTGCTGGTGGATATCCCCAAAAATATTTTTGACGAATGTGCCAAATATATCCCTGCGGTTTCCGCAGTCCCCGCCATCCCTCTTCCCGAGGAAGCTTCCCTTGCGGAAGCGGCGGGACTGATCAATGCTTCTTCTAAGCCCTTGCTTTGTTTGGGCGGAGGAGCCATTGCTTCGGATGCCGCCGATCAGGTCTATGCCTTTGCTAAAAAGCTGGGCACTCCCGTGATCACCACCGCTATGGGGGTTGGCGGCTTCCCCCAGGATGACGATCAATACCTTGGCTTGGTTGGTTTGCAGCCCGGTTCTTCCACATTGGAGGCTCTTGGAGATTGCGACCTTTTCATTGGCGCAGGGCTTCGTTTTTCCGAGCGTATGCTGGAAAATATCCGTCACCACGCTCCGAATTGCAAGATCCTCCACTTGGACATTGATGAAGCGGAGATCGGGAAAAATCTTCCCGCCTATTCCGCTGTGGTAGGAGATCTTTCAACCGTTCTGGAAACCCTTTTGCCTTATTTGCAGGAGAAAAAGCCCCGCTATTATCCCGAAGCAGATCAACGGGATCCCATGTATACCCAAATCTTCGGCGCGTATCCGGAGGCTATCTATACCACCGAGGTGGGAAACCACCAAGTAAAGGCCTGCCGCAGCCTTCCCATCATCCATCCTCGTCACTTTATCACCAGCGGAGGGCTTGGGACTATGGGCTTCGGCCTTCCTGCTGCCATCGGTGCGGCCATTGCCACGGGGAAGCGGGTGGTAAACCTGGCAGGGGATGGAAGCTTTGCTATGAACCTGCAGGAGCTTTCCACCGCCGTGCGCTATCATCTGCCCATCACCCAGATCGTGTTCAACAACCGCCGTCTGGGCATGATATGTGACCTGCAGGAACGGGATTACGGCGGCAGACAGATCCTGACAGAGACCCCTGCCGTGGATCTCCCTGCTATTGCAACTGCCATGGGAGTTCCCTTTGTCCGTTCCACGGATGCAGAAGGGCTTCTTTCCGTGCTGGAGGAAGCGAGAAAACAAAAGGGCGTTTGCTTTATTGAAGTTCTTTTAGAGAATTGAGGAACATACTATGGAACAGAAAATTCACGTATTGTCTGTATTTGTCAACAACTGCGTTGGCGTATTGACCCGCATTTCCGGCCTGTTTGCCCGCAGAGGCTACAACATCAAAAGCCTGACGGTAGGGGAGACGGAGAATCCCGCCGTGTCCCGTATGACCATTGAGTGCATAGGCGACGCTCAGATCATCACCCAGATCAAGAGCCAGCTCCGCAAGGTGGCGGACGTGCTCTCTGTGGAGGAGCTGCAGGAGGATGCCGTCTGCCGTGAGCTGTTCTTGGTGAAGGTGCGTGCCAACGATACCAACCGCACCGCCATCATGGGGGTTGCGGAGATCTACCGCGCCCGTCCTCTGGACGTTACCCCCGAGACACTGGTGTTTGAGATCTGCGGGGATCGCTCCAAGCTGGAATCCTTCTTCGAAATGATGAAGACCTACGGCATCGTGGAGATCGCCCGCACCGGCGTGACGGCCATGGATAGAGGATAATAAGACGATTTACGGGAACCTTCTTTTGGAAAAAAGAAGGTTCCCGTGCCCTCCAAGAAAATCTTATTGCCAAAACACATTCCATGTGTTTTGGGGTTAGGAGACTTTATATGAAGGTATTGCTGTTGAACGGCAGCGTTCATCAAAACGGAACCACTTATACCGCTTTGTCCAAAATCGCAAAGACCTTAGAAGCGAACGGCATTGAAACGGAGATCTTTCAGATCGGCCCTAAGCCCATCTCCGACTGCTTGGCGTGTATGCAGTGCGTCAAGCTTGGTAAGTGCGTCATTGACGACGCCGTAGGCGAGTTTGTGGAAAAGGCAAGGCGGGCAGACGGCTTTGTGTTCGGTACCCCCGTCTACTACGCCCACCCCTCGGGCAGAGTGCTGTCCTTCTTGGATCGCGCCTTTTACAGCGGAAAATCCGCTTTTCAGTTCAAACCGGGCGCTTCCGTGGCGGTTGCCCGCCGGGCAGGCACCACTGCCGCCTTTGACGTGATGAACAAGTATTTCACCATCTCCTCCATGCCCGTGGTGTCCGCTACCTATTGGAATAACGTGTTCGGCGGTAACGGAGAGCAGGCTTTGCAGGATGGGGAAGGTATGGCCACCATGGAAAATATCGCTAAAAACATGGCTTGGCTACTGAAGTGCCTCGAAGCGGGAAGAGCGCAAGGCATCACCCCGCCCGAGCAGTCCAAAGCGAGAACGAATTTTATACGGTAAACGAAATGAGGGAGGCACCTTTTGAAAAAGGTTCCTCCCTCAAACTCCCTCCTCTAAAACTTTTCTCTCCAAACACGTGAAATGTGTTTGGAGGGAGGTTTTCTTGGAGGGTGCAGGGAACCTTCTTTTTCCGAAAAGAAGGTTCCCTGCGTATCTTTCATCCAATAAACTCTTGATTCTCCACTACGGCATTCTCGGAAACCTCCAGCACCCCGCTGTACCGTACCGTGCCGATGCGGCAACCGTCGCCGAGGCGTATGTCCTTGCCCACCACCAAGGGTGTCTCCACCCCTTCCAAGGTGATCTCGTCTCCTTCGATGGACTCCTTCACCCGCAGGATTGTGCCTTTTCGACCCTCCGTGGGCTTGCTTCTGCCCAAGCGAATCCCAAAGAAATAGCAGCCTATATTTTCGCCGTCGCTGAAACGGCCGTATTCTACCACGATGTTGCTGCCGCCCAACGCCCCCACCCGCGAGGGATTGCGAGCGCCCAGATTCATGGAGATCTCCTCGGCGTTCACCAGCCCCTCACAGTTCACCACGCCGGAAAATATCACTTTTTCAGCCTCTACCTCGCCGCCAACGGAAAAGCTTCCCGAGGCGCGTAATTCCCCGTGGGAAATGCAGTTCTTTCCAATATGACAGCTTCCCGAGGTGTGCAGTGTCGTCTCCGCCTCCATATTGCCCGCCACGTGCTGGCTGCCGGAGCAATGGATGCTTTCCGCCTTTACGTCACCTTTTACGTGACAACTGCCGGAGGTGTGGAAATCATCTTCGCACCCTACGCTTCCGTCGCAATGGGAAGACCCCGATCCGTGGAAGCTTTCGCATTTGATATCTCCGTGACAGCTCCCGCTGCCGCTAATCCTTATATTTTCGTATTCTCCGCCGGGAATGCTCCCGCTACCCGAAATTTTCATATCCATATCAAAATTCCTCCTTCATGATATTCGTCAGATTCTTTTCCTTGCCACCACGAACCACCTTGATCTGCAAAACCTCGGAAAGCTTGAATTGCTTCACGCCGTACACCGTGGAAAGGTAGATCACTGCTTCCGTATCTTCTGTACCGTTTAATTCTGCCGCCAATTCTTCCAAGGACATATCCTTCTTGCCTAAGATCAATTCTACTCGATTGCAGATCAGATCCTTTGGAAAAAACGTCTCCTGCCCCGTCACCGCGGATTTCTTCAAAAACCAATCCTCCGGAATCAGCCCCATCCGCTTCCAGCGATAAAGCGCCCCGTAGGAAATCCCGTATTTAACAAGCAGATCCTTTTTGGAAATCAACTCCTGCTCCACTTTTTCACGCCCTTCGTAACATTGTTACGAGCATTGTAGCATAACATTGTTACGCCGTCAAGAGTTTTCTCGAAAAAACTTCAAAAATATCTTCCGTAGCCCTTGACAAGAGGGCGTTTGAGTGTTACAATATACGACAGTAAAAATCTTTAACTCGGTACAGAGAGACCGGCAAGATGTCATATAAAGTTCCCGGTGGGAGTGTACCCACAGGTTTGTTGTGTCGTCTTGCCCCCCTCGGCAAGATTTTTTTCTTGTAAAAACGCAGTTTTGAATGGAGTTTCGATATGGTTCGTAAGGCTCAGGTGATGGATGAGGCGGCGGTATCCCGCGCCCTTGCCAGAATCACCCACGAGATCATAGAGCGTAACCGCGGTGTGGACGGCATTTGTATCCTCGGCGTGCGCCGCAGAGGCGTCCCTCTTGCCAAGACCTTGTGCGATAACATCCTGCGCTTTGAGGGCAAGACAGTGCCCATGGGTGTTTTGGACGTTACGCTCCACCGCGATGACCTCCACCCGGAGGAAAAGCAAGCCGCCCTTGTGGGGAGCGAGATCCCCTTCGACGTCACGGATAAAGACGTCCTCATTGTGGACGACGTGATGTATACCGGCAGAACTGCCCGCGCCGCCATTGAAACGGTGTTCTCCTTTGGCAGACCCCGTTCCGTTCAGCTGGTGGCTTTGGTGGACAGAGGCCACAGAGAGCTACCCATCCGCCCGGACTACGTGGGGAAGAATCTTCCCACCGCCAAGACCGAGGTGGTTACCGTATTGACCCATTGCATCGACGGAGAATCCGCCGTCTATATTTGCGACAGATAAAAGGAAAGGAACCAAACCATGAAACAGGTAGAAAAAGCGCAGGTCATGCAGAATCAAGCATTGTCCCAAGCCATCCGCACGTTTTTGGAAGCGGGAGGTTTTTCTCCTGTTCTTTCCCATTCCTATTTGATATTGCCCGGTTTTTGTGACGTGCACGTGCATTTCCGAGAGCCGGGATATTTTTATAAAGAAACGGTGCATACAGGATGCGATTCTGCTCTGAGCGGGGGATATACCGCGGTTTGCACCATGCCCAACTTGAACCCCGTTCCCGATTCGCCGCAGAATCTGCAGATCCAGCTGGATGCCATCCGTGCCGATGGGCGCATGGTAGTTCTGCCCTATGGTGCCATCACCGTGGAGGAAAAGGGAGAGACTCTGGCGGACATGGAGGGAATGGCGGAAAACGTGGTAGCCTTCTCCGACGATGGCAGAGGGGTGCAAAGCCGCGAAATGATGAAGGAAGCCATGCTTCGTGCCAAGGCATTGGGAAAGATGATCGTGGCCCATTGCGAGGATAACAGCCTGCTGAAGGGCGGCTACATCCACGATGGCGTTTACGCAAAGGCCAACGGTCACAGAGGCATTTGCAGTGAAAGCGAATACCTTCCCATTGCAAGAGACCTGGAGCTGGTGCGGGAGACGGGCTGTGCCTATCATGTGTGCCACATTTCCGCCAAGGAAAGCGTAGAGCTGATCCGTAAGGCCAAGGCGGAGGGCTTAAACGTCACCTGCGAAACGGCGCCTCATTACTTGGTTTTGTGCGATGAGGATTTGCAGGAGGACGGCAGATTCAAGATGAATCCTCCCATCCGAGGCAAAGAAGATCGAGAAGCCTTGATCAAGGGCATTCTGGATGGCACCATAGATATGATCGCCACCGACCACGCTCCCCACTCCGCCGAGGAAAAGGGCAGGGGGCTGGAAAAGAGCTTGATGGGTGTGGTAGGGCTGGAGACCGCCTTCCCGATTCTGTATACCCACTTGGTAAAAAAAGGAATCCTCACGGTGGAAAAGCTGGTGGATCTCCTGTGTACCAACCCCAGAGCAAGATTCGGGATCACTGCCGATCCGGGCTTTACCGTGTTTGAGGTAGATACTCCCTATGTGATCGATCCCCAACGCTTCGCCACCATGGGCAGAAGCACTCCCTTCGCCGGGGAAGAGGTAGTGGGCAATTGGGTGCTCACCGCTCTTGGCGACAAATATTATGCTCGATAAGTTTCCATTGATATAGAAAGGTGTAAAACAGTATGGCAAGACAATTTGACCGCAAACTGATTTTGGAAGACGGCAGCGAATATTACGGCTACGGCTTCGGCGCAACCTGCGACCGCGTATGCGAGATCGCATTCCATACCTCCATGTCCGGCTACCAGGAGATCGTTACCGATCCCTCCGCCGCAGGTATGGCTTTGGTAATGACCTACCCCATCATCGGCGGTAGCGGCATTACCGACGAGGACTTCGAATCCCGTACCCCCTCTTTGGGCGCATTGATCGTTGGTGGTTATTGCGATAACCCCTCCAATTTCCGTTCCATCAAGACCTTGGGCGAGATTTTGGAAGAAAACGACATTCCCGCTATGGAGGGCATCGATACCCGTATGCTGGCCCGCCACCTCCGTGATAACGGCAACTGCCGTTGTCTCATCACCGGTGTGGAGACCTCCCTGGAGGCAGGTCTGCAGATCATCGCAAGCACTCCTGTTTTGAAGGATCTGGTTTCCCGTGTCAGCTGTCGCAAGCGCTGGTATTCCCGCACCCCCGACCACGTCTTCAACGTGGTGGTGGTTGACTGCGGTACCAAGCTTTCCGTGATCCGCACCTTTAACAAGCTGGGCTGTAACGTCACCGTTATGCCTTGGGATTCCACCGCAGAGGCTGTTCTTGCGGCTAAGCCCGATGGCATTCTCATCTCCGATGGCCCCGGCGACCCTGCAGACGCTGCAGAGGTCTGCAAGCTGATCAATAATCTGAAGGGCAAAAAGCCCATCTTCGGTACCGGCTTGGGGCATCAGCTCATTGCTATGGCCTATGGCGCCAAGATCGTTCCCATGGCAACCGGTCACAGAGGCGGCACCTACCCCGTGCGCAATCTTTCCACCGGCAAGATCGAGATCACCTCTCAATTCCACGGCTTTGTTGTGGATCAGGCTTCCTTGGAAAACACCTCTCTGTCCGTCACGCACACCTGCGTAGTGGATGGCTCCGTGGAGGGTCTGGAGTGCAAGGAAGACAACATCTTCTCCGTTCAGTATTATCCGGAAAGCGCTCCCGGTCCTCAGGACAGCGCTTACCTGTTCGATATGTTTATCATTGCCATGAAGGAGGCCGCGAAAAATGCCTAAGAGAACAGATATCAAAAAAGTAATGGTTATTGGCTCCGGCCCTATCGTCATCGGTCAGGCCGCTGAGTTCGACTATGCGGGCACCCAGGCCTGCTTGGCCTTGAAGGAGGAGGGCTACGAGGTAGTCCTTGCCAACTCCAACCCCGCCACCATCATGACGGATACCGCCATTGCGGACAAGATCTATATGGAGCCCCTCACCCTGGAATACGTGGCCAAGATCATCCGTCACGAGCGTCCCGACGCCATCGTTCCCGGCATCGGCGGTCAGACCGGCTTGAACCTTGCCATGCAGTTGGATAAGAAGGGCGTTTTGAAGGAATGCGGCGTAGAGCTGCTGGGTACTCCCGCAGAGAGTATCGAGCGTGCAGAGGACCGCGACTTGTTTAAAAAGCTTTGCGAGGAGATCGGCGAGCCCATCTGCCCCTCTGACATTGCAGAATCCATTCCCCAGGCTGAGATCGTAGCTGAGAAGATCGGCTACCCCGTAGTATTGCGCCCCGCCTTCACTCTTGGCGGCACCGGCGGCGGTTTTGCTGACAACGTGGAAGAGCTTCGCGAGATCATGAAGAACGCGCTTAAGCTCTCTCCCGTTCATCAGGTGCTGATCGAAAAGAGCATCAAGGGCTACAAGGAGATTGAATACGAGGTTATGCGCGATGCCAACGACACCGCCATCGCCATCTGTAACATGGAAAACGTGGACCCCGTAGGTATCCACACCGGCGACTCCATCGTAGTTTGCCCCTGCCAGACTCTGACCAACAAGGAAGCCCAGCTTCTCCGTGACAGCGCCTTGAAGATCATCCGCGCTTTGAAGATCGAGGGCGGCTGTAACGTGCAGTTTGCACTGGATCCCCAGTCCTTCCGTTACTACGTCATCGAGGTAAACCCCCGTGTGTCCCGTTCCTCCGCATTGGCCTCCAAGGCCAGCGGCTACCCCATCGCAAGAGTGACTGCCAAGATCGCCGTAGGTATGACCTTGGATGAGATCCGTTTGGCCGCCATCCCTGCCTGCTGTGAGCCTACTCTGGACTACGTGGTTACCAAAATGCCCCGTTTCCCCTTCGATAAATTTGCCGACGCCAGCAACAAGCTTTCCACCCAGATGAAGGCCACCGGCGAGGTTATGTCCATCGGCCGCACCGTGGAGGAAAGCTTCCTGAAAGCTATCCGTTCCTTGGAGATCGGCGTATACCACCTCCATATGAAGAAGTTTGACAGCTTCTCCACCGAGGATCTGCTGACCTATATTCAGGATGGCACCGACGACCGTATCTACGCCATTGCAGAGCTTCTGCGCCGCGGTGTGGATTCCGACGCCATCTGCAAGGCTACCATGATCGACCTGCTGTTCGTGGATATTCTCCGCCATATCGTGGATATGGAAAAAGAGATCGCGGAGAAGCCCTTTGACCTGGAGATCTTGAAGGAAGCCAAGCGTTACGGCTTCTGCGACAAGGCTGTGGCAAATTGCTGGAAGACCACCGAGGATGCGGTTTGGAACTTCCGCAAGGAGAACAATCTGTTCCCTGTGTACAAAATGATCGATACCTGCGCCGCTGAATATGCCGCAGACGTATCCTATCTGTATTCCACCTACGGCGAGGAAAACGAATCCGTTCCCTCTGACCGTAAGAAGATCATCGTGCTTGGATCCGGTCCTATCCGTATCGGTCAGGGTGTAGAGTTTGACTATTCCACTGTTCACGCGGTCATGACCATCAAGGCCAACGGCTATGAGGCCATTATCATCAACAACAACCCCGAAACGGTTTCCACCGACTATACCTGCTCCGATAAGCTGTATTTCGAGCCTCTTACCACCGAGGACGTTTGCAACATCATCGAGCTGGAGAAGCCCTACGGTGTTATCGCTTCTCTGGGCGGTCAGACCGCTATCAACCTGGCTGAGCCTCTCCGCAACCGCGGCGTTACCATCATCGGTACCGATTGCGAGGCCATTGAGCGTGCGGAAAACCGCGATTCCTTCGAGAAGGTGCTTTCTGCTTTGAACATTCCCCAGCCCAAGGGCAGAGCTGTGACCTGCGTTGAGGACGGCATCACCGCCGCTTCCGAGATCGGCTACCCCGTATTGGTGCGCCCCTCCTTCGTTTTGGGCGGCAGAGCTATGCAGATCGTTGCCAACGAGCAGCAGCTCCGTCAGTATCTCAAGACCGCCGTGGAGATCGACGAGGATCGTCCTGTTTTGGTGGATAAGTACATCATCGGTAAAGAGGTAGAGGTTGACGCCGTTTGCGACGGTACTGACGTATTTGTTCCCGGCATCATGGAGCTGGTTGAGCGTACCGGTATCCACTCCGGCGACTCCATCAGCGTATATCCCACCTTCACCCTGTCTCAGGCTGTTCGCGATACCATCCTGGAGTACACCAAGAAGCTGGGTCTGGGCATCGGCATTGTGGGTCTTTACAACATCCAGTTCATCGTAGACAAAGAAGACAACGTATACATCATCGAGGTCAACCCCCGTTCCTCCCGTACAGTACCCTTCCTTTCCAAGTCCACCGGCTACTGTTTGGCGGATATCGGTACCCTGGTTATTCTGGGCAAATCTCTGAAGGAGCAGGGCATCACCGAGATCTATCCCGGCGACAAGGACAAATGGTACGTCAAGGTTCCCGCCTTCTCCTTCCAGAAGCTTCGCGGTATGGACGCTTACCTGTCTCCCGAAATGAAGTCCACCGGTGAGGCCATCGGCTACGACAGAAAGCTGAACCGCGCTCTGTATAAGGCGTTGCAGGCTTCCGGTATGCAGGTGGTGAACTACGGTACGCTTCTTGCCACCATTGCGGACAAGGACAAGGAGGAGGCCCTGCCCCTCATCCGTCGCTTCTATCAGATGGGCTTCAACATCGAGGCCACCAGCGGCACCGCCAAGTTCTTGAAGGAGAACGGCATCCGTACCCGTGTGAAGAAGAAGCTTAACGAGGGCAGCGAGGAGATCTTCGAATCCATCCGCCAGGGCTACGTGAACTACGTTATCAACACCCGCGACTATCAGTCCGCAGGCGCTACCTCCGATGGCATCGAGATCCGTCGCTGTGCGGTGGAAAACGGCGTGACCATCTTCACCGCGCTGGACACCGTCCGCGTTCTGCTGGACGTTCTGGAAGAGATCACCATGGAAATTTCTACGATTGATTCATGATGAGGATCAACACATGATACAAACCAAACTTACCGTCACCGAGAATATTCATCTCACGGCTGACGTCTGCCGCATGGTGTTGGCGGGGGATACCTCTGCCATCACCGCCCCCGGGCAGTTTATCAACCTGAAGCTGGATGGCTTTACCCTTCGCCGTCCCATCTCGGTGTGTGATTATACCGAAAATACCGTGACCATCCTCTACAAGATCGTAGGGCACGGCACAGAGGCCATGGAAAAGATTCCCGCCGGTACGGAGATCGATACTTTGCTGGGCTTGGGCAACGGCTATAACACCGCGAAAAGCGGCGACACCCCCGTTCTCATTGGCGGCGGGGTAGGGGTACCTCCCATGTTCAATTTGTGCAAGAAGCTGTTGGCAGAGGGTAAGCACCCCACTGTGATCTTGGGCTTCAACAAGCAGAGTGAGATCTTCTTGGAAGAAGACTTCAAAGCGCTTGGCGTTCCCACCTATGTGGCAACGGCAGACGGTAGCTACGGCACCAAGGGCTTCGTCACCGACGTGCTGAAGGAGCTGGATTACACCTATTTCTATACCTGCGGTCCCATGCCCATGTTCCGCGCCATTGAAAAGACTGTCAAAACAAGCGGCCAGTACAGCTTTGAGGAACGTATGGGCTGCGGCTTCGGCGCCTGCATGGGCTGTAGCTGCAAAACCTATTACGGCAATAAGCGAATCTGTAAGGACGGGCCCGTTCTGGAAAGGGAGGAGATCATATGGGAAGCACACGCGTAACCCTGTCCGGCTGGGAGCTGGATAATCCCATCATTCCTGCCAGCGGTACCTTCGGTTTCGGTAAGGAATTCTCCGAACTGTATGATATCAACTGTCTGGGAACCTTCTCTTTCAAGGGCACTACCCGTGACGAACGCTTCGGCAATCCCACTCCCCGCATTGCGGAATGCCCCGCAGGCATGATCAACTCCGTGGGTCTGCAGAATCCGGGCGTGGATCACGTCATTGCCCACGAATTGCCGGAGATGAAGAACTATTTCCATAAAAAAGTCATCGCCAATGTCAGCGGCTTTTCCATCGAGGATTACGCCTATACCTGCGAAAAGCTGGATAAGGAAGACCAAGTGGGCATTCTGGAGGTCAACGTCAGCTGTCCCAACGTCCACCACGGCGGCATGAGCTTCGGTACTTCCCCCGCCTCTGCCGCAGAGGTGACCAAGGCGGTAAAAGCCGTTACCACCAAGCCGGTCTACATCAAGCTCAGCCCCAACGTGACGGACATCGTTTCCATCGCCAAGGCGTGCGAGGAAGCAAGAGCGGACGGCATCAGCCTTATCAACACCATGATGGGTATGCGCATTGATCTGAAAACCAAAAAGCCTGTCATCGCCAACAAGATGGGTGGCTACTCCGGCAAGGGAATTTTCCCCGTAGCGGTGCGTATGGTCTATCAGGTGTATCAGGCTGTCAACATTCCCATCATCGGTATGGGTGGCGTATCCAACGCAGAGGACGTGATCGAGCTTATGCTGGCAGGCGCAACTGCCGTTCAGGTGGGCGCGGCCAACCTCATCGATCCCTTTGTATGCAAAACCATCGTGGAGGAGCTTCCTGCAGTGATGGAAAAATACGGAATTACAAATTTAACGGATATTATAGGAGGCGCACATCATGGGTAAGGATGTAATCGTAGCTTGCGATTTTGCAAGCAAGGAAGAGGTTTTAAGCTTCTTGGATAAGTTTGAGGGCAGAAAGCCCTTTGTGAAGATCGGTATGGAGCTGTACTACGCAGAAGGTCCTGCCATCGTTCGCGAGATCAAGGAGAGAGGCCACAAGATCTTCCTGGATCTTAAGCTTCACGATATTCCCAACACCGTAAAGAAGTCCATGAAGGTGCTTTCCACCTTGGGCGTAGACATCACCAACCTCCACGCCGCAGGTACCACCCGCATGATGGAGGCCGCTTTGGAGGGGCTGACCCGTCCCGACGGCACCCGTCCTCTGTTGATCGCCGTGACCCAGCTTACTTCCACCGACCAGGAAAGCCTGGAAAAGGATCTGTGGATCGAAAAGCCCATGGCAGAGGTAGTTATGCACTATGCTTCCAATGCCGCAAAGGCAGGTTTGGATGGCGTGGTTTGCTCCCCTCTGGAGGCGGAAGCCGTACACAACACCTGCGGTAAGAGCTTCTTGACCATTACCCCCGGTGTGCGTTTTGCTGACGGCGATATCGGCGACCAGAAGCGTGTAATGACCCCCGCCCAGGCTAAGGAGATCGGCTCCGACTTCATCGTAGTGGGCAGACCCATCACCGCCGCAGCAGACCCCGTTGCCGCTTACGAGCGCTGCGTGGCTGAATTTGTAGATTAAAGGAACGCCTAAGGAACTTTTTGAAAAAAGTTCCTTAGGAATCCTCAAAAACTTTTCCCTCCAAACCCGATATCCATCGGGTTTGACAATCAAATTTCTTTGGAGATTCTTAAGAGCCTTTCTTTTTAAAGAAAGGGTCTTAAGCGGAGTTTGAGGCAGAGCCTCAAGAAAGGATATCAATATGGAAGGCTACAAGAGAGAGTTTATACAGTTTTTGCAGAGCGCAGGAGTGCTGAAGTTCGGCGACTTCACCGCTAAAAGCGGCAGAAAGATCCCTTACTTCATCAACGCAGGCGACATCAAGACCGGCGAGCAGATCGCAAAGCTGGGCGAGTTTTACGCCAAGAGCTACTTGGAGAAGGTAGGCAACAAGCGTACCGTGCTGTACGGCCCCGCATACAAGGGCATCTCCATCGCTGTTTCCTCCGCCGTTGCATTGGCAAAGAACGGTCTGGACGTTCCCTTCTTCTTCAACCGCAAGGAAGTGAAGGATCACGGTGAAGGCGGTATGTTCGTAGGTTATAAGCCCACTGCCGGGGAAGAGATCGTTATCGTTGAGGACGTGATCACCGCAGGCACTGCCATCCGCGAGAGCATGGAGATCCTGTCTCCTCTGGAGGGCGTGAAGATCTCTGCCGTGTTCGTTATGGTGGACAGAAAAGAGAAGGGTAAGACGGAAAAATCCGCTATGCAGGAGCTTTCCGACGAGTACGGCTTCCCTGTATACTCTGTGGTGGACGTATACGACATCATCGAGTATCTTGAGGAAGATCCCGCCAACGAGGAAAACGTTACCCGCATTAAGAACTACCTTGCTATCAACGGTGCCAAAGCCTAAGAAGCAGGCGATTACAAGAGGAGAAACCAATTATGAGAAGCGTGATCGATATTCTTGATCTCTCTGTGGAAGAGATCGACGAGCTGATTGCCGTTGCGGACGACATCATCGCAAATCCTGCCAAGTACAGAGAGGCTTGTAAATACAAGACCCTTGCAACCCTGTTTTTTGAGCCTTCTACCCGTACCAGACTGAGCTTTGAATCCGCTATGCTCAGCCTCGGCGGCAACGTGCTGGGCTTCTCGGATGCAAATTCCAGCTCCGCGAAAAAGGGCGAGAGCGTTGCAGACACCGTTTCGGTGGTCAGCGGCTACGCAGATATCATCGCTATGCGCCATCCCAAAGAGGGCGCACCTCTGGTGGCATCTATGAAGTCCCTGATCCCCATCATCAACGCAGGTGATGGCGGACATTTCCATCCCACCCAGACTCTCACCGACCTTTTGACCATTCGCCACGAAAAGGGCAAATTCGAAGGGCTCACCATAGGCTTCTGCGGCGACTTGAAGTTTGGCAGAACCGTTCACTCCCTCATCGAGGCTATGTCACGCTACCCCGGTGTGAAGTTCGTGCTGATCTCTCCCGATGAGCTGAAGCTTCCCGACTTCGTCCGCAAGACCTTTATCGAGGATATGGGCTTGGAATACAAGCAGGTGGCATCCTTGGACGCCGTCATGCCTGAGCTGGATATTCTGTATATGACCCGCGTGCAGGGAGAGCGTTTCTTCAACGAGGAGGATTATCTCCGCTTGAGAGATACCTATATCCTTACTCCCGAAAAGCTGAAGCTTGCCAAGGATGACATGATCATCCTGCACCCCCTGCCCAGAGTCAACGAGATCGACACCCGCGTGGATGACGATCCTCGTGCAAGCTATTTCCGCCAAGCACATTACGGCAAATTTGTCCGCATGGCACTGATCTTAAAGCTCCTGGAGGTTGAAGTATGAGAATCGACAGCATCAAAAACGGTATCGTAATCGACCATATTCCCGCAGGGAAGGCTATGCAGCTTTACAATATGCTGGGCTTGGATGCCCTGGAATGTCCCGTTGCGGTTTTGAAAAACGTCTACAGCTTCAAGCTGGGCAAGAAGGACATCATCAAGATCGATTCCGAAAAGCAATTCGATATGGATCTCATCAGCTTCGTTTGCCCCAAAGCAACGGTGTGTATCATCCGTGATGAAAAGGTGGTAGAGAAGAAGCAGATCTCCTTGCCCCAGACCATTACGGACATCTTGATCTGCAAGAATCCCCGCTGTATCACCACCACCGAGCAGGGGATCCACCAGATCTTCCGCTTGAACTCCCAAGAGAGCGGAGAATATCGTTGCCTCTATTGCGACGCTTTGGCAAAATAACGTAAGAAGGAATCGGTTCGTCCGATTCCTTTTTTCACCCATCCACAAAATGCGGCATATATTATCGATGGAGGTAGAAATCTTGAAAAAGTGATCTTTTTTTCAAGTATGATTTTGTGGCTTCGCATACAAAATCTCTCCTAACTGACCGCCGAAATGCGGGCTATGAAAGGAGGATAGCTTAACAAGTATGAATTGTCAATGCAATTGCAGATGTACCCTTTGGACCATCATTGTCGCCGTGGCGGTGGGTGTTTTGGCGGCCTTCCTGCAGATCACTGATATGATCACCGTGACTCCCGCCTTCTTGTGGGTGCTTTTGGGGATCGCCGTGGTGTATCTGGCTGTGCTGGTAGTTGCTTCGGCTCTTTCCGGGGAGGAAAACGGCTGTGGCTGCCTGTGCACGTTGCTGAACACTCTGTTGGTGGGGGTGTTGGGAACCATTCTGTTTTCCGTGGTGCTTTTGGGCATTGGGACTACCGCAGGAAGCGTTCTCAGCGCCGTGCTGGTTGGGTTGCTTTTGCTGTCCTTTGGCTTGACTGTGGGCGGCTCTGCCTGCTACGTGAAGTGCAAATCCGGTTGCGGCAACTGATTCTCTTGCCATCCTGCAAAGGATGGCTTTACATTTCTATATTTTTTTGAAAAAATACCGTATTTTCTTTTGAAAAAGACTTGCATTTTTCAAAAAGATGTGCTATAATATCCGAGTTCCAAGAGAAATGCCGGCGTGATGGAATGGCAGACGTGACGGACTCAAAATCCGTTGGTAGCGATACCGTGTGGGTTCAAGTCCCACCGCCGGCACCAAAAAAACGACAAGCGAAAGCTTGTCGTTTTTTTAATCAAAATTTTACTTCGACACGGTGAACAGGGAATAGAAATACCCCTTCTTTTCCATCAATTCCTCAAAAGAGCCGTATTCGGTGATACTGCCGTTCTTCAAGGTCAGCACGCAGTCATAGCGGGCAAGCAGGGTTTCATCCAGGGCGTGGGTGACCACAATGCGAGTGATATCCTGCAGATCCAGAATGGCGCTTGAAACCTGGAAGGCAGTCTGGGCATCCAAGGCCGCGGTTGCTTCATCCACCAGCAAGACCTTGGATTTCTTCAGCAGGCTACGGGCAATGGAAATTCTCTGCTTTTCACCGCCGCTGAGGCCGTTTCCGTTTTCACCGCAGAGGTAATCCTCTCCGCGCTCTGCAATCAGCTTGGAAAGCCCCGACAGCTGAATGGCACGATCCACCTCATCCTTCGGGAACTGAGTGAACATGGTGATGTTATCCCGAATGGAGGCGTTGAAAACAAACACGTTTTGCTGTACCACAGAGACCAGATCGTACAAGCTCTCGCTCTTGATCTGCCGCAGATCCGTTTCGTCATAGCAGATAGCGCCTGCATATCCATCATGAGTAGCCACCAAAAGATTGAGCAGGGTACTCTTGCCACTGCCGGAGCCACCAACAATGGCGTAGCTCTTTCCCGCTTCAAAGGTAAAGCTTACGTCCTGCAGGACAGGCTTTTCTGCCTCGTATCCGAAAGACAGCGCCTTCACGGTAATTCCCTTGGACAACGACTCCTTGCAAACAGTGCCTTCGTCGCGGACGTTGTTTTCCAACGCTTCCGCTACTTTTTCAACCAAAGCTTTCGAGGCCTTGATCTCTGCCAGTGCCTGGGGGATCGCACCGATGGGGCTGATGACAAAATTCAGAAGCTGTACAAACACCAGAACGGCACCCGGGGATAAGCCGTGTCCGTTCAAAGCCAAAAACGCACCGATCAAGAAAATGCCAAACTGTAAAATCGCACTCCCGCAGGAGCCCAAGCCGTTTACAAGAACGCTCATCTTTTTGCGGAAGGTTTTTGCCACGGTGACTTCCTTCACCGTTTCGGAGAAGATACGGCACATTTGCACTTCCGCACGGAAGGACTTGATGACAGAAAAGCCCACCAAGCTGTCCTTCAAGGTGCCCATATAGCCCTCGTTTTTATCGGATACCGTTTTTTCCGCTTTTGCCACGATGTTTCCTGTGGAGATCGATACAACCAAAGGAATCAGGGAAAGCAGGATGGATAAAAGCGCCAAAAGGGGACTGTAATAGAACATCAGCACCAGCGCGCCCAAACAGATCGCAGCATTTTCGATGATGATAAAAACGTTGGCCAAATAATTTGCTTCAATGGTGGCGGCATCGTTGCTCAGCGCAGAGATGTACAAGGCGGAGTTTTCGCCGGAAAAAGCGCCGATACCCTTTTGATAAAGCCGCTGGAATACGTATTCCTTGTATTGCCCGATGCCTTTTGAAACAAATGCGGGCTTGGAGTGATATGCCAAAAGGTAGCCAAAGGACTCCAAAAGGATAGCCGCAACCGTTAACAGCACCACTTGCGTGAAAGAAAAGCCCACGTCTGCTCCGGAGGATAAATCAATGATGACCTGGAGCAACCAAGATATCATCAGCGTGGCAACTGTGGTGATGGGCGTTACGGCCAAGGCTACGGCAAAACGCCATTTGTTGCCTTTGTAAAACTGTCCGAGATACGGTTTGATCAATGCCTTCCTGCTCATTCTGCGGAACCCTCCGTGGATTTCTCCTTGATGGTCTAAGTATATCACGGAGAAGAGGAAAAGTCCATACCCTGATCGGCGATTTTTTAATCTTCCTTTAAGCCTCTTCTTGTAAGATGATCCTGACGGTGACTCAACGCTGTAAAATTTTGAAATTTCCCACTGCAAGTCTTGAAATTAGCGGCAATATATAGTATAATAAAGTATTCATGGGAAGGAGGCGGACTTCGTTGCAGGACATTTGTATCTTCAAGCGCGTAGAGAAAAAATATCTCCTGCCCGTGGAGAAGAAGGAAGCGTTGCTTGCCGCTATCGGGGAGCACCTCATTCCCGATGCTTATGGTAAAAGCACCATCTGCAGCCTATATTTAGACACGCCTACCTTTTTGCTCATACGCAATTCCATCGATGCCACTACCTACAAGGAAAAGCTTCGTATCCGTAGCTACGGCGTTCCCAAGGAGAACGGACGGGTTTTCTTTGAGATCAAAAAGAAATACAAGGGCGTGGTGTACAAACGCCGTATCTCCACCACCCTGGGGGAGGCGGAAGCCTACCTGCAAAGCGGCAACCCCACGGAGGATTCCCAGATCATGCGGGAGATCCACTATGCTATGGAGTTTTACCACCGTCCCAGACCTCAGGTGATGATCGCTTGCGAACGGGAGGCATTCTTTGACGTAAAGCACCCCAATTTGCGGATCACCTTCGATTCCGCAGTGCGCTACCGTGATTACGGTCTTTCCTCCTCGGACGGGCTGACAGACCGTTACGGCTCCTCGGGTAAGCAGATCCTTCCGGACGAGCTTTCTTTGATGGAGATCAAGACCGACGGCGCCATGCCCATCTGGCTGGCGGAAGCCTTGGGGAACTGTGAGATATATCCCGGAAAATTTTCCAAATACGGCACAGCTTATATTGATATTCTTCAAAAAGGAGATCATTCCCATGCCTAACCTCTTTGAATCCATTCTGGAGACCAATACCATGATCAACGCCTATTTCATTGCCTTGGCGGTTTCCTTGGTCTGTGGGGCTCTCACGGCCTTTGCCGTTGCTTTCCGTTCCGGTACCACCAAGAGCTTTTTGGTGTGCTTGATCCTGCTCCCCGTGATCGTTACCACGGTGATCATGATGGTCAATGGCAACATAGGCACCGGTGTGGCAGTGATGGGCGCCTTCTCTCTGGTGCGCTTCCGTTCCGTTCCCGGCAAGGCGAAAGATATCGCCGCCATCTTTCTGGCCATGACCGCAGGCTTGGCCTGCGCCGCAGGCTACGTGGCCATCGCTGTGGTGTTCACCGCCATCGTGTGTGCTCTGCTGGTGGTGCTTTCCTTCATCCCTATGGGGGAACAAAAAATGATGGATCTTACCATCGTCGTTCCGGAGACGTTGCACTTCCAAAACGCCTTTGCCGACGTTTTTGAAAAGTATACCTCTTCCTGCCGTTTGGTGCGTACTAAGACCACCAACATGGGAAGCCTTTACAAGCTTTTCTATCGGGTTAGATTAAAGGATCGGGGCGACGTCCAGAACTTTATCGACGATCTTCGAGTTCGCAATGGCAACTTGGAAATTTCCCTTGCCGAAGCAGAAGAGAACGGCGAGGAACTGTAAACTATCATCTTTTCATTGCGAGATTTTTTATGGAAGATAAAACACAGCAGATCTATATCGTGCTGAGCCAAACGGGCACCGTCTTGTCAAGAATTTTGCGTGCTGTTACAAAAAAAGAGTATAACCATTCCTCCATCAGCTTGAATAGGGAACTGACGCAAATGTATTCCTTCGGCAGACGGAATCCCTACAATCCTATCAGCGCAGGCTTTGTGCGGGAATCTCCCCATTTCGGTACCTTCAAGCGGTTTCCCGATTCCAATGTGATGGTGCTGTCTCTGCCCGTCACCAAGGAGAATTACAAGCGAATCGAAACTCTGCTGGAGAATATGATCGTCTGCCACAAAGACCTTCACTACGATTTTCTTGGCCTTTGTTGCGCCGCCTTCCGCGTAAAGTATTATCGGGAGAACCACTTCTATTGCTCCGCCTTCGTCAAGGACGTGCTGAAAAAGCATGGTGTGGACGGGGTAGAAAACTTAGCCCCCATTACCCACCCCATGGATTTTATGACCCTCCCCGGTGTGGTGGTAGTCTACCAAGGCAAGCTGCGGGACTTAGCGTAAAAAAAGAACCTCTGCGTTGAGGTTCTTTTTTGTGCTAAAATTTTTCAAGCGTTTGCGTGCGAAAGCTGTGGCGGGAAGATATAGAAATGTCTTTTCCGCGCGCCAACGGTGCGCCTACCTTCCCCGTAGGCGGGGAAGGGGGACCGTATGCGGACGGAATCGGCTAAATATACACGAATTATGTTCATCTCCGCAGACGGTGGATGAGGTTCCTATTAACTTTAATCCCCGTTTCCGCTATACAACTCCATGAGATCGATCTGTAACGTCTTGCAGATCTTCACCACCACGTCAAAGGAAGCGCCGCCCACGTCCCGGGAAAGCAGAGTCATCAACGTACTGTAGGGTACGTCCGCTTCTATGGCGAACTTCCGAAGGCTTGTGTAGCCAACACAAGCGGAAACAAATCAACACTTTCGGTAATCGAACTTGCGTTTATTTTCACATTCCTTATCAACGCCTCCTTGATAACTCTACAAGGAATTGATAATTGACTATTTGCTCCTTCTGTGCTACCATAAAGGCACACCGGTGAATACAACGATTGGAGTCATCAATATGCAACTGAAAATAGGCGAAACCATCAGATCCCTCCGTCACCGCGACGGACGCACCCAGGAAGACCTTGCAAGAACCCTTGGCGTTACCTGCCAAGCCATCTCCCGCTGGGAAGCAGGGGGTGGCTATCCCGACTTGGAGTTTCTCCCCGCCATCGCCAACTATTTCCATATTGCCATCGACGAGCTGTTCGGCTACCATGGCGACAGGGAAGAGAAGATCCTCGCCATCCTGCGGGAAGCCGACGAAAGCCTGCTAATGACCGGCTTTACCGTGCGGGAAGGTTTTCCTTCACCGGCGCTGGAAGCCTGCGTGGCGCGGTTGCGCACCGCCGCCGAGGAATTTCCCGGGGAGGTCCGCATTTTGCTGCAGCTGGCAAAAGGCTTGTATATGCTGGGCTGGAACAAATATGGCGCAAAAGCACACCGTCCCGAAGGCTCGGATTTCATTTTCCGGGATGTGGAACACAATTCCAAAAACCCCTGCTGGCAGGAGGCGTTGCAGGTCTACGATAAGATCCTTGCCATGGAGGGTACCGCCCCGGAACGGGAGATGGCCCTTCAACCCATGCTGATCTTGTGCAAAAACATGGGGCAGACCGAAAAGGCAAAGAAGATCGCAAACAGCCAACACTCTCTTTTCAACAGCAAGGAAATGCTGTTGCCGGAAGCTACCGAAGGGGAAGAGATGGCAGGCTACTACGGGGAGGCGCTCATCACCCTTTTGCGGGAGACAGAACACGCCTTGCTGAACGCTTGGGCGCAAAACTACTCCCCCGCGGTGGCAAAGCACGGCGCAGAGGTGGCATACGCCCTGATAAACCTGTACGAGACCCTCTGCTCCGATGGGAACTGCGGCAGTCTCCATTTTGGCATCGGCGGGATGTATTTCACTTTGGCAAATTACCACAGCCAAAACGAAAATCTGCTCGAGGCGTTGAACTGCTTCCGAAAGGGCTACCTCCATTGCCGCGCCTATGAAAAGCTTCAGACAGAGGGGAAATGCCGTTATACCTCGCCCCTTCTCTCTTATATTCCCGAGCTTACCGAGGATAAACTGCCTCCTGTGGCGGAAAGCTTCTGGAAAGAGACGCTGGAAAACCTCCCGAAAGAGCTGCTGCCCCTCTTGCGTCGGGACGAGACCTGTGCTTCTCTCTTTTCATAAAAAACAAAAAACTGCACGGAGTTTTCTCCGTGCAGAATTTTTTGTAATAGGGGAGGGAATTAGCCGTTAACCAGCTTCTCGATTTCGCTTGCGAAATCCTCTTCCTTCTTCTCCAGACCTTCGCCTCTCTCGAACTTCACGAAAGAGCTGATCTTGATGGAGCCGCCCAGTTCCTTAGCGGTGTTCTCGGTGTACTGGCCAACGGTGATCTTGTCTTCCTTAACGTAGCCCTGGTCAACCAAGCAAGCACTCTCATAGAACTTGTTGATACGGCCTTCGATCATCTTCTCCTTGATGTTCTCGGGCTTGGAAGCGTTCTTGGGATCGTTGTTGATCTGAGTCAGAGCGATCTCCTTCTCGTTTGCGATCACGGATTCGGGAACGCAGTGTCTGCAAACGTAAGCGGGAGTCATAGCAACGATCTGCATGCAGATGTTCTTAGCGTACTCAGCGAAAGCCTCGCCGTTCACGTCAACGTTCTCGGTATCGAACTTGGTAACACAAGCGATAGCGCCGTTGCCGTGGATATAAGTGCCGCAAGCACCCTCAACGATCACGAAACGACGGATGGACATGTTCTCACCGATGGTGAAGATCTTGTCCTTCAGTGCGCCCTCAACGGTCATCTCAGTGCCGTCGTAGGGAAGAGCCATCAGCTCTTCGTTGGTAGCGGGCTTGTTAGCAACGATGGTGCGGAGAACGCCCTGTACAAACTCACGGAAGGAAGCGTTCTTAGCAACGAAGTCGGTCTCAGCGTTAACTTCAACCATTGCGGTAACACCGTCAACGGTCAGGGTATCAACAATACCCTCAGCAGCGATACGGTCTGCCTTCTTAGCGGCAACAGCAACGCCCTTCTCGCGAAGGAGCTTGATAGCCTCATCGAAATCGCCGTTAGCGGAAACGAGAGCCTTCTTGCATTCCATCATACCTGCGCCGGTCTTCTTGCGCAGTTCCATAACCAATTTTGCGGAAATCTCTGCCATTTTTTCAGTTCCTCCTAAAATCTTTTTTCAAAAAGCTTATTCAGCTGCCTCTGCGGTAGCTTCTTCGGTGGAATCGGTGAACTGTTCGCCCTGCTTGCCTTCCAGAACGGCATCTGCCATTACGGAAGCGATGAGCTTGATAGCGCGGATAGCGTCATCGTTACCGGGGATGACGTAGTCGATCACGTCGGGATCGCAGTTGGTGTCAACGATAGCGATAACGGGAATGCCCAGCTTTCTTGCCTCTTCAACAGCGTTGTTTTCCTTCTTGGGGTCTACAACGAAGATTGCGGAGGGCAGGGTCTTCATGTTCTTGATACCGCCCAGGTTCTTCTCCAGGTCTGCGGTCTCCTTCTGCAGAACTGCAACTTCCTTCTTGGGAAGCAGATCGAAAGTGCCGTCCTCGGCCATCTTCTGCAGGTTGTTCAGCTTAGCGATGGACTTCTTGATGGTCTTGAAGTTGGTCATCATACCGCCCAGCCAACGGGTGTTTACGTAGTACTGCTCGCAACGGAGAGCCTCTTCCTTGATGGCATCCTGAGCCTGCTTCTTGGTACCTACGAACAGGATGTGACCGCCGTCCTGAGCGATCTGACGGATTACCATATAGGCTTCCTCGATCTTCTTAACGGTCTTCTGCAGGTCGATGATATAGATCCCGTTACGTTCGGTGAAGATATACTCCGCCATTTTGGGGTTCCATCTTCTGGTCTGGTGACCGAAGTGTACGCCTGCTTCAAGCAACTGCTTCATAGAAACGACTGACATGTTTGTCTCCTTCTTTCGGGTTTTACCCGCCACCGCCTTTGGAATTTACGACTGCCTGTTTCGATGAACCCGAAGCGCAAGTCGCAGAAGCGGTGTGTGAATTATGTGCCTCCTTACGGCACATCAGCGTATTTTAGCACATTCTTTTCCAAATTGCAATAGGTTTTTCAAATTTTTTTTCAAACGATTGACATTTTTCTTTTCCCGTGCTATAATCACACCGTACGACTTCAAAGGAACGGAGGTGCAGGATGCAAAAGAAGAAATTCGTGGTGAAATGTCTCTACCAAATGACTTATTACGAGATGGGAGGCAACCCTTTGCCTCGGGTGAGCTGGGCAGAGCGTATGTTCTACGTTCTTTCGGAGAATGTGGACGCCTCTTACCGTACCGCCGAGGAGCTTGCCTTGGAATTCGAATGCGATTACGTCCAAGGGGATGTGCTAGTGTGCTGCCGCCTGTACGAGATCTCCGACAGCATGGAGCTCACCACCGACCGTATCAAAAACGGTACCGAGCTTTACACCAATTTTTTTGAAGCCACCACCGAAGAAATGGAAGCGATCCTCCGCCTGCAATACGGTGAGAAGGGTCCTGCGGCAGACGCCGTCAGTTAACGATAGAAAGGAAGATCATCATGCCCAAACTTGATACCATTTGCGTCCAAGGCGCATACCAACCCAAGAACGGGGAGCCCCGTGTCATTCCCATTGTGCAAAGCACCACCTATAAATACGATTCCAGCGTAGAGATGGGGGATCTCTTTGACCTGAAGAGCGAGGGATATTTCTACTCCCGCTTGCAGAACCCCACCTGCGATTATGCCGCCGCAAAGATCACCCTTTTGGAGGACGGTGTTGCGGGTATGCTCACCGGCTCCGGCCAGTCTGCCAACTTCTACGCCCTGTTTAATCTTGCTCAGGCAGGGGATCACATCGTATGCTCCTCTGCCATCTATGGCGGCACCTTTAACCTGTTCAACGTGACCATGCGCAAGCTGGGCTTCGATTTCACCTTCGTATCCCCCCGCGCCACCGAGGAAGAGCTGCGCGCTGCTGTGAAGCCTAACACCAAGGCCTTCTTCGGCGAGACCATCTCCAACCCCAGTCTGGATATTATGGACATTGCCGTATTTGCAAAGGTTGCTCACGAAAGCGGCGTGCCGCTGATCATTGATAACACCTTCGCCACCCCCATCAACTGCCGCCCCTTTGAGTTCGGCGCGGACATCGTGACCCACTCTACCACTAAGTATATGGAAGGCCACGCCTCCACCATCGGCGGTTGCATTGTGGACAGCGGTAACTTTGATTGGACACAGAACGACAAGTTCCCCGGCCTCACTCAGCCCGATGACAGCTACCACGGCATCATCTACGCAGAGCGGGGCAAGGGTGCATACCTCCTCAAGTGCGTGGTTCAGCTGATGCGTGACCTTGGCTCCGTGCAGGCACCCCAGAACGCATTCCTGCTGAACGTAGGCTTGGAGACTCTCCATCTCCGCATGGCTCGCCATTGCGAGAACGCGGCCGCCGTTGCCAAGTATTTGCAGAACCATCCCAAGATCAACTGGGTCAAATGCGCTATGCTTCCTGAGGACGATCAGTACGCTTTGGCACAGAAGTATATGCCCACCGGCACCTGCGGTGTGGTATCCTTCGGCGTGAAGGGCGGCAGAGAGGCGGCTACCAAGTTTATGGACAGCCTGCGCCTGGCGGCCATCGTTACCCACGTGGCCGACGCCCGTACCTGCTGTCTCCACCCGGCTTCCACCACCCACCGTCAGCTTACCGATGAACAGCTGGTAGCCTGCGGCGTGTCTCCCGACCTCATCCGCTTCTCCTGCGGTATCGAGAGCGCAGAGGACATCATCGCTGACATCGAACAGGCATTGGAACAGATTTGATTTAGGAGTACGTTTAAGGGGGACTTTTGGAAAAAAGTCCCCCTTAACAACCCCGAAAACCTTATTGCCGAAACGCAAGTGCGTTTCGGTATTTTTTATTTCAGGACTACGGTTTCTTTGGGGATCAGATCTCGCCTGCGGCGAGTTCAAAGGGGTCTTTCTTTTTCGTGAAAGAAAGACCCCTTAAGCGTTCTTATCCTTTGCGTATCTCCACTCTCTCGCCGTTTGTCTCTCCGCGGGCAATCTCTTTGCCGCCGTCGCAAACCGTCCAGCCGTCCCCGGAGATGTCCAGCGTAAACATCCCGCCGCAGATGGGTAGCTTCTCCAGCCGAATGTGACCCATCCCTTCGTAAACGTTTGGCACGAAGGAGAATTTGTTCAGCCCCTCCGGGCGAATGCCCAAAAGCCCCTCTGTGACCACCCGTGCAAACAGCGCGCTTTCCCCGGAAAGATGGCGCTTCCCACCTTCGGGGTACGCCTCCA
Organism: Eubacteriales bacterium; assembly: GCA_045612545.1. Taxonomy (GTDB): domain Bacteria; phylum Bacillota; class Clostridia; order Oscillospirales; family CAG-382; genus Coliplasma. The sequence continues at coordinate 65,508 of JAZKZH010000010.1, forward strand.
CCGCGTAGGGCACACGGTCGCAAAGCAATCGCTTGTTGCAGTAGTCCAAAAAGGGCGCCATGATCCGATCCCCCGCACCGGCAAGGAACGCCGCCTTCATGCCGTACAGCGTGGCCCGATCCCAAATGGTGCGGGAACGATTCTCATCGGAGATCTCGCAGGAAAGCATTCCCTCCTCCGTCCAAAGGTAGGAAGACAGCATGGCGTCCAAGGTGCCTTTCTTGCGGGTTTCTATCTCCATGCAAAGAGGCAGACAGATCCACGCCCGCAGGGTATCGTACCCCTTGGAGTAGCGGTAGGTCTCAAACCCGTGAAGGGTAGCGCCGAAATAGGCTTCAATGGCTTCCGACAAAGCGGAGGCTCTCTTTTTGTATTCCGCTGCCGTGTCCGTATCTCCCAAGGAGTCCGCCAGCTTGGAAGCGAATACCAGCCCGCCGTAGCAAAGGCAAGAGGTGGAAAGGTTGGCTTTTCCATCCGTGGGGAAGCGCCCCTCCAGCTCGTCGGAATCGGAACGGATCACTCCCTCGGGCAGTGTCTGGCGGCGGCAGTACTCCGCGCACCACTTGATGGCAGGGTAAAGCTCCTCGGCAATCGCCCTATCTCCCGTATAAAGGCAGAACAGGGAAGCACCGTAAAGATACATGGCCGCATCTCCGCGGTCTCCCGCCCCCTCCCAGATGTCCAGCCCCTCCGCAATGATAGAGCAGGGGAGCTTGTGGTAGCTTTCAGACATAAAGGGAATATAGGAACGGTAAGCGTTCAGGGAGGCTTCGATGGCGACCTCGTCCCCCGTCATGGCAAAATGAGGCCCTGCGTACTCCGCTTGGTCGTTGCACCACGTAGCGGCGTAATAGGAGCGTCCTCCGGGGCTGTGGTATTTCCCCGTGAGGGTCTCAAAAATGCTTTCCCCCGCGCGGAGCTTGGCAAAGCGGAACATGGTATCCACCACCAAATTTCCCGTGTTCAATACCATGGTGTCACAAAGCTGTTCGACCCGTTCTAACCGCGCCAAAAGCTCTTTCCCACCGTCCGTTGTGGGCAACGGCTGATTGGCGATCCGCGCAGTGTAATAGACGTAATAAGTCAAGGAGTCCGCCGTTTTCAAACGGATCACCTCCGGCGCTGTGTGGCTGATCTCCGCAACGTAAACGCCTTTCGTGCCTCGTCCGTATTCGTGAAGATGGCGGGCAGGCAGGGAAAGAGTCAGCTCTACGTCCTCCATGGCGATGAGAGAGACCTGCTCCACCCAGCAAAGCTGCCCCCTAGCAGGATAAAAACGCCGCACCGTCAGCACACCGCCGTCGGTCTCGCAGGTAAGACAAAGCGTGCCGTCCAATTCAAACTGAATGGGGAATTCTTTTATAGCAACACCGCCATTCAAAAGACGGGGGGATTGCTCCCTTTCCACGTCAAAATGATAGGTGGCGTGGGTGTTGTTGGGAATGGTGCGGAGAGTGGGGAAGTAAAGGCTCTGCTCCAAATGCAGACTTCTGTCCTCTTTCACTCCGTAGGTCACAATACCGTCGGTATAAAACCCACTCATTTCGATGTCATCGGTGTGTACTTGTCCTTCTTTGACCTCCCATACCAACCGTGTGCCGTCTGTTTTCCAGATCTGCTTTGTCATGATTCCTTGCTCTCTTTCTTGATAGTGCCTTAGTATAGCACAAAAACCATGGAATTGTCAATGAAAAGGGGCCTTCTTTGAGGAAAGGCCCCTTCGGTTATTATTCCAGTTCCCGTTCTTTGAATGCCTCGATCAGATCGTTCAAAGCCGCCTTGGCGCTGTTTTCCACTTCCTCGTAGCTGGAAGCGAAGGTGCCCTTGGGCTTTTCGATCAGCGTGGTGAGCATATTGGAAAGCCCGCCTACGCGGTAGACCGCGCCAAGGTCAGCGCCTGCGCAATCGAAGATCAGCTCCAACATTTCCACGTCATCATCGGTGCGGAGCTTCTGGTACTGCAAAACCACGTCGTAGTAGGTTTTGGCAACGGTATCCACAGAGTAAGCTCCCAGAGCATCCAGGATCACCTGTGCGCGGTAGGCGGTCTCTTCGTCCAAACAGTAAGGGATGCAGTATGCGTTGGCAGACCATGCGCCCACCTGGGTGTAATACTGCTCTTGGGTATCGTCAAACATGGGAGAGGGTAGAATGCCGAAATCGCTCTGCATATCTCCCAGCTTCAAAGCGTCCTCAATGCCGCCGGAATAGAACAGACATTGATCGCTCTTGAAGGAATCCAACAGCATGTTCATGGGCGTGGAGGATTCGCCGAAGTAATCGTCTCCGCAAACGTAATCCTCGCTGTTTTGCAGCAGATCAAGAATGGAATCCACCACCTTGGAGCTTCTCTCGTTGTAGATGGAAATGTAGGGCACACCTGCATCGTCTACCTTGGCAATACGTTCGCCGGAAGCGTAAAACAGCTTCTGCATATCGCCGTTCTGACCTGCCCAGCCGTACATATCGTGGTAAGTGATCTTGCCGTCCTTGTCCAAGTCCTCGCTGAGATCAGCCGTTTGGATCAGCTCAAGGATCTTTTCAATGGTCCATTGGTTGTTGCGCACCAATTCGTAGGGGTATTGAATGCCTGCATCATCCATCAGCTTCTTGTTGAAGTACAAGCAGCCTGCGGCGTTCTTGGCTCTCAGCCCGATGTCGCCGGTCAGGTAGTAGGTGCAGTTGCCGATAGCGGTATCTGCAATAAATGTCTGGTTCCACCAGGAGTTTTGAATGCGGATACCGGGAGCGTTGGCCAAGTCCAGGATCAAGCCCTCGGCCGCCATGGTGCCTGCGTCCAGCAAGCAGGGGTAAAGGATATCGTAATCTCCGGTGCCGGAGTATCCAAACTCGCGCACGGCATCCAAAAATGAACCGCCGTAACGCTTGGGGTCGATCATGATCTCTTCCTCGATGGTCACGCCATAAGCGGCTTCCACCGCCTCGGTGCGCTGCTTAATGGCAACGGAAAGAGCCTTTGCGCAGGTTTCATTGTTGGAGTTGTCCCCAATCTCGGTAACGTAGGAATCGTTGAAGGCAGCGGTGAAAACCTTGATGGTCTGCCCGCGGAACTCGTCCGTCTCCACAAAGCTGTCGTTGTTCACCGAAACGGTATCGCTGACCTCGGAATCGGAGGGAGGATTAGACGTGTCAGTAGCGTTCTCTGCGGAGTCCATGCACCCTGTCAGCAAAAGGAATGCAAAGACAGAGAGCAAGCAAAGACAAATAAGCTTTTTGATCTTCATAATAGAATGTCTCCTTGATAAGTTAAGAAAGGGGCTGTTGCAAATGGCACAGCCACAGCAACAGCCCCATTTGGACGTTTTTTAAGATTCGGGTGTCCAGGTCTTCAGAATGTAGCGCTTCAGCATCATGTAGTCTCTGGAGTTAACGTTGCCGTCGCCGTTGATATCACCTCTGACAACCGCAGCTTCATCAAGAGAAGCGGTCTTCAGAATGTAACGCTTCAGCATCATGTAGTCTCTGGAGTTAACGTTGCCGTCGCCGTTCACGTCGCCAAACTCGTAAGCGGGTTCTTCAACGATCACTTCGCTGACAGCAAACTCTGCAACGGAGATGAACTCCCAGAAGATCTTGCCTGCAGCGGGGTTAGCACCCAGAACTGCCTCGTTGGAGCCTGCGTACAGCAGAACCTTCACGTATGCAGCCTCGACCTCGTCAAAGGTAAATACGTTGGAAACGGTGCCGTACTTGCCAATAGCAAGATCAGCAGCTGCCAGATCGTATACGCCAACCTCGGTCCAGGTCTCACCGTCTACGGAAATCAGAACGGTAGCCTTGCCTTCGGGATAGCCGATCATTACGTTTGCGTCGTGGTACAGATCTACGGTCACGCCGTTGATCTTCTTGGTCTCACCAAGGGCGTAGTACAGGGTTACGTCCATACCTGCTTTGGTGCAGTTGCCGTTAGCAACCAGAGCTACATCATTGGTGCTAACTGCGCCCCATGCGCCGGTAAAGCCGGTCTTACCGTCGGTGAGAATGGGGTTCTCGTTTACGTTCACTTCAACCTTGGTGTTTTCCACGGGAACGGGATTCTCGTAGGTGAAGCCTGCGTCCTTAACGGTAACGTTGCCTGCAACGCCGCGGAGAGCCTCTACGTCGATGTTGTACAGAGTGATCTCTGCGCCAACCTTAACCTTAGTCAGCTCGTCAGCGCCTGCCTTGTTGCCGTTGAAGGCGATGATGTAACCGCCTGCGGGGCATACAACGTCAGACTTAACGCCGTCGGGTCTGCCAAGAGCAAAGTGGGCTTCTACTACCACACCGTTTTCGTCAACAACGATCACGTAGAAGTAGTTCATATCCTTGCCTGCGCCGTTGTTGCCCAGTGCGGTCAACTCGTTAACGGTCAGGTTATCGCCTGCAACGATGCAGAAGAAGGAATCGTGAACGTAACCGGCATAATCAAATACCAGTGCGCCTTCGGGAAGGGTCTCCAGAGTCTCGGGCTGAACCTTCACAGCGGGGATAGCCTCGGTGTAGGAGTCGCCACATTCGCAGGTGTAGGTTGCAACGCCGTCAACCAAAGAGGGTTCTACGGTAACGGTCTTGTTGTATGCGTGCTCGTGGGGAATTTCGGGCTCGAAGACGTTTACTTCCAACTCGCCGATGAACCAGAAGGTATCCTTATCAGTACCAACGATGTCCAGCTTAACGTAGCGAGCAGTCAAAGTATCAGTGTTGTCGGTGCCTACCCAAAGAGGATCGCTTGCCGCACCTGCAACGGAGGTAACCAGGGTATAGGTCTCGCCGTCTTCGGAAATGTAGAAGTTGTAAGATACGGGAGCTGCGATACCGGAGTGAGCTGCGGGCCATACATGTGCACGGATCTCATCCAGACCGCTGTACAGCTTGCCAAGGTCGATGATGATGGTACCAACGGAGTCGCCGGAGTTTCTCTGGTCGAAGCCGTACCAGATGGAAGTATCGTACTTACCGTCGGGATCGATCTTACCGTCGGTGATGTCGCCCTTGTAGCCGGAACCGATCTCGGTGTCACCGGTCCATTCCTTGCCTGCTGCAAGGTTGCCGGGTTCTGCGGGAACTGCAACTTCAACGATCTTAGGCTCGTAGGAGTTAACCT
>JAZKZH010000011.1:0-10424 GCA_045612545.1 Eubacteriales bacterium
TCTTGGTAACGGCGAGCAAGGTTTTGAGTGTTGTTGCGACGAGTGTGATTACTTTTTGCTTTGTTTTCCCGAGTTTGATGTTCAAATCAAAAAAGAAAATATTGCTACAAGTAAAGATAATACTCCAAAATAGTCAAAAAAATGACAGAGAATGTAAAGTGTTCTCTGCCATTTTTTTCGGTAAATAAGATATTATTTTTAATTTCAAAAACTGTCCTTAAGAGTACGCCCTTTCGGAGAAGCCTTTTCGATCGCCTTACTTATTTTGTGGGATCCTTGAAGAACGCTACAGTCTCGTCCAAAGCGGCCTGTGCGGCGGACTGCTTTGCCTCGTACTGAGAGGAGAAGGTGCCTGCGGGCTTAGAAGCCATGTCGTGGAGCAGGGTATCCAAGCCGCCCCAAGCGAATACCATACCGATGTCACAGCCACGGCCGGGAAGGATGTATTCCTCGATCATCTCGATGGTGTCGTCGTCACGGGACTTCATTTCCTCCAAGCACTGCTTGATGTAAGCGGGAGCAACGATGTTCGCGGATGCCGCGCCCATAGCGTTCAGGAAGTCGGAGATCATCACGAAATCGGACTCTGCCAAGGAGATCGGAACGCCGAAGCAGGTAGAAACCCAGGGGTTCACCAAGCTGTAGTAGGTATCCTGGTTCTCGTCACCCTTGGGAATCGGAACCAGACCGAACTCGTCCTCCATGTTGCCAAGCTCCATGGGAGTGGTCATAGAACCGTTGTAGAACAAGCTGTTGCCTGCGATGAAGTTGTCTCTCAGCAGAACGGAGGGCCAAGTGGTTACGCTGAAGTAATCGTTGGCGGAAAGGTAATGCTCCTTATCCTGCACAAGGGTCTGCATCTTTTCCATCACGGCAGCGGAACGCTGGGTATAAGCGGTGAGCGCGGGGTAACCGTCGGCGGTATCGGTGGAAGCCAGCTTGGAGCCGGAGCCGTAGAACAAGCTCCACATATCGTCAAGCTGTCCACTCCAACCAACGATGTCGTTGTAGTCGATCACTCTGTCACCGTTCAGGTCCTCGCTGAACAGCTTGGTCATTTCCAAAGCCACGTCGATGGTCCACTTACCGTTGCGAACCAGATCGTAGATAGAGCCGCCGTATTTTTCCATCAGGCCGTTGGCCTCGTACATGGACTTGTTGAAGGTCAGAGCCGCAGCGGCGGACTTGTTGACCGTACCGATATCACCGATGGTGAAGTAAAGCTGACCTGCGATGGTCATTTCATCCTGGAATACCTGATCCCACCAGGGTGCGGCAAGCTGAATGTCGGGCAGGTCATACAGGTTCATCAATGCGCCCACCTTGGCAAGGTTTGCGCCGTCATACAGACAGGGAACAACCACCTGATAGGTAGCCATGAACGTCAGGTTGTCCTCGGTGATACGCTGAACCATTGCGCCGTTGGTTCTCTTGGCGTCGTGAACGTACTCCTCGGCGATGGTGATGCCAAGCTGTTCCTCCACCAAAGCGTTACGGTCCGCATAGGCCTTGTTGATTACCTCGGGAATGTGCTCGTTGCTGGTGCTGGGGCCGGGGTTGGCGTAATCGTTGTAAACCAGCTCGGAGTTGTAGGTTTCGTTAACGGTACAAACCAGGAAGGTAATGGTTCTGCCGTTATATTTCTCACCGCTGGTCTGAGCAATGTAGTTGCCGTTTTCATCGGTGAATTCGCTTGCAAGGCTCTCGGAAGTGGTTCCGGAGGTGTTGCCGTCGGAAGATTCGTCGGTATTGCCGGACTTGTTGCAAGCCGCCAGCAGACCGCCGCACAACAGCAACGCCAAAGCCAAGCAGAGAATACGCAGGGAACGTTTCATAAGATTGCCTCCTACAAAAATATTTTTATACAGAATTATTTTAGCATAACGCTCCCCCATTTGCAAGAGTTTCCGCAAAAAAGTTTTTCCGAAAATGCAAAAAAACCGTTGCGAAATCGAAAAAAGTATGGTACAATACCGGTGTTATCCGTGGAAAGGTAGGTACAGTTTTATGAAATGTCCCGTTTGTTCCCATCCCGATTGCAAGAGCATGGTGGTGGATTCCCGCCCCGCTTCCGACGGCGGCGTGATCCGCAGAAGAAGAGAATGTATCCATTGCGGCAAGCGGTTTACCACCTACGAAACGGTGGAGACCCTGCCCCTGATCGTGGTGAAGAAGGACCGTACCCGCGAGACCTTTGATCGGGATAAGCTGTTGAGAAGTGTGATCCGCGCCTGCGATAAGCGTCAGGTCACTCTGGAGCAGATGGAATCCCTGGTGAGAGAGATCGAATCCGCATTGCAGAATACCCTGCAAAACGAAGTCACCTCCACCGCCATCGGCGAGATGGTGATGGACAAGCTGAAGGCTCTGGACGAGGTGGCCTACGTGCGCTTTGCCTCCGTTTACCGCCAGTTTAAGGACATCGGCGCCTTTATGGAGGAGCTGACCAAGCTTCTGGACGAGAAGAAAAATTGAAGAAACAAAAAAACGAGTCGGTCACCCGTCTCGTTTTTCATTTGCACAGCCTATCAGCCATCCTCGGAAACCAGACAGCGGCTCCAGTTCACCTTGTGCATCAGGAAGCACCCGAAAGCGCACTTCATCAGCTCCGCAAAGGTGCCCGCGATGAACAGCCAGTGGATTCCGATGTTTGTAAAATTGGCCAGCAGCACCACAGTGGGAACCACCACAGACCACATATACACGCTGTCGAACAGGAAGGTCACCGCCACTCTGCCTCCCGCGCGGAGGGTATAATAGGCGGCGTGGGTATAGGAGAAGAAGGGAGTCGCACAGCCCGTGACTACGATCATGAAGGAGGCCAGCTCCCGCACGCTGTCCGGAGCCTTGTACACCAAGGGGAACACCGCCGAAAGAGCGATCATCAACGCCCCCACGCCCAGGGCGCAGATCACGGCGAAGGTGATCATCTTGCGGTCGGTATCCTTTGCCTTTTCGATCTCCCCTGCCCCAAGCTGGTTGCCCACCACGATGGCTACCGCGCCGCCCAAGGACATATACACCACGGTAAAGAGATTGATAATGGTGACCGCGATGTTCTGGGCGGCAACCACTTCAATGCCGCAGGTGGCGTAGCTTTGGTTCCGCAAAGTGATGGCGATAGCCCAGAAGAACTCGTTGAGCATAAGGGGCAGCCCCTTGACAGTGATCCGACGGAACAAGGAGGCAGGTATGTAAAGTGAACGGAAGGCGCCCACAAGATAAGGGCATTTCTCCTTGTGGCGATGCCCCCAGATCACCAAAATGGCAAGCTCTGCGAAGCGGGAGGTAACGGTGGCAATGGCCGCGCCCATCACCCCCAGGGCAGGCGCACCCAGCAGGCCGAAGATCAGCACCGCATTGAGAACAAAGTTGGTGACCACCGCCACGGAGCTGGCGATCATAGGGATCACCGTCTCCCCCGTCTCACGCATGGTGGAGGCGTAGGCCTGGGAAATAGCGTAGGGGATCAAGCCCAACAGCATGGGCCAAAGGTATTGCTTTCCGTAGAAAAGGGCTTCCTCGGGAGAAAGCTCCGCGGCCTCCTCCATTTTCAAGAACAGCTGGATCAGCTGGTCGTCAAAGGCGGCGAAGGCAACCATGCCCAAAACCCCTGCGGCAAAATTCACCAAGGTCTTGAAACGAAAGGAGTGGCGCACACCCTCCACGTCTCCCATGCCGTGAAACTGGGCGGTAAAAATGCCCGCGGCACTGATGGCGCCGAAGATCAACAGATTGAAGATAAAAATAAACTGGTTGACAATGGAAACGCCGGACATGGCGGTGGTGGAAACCTGCCCCACCATAATGTTGTCCAGCAGGTTGACCAAATTGGTGATGCCGTTTTGCACAATGATGGGAACCGCTACGGCCAGCACCGCGCGGTAAAATTTCTTGTCCCCGATGTAACGGGAAAGAAAGGCTTGACGAGACATAAAGCACCTCACCGAAGAAGGACGGATGAAAATAGTTCACTTCGGCTCATTATAGCACAGTTTTTGCAACCCCGCAAGAGGATTTGTGAGTTTTTTGTAGAGAGAAAGCTTTGTTGTATCTGTGCTATTGACAACAAACAAGTTCTTTTGCTATACTACTTTTCAAGAAGAGTGTCTGATAAGGAGAAAAAGTCATGAAGGTTTGCATCATTCAGCCGGAATACTCTGCGGATTACAGCCGCTCCGACGAATTGTTTGAAAAAGAGCTGTCCCTTTTGAAGGCCTGTGACGATACCATGGATCTCATCGTTATGCCCGAGTCCTGCGATTGCCCCGCCTACGCTCCCACCAAGGAGATGGCGGATCAAAGCGTGGCGAAATACCGTGACATCCTTCTGCAGGAGGCCGCCGCCACCGCCAAGCGTTGTCACGCCATGCTGTTTATCAACGCCAGAAGCGACAGCGAAAAGGGACAGCGGAACACCACCTACGTGTTCGATCGGGAGGGCAACCCGGCAGGCACGTATTTCAAGCAGCATTTGACCCCCGGTGAGGTCTCTGTAATGGAGCTTGACCATGATTACACCAATACCTTCTCCATGCCCACGGTGATCGAGCTGGAGGGCATCCGCTTTGCCTTCTTGGTCTGCTACGATTTCTACTTTTACGAAGCCTTTTCCAACATCGCCCGCCAAAACGTGGACGTGATCATCGGTTGCTCCCATCAGCGAAGCGACACCCACCGCGCCTTGCAGATCATGAGCCAATTTTTGGCCTACAACACCAACGCCTACGTTCTGCGTTCCTCCGTCTCCATGAGCCCCGACTCCCCTGTCGGCGGTGCCAGCATGGTGGTGGCTCCCGACGGCGAGGTGCTTTGCAACATGGGCAGCCGTGTCGGAATGGAGGTAGTGGAGATCGACGTCACCAAGAAATACTACAAATCCGCAGGCTACAACAACCCGCCCTCCGCCCACTACGAATATATGGAAAAAGGCAGACGGCCCTGGAAATACCGCCCTGCGGGCAGTGCCATCACCCTCCCTGACGATCGTATGCCCTACCCCAGAATCTGCGCCCACAGAGGCTTCAACACCATTGCTCCGGAAAATAGCCTTCCCGCCTTTGGCGCGGCGGTGGCAATGGGGGCAGAGGAGATCGAATTCGATTTGTGGGAAACCGCGGACGGCGAGATCGTTTCCGTTCACGACAATACCTTAGACAGGGTGAGCAACGGCAAGGGCTTTGTTTTCGAGAAAACCTACGAAGAGCTTCTGCAGTTGGATTTCGGCGCCAAGCACGGCGAAAAATTCCAAGGGCTGCCCATCGTGACCTTTGAACAGCTCCTGCAAAAATTCTCCTGCCACGTGGTGATGAACATCCACATCAAAACCAAGAACAATACCGAAGCCCTGCCGGAATCCTATCTGCAAAAGATCATCTCCCTCATCGATGCCTACGATTGCCGCCGCTACGTGTATTTTATGACCGGCAACGATACCGTGCTGCAGCAGCTGGAAGCCCTTGCGCCGGACATCTGCCGTTGCTGCGGCGGCGGAGATGCGCCGTGGCAGATCGTGGAGCGTGCTATCAAATACAACTGCAAAAAGGTACAGCTCTTCAAGCCCTATTTCAATGAGGCAATGATCCAAAAAGCCCATGAACACGGCATCCTCTGCAACGTCTTTTGGTCCGACGACGTGGCAGAAGCAAAACGGTTTTTGGAAATGGGCATCGACACCATCCTCACCAACGACTACCACTTGGTATCCAAGTGTAAAGGGTGAAAAACGGCCATAGTAATGGTGACCCGTAGAGAGAATAAACATAGCCCTGCGTTCCTCGGGCTATGCAGAAATCCGAGCTACGCTCGGTGCAAATTGCACGTTGCTTTTTCAAACTCCAACTACTCATCAGCGCAATTTGCGGAGTTCTCTTGGCCACACAAAGTCACAACGAAAAAACCACCCTTTTGGGTGGTTTTTCGTTGGTGACCCGTAGGAAATATCGAAATCCGAGCTTCGCTCGGTGCAAATTGCACGTTGCTTTTTCAAACTTCAACTACTCATCAGCGCAATTTGCGGAGTTCTCTTGGCCACACAAAGTCAACAACGAAAAAACCACCCTTTTGGGTGGTTTTTCGTTGGTGACCCGTAGGAGAATCGAACTCCTGTTACCGCCGTGAAAGGGCGGTGTCTTAACCGCTTGACCAACGGGCCTTATGGTAGCGGAAGGTGGACTCGAACCGCCGACCGACCGGGTATGAACCGATTGCTCTAGCCAACTGAGCTATTCCGCCATATTGTTCGCCCGCGAAACAGCCGTTTCAGCGGACAGCTTTGCTATTATAGCAAATGAAAATGCATTTGTCAATAGGAAAATCGAAATTTCTGCAAAAAGTTTTTCGTTCGTTTTTTCATGCTTGACAGCACCCCAAATGGTGTGATATATTAAAAGAAAAGGAGTTTTCCATGACCTTCAAAACGGAAAAAGGCCAGTTGGCTTACCAATGGCTTTTGGGGCTTCGCCTCTGCCTTTGGGCGTGGTATATCATGTTCACCTTGGTGCTCTCCTTTCATCCTTACATGCACCCCGGCGGATTTTTGGATTTCCCTTGGTATGGGGATGCCTTGATCTTAGCGGCCATCTTCCTGCCTGCCTTGGTGGCGGGGCTGGCGGCCATCCGCCTGATCGCGCGGGCGGGGATCTTAAAAAGAAGCGGCAAAGAGCAAAAAACCCGTTTCATCGTTCTTTTATGTCTGGACGCCTTGGCGTTGCTCTGCTCCCTTGGGGCAGGGATGGCGATCCTTCTGGATCATTTAAGCTTTTTGGCCATCATGCTTGCCATTCTCGGGGTTTGTATCCTTTCCTCGGTCACCTGCTTCGAGCGTTTTTCCAAGGAGGAAAAGCCTGCTTTCACCGTGAAGCTTTACAAAAAGAAGCTCCTTGTGCTTTCCCTGGCGGTGCTGCTATTGCTCCCTGCCTTCATTCCCGTGGAATCCGGGCGTTGCGGGGTGTATAAAGACGGTGAGTATTACCCCGGCATGGAGTACCACGCGCTTACCTATTCCATTGTGACCCGTACGGTGGAGGACGAGGTGGTGGACTTCAACTTTGCCATCTTCCCCTTTAACTTCAAAAAGGAAGTCTACCGCAATCTGGATAATTTCGAATAACAAAAAGACCTCAGACGAGGTCTTTTTTCTTGCTTTATTCCGTAAACGCCTTGTGGTCGATCTTCCCCACCTTGGTTTTGGGGAAGGATTCCAGGAAGATCACCTTCTCGGGGATACAATACTTGGTCATACGGCCGGAAATACGCTCCATCACCGTTTCCCGGATCTCCTCCTCACTGCGGGAGGAATTTTTGTTTCGGATCAGGAACAGGGTGAGATGGGGCTTGGGGCTTTCAAACAGCTCCAAGGCGGCATCGTGAATATCCTCGGTGAGGTCGGTGGCGATCTTTTCCACCTCGGCGGGATACACGTTGATCCCCGCGATCTTATACACCCGCTTGATGCGGCCCTTCAGGAAGAGATATCCCTCCTCGTCCAGGTAGCCCAAGTCGCCGGAACGCACCCAAGCCTTCCCCTCCAGGATGAGGATGGTCTTCTCCGTAGCGGTTTTGTCCTTGTAATAGCCGTTCATCAGGGTGTCGCCCGCGATGTATACCTCCCCCACCGTTCCTGCGGGGAGGATGTTTTGGTTTTCGTCCCGCACGGTGATCTCGATGCCTCGCAAGGGCTTGCCCACAGAGCCAATACGGAAGTCCTTATGGGTGTTCACGGCGCATACGGTGACGGTTTCCGTCAGTCCGTAGCCCTCCAGCATTTTGCCTGCAGAGCCTTCCCGCTCCATCAAGGCGTTGAAGCTCTCGATGAGGCTGGGGGGCACGTTGTCCCCGCCCACGAAGGCACATTCGATATGGGAAAGATCCCCTTCCGCAAAGGCAGGGTGCTTCATCAGCTTTTGGTAGAGCAAGGGCACGCCCAGGATCACGTTCACCTTACCTTGATGGATCCAGCGGAGGGTTTTTGCCACGTCAAACTTGGTCATCAAGGCGGAGGTCGCCCCCCAATACAGCGGAGCGTGAATGCCCATCCCCAGCCCAAAGCCGTGGAAAGCGGGCAACACCGCCAGAATGCCCTTCCCCTCAATGCCGTTTGGCAACAGTGCATCGGAACGAGCAACCAGATCGTTGATGGCGTCGGCAGAAAGCTCAATGATCTTGGAAGCCCCCGTAGTGCCTCCCGAATGGAGATAGAGACAGGTCTCGCACTGCGGTTTTTGGGAGTGGGTAAAGTCCTCCCTTTCTCTGCGGTAATCCTCTAAATCGTAAAGGCCGTTCTTTCCCTTTGCCTTGCCGTACTTCAGGTTGCAAAGGGTCTTCATCCAGGGGGAAACGTCCGCCATGGGGTTGGCAAAGGCGGTGGGGATCCCGCTTTGGGCAAAGGCCTCCCCGTGGCTTTTCACCAGAGTGGACAGTGCCACGATCAGCTTGCTGTCCGTCTCCCTTGCGGTGCGGAGGATCTCCTCCACCGGTGACAAGGGGTGGACGATGTTCATCACTGCGCCAATGGCGTTCAAAGCGTACAGAGCGTAGATCCCCGTGGGAACGTTGGGCAGGGACAAGGTCACCACGTCCCCCTCCTGCACTCCCAGACGGCGCAGGTAGGAGACCATCTTGCGGACGTTCGCAAGCAGGGTCTTGTAGGAGATCTCTTTCTCCTCAAAACGGATGGCAACAGATTCCTTGTTTTCGTGCTTCAAAAGACTTCTATACATAAAAACTCACTTTACAATGCCAATTCATAGCCCAAGCACAGGAACACCGCCGCCGCGATCAGCGGGAACAGCACCTGATGGGCGAAATATACGATCAGGCTGTGCCGCCCGATAAAGGTTAGGGGATTGTTGTGATAGGCTTTGAACAGCAGGGATCTTCTCTCGCTGTAAAACTGCTTGCCCAAGAACACGCCGATGAAGATCTGCCCCGCGGTGGCAGGCAACGCAAAGCAATCCGAGCCGCAATCCGCAAGCCCCACCACCGCCTTCCCGATCAAGGGCAGCAGGTCGGCACCCTTGTAGGAAACAAAGCCTTCGTTGTATTGCTCGATCCAAATACCCAACGCCACCAAGGCGATGCCCACACCCAGATACACCCATTTGTTGGTGTGAAGCTTTTCCAAAAGCCCCACCAAAATCAAGCTGATGGCAATGGCGTGAAGCACCCCGAAGGCGATGGTCATGTTGATATTCCCGGTGAAATACCCCGCCGCCCAGGTGACTGCGGTAAGTCCCATAGCCACGGCAAACAGCTTCACTCCGCGCCCCGGATTGCTACGGGAAAAAGAACTGCAAATACCCGTCAGGGCGAAGAACAAAAAGACCACCCCGATGCGGACGTACACCCGCACGTCCCAATACCAATATTCAATTGCCAGCAAACGAAGATCCAAGGGGAAGCCCTTGATGAAAGAAGGCAAAAGCCCCCAAAAATCGTACATCAGATGATCGAACATCATCAAAAGCACCGCAAAGCCACGGATCAGATCCAGCTCCATGGCGCGTTTTTTCAGCTTCTCGTTCATAAACAATCTCCAAGCCTCACCCATGATGGACATAGTATAGCACAATCCCTGCCATTTGTCAATTTTCACCCCGAAAAATTATGGGAATCCCTTGACAAATAAAGGGCAAAAGGTTAAAATGACAGTAGGATTCCCCAATATTTTACGGAGGTTTTTTACAATGGACAGAAAAATTCGCGTTGGTATCATCGGCTGCGGCGGTATCGCAGGCGCACATATCGTCGGCTATAAGTCGATCCCCGATCTGGCAGAGGTAGTTGCTTGCTGTGACCTGGATGCAGGCAAGGCAGAAAGATATGCCAAGAACAACGGCATCCCCACCTTCTACACCGATTACAAGGAAATGTTTGAGAAGGAAAATTTGGACGCTGTTTCCGTTTGCACTTGGAACGCGGCTCACGCTCCCGCTACCATCGACGCGCTGAACGCAGGCATCAACGTGCTTTGCGAGAAGCCCATGGCAATGAATACCCAGGAAGCTTTGGCAATGAAAGAAGCTGCCGACAAGAACGGCAAGCTGCTGATGATCGGATTCGTTCGCCGCTTCGGCAACGATGCAGACATCCTGAAGAAGTTCATCGACGAAGGCACCATGGGTGACGTTTATTTTGCAAAAGCCACCTATCTCCGCCGTAACGGCTTCCCCGGCGGCTGGTTCGGTGATAAGGAATATTCCGGCGGCGGTCCCCTCATCGACTTGGGCGTACACGTGATCGACCTTTGCCGTTATCTGGCAGGCGGCCCCAAGCCCGTTTCCGTTTACGGCGTAACCTATGGCAACCTTGGCCCCAACCGTGCCGTTTCCGCAGGCAAGCAGCAGTGGCACGCCTCCAAGAATGCTCTGGGCAATGACTTTAAGTACAAGTCGGATCGTAGCCATGTCGTTCTGTGAGCCAAG
>JAZKZH010000012.1:0-40421 GCA_045612545.1 Eubacteriales bacterium
CATGTAGGACTGGTGGCCGTAGGAGTTGGAAACGATCACGTTGCAACCCTCTGCGATAAGCTGCTCGGCGTTGCTGGTAACGGTTTCGTTCTCGGGAGTGTTATACTTCCAACGGATCTGGGAGTCAACGTCAATGCCCAATGCGCTTGCAGCCTGGGTGATGCCGTCGATGTGCGCCTTGGTATAGCCTTCCTGGTCATTACCGATCAGGATAACGCCGACCTTCAGCTTGGTAACGTCGCCGGTAACAGCGGGTGCGGTAGCGTTTACTGCGCCCTGAGCTGCCAGCTCCTTGGTTTCCTCAAAACCGTAGGGTTTGCCGGTCTCTTCTTCCTTCTCGCAGGAAGCCATGGTCAATGCAACTGCAACAACCATCAAGCAAGCAAGAAGCAGGGAAAGGAATCTTTTCATGTTTTGTACCTCTCTTGTTTTTGTATTTATGTTTGTTTTTTATTCAACAAATTGGATTCCGTCCTTTTGGGACATGGCGCCGATGCGGGCCAGAGATTCCACGCGGAAGCCGCTTGCACGCAACTCCCTGCCGCCCTCCTGGAAGGCCTTTTCGATCACGATGCCTGCACCTACAGGAGTAGCACCCGCGTCCCGGATCAGCTTGATCAAGGCGTTCAACGCACTGCCCTTGGCAAGAAAGTCGTCTATGATCAGTACTCTGTCCCCGGGGGAAAGGAAATCCTTAGACACCACGATGTCATAAGAACGCTGGTGGGTGTAAGAGTAAACCTCTGCGGTATACACATCCGCATAGATGTTATTGGTCTTGGTCTTCTTGGCGAACACCACGGGGCAATCAAAATGCAACGCGGTGAGGCAAGCGATGCCAATGCCGGAAGCCTCGATGGTCAAGATCTTGTTGATCCCTTCGTCCTTATACAAACGGTGAAACTCCTTGCCCAATTCGGAAAGGAATGCCACGTCGATGCGGTGGTTCAAAAAGCAATCCACCTTCAAAACGTCTCCCGCACCGATCTTCCCCTCGGAAAGGATCTTATCCTCCAACAGCTTCATATCACAAGCCTCCTCCTTTTGAAAAACAAAAAACGCCTGCAAAACGGGAGCAAGCGCAAATCAACAAACCGGAGTTTCAATTCCGGCAAACAGCATTACGGTATTCATGTTACAACAGAGCATCATAAGCAATCCACCCGTATTCTGTAAATAAACGATACCTTATTATACCTTCCTTTTTTGGATTTGTAAAGGGTTTTTTGAATTTTTTATGAATATTTTGCGAAAAAAAGAGAAGAAACGGGGCGTTTTTTCTTAGCCGAGCTTTCCCGAGGCGTATATCAAAGCCCATCCCGTGTTGTCACCTCCTCGCCAACCCTACGGGTTGCCGAGGAGGGCAATAAACATTTATTTGGCGGAAGAGTACCACGATCCCCGACGATGTCAAAAGGGTCTAGTCATTCCTTTCGATACAGCCTTTTCCAACACTTCGCTCACTGAACAGTTCTTTTATGACAAAAGGGGTAGATCAGACTCGTAGGAGACCCCTCAACCTGCAAGCAGGTCTCGGTTTTGCTCCATTCGCTACGCTCATCTGCGCAAAACTTCGACGCGCCGCATTCGCGGCTTGCTCAGGGTGACGAAAAAGATGATCAGGGTGCTTCTCTTAGTAGGGCAATTACCGCACTCCCGTCTATATGTCACCCTGAGCAAGGCAGGGAGAACAGCGCCATAGACTTTTTACTCTCGCGGTTTTTCGCAAAGAAAAAGGCTGAGTCTTTAGCTTTTTGCAAGCTTTTGACTCAGCCCCATCAGGGAAGCTATGGTTCGACACCTTGGTGTTTTCGAAGCGGTGTCAGGTCTTTGGGCAATTCCTTGTCCTTTAAATTGAAATGTTTTCTGTTTCTGCAAGTTACGTACGGTATTTTCATACAGAGATCTAAATCTCCGTCTGCCACATCCATTGTGAAATTGAACAGCAACAGATTTTTCATGTTATCCAAAAAGCGCAAATCGGGAAGCACGTTGTTCCCCTCCAAATGCAAGCATCTTAAATTGGAAAGAGTGCTCAAAACCGAGAAATCTCGCAGCTTGGAACAAGCATCAATCGAAAGCTCTTCCAAGGTTTCCGAAACTGCCTCCAATGCGGAAATGTCTTGCAAGGCATAATTGTGCGTCAAATGCAGCGCTTTTAGATTCGGGTACTGTTCTATTCCGCTTAACGTTTGAATGCGGGTTTGCAAAATTTCTGCACTCTCTAATACCTTACTACAACTGATTTCGGAAAAATCTCGGATTCCTTTGTTTTGCGAAATGAAGATTTTTTAAGCATCGGGAGCTTTTCAAAACCGATGTGACCGCCACCGTATAAGTGAAGCTCTTCCAAACCGTTCAGATCCGAATACTCTATGGTTGTATTATACTGCATCGTTTCGCCGTACTCTGTTTGACAGCTTAACTGCTTAAGATTGGGCATTTGATGCAATACGGAATAATTAAAACGGTCAGGTGCGCTAAACGACGGAACAACATGGATATCTTTCAGCGACGGACAGTCTAAAAGGAAATCAAGATGGTCGGAAATGATAAGTGCTTTTTCAATTTGATACTTGTTGACCAGTTCTATATGCTCCTCCAACGTACGATACGAAAAGCCGTTTTGCCAAATATATCCTCTCGCACGCTGTGGTGATCTAATAACAATTCGATCCATGATAGGGAGAGTACCCCCGCGCAAGGTAAATACAAAGCCATCGCGGAGAATGTATCCTTCCCGCAGAACAAGCGGATCTGTAATTTGATCGTGAATCGTTACTCCCATCCTAAATACCTCTTCCGTTTCTAAAACGGAATTCTTACGCCAAAAATCTTAAGACATACGCCAGATCCTTCTCCAGCGCGGTTTGTAAAGCCTCGTTTTCGTGGGCAAACCCTTCGAAGGCCTTTTTCAGCCCCTCTGCGGTTGCTTCTGCGGAGGCAATGGCCGTCTGCAAATCGGACAGCTCGGTCAATACAGCCAGCTCGCGGGGATCAAAAACGTATAAGGCGCCGTTACCACCGCGAAGATGAGAGACATTTTAAGCCGCAATGACTTATCAAGGATGCGGGTGCCTACGATGTCGAAGGTGAAAAAGTAATTCAGCACAAAGATCAGCACACCCGATATCACCAGCGCAGGCAGGGAGAGGAGCAGCTCGCTCCCGCTGCTTCCCGCCTCGAACACCAAGAGCATCAGTAGCATATACCCTGCGCCGATGGCGTCTGCAAGGAGACCGAAGCCAAAGATCTTCAGGATGCAATGCTTATACCACCGTTTCTTGGCAGGGATCCCAAGCACCGCCAGGCTGATCAGCAAAACAAGGCTGTCAACGAGGAAGTTGCCGGGAAGGACGACCAGCCACATCTGCGGAAACAGCAGGATCATCCAAAGGGGAAAGAGCACGTTGTAAAGCGTAACATCTCTGTTTTTCTTCATAAAACACACCTCACTTCAAAAATCTCAAAGCGTAAGCCAGATCCTTCTCCAAGGCCACACGGACAGCCTCGTTCTGCAGTGTCACGGAATCGAACACCTGCCGCAGAGCTTCCGGAGTGGGGTCTGCTGCCAAGAGCCCCTTCTGCAAGGTCTCAAGCCCCGCATCTCCACACAGATACAAAAGATCCTCTGCACGCTGCGCCAAAAATTGCAGGCAAGCCTGCGCCGTCTCGTCGGTATGGGTGGGGGTTGCCGCCTCGCGGAAGCATTCTCGCAACGTCCCGTCGTATCCGCAATAGGAAATATACCGCAAGGTAAAGCCGGAAACGCCGATAGAATCCACGGAATAGGGCATATAGTTCTGCTCCATGATGGACTGACTGCTTGCCCGCACGTAATAGCCCACGCCCAACACCACGTTTGCGTGCTCCGTCACGGGGTGGATCTGCTGTGCATAGCCCAGCTGATACTCCGTGGTGTTGCCGTAGATCATGGGGTAGATCACATCTGCGTAACCCTCTGCCGCCCACTTTTCCACGTCCTGATACACGTATTTCTGGCGGTCGGTATATTCCGCAAAGCAGGTAAAGCTCACTTCAACATCAGGAGCCGCTTCCTTCACCGCCTCATAGAAGGCCTTGGCGTAACCACTGATCACGTCACGGCGGTAAGCGCACCAATCCTGCCACAGGGTCGCATTGATGTTCAAGGTCTTGGGATCCTTGCCGTAGAGCGCCTCAAACGCCTTGGAAGCAGGGCTTTCATAGCCGAAATCCTCGTAATTCGGATTCTGGTAATAAATGGGCAAGGGGTAGCGGATGTAATCCACTTGAATCCCATCCACATCGTACTTGGTTACCAGCTCCCTTGCCACCGCCAAATTAAAGGCCTGCACCTGGGGATAAGAAGGCTCCAGGGTTTTGCCACCGGAGGCATCCACCTTGTTGCCCTTTTTGGAAACCATCAGATATTCCTCGTAAAGATTCACGAAATGCTCTTTTGGATACTCCACCGAGGCGATGGCGGAGGAAAAGCCGTTCACCATAACGATCAGCTTCAAGCCCTCTTCCTTGCATATACGGGAGAAGGCCTCCAAAACGTCAAACCCCTCCAGATCGGGGTGCATCACCATGCCCTGAATCTCCGAAGGATACGCCGCCCAGCCATAGGCGGTGTTGTCCACGATCAGGGTGTTGAGCCCCACCCGCTTGGCGTACTGCACCGCCTTGCGTACCGTGTCCTCGTTGGTATAGTGAAGCAGAGGGGATCCGTCGTAATTCAGTTCTCCCACGGTGACCCAAGCCTCACGGTTCTGCAAGGTGAGCATGGGAATGCAGGCAATTCTCGCTTTTTCGCCCAAAGAAAATGCCTTCAACAGCGCTTCACGACCGGGCAAAGCACCCAAAGCGGCAAACGCCTCCTTGGCCTCCTCCAAAGCCTGCTCCGCCTCTGCATAACGGATGTGGGCAAGGCTGTTTTTCAGCGCTCCGTAGGTTTCCTCCGTGGCGGAAAGTTGACTTTCCAGCCGCGTCGAAAGGATCGACGGGGTCTCGATAAAGGTGAGCATTTTATTTTTCAGGCAGACGATCCGCCCTGTTTTTGCCACAGAAGCCAGCATAGCCGCTTTATAGCCTATCGCGGTGATGGCCATGCCCCCATTGGGGATCTCCCCACCGCCGGAGGAATTGGTCTCCACGGTCAGCACCACGCCGTTTTTGTCCACAAGCACTTGGGTCAGATTGGTGCCCGCAGGGGCAACCCGGTCATAGGTCACGGCGGAAAGGGCGTCCCCCATCTCTTTGCCCACCACGTCCGCGGAAAATTTATCCGCCGCATAGGTCACGGTGCGGGTAGTATACACAGCTTTATCCCCCACCTTCACCTTGCGAAGCACGCTTTCGTAGGTGCTCCCCGCGCCAACGGCCAAAACAAAGCCGCCCTCGGGGATCTTGGTGTTGCCGGAGGTTTCGTTGCCGGAGGGATTGATCTCCACCACCACACCGTTTTCCACAGCGATCTCCATGCCCCAAATGTTACTGCAGGTGGTATCGGAATACCAGCCCTCATCAAACAAAAAGCCAACGGCCTCCTCGGTACGGGTGGTGTTGGTGTAGCCTACCCGCACGGAAATCTCTTCTCCGAAGGTGACGTAACCATCTCCCAGCGGAGTAGGCATTCCACCGGAATAACGGGCGGTGTCTCCCACTGCCACCTCTACGGGGTCGCATTCAAAATACCGTACCACCAAGCCGTCCTCAGGAACGTAGGGTACGTCCCCCACCATCACCACGGTACTGTTCACCACGGCAATGTCGGTATACTTCCCCTCACGAGGCAGCTCAAAATCCCGGTCGGTGAAGACGTAGATCCCCGCCTCGGTGGGTTGCACGTTCACCGCCGTCACATCTATTGCGTCATGCTTGCTGAATTTCACGGTTTCTGCTTTTCCCGAAGATGGAGCCACAGACGTTTCTTCGCTGTTATCCCCGGAGGAAACCACCTCAGCGGGCAACCCGCTGTCGCAAGCAGCAAGGCACAGAATCAAAAGCGCTATGGTCAAGGATATCCATCTTTTCATCAGCGGGCTTCCTTTCTTCCTTTGATCAATACGGACAAGGGCTTATACACCACGAAGCTCATCCCCGTCACAATAACCCCCTTCACCAGCGTAAAGGGAAGGTTGAAATATAACAGACATTCCTCCAAGCTATCCACCGAGGAAATCAAAGCGCTGTACATCCCGATGATGGTGTTCATGGGGATCATGGTAGCGGCATAGAAGGGATAAGTAATGAACAGATTGATGGGAAAGCTCAGCAACGCCGAAGCCACCGCACCGGCCACACTGCCCAACAAAGCCCCCGTGCGATCCTTTTTGAAGCGGTAAAAGTACCCCGCAGGCAAAACGAAGGCCGCACCAAGCAGGAAATTTGCCAGCTCTCCCACGCCTCCGGTGGTGGTCATGGTGACGTTGATGAGGTTTTTGATCAAACAAACCAACACACCCCACCAAGGCCCGAGGGCAAAAGCGGCGATCAAGGCGGGCAGCTCGGAAAAGTCCATTTTGATAAAGCCCGGAATGATCATGGGGAGAGGAAAGGACAAAAGCATCAGTACCGCCGCAGCTGCACCCAGCATGGCGGTGGCGGCGATGGCGCGGGGAGACACGGTTTTGCGATTTTTCATAAAGGAAACTCCATTTCGAAAACGGTTTAGAACGCTCTTAAGGAAACTTTTTCACAGAAAAAAGTTCCCTTAGCAACCCTCAAAAACCGGAATTGCACGAAAAACAAAAGCGCCCCGCAAAAATTGCGGGGCGCTTACTTCTAAGCCTTGCACGTTTCTTTCATCCGGACTATACCGTCGGTACGGGAATCACACCCGTTCCTGCCCAAGATAAAGCTTTCGCCAAATCCTTTAAGGCTCGCAGACTTTTACTGCCGATAGGGAATCACACCCAACCCCGAAACGATCAAAATTTAGTTGTAACGGCTAATTACTCAACGATGGAAGTAACAACGCCGGAACCAACGGTACGACCACCCTCACGGATAGCGAAACGGAGGTTCTGCTCCATAGCGATAGGAGTGATCAGCTCAACGTTCATAGCAACGTTGTCGCCGGGCTTACACATATCAACGCCTTCGGGAAGGGTGATAACGCCGGTAACGTCGGTGGTTCTGAAGTAGAACTGGGGTCTGTAGTTGGAGAAGAAGGGCTTATGACGGCCGCCTTCCTTCTCGGACAGAACGTATACCTGACCAACGAACTTGGTGTGGGGCTTTACAGAGCCGGGCTTGCAGAGAACCTGACCTCTTTCGATATCTCTCTTCTGGATACCACGGAGCAGACAGCCGATGTTGTCGCCTGCTTCAGCGTAGTCCATGAGCTTACGGAACATCTCGATACCGGTGCAAACGGTCTTACGGGTCTCGGTGATACCAACGATCTCGATTTCCTCGTTCATCTTGATAACGCCACGCTCTACACGGCCGGTAGCAACAGTACCACGACCGGAGATGGAGAAGACGTCCTCAACGGGCATCAGGAAGGGCATTGCATCATCACGGGGAGGAGTGGGGATATATTCGTCAACAGCAGCCATCAGCTCCTGAACGGGCTTGTATGCTGCGTTGGAGGGATCCTTGTCCTCGCAGAGCAGAGCCTCACGAGCAGAACCCTGGATGATCGGAATGTCATCGCCCGGGAACTCGTACTCGGAGAGCAGGTCGCGGATTTCCATCTCAACGATCTCGAGCAGCTCGGGGTCGTCAACCAGGTCGCACTTGTTCATGAATACAACGATTGCGGGCACGCCTACCTGACGAGCAAGCAGGATGTGCTCACGGGTCTGCTGCATGGGGCCATCGGTAGCAGCAACTACCAGGATAGCGCCGTCCATCTGAGCAGCACCGGTGATCATGTTCTTAACGTAGTCAGCGTGGCCGGGGCAGTCAACGTGTGCGTAGTGACGAGCCTCGGTCTGGTACTCTACGTGTCTGGTGTTGATCGTGATACCTCTTGCTCTCTCTTCGGGAGCGTTGTCGATCTGATCGTATGCCTGGAACTGGATGGTTGCGTCAGACAGGGACAGAGTCTTGGTGATTGCAGCGGTCAGAGTGGTCTTACCATGGTCAACGTGGCCGATGGTACCAATGTTAACGTGGGGTTTAGTTTTCTCAAACTTAGCCTTTGCCATTGTGAAATTCCTCCAAATAATATTTTAGATGTTTTTTTCTTAAATTTTATTATACAGCTTTTTTGCGTTCTGTCAAGAGGATTTTGATAAAATATCATCATAACCCTCTTGATTTCACACAAAACAAGGGAACTGCGCCCTATTTTACTTCTTAGCGCGCTCTGCTACCAAAGCTTCCTGTACGGACTTGGGAACCTGCTCGTAGTGAGAGGGCTCCATTACGTAGCTGCCGCGGCCCTGAGTCTGGGAACGCAGGTCGGTTGCATAACCGAACATGTTTGCCAGAGGAACGAACGCGGTAACCTGCTGTCCGCCGCCGTTTAAGGGTTCCATCTCCTTGATGTTACCACGACGGGAAGAGAAGTCGCCGATAACTGCGCCCATGTAATCGTCCGGAACGACTACAACGACCTTCATGAAAGGCTCGGTCAGGACGGGGCCTGCCTTACGCATTGCATTCTTGAACGCCATAGAGCCGGCGATCTTAAATGCCATTTCAGAAGAGTCAACTTCGTGGTAAGAACCGTCGTACAGGGTAACCTTAACGTCAACAACGTTGTAGCCAGCCAATACACCGGAGAGCATAGCGCCCTTGATACCGTCTTCAACAGCAGGAATGTATTCCTTGGGAACGGTACCGCCCACGATGGCGTTGATAAACTCGAAGCCCTTGCCGGGTTCGTTGGGCTCGATCTTGATCTTAACGTGACCGTACTGACCCTTACCACCGGACTGACGAGCATACTTGCAATCCTCGTCTGCCAGCTTGGTGATGGTCTCACGGTAGGATACCTGGGGCTTACCAACGTTTGCTTCCACCTTAAACTCGCGGAGCAAACGGTCTACGATAACCTCCAAGTGCAACTCGCCCATACCTGCGATGATGGTCTGACCGGTCTCTTCGTCGGTGTATGCCTTGAAGGTGGGGTCTTCCTCTGCAAGCTTGGACAGTGCGATACCCATCTTCTCCTGACCGGCCTTGGTCTTGGGCTCGATGGCTACGCGGATAACGGGTTCCGGGAATTCCATAGACTCCAGAATGATGGGAGCCTTGGGGTCACACAGAGTGTTACCGGTGGTGGTATCCTTGATACCGATAACGCCGGCGATCTCACCTGCCATGATCTCGCCTACCTCCTCACGGTGGTTAGCGTGCATCAGCATGATACGGGAGAAACGCTCGTTCTTATCCTTCGTGGAGTTGTACACCTGGCTACCGGAAGAGATCTTACCGGAGTAGACACGGATGAAGCACAGTCTGCCTACGAAGGGGTCGGTCATGATCTTGAACGCCAGAGCAGCGAAGGGTGCGTTATCGTCGGAAGGTCTCTCCTCTTCGTCGCCGGTATCGGGGTTGATACCCTTGATAGCGGGAACGTCGATGGGAGAAGGCATATAGTCAACGATTGCATCCAACAGCAGCTGAACGCCCTTGTTCTTATAGGAAGAACCGCAGCATACGGGAACCATACGGTTGTCGATGGTTGCCACGCGGATTGCGTTCTTGATCTCCTCGATGGTGGGCTCCTCTTCCATCAGGAACTTCTCACCGATTACGTCATCAACCTCGGCGCAAGCCTCGATCAAAGCGGTGCGGTATTCCTGAGCGAGCTCCATCATATCTGCGGGAATGTCCTGCTCCTCGAACTGAGTGCCATCCTCGTTGAGGTAGATCTCAGCGCGCATCTTAACCAGGTCTACGATTCCCTTAAAGGTGCTCTCCTTACCAATGGGGAGCTGAATGGGGGTTGCGGGCGCCTTCAGGCGGTCGCGAAGCATATCGATAACTCGATAGAAGTTCGCACCCATGATGTCCATCTTGTTGACATAGCACATACGGGGTACGCGGTACTTGTCAGCCTGGCGCCAAACGGTCTCGGACTGAGGCTCAACGCCGCCCTTAGCGCAGAGAACGGTAACGGAACCGTCCAATACACGCAGGGAACGCTCTACCTCTACGGTAAAGTCAACGTGACCGGGGGTATCAATGATATTGATACGATTTTCCTTCCAGAAGCAGGTGGTAGCAGCGGAGGTAATGGTAATACCGCGCTCCTGTTCCTGTTCCATCCAGTCCATCGTAGCCGAGCCTTCGTGAGTCTCACCAATCTTATGCGTCTTACCGGTGTAATACAGAATACGCTCAGTAGTGGTGGTCTTGCCGGCGTCAATATGAGCCATGATACCGATATTTCTCGTTTTTTCAAGCGGAGTATTTCTCGGCATATTCGTTTTCCTTTCCTATTATAGTTCTTGACAGTATTTAAGCAACTTGATTCTCTGTACGACTACGTACAAAGCACATTCGAGTGCGGAAAAACGCGAAGCGTTTTTCACAGAAAGAACACGCAGTGTTCTTACATAAAGAACGCGCAGCGTTCTTTTTACCACTTGTAGTGTGCGAATGCCTTGTTTGCTTCTGCCATCTTGAGAGTGTCTTCCTTCTTCTTAACGGCACCGCCGGTGCTGTTGCAAGCATCCATGATCTCGCCATACAGACGATCTGCCATGGTTCTCTCGCTTCTCTGTCTTGCGTAGTTTACCAACCAACGCAGACCCAGAGTCTGACGTCTCTCAGGGCGAACTTCCATAGGAACCTGATAGTTGGAGCCGCCGCGGCGAACTGCCTTAACTTCCAACTGAGGCATGATGTTTGCCAAAGCCTTCTTGAACATCTCCAGAGCGTCCTGACCGGACTTCTCTGCAACCTTCTCGAATGCGTCGTAAACAATCTTCTGTGCTACGCCCTTCTTACCGTCCTCCATGACACCATTGATCAGTTTGGTGACAAGCTGGGAACCGTACACGGGATCCGGCAGCACTTCTCTCTTAAATCCATGTTCTCTTCTGGGCACTTTACTTCCCTCCTTCATTAGTGATAGCATTTTCCATGCTTTCGATGAGTTCATAGGTACTCGAAAAATTTCTTTCCGTCAGGCACAAAAGAAAACATTATCATCTATATATAAGTGACAACTTTTCTTTGTCGCACTGTGTAAGCAATTTTCGAAGTTTTGGCAGATTACTTGCCTGCCTTGGGTCTCTTTGCGCCGTACTTGGAACGGCTCTGGTTTCTCTTGGCAACGCCCTGGGTGTCCAAGCTACCGCGGATGATGTGGTAACGTACACCGGGAAGGTCCTTAACTCTACCGCCGCGGATCAGAACCACAGAGTGCTCCTGCAGGTTGTGGCCGATACCGGGGATGTAGGCGGTTACTTCCATACCGTTGGAAAGTCTTACTCTGGCGATCTTTCTCTGTGCAGAGTTAGGCTTCTTAGGGGTCTTGATAGCAACCTTGGTGCAAACGCCTCTCTTCTGAGGTGCAGCCTGCTCCACCACCACCTTCTTCAGAGAGTTAGTGGTTCTCTGCAGAGCGGGGGACTTAGACTTCCAAGCCTTGTCCTGGCGGCCTTTTCTTACCAGCTGGTTAAATGTAGGCATAGTCTTCTCCTTTCACAAAAATTCGCAATTATTGATTATACACAAACTATTGCACTTTGTCAATAGCAAATGCCGTTTTTGGCGCAAAATTTTTGCGCACCGCGCAGGGGGGGCGGCTTTTCACCGCTCCCCTGCCGGGTTTATGCTTGTTTTTTAACTGCCGTCAACACGGCGGTGAAGACCTCAACCCCTGCCAGTTTGGCAAGCTGGTCTCCTGTTTTTGTCTGATCGGGGGAGATCCCGGCGGCTTTCGCTGCGGCAAGCACCGTAGCGGCAAAGGCATCGTCTGCATCAGACGCCAGGTAAAGCGTTTCCGCCTGCCCTTTGCGCATCAGCTTCTGCGCCCGGTTCCAACCGGCCTCCCATATTCGGTCGTCCATGGTTTTTAGTTTTCCTCTGCGTCGTAAACGGTCTCAATGGGAGCCTCGCCCAGATCCACGTTGGTGTCGCGGTACTGTGCCATACCCGTACCTGCGGGAATGAGCTTACCGATGAGCACGTTCTCCTTCAGACCCAGCAGCGGGTCAACCTTGCCCTTGATAGCTGCGTCTGCCAGAACCTTGGTGGTTTCCTGGAAGGAAGCTGCAGACAAGAAGGAGTCGGTGGACAGAGAAGCCTTGGTAATACCCAACAGCATGGGACTGCCCTCTGCGGGAAGCAGCTCGATACCGGTGGTGTTCTCTTCGTTTGCCTTGGCGATCTTCTCGTTTGCTTCCTCAAACTCGGTAAGGGAAACAGAAGAGCCTACCAACAGCTCGGTGTCACCGGTGGCATCCACGCGGATGCGGCGGGTCATCTGGCGGGCAATGATCTCGATATGCTTATCGGAGATCTCTACCGCCTGCAGACGGTAAACGCGCTGTACTTCTTTGATGATATACTCGTAAACGGCGTCCAAACCGTTGATGTCCAGAATATCGCCGGGGTACTCGGTACCTTCGGTGAGCTTCTGTGCCTTTTCAACGTGTGCGCCCTCCTCCACTGCCAGCTTGGTGAGCAGAGGAACGGAGATGGTGGTAATGTCGCCCTCGTCACCGGTAACGGTGATCTGCTTGGTCTTCTTTGCCTCCTCGATGGAAACGGTGCCGGCAAAGGGAGCCAGAGTAGCAGTCTTCTTGGGACGGCGTGCCTCGAAGATTTCTTCAACACGGGGCAGACCCTGGGTGATATCGCCGCCGGCAACACCGCCGCTATGGAAGGTTCTCATAGTCAGCTGGGTACCGGGCTCACCGATGGACTGTGCCGCGATGATACCAACGGCTTCGCCGATGGAAACGGGCTTGGTGGTGGACATATCCGCGCCGTAGCAGTGTACGCAAACGCCGTGCTTCGCGCGGCAGTTGATAACGGAACGTACCTTCACCTGAGTGATGCCCGCCTCGAGGATCTTGCTGATATCCTCCTCCTGCAGCATGGTGTTATGGGGAACCAAAACCTCACCGGTGGTGGGATGTACCACGTCGCCGATGGTGTATCTGCCGGGGAGACGGTCTGCGAAGGGCTCGATAACCTCTTCCTTACCGCTGCCCAAACGGTCAACGATCTTGGAAACCCACAGACCTCTGGTGTCGCCGCAGTCCTTCTCGCGAACGATAACGTCCTGAGAAACGTCTACCAGACGACGGGTCAGGTAACCGGAGTCAGCGGTACGAAGTGCGGTATCGGACAGACCCTTACGAGCACCTCTTGCCGCAGTAAAGTATTCAAGCACCTTCATGCCTTCGCGGAAGTTCGCTTTAATAGGCATTTCGATGGTCTTACCGGAGGCGGAAGCCATCAGACCACGCATACCTGCCAGCTGACGCATCTGCTTGATAGAACCACGGGCACCGGAAACTGCCATCATGTTGATAGGATTGTATTTGTCCAAATTCTTCTGCAGAGCGGTTGCAACGTCCTTGGTGCAATCCTCCCAGATCTTGATCACGCGCTGGGAACGCTCCTCATCGGAGAACAGACCCATGCGGAACAGCTCGGTAATCTGATCCACTTCCTTCTCGGCAGCCTTGATGAGAGACTCCTTCTCGGGAGGGATCGTCATATCGTACACGGAGATGGACAGAGAAGCTCTGGTAGAATATTTATAGCCCTGCGCCTTGATCTGGTCCAGTACCTCACAGGTAACCACGTTGCCGTGCTTCTTGATGGTACGGTCCAGAATCTGGGACAGCTCGCTATTGGTGGTAACGAAGTCGATCTCGGGCTTGAACAGGTTGCCGGGAAGGCTTCTGTCCACAAAGCCAAGGTCCTGAGGAATGGGACGGTTGAAGATCAATCTACCCAGAGTGGTGTAAACCACGCCGGACTTGATCTCGCCGTCGATTTCCTTGTCTACGCGGATGTAGCAAAGGGTGTGGAGACCCAGCTCTCCGTTTTCGTAAGCCATCATGGCCTCGTCGAAGTTACGGAAGTGCTTGTCCTTACCGGGCTCGCCGGGCATCTCTACCGTCAGGTAGTAGGAACCCAACACCATGTCCTGAGAAGGTACGTTCACCGCGTGACCGGTGGCGGGCTTCAACAGGTTGTTGGCGGAGAGCATAAGGAATCTTGCCTCTGCCTGCGCCTCTGCGGACAGAGGAACGTGCACGGGCATCTGGTCGCCGTCGAAGTCGGCGTTAAAGGGGGTACATACCAGAGGATGGAGCTTGATGGCTCTACCCTCTACCAGCACGGGCTCAAACGCCTGGATAGAAAGTCTGTGAAGGGTAGGCGCACGGTTCAGCAGAACGGGATGCTCCTTGATCACGATATCCAGTGCGTCCCAAACCTCGCTGTTTGCCTTTTCAACACGCTTCTTTGCGTCCTTGATGTTGGTGGATTTTCCGCTTTCCACCAGCTGCTTCATAACGAAGGGCTTGAACAGCTCCAAAGCCATTTCCTTGGGCAGACCACACTGATAGATCTTCAGCTCGGGGCCTACAACGATTACGGAACGGCCGGAGTAGTCAACACGCTTACCCAGCAGGTTCTGACGGAAGCGTCCCTGCTTACCTCTCAGCATTTCGGAGAGAGACTTCAAAGGACGGTTGGAGGGACCGGTAACGGGTCTGCCTCTTCTGCCGTTGTCGATCAGCGCGTCCACAGCCTCCTGCAGCATACGCTTCTCGTTACGGATGATAATATCGGGTGCTTGCAGCTCCTGGAGCTTCAGCAAACGGTTGTTACGGTTGATAACTCTGCGGTACAGGTCGTTCAAGTCGGAGGTAGCAAATCTGCCGCCGTCCAGCTGCACCATGGGGCGCAATTCCGGAGGAATAACGGGCAGAGCGTGCATGATCATCCACTCGGGCTTGTTGCCGGAGGTACGGAATGCCTCCACAACCTCCAAACGCTTGATGTCGCGCACCTTGCGCTGACCCTGAGCAGTCATCAGCTCCTTCTTCAGTCTTGCGGCTTCCTCCTCCAGATCCAATTCGGAAAGGAGAAGTTCAATAGCCTCGGCACCCATGCCTGCCTTGAAATCGTCCTCGTACTTTTCGCGGTATTCTCTGTACTGCTGCTCGTTCAAGAGCTGGTACTTTGCCAAAGGCGTTTCACCGGGATCGGTAACGATGTACTGTGCGAAATACAGAACCTTCTCAAGCAGCTTGGGAGAGATGTTCAGAAGCAGACCCATACGGGAGGGGATGGCGCGGAAGTACCAGATGTGGGAAACGGGAGCCGCCAGCTCAACGTGACCCATACGCTCACGGCGTACCTTGGCAGTGGTGATCTCCACGCCGCACTTCTCACAGACCTTACCCTTGTAGCGGGCGCCTCTCTTGTACTTGCCGCAGTGGCATTCCCAGTCCTTGGTAGGCCCAAAGATACGCTCGCAGAACAAGCCGTCGCGCTCGGGCTTCAAGGTACGGTAGTTGATGGTCTCCGGCTTCTTAACCTCGCCGTAGGACCAAGAACGGATCATTTCCGGGGATGCAAGTCCGATTTGAATGGACTCGAATTCCATGTTGTTAGTCTGTTCCATAGTTTTCGACTCCTTTCTTTAATCGAGATAATCGTTTTCGTTTTCGTCGTAGACGTATTCTTCCTCTTCGGAATCCGCCTCGGCGATCTCATCGTCGGAGAGCCCTGCGTGTACGCTGTTCTCATCCTCGTAGACCAGACCGTCTTCGGAATCCAGAACGCTTGCGCCAAGCTCTGCATCGGAGAATTTCTTTTCATCGGGACCGTCGTCGTCGGTGTAATCCTTCATGGGGATCTCATCGCCGTTCTTATCGCGGACACGAACGTCCAGACCCAGGGACTGCAGCTCCTTCACCAAAACCTTGAAGGATGCGGGAACGCCGGGAGTGGGGATATTCAAGCCCTTGACGATCGCCTCGTAGGCCTTTACACGGCCCTTTACGTCGTCGGACTTCACCGTCAGGATCTCCTGCAAGGTGTAAGCCGCGCCGTATGCCTCCAACGCCCAAACCTCCATCTCACCGAAACGCTGGCCGCCGAACTGAGCTTTACCGCCCAAGGGCTGCTGAGTTACCAGAGAGTAAGGACCGGTGGAACGGGCGTGGATCTTATCGTCTACCAAGTGGTGGAGCTTCAGGAAGTACATAACGCCCACGGTTACGGGGTTATCGAAGGGCTGACCGGTACGGCCATCGTACAGAATGGTCTTACCGTTTTCGTTGCAGCCGGCTTCCTTCAGCCATTCCTGAATGTCTTTCTCGTTTGCTCCGTCAAAGACGGGGGTCATGACCTTGCAGCCCATCTTGCGGGCAGCCATACCCAAGTGAACCTCAAGCACCTGACCGATGTTCATACGGGAAGGTACGCCCAGAGGGTTCAGAACGATATCCAGAGGAGTACCGTCGGGCAGGAAGGGCATGTCTTCGGGAGGCAGGATGCGGGAGATAACACCCTTGTTACCATGGCGGCCTGCCATCTTGTCGCCCACGGAGATCTTTCTCTTCTGTGCCACGTAAACGCGGACACACTGGATCACGCCGGGAGACAGAACGTCGCAGTCATCTCTGGAGAAGACCTTAACGTCCACAATGATACCGGATTCGCCGTGAGGCAGCTTCAGGGAGGTGTCACGCACTTCTCTTGCCTTTTCGCCGAAGATAGCGCGCAGCAGTCTCTCCTCTGCAGTCAGCTCGGTCTCGCCCTTGGGAGTGACCTTACCTACCAGAATGTCGCCGGAATGTACCTCGGAACCGATGCGGATGATACCGTCGGGATCCAGGTCACGCAGAGCCTCGTCTGCCACGTTGGGAAGCTGACGGGTGATCTCTTCCGGGCCAAGCTTGGTGTCACGGGATTCGCAGTAATATTCTTCAATATGAATAGAGGTATAAACGTCGTCACGAACCAGACGCTCGTTCAGCAGAACTGCGTCCTCGTAGTTGTAGCCTTCCCAGGTCATGAAGCCGATGAGGGCGTTCTTACCCAAAGCAACCTCGCCGTCCTTGGTAGCGGGACCGTCAGCCAGGACGTCGCCCTGCTTCACGTAATCGCCCTTGCTGACCACGGGACGCTGGTTCACGCAGGTGCCTGCGTTGCTTCTCTTGAACTTGGTCAGGGTATACAGATCGCTCTTACCCTCGTCGGTGCGGATAACGATCTCGTCGGAGGAAACGGATTCTACGTAACCGCTTCTCTTACAGATCACAAGCACGCCGGAGTCGTAAGCGGCGCGATATTCCATACCGGTACCTACGATGGGAGCATCGGTGATCATCAGCGGCACAGCCTGCTTCTGCATGTTGGAGCCCATCAGTGCACGGGTGTTATCGTCGTTTTCCAAGAAGGGGATCATTGCGGTAGCAACGGAAACCACCATTTTGGGAGAAACGTCCATCAAATCGATACGGCTTGCCTCAAACTCGCCGATCTCGTCCAGATGTCTGCCTACTACCTTGCGGTTTACGAAGCGGCCGTTCTCATCAATGGGCTCGTTGGCGGTAGCAACAACGTACTCGTCCTCCACGTCCGCGGAGATATAAACCACGTCCTTGGTAACCACGCCGTTCTTAACCACGCGATAGGGAGCCTCGATAAAGCCGAAGCGGTTTACCTTTGCGTAGCAAGCCAGAGAGGAGATCAAACCGATGTTGGGACCTTCGGGGGTCTCAATGGGACACATTCTGCCGTAATGGGTATAGTGAACGTCACGCACCTCGAAGGACGCTCTGTCACGGGACAGACCGCCGGGACCCAATGCGGAGATTCTTCTCTTGTGGGTCAATTCCGCCAAGGGGTTGGACTGGTCCATAAACTGAGACAAGGGAGAAGAACCGGAGAAGTCACGGATGGCGGAAACGATGGGACGGATGTTGATCAAGGACTGGGGAGTGATGGTGTCGATGTCCTGAGTGGTCATCTTCTCCTTCACGATCTTATCCATACGGGAGAAGCCGATGCGCAGCTGGTTCAGCAGCAATTCGCCTACCGCACGGATACGACGGTTGCCCAAGTGGTCGATATCGTCGGTCACGCCCACGCCGTGGGAGAGACCCAACAGATAGTTTACGGAAGCGAGAACGTCCTCCACGGTAACGGTACCGGGAATCAGCTCCTTCTTCTTATTATTGATAGCCTTCTTCAAGGCCTCAACGTCGGAGATACCAACTTCCTTCACGATGGGAAGCAGAACGTCCAAAGAAACAGTCTCCTCCAGACCCAGCTCTTCATCGGTAACGGAAAGGCCTGCTGCGGCCAGGATGCCGGAAGCGGAGACCATACGGTTGGTGAATACCTTTACAGGGGTGTTGACGCCTTCTTCTTCCTCAACAAAGATGATAGCCTCACAAACACCTGCGCGCTCAACAGCCTCTGCCTCTGCACGGCTGAGCTTTCTGCCCGCCTCGTAGATCACCTCGCCGGTAACGGGAGAAACCACGTCCTCCGCCAGCACGTGACCGATCAAACGACGGCCGATGGCAAGCTTTCTGTTGAACTTATATCTGCCCACGGCGGAGATATCGTATCTCTTTTCGTCGAAGAACAGGTTGTTGATCAAAATCTGGGCAGACTCCAAAATGGGAGGTTCGCCGGGACGGATCTTCTTGTAGATCTCCTTCAAAGCCTCTTCCACAGCGTTGGTCATCACGCCGGTCTGCAACAGACGATCCACCTCTGCGGGGATGGGATCCTTCTCAAAGGAAGCCTTCAGCAAGGGTTCATCGCCGAACTTGTCAAGAATCTGCTCATTGGTGCCGCAGCCAAAAGCGCGCAAAAGCACCGTAATGGGCATCTTACGGTTCTTGTCAATACGGACATAGAAAATATTGGAGGAATCGGTCTCATACTCCAGCCAAGCGCCGCGGTAAGGGATTACCGTTGCGGTAAACAGCTTGTTGCCGGACTTGTCCCCGGTCATTTCATAATAGATACCGGGAGAACGGACGATCTGAGACACCACGACACGCTCCGCACCGTTGATCACAAAGGTGCCGGAATCCGTCATCATGGGGAAATCACCCATGTA
This sequence comes from Eubacteriales bacterium, assembly GCA_045612545.1. Lineage (GTDB taxonomy): Bacteria > Bacillota > Clostridia > Oscillospirales > CAG-382 > Coliplasma. The sequence continues at coordinate 19,010 of JAZKZH010000012.1, forward strand.
GATCTCCTGCTCCTTCACCTCACCGGTGGAACGGTTGGTCAATCTCACCGTTACGCGGAAGGGGGAAGCGTAGTTGAGGTCACGCTCCTTGCACTCTGCGATGGTGTACTTGGGAGGATCACTCAGCGTGTAATCGATAAACTCGATCACCAAATTGCCGGAATAGTCCGTCATCGGGGAAATGTCCTTCAAAACCTGCCCGATCTCCTTGGTTACAAAATCGTCAAAAGACTTCTTCTGCACCTCGATCAGGTTCGGCATTTCAATGACTTCCTCAATTTTGGAGAAAGACATTCTCTTGGTTTTACCCAGAGTCTGTTCATGTACCATACCGATCATTCACTCCATTTCTTTTTTCACTAATTGGAAATATTTACATAAATGTTTGCCCATATATTTCTATATGTAGCCGTTGGGGTTCCGTGCAACCACAACCCATGGTGCTTTTGCCTATAAAATGAGCAATGGCAAGGGTTTCCCCCGTCTGCCGATGTGAACCCATCTTAATTTTTGCATACTTATGGATTATAGTGCAGTATGATATACTATCACAAATCAATTCGTTTGTCAAGAGAAAAAAGAAAAATTATGAAAAAAGTTTTGCCAAGTTGTCAATGACAGGTGACAACCTGGCATATAAAATCCCCTTCCCGGGGATTTTTCTCTTGCTTTTTGCTTCCTTTTATGATATACTACCTCCGAAAAAATATCCGGGAGGGAAACCATGAAAATTTCCGCAATTCTTTCCGCCATCGAAAACGGCGGATATGATAAAACCTTTGAATCCTTGTATCGGGACACCGTACGTCCCCGCGCCCGTTACAGCAAGCTGGCGAAGGAATTTCTGGAGCGTTACGGGGACAAAGAGGGCCTTCTGTTCTCCGTTCCCGGCAGAACGGAGATTTCCGGCAACCACACCGACCATAACAACGGATGCGTTCTTGCCGCCTCGGTGGACATCGACATCATCGCCGTAGCCGCAAAGACCGAAGGGATGACCGTTCGGATCAAAAGCGAGGGCTACCCCGAGGACACGGTGGATTGCACCGCCCCCAACCCCAAAAAGGTGCGCAAGGGCTCTTCCTCCGCATTGGTCACCGGTATTTGCGATGCCTTCGCCAAGAAGGGCTACTCCTACGGCGGGTTTGATGCCTGCACGTCCAGCGACGTACTGACAGGCAGCGGACTCTCCTCCTCCGCCGCATTCGAGGTGATGTGTGCGCGGATCATGTCCCAGCTTTACAACGACGGCAAGGTACCCCCCATGGAGCTTGCCATGGCAGGTCAGTACGCTGAAAACGTTTATTTCGGAAAGCCCTGCGGTCTGATGGATCAGGCTGCCTGCGCCTGCGGCGGCTTCCTCTACATCGACTTCGAGGATCCCAAAGCACCGAAGACGGAAAAGCTTGCCCTCGACCCGGAAAAATCCGGCTACACCTTCTGCATCGTGAACACCGGCGGTAACCACGTGGATCTCACCGACGATTACGCCGCCGTCCCCAAGGAAATGCACGCCTGCGCCGCTTTGATGGGCAAAAAGGTACTGAGAGAGTGCGACGAGGATGCCTTCCTCTCCCGCATCAGCTATATGCGCGCCAACGTAGGAGACAGAGCCATTCTCCGCGCCATCCACTATTTTAACGAGAACAAGCGGGTGGAGGCTCAGCGTGTCGCTTTGAAAAACGGCGATGCCACCGCCTTCTTCCATTTGGTAACGGAATCCGGCAGATCCTCCTTTGAATTCCTGCAAAACGTATACACCACCCGCAACGTCTCCGAGCAGGGTATCTCCTTGGCACTTGCCCTTTCCCAGCGGTTCGGCGCTGTTTGCCGTGTTCACGGCGGCGGCTTTGCCGGCACCGTCCAGGCCTACGTCCCCACGGAAAAGGTGGCTTCTTACTGTGAGACCATCAATAACGTATTCGGTAAGAACGCTTGCATGCTGTTGCGCATCCGTCCCTACGGCGCTTCCGTAGTGGATACCGACGGCGTCAAGGAATCCTGACCCCATGCCCGCAGAAATTTATCAGCTTTTTTCCTCCTCCAAGGGAAACTGCTGTCTGATAAAGAACGGAAGCGACGTGTTTCTCATCGATGCAGGGGTTTCCGCCAAGCGCATCGAGGAGGCTGTCCGCAGGGTAGGTATTTCCCCGGAGCAGATCCGCGCCGTGTTTATCACCCATGAGCATTCCGACCACATCAAGGGGTTGGAGACTCTCTCCCGCCGCTACGGCATGGAGATCTACGCCCCCACCGGGTGTATGGATGGCATCTTGTCTACCGCACCTGCCGCCGCGCCCGCTTTGAAATCCAACGACCACGGCAATCTGGTGTGTTTGGAAAACACCCGCATCTACACCGTACGCACCCCTCACGATGCCTGCGCATCCGTGGGCTTCCGCATAGAGCTTGCAGGGGAGATCATGGCCTATTTCACCGACATCGGTCACCTTTCCGCAGAAATTTTGCGAGCCATGTCCGGCTGCAGGCGTGTGGTGATCGAATCCAACCACGATATAGAGCGCCTGAAGGCAGGGCCTTACCCCTATTCCCTGAAACAGAGAATTTTGGGGCCTTACGGTCATCTTTCCAACTTTGACTGCGCCGCGCTGCTCCCCCATCTGGCACGCTACGGCACGAAACGCGTCGTTCTTGCCCACCTTTCCGAGGAGAACAATACTCCGGAAATGGCATACGAGGAAGCTGCCCGCCGTCTGGAGGGCAAGGCTTCCTTAGCTGTAGCGAAACCGAGCGCAACGGTGGAAGTGTAAAATTGAACAGGAACGATTTAAGGGTGTTTCTTTGGAAAAAGAACAAGTCGGCGCATTGCTTTATACCGTGTTTGCCTGTATACCGCCGACGTCAAAAACGACGTTGTCGTTTTTGGAACCTTGGGCACATGACAAACTTAAAAATCCCAAAGAAACCTGATTGCCCCAAACTGCCGTTTGGGGAATGTTTTTTGGTGAGCGGATAGGAAAACTGCCCCCGCAAGGGGATACGATGAATGCGTCGCTTGCCCGAATTCATTTCGGGCAAAAAGACACCTTTTACGGTTTTTCTCCAAGCGGTTAGCGCAGGAGAAAAATTTGCAACCGTGTTGCAAACCCCGTATGGGGCTCGCCCTGCGCGGAAGCAGGGCGCAACACCCGAAAAATGCATTTTTCGGGTGAGAGCGTAGCGACAAAAAAGAGACCTGTTACGGTCTCTTTTGTTTTGCCTATGAAAATTATTCAGCAGCTGCGGAAGACTCTGCGACAGATTCCTCAACGGATTCCTCAACGGAAACATCCTCGGAAGTAGCGGAGGAAGTATCCACAGAGATGTTGGAAACGGTGGAGGAGGTAGCAGAAGAAGAGGTTGCAGAGGAAGAGGTGTTCTTGCTTGCCTCAACGTTCTTGGAGATAGCGGTGATGGAGTACAGCGCGATCACCATTACGCCGAAGGCAACAGCAACGATCACAGTCCACTTCTCAAAACGCTTGCCCTTCTTGGCAGCCTCGGTTCTGTTCAGATAAGAGTTGGAAGAGGACTGGCCGGAAATAACGTTCTCCAAGCCCTTTCTCTTACCCTGCTGCTTGCTCACGAAGATTACCAACAGCACGGCCAACGCCATGATCAAACCGCCAACGATATATTGCAAAATGCTCATACGATCAAATACCTTTCTATTTTACGATTTACGAAATTTGCAGACTACGGGATATATTACCACAACAATTCCCCGTTTGCAAGAGCGTTTTTCGTTTTTTGTAAAAATTCACACTTTGTTCACATCTTCGGTGTCTTCAACTTCTTTTACAGCGTTTTTCTTCTTGCGCCACATAACGAAGCGGGTCACCATACGGATCAGCCACAAAAGCACCGCCCAAGCCACCCACGCCAAGATAATGATCAGTACCCATTTGATGATCGTGCCCATAGGCCCTTCAAACAGGAATGAGAACAAATGGTTCTTAGCAGAAAGGAGGGTGTTCACCTCCACGGTTCTGTCCGCCAGCATATCCACGGCGGCAAGCACCTCGCCCTCCAGCAGGAAATAGGCCTTTCCCAGCACTTCCCCTTGCTGAACGGGAGCGTCCACGGTCTTGTAGGTCTTGCCTGCCTTTTCCATCTCGTAGACCTTTTCGTCGTATTCCAAACGGATCTCGATCTCCGCTCCGTTGGGGTTAGCCACCATCAGCTCCAGGGTCTCTGCGGGGATCAGCCGCAAAATGCCGGCCTCCGCACCGCCGCCCAGACGAAGATCCGCAAGGAAGGTCACCTCCGACTCCCCGCGCCCTACGCAAAGCTTTTGGTAGGTAAAGGAGGAAAGCACGTAGGGAACCATGCCGTGCATATCATCGTAAGCGTTGCCGGGGTCAAACCAACGGCTGCCGTCCGTCTCCTGACGCTCACGGCTGCCTCCCATCACCACAAAGACGTAGGCGATGCCGTCCTGCTCGGCGAAGGTGATAAGATGATAGCCTCCCTGATTGGTGGCATGGCCCGCAATCAGACCGATGGCCTCCTCCATCAGGTAACCCTTCATCAGGTAATCACATTCCAGATAATTCTTGTTGCGAATGGTGCTTCCCGCGCCGCGGTAGGCGTCCCGATCCGACAGCTTCACCAGATCATTGTACAAATAGAAGTGTTTCGCCAGCTTCACCACGTCGCCGGCAGTGGTTCTACCGCCGCCGCCAAAGCCCACCACGTTATCGTAGAGGGTGTCCCGCATACCAAGCTGTGCGGCCTTTTGGTTCATTCGATGGAGAAAATCCTCGGTATCGCTCATCATCAGCTCATCCACGCAATACCCCACCAAGGCGGCGCAGGCATCGTTGGCGTTGGAAACCAAGGAGCAAGCAAACAGATATTCCAGCGTACATTCATCCCCCTGGGAAAGACCCAAATAGGGACTGCTTCTGTCACCGGGAACGTAGGTATCCCGCACCCAGCCTCCCTGGATCTTCACCTTCTCGGAAAGCTTCCGCCCGGTGTTTTCCACCAGATCGTAGGCCACCATCAACGCCATCAGCTTGGCGGTAACGCCGGGAGCGTGTACCTCACCTGCCCCGGATTCGTAAAGGGTCTGCTCCGTATCGATGCAATACGCCACAGCGGAATTGTTTGCGGCAAACAAGGATATGGTCTCCGCCGCCCCGTAGCAATTCAAAACAGGAAGAAGCAACGCCAAGGCCATCAAGGCGCAAAGCAGTTTTTTTCTCATTGCTGTAATTCCTTTCGTGCTGTGGCAATGTCACGGCCGATCTGCTCCTTCAGCTCCTCCAGCGTGGCAAAGCAACGCTCCTTCCGCAGGAAGGTATGAAGCGTAACCTTCACCGTTACGCCGTAAAGATCGCCGTCAAAATCCAAGAGGTGCGTTTCGAAAACAGGCCTGGACTCGGAGGACACCGTGGGCTTGATCCCTACGTTGGTCACGCCGCGGAAGCACAGCTTTTCCCCGTCCTTCATAAACTCTACGGTGGAAAGATATGCCCCGAAGCGGGGAAGCATACGATCCTCGTGGGGGATCTGGTTAATGGTGGGACACCCGATGGTTCTGCCCAATCGACGCCCCTCTCTTACGGGAAGGATCACGGAATAGGGTCTGCCCAGAAGCTCACTCACCAAAGAAAGCTTTCCCTCTCCCAACAGACGGCGGATATAAGTGGAGGAAACCTTTGCCCCCTCACGCTCCACCGCAGGCAGAATCACACAGCTTCCGCCGTTGGCCTCCATCAACGCCTTCATGGTGTTGGGGTCGCCCATACGTCCCTTACCGAAGCGGAAATCACTGCCCACCACGGTGCAAACGCAACCAAGCTTTTTCACCAAAAAATCCCGAACGAATTCCTCACTGGAAAAATCGTGCAGATAAGCGTATTCCCCGCGGTAAACCGCCTCCACCCCAAGGGCAGACAATGCCTCCAGCCGTTCCGCCTCTCCGCAGAGATACTTCGCGCCGAAATAAAGAACCTTGGGATTCTCTGTAAAGGTAAACACCAAGGGTGTAGCATTTCTCGCCTTTCCCTCCTCCGCCAAGCGTTCAAGAAGGGCGTGATGCCCGATATGCACACCGTCAAAATTTCCGATGGCGATCACAGTCTCTCCGGGCAGAGGAAGATCCCCGCGGCTCAAAACGCGGGGCGGATTTGTAAGGGTGTAATCAGAATACATAAAAAGACCTCTCAGCCTGTAAAGGTTCAGTCGATCGAAAGACTTCGTTTTACAATCGACCAAATGCCGTATAATCTAAGGAATGTTTTTCTAAAGACTATTCTATCCCATTTTTGCCCCCTTGTCAAGACGGAAAAAGGAAATTTACAAAAGGAAAAGAAGGAGTAAATTAGAGTTTTGCGGAAGGAACGAAGCGGGCGAACCGAAACCGAGCATGAAATAAAGGCTAAAAGTCTTCCCCCCTTGACAAAACCACCCCACTTTGCTACAATAAGGGATGTAGAATTGTAACTTGGGGGAAAATGCCTTGAAATCCTTTCCTTTAGACCTGCGGCGGCATCGCACGCCGGAGGAAAACAAAAAGAATCTGCTGGAGTGTACCGCCTTTTGCATTTTGCTTTTGCTGGCGGCCTGCCTTGCTCTCGGCTTCTGGGGAGCAAACGTGGTGGAGGAGCACGAAGCGTTGAAACAGGCCGGAGAAGAGTATTGGGGCAGTATGTTCAAATACCTCCTTTTGTTTGCGGTATTTGCCTGCTGTGCCTTCGTGATGTACTGCCGTCAGACCGGCACCCTCACCGAAGGAAAGCTCATCGCCATTCTGTTTTTGCTGGCGTTGATCGCGCGGCTGGTCTACACCTTGGACATCGGCATCACCACCAACCAGCACGACGTTTCCAACTTCAACAAGGTGGGGAACTACGGACACACGGGATATATTTCCTACATTATGGAAAACGGAATTCCCGACTTTGACGTCATCGGAAAAAGCCAATTTTACCATCCCCCGCTGCATCACATCATCTGCGCTTGGTTTTTGGAGCAGCAAACAGCCATCGGCATCAATTTTACCACCGCTGCGGAAAACCTGCAGATTCTGACCCTGTTCTATTCCATGGTCACCCTCTACGCCTCCTACCGTATTCTAAAGATCTTTGAATTCAAGGGCATCGCCCTGTATCTGCCCCTTACGGTATTGGCCTTCCACCCCACCTTCTATCTTCTGTCGGGAAGCATCAACAACGACTGTCTCAGCGTGATGTTCGTCTTCCTTGCGGTGTGGGCGGCCTTGGAATGGCACAAAAAGCCCTCCTTTTTAACCATTTCCCTGTTGGGGCTTTGCGTAGGATGTGCCATGTTCGCCAAGCTTGCCACGGGCGTGGTGGCGCCTGCCATCGCCTTCCTGTTCCTGCATAAGCTGATTACGGAAAAAGATATGAAGGGCAGAGGAATCCTCATCGCCCAATTCGCCTTGTTCGGGGTGATCTGCATCCCCTTGGGAATCGGCTGGCAGGTGCGGAATTATCTGGATTACGGCACTCCCCTCACCTACGTCCCCAAGCTTTCCACCCAGGCAGACCAATATTTGGGGGACTATTCCGTAGCGGACCGGTTCTTCGACTGGAATTCCTTAAAGGATTTCGGCGTCTACCCCATGCGGGCAGGCACCCAGGGGGCGGAATACTTTGAGCATTGCATCCCTTTGGCTATTTTGAAAATGTCCCTGTTCGGGGAGTATTCCCGCTGGAAGAACCACCTGATCTTCGACGGCGCTTCCAACCTGCTGTTCTGGATGAATGTGATCATCGTGGTCGCCACCCTCATCGGTGCAGGATATTGCCTGTGGCAGCTTCTTCGCAAGAACACCGAGGAGGAATTCAAGGAATCCGTGGGCTTTGGCAGGATCCCTTGCGCATTCATACTCCTCTATTGGGCGACCATGCTGGTCACCTATATCCCCTTCTGCTTCTCCTATCCCCATTTCTGCTCCATGGACTACCGCTACCTGGTGCCCACCCTGCTTACCGGAGCGATCTTCCTGGCGGTAGTGCTGAGAAAGATGGAAACGGCGGACAAATCCACCACCAAGGGGAAGCTGCTCATCGCAGGAAAATCTCTGCTCATCGCCGCGGCGGCGCTCTTTGCCGTTTGCGCCACCTTGATCTACGCCATGTATCCTAACCTGATTTATACGTATACAAAATGAACTTTCTTCAAACCGCCATCCAAGTGCTTTCCATGATGGCCTACGCCATCCCGGGGTTCTTGTTCGTCAAAACCAAAACGCTTTCCGCAAGCCAGATCTCTCCCTTTTCCAAAGTGCTGGTATACCTCTGCCAGCCCTGCCTGGAGATCCACGCCTTTTTGTCCGCCGATTGCACCCCCGAGTTGCTTTCCGCCATGGGCTGGTTCTTCCTGCTCTGCACGGGCGTACAGCTTTTGGTGCTGGGCGCGGTCTGTCTGTTGCCCGGGGACCGCGGGGAGATCTGCCGACGGGTTTCCGGCGCCGCCGCGGTTTTCGGAAACGTGGGCTTTATCGGCATCCCCTTGCTGGAGGCTCTGCTTCCCCCGGAGGTCGCTCCGGATGCGGTGGCATTGTCCGCGGTATTTGCCCTCTCTATGAATATTTTGGCATGGACGGCGGGCTTGTTCCTGATCACCGGGGAAAAGAAGCATATCCGCGCAAAGGGCTTGCTGTTGAACCCCGCCATGTTGGCGTTCTACGTGGCCTTCCCCCTGTTTCTGGCAGGCTTCAAGATGCCCGAAGCATTGGGAACCGCCGTTTCTCTGGCAGGAAAAATGTCCACCCCGCTTTGCATGATCGCTTTGGGAATGCGGCTGGCGGCCACCCCCTTCCGCAGGATCGTGACGGATAAATTCGCATGGTTCTCCTGCTTGGGAAAGCTGCTCCTCATGCCGTTGCTGGCACTGCTTTGCGTTAAGCTTTTAAGCTTTGTTTATCCCTTCCCTTGGTATTTCGGTGCCACCTTGTTCCTGCTTTGCTGCTGCCCCACCGCGGCAGTGGTGCAAAATTTCTCGGAGATCTACCTCCCCGAGACCGCCACGGCAGGCAAGCATACCGCCGCAGACGCTATTTTGCTGTCTAATCTGCTGTGTATCGCGACAATTCCTTTATTGGTGATGTTGTTGTAAGCGAAATGGGACGCCGTGGACGTCGTCCCCTACAAATACGCGCCAAGCACATGCAAAACAAAAACGCACGTAAATAGTTTTCCATCAAGATTCGTCTCATCCCTTCCCCCATCCTTCTTCAAAGGAGAATGATTCATTTATGCGTATCGGCATCTTTGATTCCGGTCTGGGCGGTCTCACCGGCTACCGCGCTCTGCGAGAGCTTCTGCCCACCCACGATTTGATCTATTTCGGCGATAACGCCCGCGTGCCTTACGGCACCAAATCCAAAGAAATGATCTGCCGCTTTGCCCTGCAGGACGTGCGCTTTCTTCTGTCCCAGCAGGTGGAAGCTGTCTTGGTAGCCTGCGGAACGGTATCCTCCAACGCCTTGACCCTGTTGCAGGAGACCTTCCCCCTGCCCTTCGTGGGAGTGGTGGAGCCTGCCGCCAAGCGGGCTTCGGAGATCGCCTCCGCCGGGAACGGCAAGATCTTGGTGCTGGGTACCTCCGCCACCGTGGGCTCGGGTGCTTACGAAAAAGCCATCAAAGCCCTTGACCCCGCCTTGCAGGTGGAATCCGTTGCCTGTCCCATGTTCGTGCCCTTGGCGGAAAACGGCTTTACCAAAAAGGGCGACGTGGCCGCTACGGATATTGCACGGCGGTATTTACAGCCCTACGAAGAATTTGCACCGGACGCGGTGATTCTTGGCTGTACCCATTTCCCCCTGCTTTCCGATATTCTTTCCGACGTACTGCCTGCCCCCGTGCAGGTTTCCGCAGGAGAGGAGGCCGCAAAGACCATGGCAAATGCCGTCCCGACCCTCTCCCCCGCCGAAAGCCTTGGGCAGGATCTGTTCTTCACCTCCGATGACCCCCTCGCCTTTCGCCAAAACGCCGCCTTGTTCCTTGGGCGGCCCATCACCGGGTCGATTGCCCGTGTAGACATTGAGAGATTTTGACTATGAACGTTTCCATTGAGATCACAAATTACCGCTACGACACCCCCGACGGGGAGCCGGAAACCATCAGCTATCGGGTGGAAGGCACCTGCCGCAATTCCAAGGATGGCGTGAAGGTAGAATATACCGAGCCGGAGCTGACGGGAATGGACGCAACCGTTACCACCCTCACCGCCATGAAAAACGGCATCGTCTCCGTAAACCGCACGGGGCAGATCAACACCCACATGGTATTTGAGGAGGGCAAGCTCCACGCCTGCATCTACAACACCGGGTATTTCCCCATGCAGATCACCATTCTTACCTCCCGTTTGGAAAACAGCCTCACCCCCAAGGGCGGCTGTCTGGACGTGGAATACAGCATGGAGATCGGCGGTCAGCACGCCGCAAAAAACCGTATGCGACTGACGGTGACCCCCATGGGTCTCCCGTCTTGAATCAAGAGGTTCCTATGAAGATCAAAACCCCCTCCGACAATCTGATCCTCCTGCCCATGGAGGTGCTTCCCCGGGTAAAGAACGCCTCCGCCACCGAGCTGAAGGTGCTGTTGTTCCTGTTTGCAAAAAAAGAAGCCCTGCCCGCCGAAATGGCGCAGCAATTGGGCATTTCCCCCGCAGACGCGGAAGCTGCAGTGGCTTTTTGGCGTGGCGCGGGGATCTTCGAGGAGGACAACTCCTCCCCCAAAAAGGAGGTCGCCCCCTCTACCTCTCTGTATAAATCCTACGACAGCCATACCATCGCCTCCTATCTGGAGGAGGATACCGCCTTCCGTTCCTGCACGGATCTGGTGGCGGAGACCTTCGGGGCGAAGATTCTGAACAAAAACGAGCTGTCCTCCCTGCTTTACCTTTACAACTACGTGGGTCTCCCTGCCGAGGTGATCAGCGGCATTGCCATCTACTGCAAAACCAAGGGCAAGACCTCCATGCAGTACATGATGAAAACCGCCCTTTCCATGTACGAAAAGGACGGCATCGATACCTACGAAAAATTCGAGCAATACATGACGGTTTTGGAAAAGCGGAACGCGGATTCCACCCGTCTGCGCACCATGCTGGGCTTTGGGGAACGCGCCCTTTCCGCCAAGGAAAAGGAGTTCTTCACCCGCTGGATGGAGGAGTGGGCGTTGCCCTTCGAGCTCATCTCCCTCGCCTACGAAAAAACGGTGGACAACCTCCACAAGGTGAACCTTTCCTACATGAACGCCATGCTGAAGCGCTGGTACGAATGCGGATACACCACCCCGGAGGACGTAGAGATCGGGGACAGCAAGGCAAAAACGGAAAAATCCTCCGACGCTTCCTACGGAGACAGCGATGCCTTCTTCGAAGCGGCCTTAAAAGCAGGCTTTAACGGATAGAACAAAAGGAGCTTTTTATGACTCTCACACAAGCTTTACATATCAAGGATAAACAGCGTTCGGAAGCGGAAGCCAAGGCAGAATCCCGTACCTTGGCCCTGTACGCAGAGCTCCCCGCCCTTGCGGAGATCGACCGCCGTCTTACCGCCTTCGGCCCCGCCCTGGTGGCCGCGGCCATTTCCGGAAACAAGGAGGAGGTCGCCCGTCTGGAGCAGGAGAACACCGAATTGCAGGAACGGAGACGGCAGACCCTGGTGTTTCACGGCTACCGCAGTGACGAGGATGCCCCCGTCTACGTCTGCCCCAAATGCTCCGACAGCGGTTATGTCAAAGGCTCCCTTTGTCTCTGCGTGAAACAGCAGATCACACTGGCCGCCTACGCCTCTGCAGGGCTTGGCAAGGGGTTGATCGGCAAGAATTTCGGCAATTTCTCTTTGAAATACTATACCGGAGAAGACCTTGCCCGCATGGAAAAGGTGCTTTCCATCTGCCGTGACTACGTGGAAAGCTTTACCCCTGCTGCACAGCCCTTGCTGTTCATGGGCAAAACGGGGCTGGGCAAGACCCACCTTTCCGCCGCCGTGGCGGGAGGGGTGGCCGCCAAGGGCTACCGTGTGGTATACGAGACCTCCCAAAAGCTGTTCGATACCTACGAATCCGCCCGCTTTGCGCGGGATAACGCCCCCGATACGGAAAAATACGAGGAATGCGACCTTCTGCTCATCGACGATTTGGGTGCGGAATGCGGCTCTCAGTATACCGCCGCCACCTTCTTCAATCTGCTGAACACCCGCCTTATGCACGGCAAGCCCACGGTGATCAACACCAACCTGAACCGCGCTCAACTGGAAAAAACCTACGGGGAACGGGTGCTTTCCCGCCTCCTTGGGGAGTTCCGCGTGCTGCTCTTCACCGGCAGTGACGTGCGGATGCAGAAGCTTTCGGAGAAGTAAGGAACGTTAAGGGGCGCTGCCCCTTATGATCCCCGCCGGGGGCCCGCCCCCGGACCCGGTATTGTGAGGAAAAAGAATAGGGTCTGCTTTTCGATGCAGCCATAACAGCACGAATAAACTGCTTGATTCGCTCCGGGAGGTCGAGGCGCCCTCCCCTACGAAGACGCAATTATTTTGCAGGAACAAAGGCGCACGCAGCAAGATTTTTTGATTTGCTGTGGCTGTTTTCCTTACTTGTCCATGACCGTAGGGGAGGACGCCTCGGCCTCCCGTAACAACAAATCCGCATTCGGCAATGGCTTCCCGCCTTCCCGAACGTGACCACCCCCCCGAAAACGACAGTTTTCGGCAATAAAAGCTTTTTGGAGATTCTTAAGAACCTTTTTTCACGAAAAAGGTTCTTAAGTCAACACACATACCTATGAAACAAATCGAACTCTACACAGACGGCGCCTGCAGCGGCAACCCCGGCCCGGGTGGCTACGGCGCGGTGCTGAAATACGGAACAACGGAAAAAGAACTCTCCGGCGGCGAGAAGGAGACCACCAACAACCGCATGGAGCTGATGGCGGCCATCGTGGGTCTGGAGGCCTTAAAAGAGCCCTGCGCCGTGACCTTGACCAGCGATTCCAAGTACCTTGTGGACGCTATCCAGAAGAAATGGCTGGAAAACTGGCAGAAGCGAAACTGGCGGAAGGCAGACGGCTCTCCTGCCTTGAACCGCGACCTTTGGGAACGTCTGCAAGCCCAGCTTGACAGACACACCGTGACCTTCCGTTGGATCAAGGGTCACGCAGGCCACCCCTACAACGAGCGGTGCGACCGCTTGGCGGTGGAGGCCATCGAAAAATTCCGTTAACGGAGACATTTTTATGAAAACAGTCCTCATCACAGGTGCCTCCGGCGGCATCGGCAAAGCGGCGGCAAAGGCCTTCCACAGAGAGGGCTACCGCGTGATCCTGCATTACAACAAAAACGAAGAGGCGGCAAAAGCCCTTGCGGCAGAGCTGGAAAACGCCGTGCTCTACAAGGCGGATCTCGCCGACCCCGTTCAGGTAAAGCAAATGGCAGAAGCCTTTCCGGAAACGGACGTGCTGGTGAACAACGCGGCGGTGGATCTGTTTGCCCTGTTCGACTTGGTATCCGAACAGCAGGCAGAAGAACTTTACGGCGTGAATCTGTTCGCCCCCCTCACCCTTTCCCGCATTCTGGTGAAGGGGATGCTCTCCCGCGGGGAGGGGTGTATTCTGAACGTGTCCTCCATGTTCGGGGAGACGGGTGGCAGCTGTGAGGTGGATTATTCCGTCACCAAGGCGGCTCTCATCGGGTTGACAAAAGCCTTGGCGAAAGAGGTAGGCCCCGCAGGAGTGCGGGTGAACTGCGTCTGCCCCGGGGTGATCAGGACTCCCATGAACGACCGCTTGACCGTAGAGGAAGCGGAGGATCTCATGGCATCCATTCCCCTTGACCGCTTCGGTGCGCCCGAAGAAGTGGCGGAGGCCTTGGTGTTCTTGGCATCGGACAAGGCGTCCTACATCACCGGTGCCGTGCTGGACGTCAACGGCGGGATATAGAAGAGAACTAAGTTTGCCCTTCGGGCAAGTGAAGTTGCCTGCGACAGTGAAGTTCACTGCGTGAGTGAAGTTTCGCCGAAGTTGGCGAAGCGGGCAAATGAAAGGAAAGATCATAACCATGGATCAAAAGTACGGAATCTGCGATGAATGCGAAAGCAAATTCATCAAAGCAGCTTCAAAAATGACCTCCTTGTGCCCCGAGTGTGCACATATTCTGTACGGATATCCCAATTGCGAGCACGTTTTCCGGAACGGAAGATGTGTCCGTTGCCATTGGAACGGGAACAGAAGCGAATATATCAAATCGCTCTTAGAAGAAAATTGAAAACAAACAAAAGCACTTACGGTGAAACATCCGTGAGTGCTTTTTGTTTGTTCACCACACCCTGTTCGTGACCGTCGCCCGCCGAAATCCCACGCAACAAGACCGTGCGGATCAGATGCGTATTTTGACGCAATGCGGGGCGCCGGAGGACGTCGCCCCCTACGTTCACGCAAAGGGTAGGGGATAAAATTCACGGTTCGCACCACGTGCATTGCAGGAGATGAGGTTTGTTTTTCATCCTTTTATCCCAAGGTTCCAAAAACGATTTATCGTTTTTGACGTCGGCGGTATGCCGCAATGATCAGATGAAGGCTGCCCGCCAAAATTCCACGCAGAGATGGTGGCTATCAAACGATTTTTCCCTCTCCCGAAAACGACAGTTTTCGGCATTGAAGTTCTTTGGAGATTCTTAAGAACCTTTCTTGTAAGAAAGGTTCTTAAGCGCTCCCCCCATCAAAAAGAGCCCCTTTTCGGAGCTCTTTGGTTTTCTTTGAAAACCTTTATCCTATCAAGCTATACACCCAGAACACCAAGGGGATGGTGACCACGGAAAGCAGGTGGGAGATCAGCGCCATGCCTGCGGCGGCGGAGGTATCCTGCCCGTAGGCGGCGGGAATCACCACGGGGCTGAGCCCCAAGGGCATGGCCACGGCGCACATCACGCAAAGGGAGATGTCCCCGGGCAGGGGCAACACCCACAAAAGCGCCATGAACACCGCGGGGAAGGCCAGCAAACGGATAAAGGAGGCCAGATACACCGCTTTGTTGGTGAAGGTCTTCTTCAGATCCAGGGAGGAAACGGTCATACCCGTCAACAGCATGGCCACGGGGGACATACACCCCCCAAGGGAATCCAGTCCCGCGCCCACGAAGCCCGGCAACGGCACGCCCGTAAGCCCTAAGATCATGCCCACCAGCATGGCCACAAACATGGGATTCACCAGCCGCTTCAAGGCGGAGAGAGGGGAGCTTTTTTCCCCTTCCTTGGCGGGGATCAGCAAAGCGGGTACGCCCCACAGATAGATCATTACCCAAAGGGGCAAAACAAACACCAAATAGTCCCCGAACACCCCGGGGAACAGCGCCAGCACCACCGCGTTGCCCATAAATCCGAAGTTGGAGAAGGACAAGCCGTAGGTGTAGATCTTGCGGGTGTAATCATCCTTGGCGCAAAGCTTGGCAAGCAAGATGGCGGCGGGGATGGAAAGTCCGATCACCACGGCACCCCCTGCCAAGAAGGTCCAGGCACTGCCAAAGCTCTCCGGGGTAAAGCCCTTCCAGAAGGTGGAAAGCACCAGGGCGGGAATAAACACGTTGTTTTCCATCTTGGAAAGCACCGTTGCCCCCGAGGCGGGAACTGCCCCCAGACGGGAGACCACGTATCCGATGAGGATGAACGCCATCAAAACGCTCATCTGCTGTAAGGTTGAAACAAAAACTTCCATAATGCATCCTTCAACAAGAAATCTCCCCACCGCCCAAAACCACGTCTCCATGGTAGGCGACAGCGGATTGCCCGGGGGCGGAAACAGCGGCGGGAGTATCAAAGCGGATCTCCACCCCGCTTTCCAAAGGGATCAGGGTGGCGGGCATTTCCTTTTGGTGGTAACGGGTACGCACGGTGGCGCGGACGGGGGAAGCAGGACTGCCGTAGATCCAGTGAAAGTCCCTCACGAACAGAGCTTCCACAGGCAATTCCCCTGCGGTACAAAGCACCACTCTGTTATTCTCCGCATCCTTTTTGCACACGTAGTGAGGCTCCGGCAGGGCAAGCCCCAGCCCTTTTCTCTGCCCCACGGTGTAATGGATGATACCCTTGTGTCTACCCATCACTTCCCCGGCGCGGTTCACAAAATCCCCCGGGGGGAACTCGGTATTGACGCGGGAACGAATAAAAGCGGCGTGATCGCCGTCCGGAATGAAGCAGATGTCCTGGCTGTCCCCGCTTTTGGCGTTTGCAAAGCTCTGCGCCGCGGCAATTTCCCGAATCTCCTGCTTGGTGTAATCCCCCAGGGGGAAGATCACACGGGCAAGCTGTTCTTCGGTGAGGTTGTAAAGCACGTAGCTTTGATCCTTGGCGGGATCCTTTGCCTTTTTCAGCCGATTTTCTTCAATGCGGGCGTAATGCCCCGTGGCGAGGTAGTCTGCCCCCAGCTCCTCCATGGCATCCCACAACGCTCCGAACTTCAAGTAGCGGTTGCAGAGGATGCAGGGGTTGGGAGTGTTCCCCTCCACGTAGGTTTTCACAAAAGGCTCAACCACAAAGCGGGAAAATTCTTCCCTGCGATCCAAAACGGTAAAAGGAATTCCCAAGCTGTCGCAGACCGCCTTGGCATCCGCCGTACGCTCACTGCCCCAAAGGCTCATGGTCACACCCATGCAGTCGTAGCCCTGCTCTTTCAGCAAAAACGCCGTCACGGCGCTGTCTACCCCGCCGCTCATGGCAACGAGAACTCTGCCTTTTCCCATGGAAATCCCTCCTTGCTTTTTATTCTCGCCAAGAGTATACCCGTTTTGAAACGGAATGTCAAGAGGAAATCCCCGTGTATAAGGTGATTGTAAAAATCCCCCTTGCTTCCACGCAAACGGCTTGCCGTTTTCCCTTCTTTCCTCTTGACAATCACACTCTTTTTGTGGTATTCTACATATAACTATGTAAACGTTCGGGAGGTGCCCATTTTATGACTCATCATCTCTTTATCGTCAACCCTGCCGCAGGGAAGGCTGACCGCACGGAAACCATTGAAAAAACCGTAAAGTCTGCCATTGAGCAGGGAGAAGTGGACGGCAAAGCCATCCTCTACCGCACCACAGGCCCCGGAGATGCCACCGCATACCTCACCAAGCGTCTGCAGGAGATCGAAGACGACGTGCGTGTGTATTCCTGCGGAGGAGACGGCACGCTCAACGAGGTGGTGAAGGGGATCTACGCCTCCGGCAAGGAAAACGTGGCTCTGGGCGTCCTGCCCATCGGCACGGGGAACGATTTCATCCGTTCCTTTTCCATTCCCGAAAGCAGCTTCCGTTCCGTACGGCATATGCTGAAAGGGAACGCCACCCCCATTGACCTGATTCGTGTGAACACCGAGGACGGAGCGGAATACGTTTGCATCAACGTGGCAAGCGCAGGCTTTGACGCCGCCGTCTGTCGCAAAATGAAATCCTTCCGCCGCATTCCCTTGCTGGGTGGCTCCGCCGCTTACAACATGGCACTGGTGCGGCAGTTTATGGGACATATCGGCCACAAATTCGAAGTCTTCGGGGACGGCAAGCCCATGAAGACCCCGAACAAGAACGAATACCTCTTTGCCTTGGTGGCCAACGGTAAGTATTACGGCGGCGGCTACCATTGCTCTCCGGAAAGCTCCCCTTCCGACGGACTTTTGAACCTCATTATGATCGAAGCCATCCCCCGCACCCAATTCCTGGGGCTTTTGGGGCCTTACCGCAAGGGAGAATATTTCGAAAAGCTGAACGGCCGTATGCTCCACAAGACCGTGAAAACCGTGGAATTCCGCGCAGACGAACCTCTGGACATGAACCTGGACGGGGAGATCATCGCTTTGAAGAACCCCACCTTTACGGTGCTGCATAACGCCATTGGGCTGATCTTACCGGAATAAAAAGAATTGACATTTTTTCCCTGCGAAACTATACTGTACTGTAACCACATTTTTAAGGAGTTCTTCTTATGGAACGGCTTACCCTTTGCGGGGTGGACACCCACCTTGTTTTCCACGGCACAGAGCATAACAGAGATACCGCCGTGGTGTTTTTGCACGGCTGGGGCTCCACGGGAAGCGCTTTTGGCAGATTGCTTTCCGCCGCCGGGGAAAAATACTTCACCGTTGCCCCGGATCTGCCCGGCTTTGGGGGCAGCGAAGAGCCCAAAACCCCGTGGACGGTGGAGGAATACGCCGATCACACCGTGGAATTGGTGAAAAGCCTGGGCATCCAAAGGGTGATCTTCGTGGTACATTCCTTCGGCGGGCGCATCGCCATCACCTTGGGGGCAAGGAAAAACCTCCCCTTTGCCATCGAGAAGATGATCTTCTTCTCCGCGGCGGGGCTGAAGCCCAAAAGAGGGCTGGGCTACTACGCCAAGGTGTACACCTACAAATTATGCAAACTGCTTCTTACCCCCTTCCCGGGCATCAAAAAGCGTTACCAAGGAAGCAAGGGCAGCGCGGATTACAAAAACGCCTCCCCCATGATGAAGCAGATCCTTTCCAAGGCGGTGAACACCGACCTCACCCCTCTGTTGCCCGCCATCTCCGTCCCCACGCTGTTGATATGGGGGGAAAAGGACACCGCCACCCCCCTTTACATGGCCAAAACCATGGAAAGCAAAATGCAGGATGCGGGGCTGTTCGTCATCCAAGGGGCAGGGCACTTCGCCTTTGCGGAGCAGCCCGCCGTTGCCATTGCGGCGCTGAAGAATTTTATTTGAGCACTCGGTTTCTTTTCCGTGCCCGCACTTCTCTTTTGCAGAACAGCCCGCCGTTGCCATTGCGGCGCTGAAGAATTTTATTTAAGGGTTTGAAGAACGCCGGTTTCACGCAAGAAGAACCGTGCGGATCCGCCTCGTATTCCCACGTATGCGGGACGCCGTGGACGTCGTCCCCTACGAACCCGAAATAAGAAAGAGGTAAATGCTGCCTCTCCCGGCCCGCATGGGGAACAGTGAAAATTTTTTACCTATCTTGTTGCGTGGGAGACGGTACGGTTTTAACCAATATTCCCTGCGTATTCGTAGTTTCCACCTCGTTCATCCCCCACGACGGTGGATGAGGTTCCTGCTTCCTCTTCCCCATCACAAATAAGGAGCGTTTTCCATGGACATTGTACTCACCATCCTTTTTTACGCCCTGTGGCTGACGGCAAGCATCTTCGCCTGCCTGCGCTGGGCGCACAACCTCCAGCTCAATTCCTATAAAAACAAAACCCAGTGCAAACGGTTTGGGGAAACTCCCGAAAAGCTGTTCTGCCTGCTGCCCTTGCTCCCCGCCTTGGTGTTTTCTTTTCTGCCCTATACCTGGGCGCAGATCGTCACCCTGGTATTTTTGGGGATCTCCTGCCTGACCTTGAAGCCGACGAAGGCCAAGAAGCCCTTGGTGCTGACCACCCGCGTATGGCGTTTGCTGGCAACAAACGGAATTCTGTTTGTTCTCTCCGCCGCAGGAGGCTTCTTCCTGCCCTGCCTTCCTGTGGGAATGCTTCTCCTTTCCCCCGCCGTGATGATGCTGGCCAATCTGCTGAATGCCCCTTGGGAAAAAGCAGTACGGAATTGGTACGTGGGAGACGCCAAACGGATTCTGGAAGCCTGCCCCGACTTGAATATTTTGGGCGTTACCGGCTCTTACGGCAAAACCAGCGTGAAGAGCTATTTGGGCACCCTTTTGAACGCAGGGTTTGACACCCTCATCACCCCGGAAAGCTACAACACCCCCATGGGCGTGGTACGCACCGTGCGGGAAAAGCTCCGCGCCACTCACCAGGTGTTCGTCTGCGAGATGGGCGCGCGACACGTTGGCGATATCAAAGAGCTTTGCGACCTTGTCCATCCCCGTCACGGCTTGATCACCGCCGTGGGCAACCAGCATTTGGAGACCTTCCACACCCCGGAAAACATCCGCAAGACCAAGTACGAGCTGGCGGATTCCCTCCCGGAAGACGGCAAGCTGTTTGTGAATTGGGACTGCGAGGCCATCCGCGAGAATCCTCCCGCCCGTCCCTATATCACCTACGGTCTTTCCGCAGATTGCGATTACCGCGCCGAGGAGATCTCTCTCTCCCTTTCCGGCACGGAATTCACCTTGATCACCCCCGACGGGGAGACTGCCCGTATGCGTATGCGGCTCATCGGCGGACATTCCGTTCTGAACGTGGTGGGCGCCCTTGCGGTGTGCCATACCTTCGGCATCCCCCTTTCCGCATTGACCTTAGCGGTGCGGAAGCTTGCCCCTGTGGAGCATCGTATGCAGCTGCTTCCCGGCGAGATCACCTACATTGACGATGCATATAACTCCAACCCCGCAGGCTGTAAGGCGGCCTTGGAGACCCTGGGCAGATTCGACGCCTGCCGCATCTTGGTCACCCCCGGTATGGTAGAGCTTGGGGACGCCATGGACTACGAAAACCAGCAATTCGGCAGACACGCCGCCAAGGTTTGCGACCTTTGCGTGCTGGTGGGCATCCGTCAGGCAGAGCCTATCAAGCGGGGCTTGCTGGCAGAAGGCTTCCCCGAGGAGCGTATCGCCGTGGTGAACACCCTGCAGGAGGGTCTTGCCCGTGTGAGAAGCTTCTACAGCGAGAAAAAGAAGGTCGTCTTATTGGAAAACGACCTGCCGGATAATTATTAATGTGCAGAAAATCGATTTCAATCCTTCGCAGCCGAAGCCATAAATATACGATATTCCCTGATCGCGAAGCGATCCTACCTTCCCCTTTGGGGAAGGGGGACCATTGCGGAGCGTACAAAGCAAGGAATGGTGAACTGTCTTAATCTCCGCAATGGGGGATGAGGTTCCTATTTCCCATAAAGGAGCTTTCCATGGAACACAATAAAGACTTAACTCCCTTTGCCCAAGAGCTTCGCAAAAATATGACGAAGGAAGAGCGGAAGCTGTGGTATCAATTCCTGAAAAACCACCCTGTGCAGTTCAACCGCCAAGTGACCTGCGGACGGTATATTTTGGATTTCTACTGTCCTGCGGCAAGCCTTGCTGTTGAATTGGACGGCAACCAACACGCAGAGCCGAATGAAATCGAAAAAGACCGTCTCCGCACGGAATATTTGAACTGCAACGGCATCTATGTGTTAAGAATCCCAAATCGGCGTATTTGGATGAATTTTCCCGGCGTATGCGAGGGGATTGACGACCTCGTGCAAAAACGGCTCTGCCGTTTTTGCAATTTGCAATAGGATCCTCTTCCACCGCTACGAGAATTTCCAAAGTGAACGGACATGAGTTTCTCCGTCCCGTATCGGTCCCCCTTCCCCAGAGGGGGGAAGGTAGGCACACCTGCGGTGTGCAGAAAATCGATTTCAATCCTTCGTAGCCGAAGCAATAAATATACGATATTTCCCGATCGCGAAGCGATCCACCCTTCCCCTTTGGGGAAGGGGGACCATTGCGGAGCGTACAAATCAAGGAACAGCGAACT
>JAZKZH010000013.1:0-32470 GCA_045612545.1 Eubacteriales bacterium
GGGCGTCGTCCCCTACGAGCACGAACCGGGTTCGGTGTAAACCGGGGTATTTTCTCCCGCAACAAATACGGTGAAAAATCGTTTCATGCCCAACTTGTTGCGTGGACGATGGTACATTTTTTGCCGAAACTTCTTGCGGGCTTGTAGGGGACGACGCCCACGGCGTCCCGTTTGCGTTGTGTTACAAAACGACTTTATGCTGTACTCCGTGCGGGAAACCTCTTTATTTTCCCTCACAATACCGGGTTCTTAGGGAGCGGGCTCCCTAAGCGGGGATAGCCGTCTTCGACGGCAAAGGGGCGGCGCCCCTTAAGCGTTACTCCTTCTCGCCGAGAATACGCCGTATCCTGTCACGCAATGCGGCGGCGGTCTCGAAGTCCAGCTCCTTGGCGGCGCGCTTCATCTCCACGGTAAGCATTTCCACCAAATTGTTCCGCTGCGCCTTGGTCATCTTGCCGGTGGAGGCAGGCTCCGTCTTGGTGGTGACGGCGATGGGGGCGCGGATCTCCTTGACGATGGTCTTGGGGACAATGCCGTTTGCCTTGTTGAAGGCGTCCTGCACCTCTCTGCGGCGGCGGGTCTCGGTGATGGCGGCGTGCATGGAACGGGTCTCCTTGTCAGCGTAGAGGATGACCTTGCCCTCCGCGTTACGGGCGGCGCGGCCGATGGTCTGAATGAGGGAGGTCTCGCTACGCAAGAAGCCCTCCTTGTCCGCGTCCAGAATGGCCACCAGGGAAACCTCCGGCAGGTCAAGTCCTTCACGGAGCAGGTTGATGCCCACCAGCACGTCGAACTCGCCCTCGCGAAGCCCCCGCAGGATATCGATACGCTCCATGGTGTCGATATCGTAGTGCATATACTTGGTGCGGATATCGTTGCGGACGAAATAGTCCGTAAGATCCTCCGCCATCTTTTTGGTCAGGGTGGTGACCAGCACTCTCTCCCCCTTGGCGGCGCGGAGACGGATCTCCCCCGCCAGATCGTCGATCTGCCCCTTGGTGGGACGCACGTCGATCTCGGGATCCAAAAGCCCCGTGGGGCGGATGATCTGCTCTGCGATCCGGGTGGAAAGGTTCTTTTCGTACTCCCCGGGAGTGGCGGAGAAGTAGATGGTCTGCCCTCTCAAGGTGTCGAACTCGTCAAACACCAGAGGGCGGTTATCAAAGGCGGAGGGCAATCGGAAGCCGTAATCCACCAGATTTTTCTTGCGGGAATAATCTCCCCCGGACATACCCCGCACCTGGGGAATGGTCACGTGGGATTCGTCCACCAAGAACAAAAAGTCCTTAGGGAAGAAATCGAACAAGGTGAAGGGTCTGCTCCCCGGCTCTCTGCCGGACAGCACCCGGGAATAGTTTTCCACGCCGTTGCAGAAGCCGATCTCCCGCAGCTGCTCCACGTCAAACAGCACACGCTCCTTGATGCGCTGAGCCTCCACGAACTTCTCCTGCTTTTCGAAGAATTCGATCCGTTCCGTCAGCTCTGCAAGAATTTCCTTGATGGCATGCTCTCTCCGCTCCTCCCCGGTAACGTAGTGGGAAGCAGGATAGACGGCAATGTGGGAAAGCCTTGCGGTGATCTCCCCCGTGGTCACGTCGATAACAGAAAGGCGGTCGATCTCATCCCCAAAGAATTCCACCCGCACCGCATCGGTGTTGGTGTTGGCAGGAAAGATCTCCAGAACGTCCCCGCGGGCGCGGAAGTTGCCGCGCTGAAAGTCCATATCACTGCGGGTGTATTGCATGGCCACCAAGCGGCGGATCACGTCCTCACGGGCGATCTCCAGCCCGGGGCGCAGGGAGAGAAGCTGGCTTTTGTATTCCTCAGGGTCGCCCAGGGAGTAGATACAGGACACAGAGGCCACCACGATCACGTCACGGCGCTCCAAAAGAGCACTGGTGGCGGAATGGCGGAGCTTGTCGATCTCATCGTTGACAGCGCTGTCCTTCTCGATATAAACGTCCTTCCCGGGGACGTAGGCCTCGGGCTGGTAATAGTCGTAATAGGATACGAAAAACTCCACCGCGTTGTTGGGGAAGAACTCACGGAACTCCGAGCAAAGCTGGGCGGCAAGGGTCTTGTTGTGGGCAAGCACCAGAGTTGGCTTGTTCACTTCCTTGATGATGTTGGCCATGGTGAAGGTCTTGCCCGAACCGGTAACACCCAAAAGGGTCTGGTCTCTGTCTCCCCGACGGACGCCTTCCACCAATTCGGCAATGGCCTCCGGCTGGTCGCCCATGGGCTTATAATCGGATACCAATTCAAAATGATCCATGCCTTTCGTCCCCTTTCCGAAGTTTTTTCGTTAAGTGAGTTATTATACCATATTTTTTCCGAAAATGGAAGAGGTATGAATGAATTTGTTAAAAAATGTGGGAAATAGGAACCTCATCCGATCCCTTTGGGATCTACCCTTAACCCCAAAGGGGAAGGCGAGGCTTGCTCCGCAAGCGGAAAATTTCTTTCTGTATTTTCTCGCCACATCTTTCGGCTGCAAACGATTGAAATCCATTTTTCAACTCCCGAAGGGAGTTCTCGCCTTCCCCAAGGGGGACCGGTGTGGAACGGAAGCGGCAAGAAAGAGAATATTTTCCGATCTTCCGCAACGGTGGATGAGGTTCCTGTTTGGCGCAAAAAGAGCCGCGGGTGCGACTCTTTTTTTGAATTTACTTTTTTCTCACCATAAGGATGACTGCCACAGCGGCGGCAAGGACTGCCACGCCGCAAAGCAGGATCCACCAGGGGAAGGAGCCACCCTCCGGGGGAGCAGGCTCGGAAACGAGATCAGAGGTCTCCTGAGACTCCGTAACGCTCTCTTCGGGAGAAGAGGAATCCTCCTTGTCAAGGGGAATCAGGTAATCCCCGCCCTTGTAGGACTCCTTGGAGAACTTCTCGATGCGCAAGGCTAACTCAATATCCTGGAGCAGATAGGGATCGTCCGCATACTTCTTCATGCCGTCGTAGATGGTCTGCAGGTCCTTTTCGAACAGATCGCCGTAATCCTCTGCGCCCCAAAGCTTCAGACGCTCCATTGCCATACCCTTGAGGGCTTCGATGCTTTCGGATTCCTTCTGGGTGAAGGACAAAGCAGGGGTCTTGTAGATGGTATCGGCAAACAGCTCGGCATAGCCGTGATCCACGTAAGCGCCCCACTCAAAGTAGGCAATACCGTCTGCGCCGTAAACTGCGGTCTGGTTGGCCTGGAGATACATTTCATCGAAGGTCAAGGACTGGTAAGCGCCGTTGCCCATGATCAGGAAGGTGCTGTCGGTAAGGTAGCCGGAGAATTTCTCCGTGGCGCTTCCCATAATGCCCTCTGCGTAGGACATGGGATAAATGCCGTCTACCCAGCCGTTTTCCATCCAGACGGAGCTGTCCTGACAGTAAAGCTCCTTGCCGGTGTCGTTGGCTACCGCGGCGGAAATATAGATATCGGGGCGGTAGGAACGGATCATTTCCGTGAACTGCTGTACGCGGCTGTGGATCAGATTCACCTTGAAGTCCACCCAATCGTTCCAATTGGGGTGATTGCGAAGCCGGGTTGCGATCTCGTCCACCACGGATTCATCAAGACCGGTAGTCTGGGCAAACAGCTTGCGGGAGGCCTCGTCATAGCCGTAATCGGTGGTGCCGTCAAAGTAGGGATAGCGGATATAGTCGTACTGAATGCCGTCGATGTCGTAGTGACGGACAATGTATTCCAGATACTCCATCATGGCCGCCACAAACTCCTCGTTGGCGGGGGAAGCGAAATTCTCTGCCGTGTCGGAGGGCTTGTTGGGAGTGGCGATCCAATGAGGATTGTTCTCGGAGCCGCAGCCGTAGAAGGTGGGCACGGAGACCACCAGCTCAAGGCCGTATTCCTTGCAGGCCTTCACGTAGGTACCCAGAATATCCAGACGACGCACACGGGAATCCACGGTGAAGGGATGTTCATCGGAAACCTTCACAATGCTCTTGCCGCTGTCGATCACGCCGATGTTCAGCTGGTTGATGCCCAAGCGCACCATCTCCGCAACCACCTCGTAGATATCCTCTTCCTTGCGCTCCAAAGGAACGTACCAAACGGCGCGGACCTCCACGTCCCGGGATTCGATCATGGCGCGGCGGAGGGATTTGATCTCCTTCAACATGGCGTCACGCTGAGAAAGAGTGGTGATGGCGGAAGTGTTCAAGGCGTTGATCCTTGCTTCCAGCCCCGTGTAGTCGATGAGGCGGAGCTGTTCTCTTGCGGCGGAAAGCTCTTCCCTCAGCAGGGCGATCTCCCCTTCCACGGTGGCGCCCAGCATGGTCTCGTCGTAGGTCACCTTCACGGTCATGCCGGAGATCACGCATTTTGCGCCGGGAATGCAGTAGATCTTCAAAAGGTTCTTGTCCGCCGGCTCGATGGCGGAAATGACAAAGCCACCCTCGGGTACCAGGTTATCGTTACCGCCGGCAGAAATCACGTAGCCGTTCTTGTCCACCACCACCTCAAAGCCATAGCCGTTGGTGCCGGTCTTGGTGCCTGCTTTGTTGTACACCACCAGATACTGGGAATAACGGACGGAATTGTAGTGGGTAAAGGGAATGTCCCGGGTATAGAAGGGGTTTACCTCCCCTTTGGAGGCCAGACAACGCATACCGTATTCGTCAAAGATCACGTGGTCTCCCACGTCGATGTTTTCAAACATCTCCTTGCCAATGTCTCCGGTGCCGGACAGCACGAAGCCACCTACCGGAACGGCAAGGTTCTTGCCCTTGATGTCACCACCGGTAACCTTCTCGGTGACCACACCCTCCGGGCTGACCACCACGTTCCAGCCCCATTCATTCTGCTGGGTGGTGGGTCTGTCCTTGTAAACACACATGGTGTCCGCCCAACGGGTACCGTTGACGGAATCTACGGGAAAAATCAAGGTATCGCCGTTGACGGTCAAGGCGGCCGGAAGCACAGCCGCCAAGGCGGCAGTCAAGGTCACAGCGGTCATCAAAACCGCAAAAAGCCTTGTACGTTTGAAAAAAGAAGCCATAAGGTCAGTTCATCCTTTCGTTTTTCATGGCAGTAGTATATCACACAAAAACCCTTTTGTCAATTCCGCAAAAATCCCGCAAAAATCCCGGATTTTTCCAATACGCCTCGTGCGCACACGCGCCTCCCCACACGCGTACGCGCGCGCAACACCCTACCACCTACCCTTTTCTGATAGGTACGTGAAAGTAGTTGTAGTAGTAGATGCAGATGTTTTTGGTGGATAACTTTTTTTCGACACTTTTCGACACTTTTTGGCAACACAAAGCCGCTTCGAACAAGTGTTCTATTCCACAAAGAACAGATGTTCTGCGCATTTGAAAAATGTGGATAACTCCTTTCCCCCGCTGTGGAAAACACAGTATGTTGTACACATCTATCCACAAGGTATCCACATATTGTGTGCGGCTGAAGCAAAGAAAGAAGTCTCAATTTTTCGCTGTTTAGACCTTGCTTTTTTGGAAAAAGAAGAGTATAATAGAAGGAGAATTTATTTCCTCGAGGAAGGAGGCTTTTTATGAGTCGGCTACCCGTTCTCATTGCTATTGTATTGCTGTTGTCCCTGTGCGTGGTGATGGCGTCTTATCTGGTGATCTACAATTTTTCCTATGAGCTGGAATACAAGGAGATTGACATTGAAGAAACCTCCTACGAAAACGGGGTGCTTACCATAACCCTCAAGGCTTCCATGGAGGGAGAATACCTCTACCGCGTGATCGGCGCCCCCAACGAAAAAGGGGAATATGAATTGACCTTCCGCGGCGGAAAGCAGCCCGCTCTTGCCCAAACACCCGGGGAGTCGCTGGCTACCTTCACCGTGGAGATCCCCGCAGGCTACACCAAGGTGGTTTGCGACAAATCCATTTTACACAGCATTTCAACCGAAGGAGAAGAATAAATGAAGAAAACCCTTTTGATCTTGTTTTTGTGTCTTTGCACGCTGTTGACCGTGGGCTGTAACAATCAACCCGAGGACTCTACCCTGCCTGAGGGATGTCTCCGCGCGGAAAACGATGCCACGGATTTTAATTTCTGCTATCCCGACACTTGGGTCATCGACCGCAACGACGGGATGATTGCCATCAAGACCAACGTGGGCAGTGGTTCTACCCTTGCATACGCTTCCATTTCCGTTCAGGCCTTTACCATGGAGGACACCACCCAGTCCGCAGGCAATTTCTGGGATACCCACAAGGCCGATCTGGAAGACCTCTACGGCGATAAGCTGACCATTGAATCAGAAAAGGAAGAAACCACCCTTGCAAACACCGTGGCCGCAAGAGCCAAGTATTCCATCAAGCTTTCCGACATGACCTATGAGTTTGATCAGATCGTTTGCGTACGCTACGGCGTGGCATATATGATCACCTTAACTGCTCCCCAGGGTACTTACGAATCCGTAAAAGCAGGCCTGGAAACGGTGATGACCTATTTCGTATTCGAATAAGTTGCCATAACAAGAAAACCTCTCCCGAAAAAGGAGAGGTTTTTTGCGTGTGTTTTCTGCTTCAGCAAATTTTAGAGAACAGCTCGTCCAGCCAATCGCCTTCAAACAGCTCGATCATACCCTCGTCGCAGGCGGCCGCCAGCTTGCGGTTGATGGGGAGCTTTGCGGTGGCAGGGATGCCAAAGGCTTCCGCAGTCTTTTCGATGGCGCTTTCCCCATAGGGATAGTGCTTCTTGCCGCAATCGGGACATTCGAAGTAGGAGAAGTTCTCCACCAGACCCAACACGGGAACGTTCATCATCTTGGCCATCTTCACAGCCTTTTCCACGATCATAGTTACCAGCTCCTGAGGAGAGGTGACGATGATGATACCGTCCAGAGGAATGGATTGGAACACGGTGAGGGGTACGTCCCCCGTTCCGGGAGGCATATCGATGAACATAAGGTCAACCTTGTTCCAGATCACGTCCGTCCAGAACTGCTTCACACAGCCTGCAATAACAGGACCGCGCCAAACAACGGGGTCGGTTTCGTTTTCCAAAAGCAGGTTTACGGACATAGTGGCAATGCCGGTCTTGGAGAAGACGGGGTAGATGCCCTCCTCGGAGGCCAGGGCTTTGTCATGGATACCGAAGGCCTTGGGGATGGAGGGGCCGGTGATATCCGCATCCAGAACGGCGGTGGAGTAGCCGGCACGGTTTGCCAGAACGGCAAGCATGGAGGTGACGGAGGATTTGCCTACGCCGCCCTTGCCGCTGACCACACCGATGACTTTTTTGATCTCGGAAAGCTCATGGGGCTTTGCCAGCAGGCTTTCCGCTTTGCGCTCACCGCAGTTTGCGCTGCAGGAGGAGCAATCATGGGTACATTCGGACATGATAATTTCCTTTCTGTGAAGAAACGGAGAAAGAAAACTTTTTGAAAAAAGTTTTCCTTCACCTTTCAAAAACTTTTCCCTCCAAAACGCATATTTATGCGTTTTGGCACCAGGTTTTCTTGGAGGCTTGGAACCTTCTTTTTCCGAAAAGAAGGTTCCAAAATCGCTCTCTTAAATATTCTTCAAATTCTCAATAGCGGCGCGGAGCTTCTCGCACTTGGCGGTGAAGGTCTCAATCTTCGCGCGCTCGGCGTCAACCAGCTTGGCGGGTGCCTTTGCCACGAACTCTGCATTCTCCAGCTTCTTGGTGGCGCGCATGATCTCATTCTCGGCGGAGGCAAGCTCCTTGGTGAGACGAGCCATCTCCTCTTCCTTGTCGATCATATCGGCGATGGGAATGAGGATCTCGCAGGCATCGGTGATAACGCGAACACAGCCGTTGTCCTCTGCCTTTTCGGCAACGATCTCCACACCGGAGGCACAAGCCAAGCGGGTGAAGAAGGCATCCTTGCCTGCAAAGGTAGCGGCATCGGCGGTCACGATGTAGAGGTGCGCCTTACGGGAGTTGGGCACGTTCATCTCGCTGCGGATGTTACGGATAGCGCGGATGGCGTCGATGACCTTTGCCATAGCGGCCTCCTCCGCGGGGAAGTTCAGCTCCTCGGTATATGCGGGGTAATCCGCGATCATGATGGACTCGCCGTTGTGAGGCAGAGTCTGCCAGATCTCCTCGGTGATGAAGGGCATAAAGGGATGCAGCAGCTTCATCACGCCGGAAAGCACGTATACCAGAACGCTCTGAGCGTCCTTGTTGGTCTTGGTGCCCTTGTCGTTCAAGCGGGATTTTACCAGCTCGATATACCAGTCGCAGAAGATATCCCAAATGAAGTCGTACAGCTTAGAGAGGGCGATACCCAGCTCGTAGCGGTCAAGGTTATCGCGAACCTCCTTGGTGAGGGCGTTGAAGCGGGAAAGGATCCATTTGTCCTCATCGGGCAGGGTTGCGAAAGCGGGCGCCTCCGCGGTGCAATCCTCGTCCAGATTCATCAGCACGAATCTTGCGGCGTTCCAGATCTTGTTGGCAAAGTTACGGGAAGCCTCGAAGCGCTCGTCGGAAACACGCATATCGTTTCCGGGGCTGTTACCGTTGACCAGAGTGAAGCGGAGAGCGTCACAGCCGTACTTCTTGATGATCTCCAGAGGATCGATGCCGTTGCCCAGAGACTTGGACATCTTTCTGCCCAGGGCGTCGCGCACCAGACCGTGTACGTACACGTCGGTGAAGGGCTTCTTGCCGGTATGCTCCAGACCGGAGAAGATCATACGGGACACCCAGAAGGTGATGATATCGTAACCGGTAACAAGGGTGGTGGTAGGATAGAAGGTAGCCAGATCCTCCGTCTCCTCGGGCCAGCCGAGAGTGGAGAAGGGCCACAGAGCGGAGGAGAACCAGGTGTCCAGAGTGTCGGGATCCTGGCGCATTGCCTTGCCGCACTTGGGGCAGACTGCCTCTTTTTCCTTGGTAACCACCAGCTCGCCGCAATCGTCACAGTAGAAGGCGGGAATACGGTGACCCCACCAAAGCTGACGGGAGATACACCAATCGCGGATATTCTCCATCCAGTGGAGGTAGTTCTTGGAGAAGCGGTCGGGAATAAACTTCAATTCGCCGCTCTTAACGACGTCGATGGCGGGGGCTGCCAGCTCCTCCATCTTCACGAACCACTGGAGAGATACTCTGGGCTCGATGGTGGTGCTGCAACGGTAGCAGGTGCCTACGTTGTGGGCGTGATCCTCTACCTTTACCAGATAGCCCTGAGCCTCCAGATCCTTTACCATGGCCTTTCTTGCCTCGAAGCGATCCATACCTGCGTATGCGGGGTAGTCCTCGGTGATCTTGGCGTCGTCGGTCATCACGTTGATCACGGGGAGGTTGTGGCGCAAGCCTACCTCAAAGTCGTTGGGGTCGTGGGCGGGGGTGATCTTTACCACGCCGGTACCGAAATCCATCTCTACGTAGTCGTCTGCAACCACGGGGATCTCTCTGCCAACCAAAGGCAGGATCACGGTCTTGCCCACCAGATGGGCGTAACGCTCGTCCTTGGGGTTGACCGCAACGGCGGTATCGCCCAACAGGGTCTCGGGACGGGTGGTTGCCAGATAGATATACTCATCGCTGTCCTTCACAGGATAGCGGAGGTGCCAGAAGTGGCCTGCCTGATCCTCGTATTCTACCTCCGCATCGGAGATGGAGGTGAGACAGTGGGGGCACCAGTTGATGATACGGTTGCCGCGGTAGATCAGACCCTTGTCGTACAGATTGACGAATACGTCCTGCACCGCCTTGGAGCAACCCTCGTCCAGGGTGAAGCGCTGTCTGCTCCAATCGCAGGAGGTACCGATCTTCTTCAGCTGCTCGGTGATTCTGCCGCCGTAAACCCGGTTCCACTCCCAAGCGCGTTCCAAGAAGCCGTCTCTGCCCAAATCCTCCTTGGTGACGCCCTCCTTGCGCATTGCCTCGACGATCTTCGCCTCGGTGGCGATGGAGGCGTGATCGGTGCCGGGTACCCAAAGGGTGTTGTAGCCGCACATTCTCTTGTAGCGCACCAGGATATCCTGCAGGGTGTTATCCAATGCGTGACCCATGTGGAGCTGACCGGTGATGTTGGGAGGGGGCATTACGATGGTGAACGCCTCCGCACCGGGCTTAGCGGGCTTGAAGTAGCCCTTGCCGCTCCACTCGGTATAAAGCCGATCCTCAAACTCGGCGGGATTGTAGGTTTTTTCCAGTTGTCTTGCCATATTTATCGTTCCTCTTTTGTATAAAGGTTCTTTATCAAAATTACATTTTGTTCATCACCAAGCCGGTCTTCAGCTTGGGATAGAAGTAGGTGCTCTTCTGGGGCATCTTGTCCCCCGCCTCTGCCACGGCACGGATCTCTTCCACGGAGGTGGCGTTCAGCAGGAAGGCGGCGGTGGACTCCCCGTCACGGACGGATCGAACCGCTTCCTTTTCATCACGGGTGTAGCGCAGATTGATCTGCTTTGCCATGTTCTCACGGTCGATGCCCAGCACCCCTTCCAAAAGCAGGGTGTGGAGCACGGTAACGTCCAGATCGGCGTAGGCGGCGGATCTGCCTTCCACGAAGAGTGCGTCTGCCTTTTCGTTGCCAACCAGCAAAGTAAAGCCATCACCTCCGGTGTAAAGCCCGAAGGCGTGCTTGTTTTTGCAGGTGTTCAGCACTTCCTTGGCCTTCATCACATCGGGGTATTCGGTGGCGGTGAAATAGACGCTTGCCTTGGCAAGGAAGTCTGCCTTATCCACAGGCAGGTCGCGGATGAGGCGGTGAGTGGGAAGCACCACCAAGCCGTCATCCTCCAGATCCACCAGGGTCATCAGAATGCTGTCTGCCTCCCAGCCGTTGGGGTTGCCGTTTTGCTCCAGATGGTTCTTGAAATTGAGGGCTGTCTCATAGCGGTGGTGGCCGTCTGCGATGAACAGCTGCTTGTCAGCAAAGGCGTTTACCAAGCGGGCAACGGTATCTTCTTCAGTGATCTTACGCAGGGTGTGGGTGACCCCTTCCCCGTCGGTAAATTCCGCCAGCACGGGCAAAGCCTTGGAATCCTTGATGATCTCGCGGATCGTGCCCTCCTTATCACGGTACAAGGAGTACACAGAGGAGAAGTTGCACCCGGTAGCGCACATCAGGTTAAAGCGGTCGGTTTTTGCCTTGGAAAGGGTCTCCTCATGGGGAAGCACCACACGCTCCGCAAAGGGCACCAGCCCTACCCGACACACCAAGCCGGTAAAGGAATAGGTAATCCCCTCCACAGCGAAGGTTTCTGTGTATACGTAGATCCCCTCTTCTTCGTCCCGGGCGAGGATTCCCGCGTCCAACCAAGCAGAAAGGCTTCTTCCCGCTTCCTCGTAGCGTTCTTCGCCCCCCTTGGGAAGCTCCAAACGGATGAGGTTGTAGGGGTTTTGCTCCAAAAGAGAATTGTATTCTTCGTCACTGACGATATCGTAAGGGGGGCAAACGCATGTGGAAAGCTCCCCTGCTTTCGGTGTGTAGTGCATAGCACGAATAGGTTTGATAGTAGCCATAGTATGTTTTTCCTTTATTCCTTTTGCAGCTTTGCGAAGCTGCCCATAATACGTTTTGTGGAGCCGTTATCAAAGGCGATCTCATAGAGCATATCTCCGCCCATATTCTGCGCGGAGAGGATCTCACCTGCACCGAAGAAGGGGTGCTTGATCCGATCCCCGGGGGCAAACACACTCTGCCCGCCTGCCGATGCTTTGGGCGGTGCAAAGGAGACAGCCTCCCGTCTGCTTTCCTCCCTGCCCATCTCTCTTCGGGAGGGAGAGGTGCGGTAGGATTTTTCGCATTCCTCCTCGGGAATCTCCGCAAGGAAGCGAGAGGCCACACGGAGATCCGTTCTGCCGTAGAGCATTCTGGACTCGCAATGATAGATATACAGCGCCTCCTTGGCGCGGGTGATGGCAACGTAGGCCAAACGGCGTTCTTCTTCCTCGCCGCCCTCCATGAGAGCCTGCAGGCTTGGGAACAGCCCGTCCTCAAAGCCCACAAGGAATACCACGGGGAACTCCAAGCCCTTGGCGGAATGGATGGTCATCATGGTGACGGCATCCTGCCCTTCCTCCAAGGCATCCAGATCGGAGACCAAAGCCATTTCCTCCAGGAAGGATGCCAAGGTGGGCTCTTCTGCCGTTTCCTCGAACATCTTCACGGTGGAAAGGAACTCCTTTACGTTCTGCTCGCGCTCATGCTCGGTATCTCCGTCCGCATTGGCCTCCTCCGCAAGGAAGCGGAGGTAACCGGAGGATTGCAGTACGTATTCCACGGTGGCGGTAAGGGAATGGGTCTCCCCAAACTCCCGCATGGATTCTATAAGCCTTGCAAATTCTTTAAGCTTGCCTGCGGATTTCCCGAACTCCGAATAAAACTCCGCATTGGAGATCACGTCAAACAGACTTTTTCCGTCTCTGCCGGCAACCGTCTCCACCTTCAAAAGGGTGGTATCTCCGATGGCACGCTTGGGCACGTTGATGATACGTCGCAAGCGTACGTTGTCCGCAGGGTTGTTCACCACGGAAAGGTAGGAGATCACGTCCTTGATCTCCCGCCGTTCGTTAAAGCGCAACCCCCCGCAAATGCGGTAAGGGATGCGGTGCTTCACAAAGGCCTGCTCGATGTTATTGGAAAGGGCGGTCATACGGTACAGCACGGCAAAATCCCCGTACCGTCGCTTGCCGGAATTCACCTGACCCCGGATCTCCCCGATGATGGCAAGGGCTTCCTCCCCTTGGGTCATGGGACGGTGGACATGGATGCACTCCCCATCTCCCGCCTTTGTCCAGAGGTTCTTGCCCTTTCTGCCCTTGTTGTGCTTGATGACGGCGTTGGCCGCATTTAAGATATGCCCGGTGGAGCGGTAATTCTGCTCCAGGCGCACGATTTTTGCCCGGGGGAAGGTACGGTCGAACTGCAAAATGTTCTCCACCGTTGCCCCGCGGAAGCTGTAAATAGACTGGTCGTCATCCCCCACCACGCACACGTTCTCCTTGCCGCCGCCCAGCATGGCTACCAGGCGGTTCTGAGAGGGGTTGGTGTCCTGGAACTCGTCCACCAGAATGTAATCGAATTGATTGCGGTATTGCTCCAGCACCGCAGGCTGCTCCGAGAAAAGCTGCTCGGTGAGCATGATGATATCGTCAAAATCCAAAGCGCCGGATTGCTTTAACTCCCGTTGGTACTCGGCGTAGACCTCCGCAGACTTCAGAATACGGGTGTCCTTCCCCGCGTCCATCATCATTTCCTCGGGGGTGTAGCTCTTGTCCTTGTAGCGGGAGATCAGACCGATCACCGCCTTGGGAGAAAGGATCTTTTCGTCCATATGACGGCGCTTCATAATGGCGGAGATCACCTTTTTCACGTCGTCGGTATCGTAGATGGTAAAATTGGTGGGATACCCCAATAGGCCGATGTGCCGACGG
Organism: Eubacteriales bacterium; assembly: GCA_045612545.1. Lineage (GTDB taxonomy): Bacteria > Bacillota > Clostridia > Oscillospirales > CAG-382 > Coliplasma. The sequence continues at coordinate 13,355 of JAZKZH010000013.1, forward strand.
AGGATCCGCACGCAAACGGAATGGAAGGTGCCTGCCCAGATATCACGGGCACGCTCTCCCAAAAGGGTCTGTAAACGCTCCTTGAACTCTCCTGCCGCCTTGTTGGTAAAGGTGATGCAAAGCACCCGCCAAGGACGGGCGGGATCCACCGCCGTCTGCTCCAAAACGGAACGGATCCCTGCGCGAGAGCCGTGCTCCGCCTCCAGCATCATGGGGTAGAGCTGTTCGGCATCGTAAGGAAGCTCCTCGGATTGCCATGCGTTGCCGAAAAGGATGATGTTGCCTATGCGGTTGACCAGCACGGTGGTCTTCCCCGAGCCTGCCCCCGCCAGCACCAGCAACGGGCCGTTCACGGTGGCCACTGCCTCCTGCTGAGGAGGGTTCAGAAAACCGTAATAACGGGCAAACAGCTCCCGTTTTTTTTGATTGAATCGTTTTGCAAATTCTGTCACGGCCAAACACTCCTTTCCGTAGGTATACGAAGGCATCTTAATACATTTTCTTATTATATACCATCCGTCGGAAAAAATCAATCCTTTTTTTCACGAAAACATTGCATTCCCGCCTCGGATATGATAAAATGTTACCAAATTCAAGAAGAAAGGAACTCTTCGCCATGAAACTGCTTCGTATACTCGCCATTCTGTTGGTGACAGCCACGCTGCTTCCTCTGACGGCCTTTGCCTACGGAAGCGAAGACAGTACCCTGCTCATCACCCACATCAACACAAGCCCCTCCACGGAAGGCTCCGCCATCGTTCTTTCCGGCTCTGCCGTGAAAAAGCTGGGAGAAAAGGGCACCTTCGCTTGGTGGACGGTGTTGATCTTCGATTGGGATGCGACGCAAAGCTGCTTCGTCCTGAAGGAGAGCAACACCAACTCCAACAACTCGGATAAATCTCAGATGGAGATCCCGGAAAACGGATTTGCCTACTGCATCTGCGTTGGCAACGACTATTCCTCCACCGGCGGGATCAACTATATCACAGACCGTATTAAGAAAAGCAACGATTACGCCAAGTCCCTGAAGGTGGGCACCAAGGTTTACCTTTACGGCACCTCTCTGGCAGCAGGGAGCATTCAGACCAACGGCAAGAACTGGTACGCCGATGATTTCACCAGCAATTCCTACGTGAAGGTGGGCACTCCCGACACCGGCAAGACGGCTTACGATCCCATTGCCAACCGAAACGATCTGCCCCAATTGATCATCTCCCCTAACTATGTCAATTCCACCCATTATGCAGAGCAGGATTGTATCCTGTTCGATAAATCCTTCGGCGACTACGTGAAGAACACCTACGATTACTCCTGGTGGAGATGCGTGGTGTTTGATTGGGACGTTACGGAGGGCTGTTACCGTGTTATCGCTACGGACACAAACGTAGGCAGCGGCTTGAGCAAGGCTCCCGTGATCCCCAAGAACGGCTTTGTCATTTTGGATTGCGCCTCCCTCTCCCAGAACAGCGTGCAGGCGGCTGCTGTGGGGAACAAGGCCTACTTCTACAAGGAAAACAACAAGTACACCATCTGCTTGAATCAGCCCATGGAGGGGAAAACAGCTATTTCCCCCGCAAACAAGAGCGACCTGAAAGCCGCCCCTGTTTTGAAAATGGAGGCAAACGCAAAATGCACTCCCGACGGCTTTACCGTAGAATGGGAACCCGTGGCGGGCGCTAAGTCTTACACCGTCTCCGTGAACAATTCCACCTCCAACAATCTCTGCACCCTGCTGGTGACCCCCACCAAGGTCAACGGCACCTCCTACACCATTCCCAAGGGAAAATTGGAGATCGGCAGTGCTTACACCGTCACCGTTTCCGCCGACAACTCCGTTTCCGCCTCCGCAAAGCTGTATTGCTTCTCCGCTGAGGCCTTGGAGAGCAGTCTTTCCGATAAGACCGTCCTGGCCTTCGGCGACTCCCTGACCGCAAGAAGCGGCTGGGTCTCCATGCTGGGCGGCTACATCGGCACAAGCGTGATCAACGCAGGCGTGGGCGGCGACTCCACCATCAACGCCGTGGGCAGATTGGAGCGGGACGTGCTTTCAAAGAACCCCGACGTGGCTTTGGTCTGCTTCGGTATGAATGACCAGGCACAGTCCCAAAGCAAAAACGCCCCCAACGTATCCCTTGAAAAATACAAGGAGAACATGATCCACATCATCGAAGAGCTGCAGGCGCTGGGCACCGACGTGATCCTGATCGCTCCCCACGACGCCTACGCGGCAGACGGGTTCTATTCCCCCGGCGGCTACGGGCTGGATTACGCCTACGGCAACATGAAGGATTTCTGTAACGTGGTCCGTGAGCTGGCAGAGGAATATGATTGCGGGCTTATCGACATTTACGCCGAGGCGGAAAAAGAAGACATGACCAAGTTCTTAGCGGCGGGAGACGGTATTCACCAATCCCCCGAGGGGCATAAGCTTTGGGCGAAGTACGTTTCCGAGTATCTCTTGGCTGTCTACGACGGAAAGAACGCGGTCACCGTTCCCGTGAAGATACAATTCGACGACGGCGACGTGATGGAATGCGGTCTTTGGGTCATGGCAGAAGGTGCAACCATGTACGTTCCCGTGCCCAAGGAGGCAGAAGGCTGTACGCCCCGACGGATCACTGGGGCGGCAGGGGTCGACGTAACCTATATCGTAGCGGGAAAACGTCCCGAGGAATCCACCGAGACAAGCACGGAGGTCAGCGAAGAAGCAAGCGAAACGCTGTCCGAAGCGGCTTCCGAAACGGAAAGCACCCCCGCTGAGGACGATGATGCAGGTATTGCCATCTGGCTGATCTGCATCGGCGTGGTGCTGGTCTGCGGCGGCGTGGTTGCCTTCCTGAAAAAGAGAAAGTAAAAGCGTATAAGGCGGAACGTCTGAGGGCGTTCCGCTTTTTTATTGTGAAAGAGGAACCTCATCCACCGTCGGCGGAGATAAGTATAGTTCAATTTCTCTTGCTTTTTCCGTCCTCCGACGGTCCCCCTTCCCCACGCTGTGGGGAAGGTGAAGCACACCTTCGGTGCGCGGAAAAGAGATTTCAATCGTTCGCAGACATAAGTAATGGCGAGAAAATACAGAACACCCTTTTTCGCTTGCGAAGCAAGCCTACCTTCCCCTTTGGGGAAGGGGGACCGAATGCGGACGGAACCAAACAAAAAAGCAACCTTTATTCATCTCCGCAGACGGTGGATGAGGTTCCTTAAAAATCCGTCCTTGATTTTTCCCTCAAAATATGCTATACTGCAAAAAACGAACCAAAGGAGAAAATGCATATGAAAAGAATCATCGCTCTGCTTTTGCTGGCCTGTATGCTGGTTTTAGCTTCTTGTGACGGGAATACCCCCGGAGAAACAAGCACAGCGGAAAGCACCGAGGAAAGCGGCATGGAAAGCACCGAGGAAAGCGTTACCGACCCCGGCACCTTCCGCCACACCTTGGTCAGCGTGGGGAAAAGCTACACCTACGGCTCTACCAAGCCCTCCGAGCATTATCCCGATCTGTTTGACACCCAGCTCACCGATGGACAAAAGGCCTTTGACATCGGGGTGCATTACACCGACGTGCGCATGGTGGGATACACCGGCGATCTGGTGGTGATCATAGATCTGGGCGAGGACGGAAAGCGGCTTTCCGGCGCTTCCGCCAGAGGCATTGATATGAACAAAGACGGGGTAAAGATTCCCGATACCCTGCGTGTCTACGGCTCCAACGACAAAAAGAAGTGGGACACTCTTGGCAGAGCCAAGTTTGAAGCCACCGGCGATATGACAGTCAGCACCGCCACGGTCAATTTCGAGGAGCTTTACGAATACCGTTACATCCGCTTCCGCGTCACCCGCAGCGCCGGATTTATCTTTTTGGACGAGCTTGAGGTTTACGCCGACGTGGACGAGCCCGAGGAAAAGGGTGACGGCGCGGAAGCCGTTTACACCACCGAGGACATCGACAGAGGCGCATGGGCTTCCCTCTCCACGGGAAAAACCGCAAAGCCCACCTACAGCACCAATCTGGCCCTTTACAAGAGCTACACCTTTGACGGCTGTACCTTTGATAAACGGGCTCCCAAGAACGATGCCCTGCTCACCGATGACGACCACACCGGCAGACTCTACGGAGAATCCGTATGGGTGGGCATTACCGGCGGCAGTGTGAAGCTGGATCTGAAATCCGCCCAGGAAAACGTATACGCCGTGAAGGTATTCGCCTTAGGCAAGGGACTTGCCGTGACGCTCCCCGATTACGTGGATATTTTCGGCTCCTTGGACGGTAAGAGCTACACCCTTTTGGGAAGAGCTTACTCCCCCGGGAACAACGATCACCACGCCTACACCCTGCTGTTGCCGGAGTACGTAAAGCTTCGCTACGTGAAGATCGCCATCCCCGAGGGACAGACCTGCTGGGTGGAGGAGATCCGGATCATGGGCGGTGTTTCCGAAGCGCCGGAAACCGAGCTTTACCCGCCGCTGGACTTCCCCTACGTGGAGGAGGATCTGCATTGGGATTCCACCGACAGTGATTACGCCACCCGTCAGAATTTGCTGTTGGGGCTGATCCAGCAGGTTGCCTGCTCCGGCTATGAGCCCTCTCACGAGCTGCAATCCAACAGCCAGAAGAGAACCGATCCCGACTCCCCCATCCTCACCGACGGCAAGCTGGGCGACAGCCAGAACAAGTACTGCTACAGCGGCGAATGGTTCTTCGTCACCGGTGGCAACGCCTATGAATTCTTCTATGATTTAGGCAAGCTTTCCACCGTCGATACCCTGGAGCTGAGCATTCTGGAGCAGACGGATTGGGGCATTGCAAGACCCAAATCCATCTCCGTGTTCCTTTCCGACGACGGCGAGAACTGGTACGAGGTCTACGATTACCTGCGGAACGAAAACGATCCCAAAAACAAAAACGCCACCAGACTCACCTTCACCTGTGAGCTGGAGACCCCCTATGCGGCTCGGTTTGTCCGCTTCCGCGTAGACGGCTCCGTGATGTTCTTGGACGAGCTCCGCGCCTTCGGTACCAAGGAGGTCAAGAAGGATACGGTGCGTCTGAAGGACAGCGGAATCCGTTCCGTGATCTATTACACCAACCCCGCCCGCGAGCAATACGCCAACAGCCAAAACACCTCCGTAAAGGCAGAGGACATCATCCTCACCTTCGGCAACGTAGATTTCGGCGATAAGATCAAGGCCTACGTCGCATACGTGGACGAGAATAACAAGGCGTTGGATTTCTATTTCGACGGCTTCCTCTACGGTATGTACGGCCAGACCAAATCCAACAACCAGCTCCACCTTTACAACGTAAAGGCCGACTGGGAGGAGTTGTTCGACGCCATCTTCAACGGCGCCAGCGGGCTGGATCTGCTGAACACCACCGTGGGCGAAGTTAAAAAGGAATTGAACCGCCCGGACTACAAGGCCTACGTTTACATCAATATGTGGTGTATTTGCGAAAAGGTCACCAACTTCGGGGACGTGGACGGAGACGGGGTCTCCGAGGATCTTTCCAAGGCGGCGGATCGCAAGAAGGTGGTGGATTGGTTTGTCACCATGTGTATGGATGAATTTGCTTCCAGAGGCTATGAGCATTTGGAGCTGGACGGCTTCTACTGGAACGGTGAATCGGTAAATTGGGACGATCCCTCCACCTCCGTCACCGAGGATAACTCCCACATCATCACCGAGACCTCGGAATACGTTCACGCCCACGGCACCAACCTGCTGTGGATCCCCTACTACACCGCAAACCGCTATTATCAGGGCTATGAATTGGGCTTCGATCTGGTATGTATGCAGCCCAACTATATGTTCGATCTGGAGCAGCCCCTCTACCGCTTTGACGTCACCGCCTCCCGCACCAAGCGTCAGCACTTCTGCGTGGAGATCGAGCATTCCTACCAAGCCCTCTCCGACCCGCTGTTCGTGCGGAACTATATGCTGTATCTGTATTACGGCATTACCGAGGGCTACATGGAGGGCGCAACCCATATTTACTACGCGGATCTTTCCAACTACATTCAGATGGCTTACAGCGGCAATCCCCTCTCCCGTATGCAGTACGACGCCACCTATCAGTTTATGAGAGGCACCCTGAAGGCCGCTCCCGATAAGGTGGAAGATCTTCTCTGCAATAGCAAGAAGGACACCATGCTGGAGGGCGACCTGAACGCGGAGAACGGGCTGTATCTCTACACCCTGGCCTCCAAAGCCCTGCACGGATACGTGGCGCTTGCAAGCGACGGCACCTTCCGTTACTTCCCCGACAAGGGCTTTACCGGAACGGATTCCTTCACCTATACCTACAACAATTACATGGGTGAATCGGAAGTCTGCACCGTGAAGATCACAGTAGAATAAAAAACAATGAAGGGCCTTTCTTTGAGAAAAAGAAAGGCCCTTCAGCATCTAAAAAAATTTAAAGAGCAGAAAAGTGCTTCATCAGATCGGCGCGGATGTCCTGATCGTAAGCGGTAACGGTAAGGGTGAGATAGCCATCCGTCAAGGGAACGTAGATCTGCCACTGAAACACCGCGGTGCCCTCCAGCACGCCCTGCAGAGCAACGGTACTGTAAGGCGTTCCCTCCGGGAAGAAGGCGGCTACATCGTATGCCACACCGCTGACACCGCTGTCCTCCCACGCCTTCTGCAAGGCAGGTGCGGCAGAGGAGGCAAGCATCTCCCCCGTGATCCCCTGCATGGTGGCAAGAGGGGTAAAGCTCCCCTGCACGGAGGCAGTGCCGTCGGGAGAGACGGCAAAAAGGCTGTCCGAATCGCCTTGGTTCTGCCACCCCTCCGGGAAGGTAAAGCGTAAGACTCCCCGCAACGTGATAGGGTCGGGGGTAACGGGAAGGGAAGCTTCCTCCTCCGAGGAGGTAAAAAGCTCCTCCGGCAAGGAAATTTCCGAAGGATAAGAGGATTCCGCCCGAGAGCTTTCCGCGGATACAAGGCTTTCTTCACTGCTTGCGGCAGTGCTTACGGCACTGCTTTCCTGCTCCGATTCGCCCTGACAGCCTGCCAGCAAAAGCAAGCCGCACAGCAAAAGCAACGTTTTCTTCAAAAAAAGAATCCTCCTCTCACATTTTACTAATGCAAGGATACCATCAAAAGTCCGTTTTGTCAAGGCAACTCCGTTCTATTTTTTCAATAGCCTCTTGCATTTTTTCGGCAAGCGTGGTATACTGAAGCAGTATTCATTCATATTAAGGAGTCTTCTTTTTATGAACATCGTCATCATCGGAGGCGGCACGGTAGGCGCCGCCATCTGCGCAGAGCTTTCTGCGGAAAAACATGATATTACCATCATCGACGGCAATGCCGCCGCCGTGGAAGAGATCACCAGCACCTGCGACGTGTTCGGCGTGGTGGGCAACGGGGCGGATATTTCCGTATTGCGCAAGGCAGGAACGGAAAAGGCCGAACTGGTCATTGCCGTGACCTCCGGAGACGAGCTGAATATTCTTTGCTGTGCCGCGGCCAAAAAGCTGGGCGCACAGAACACGGTTGCCAGAGTGCGCAACCCGGAATATTCCGAGCTGATGTCCCTTATGAAATCCGAAATGAATCTTTCTCTCACCATCAACCCGGAGCTGGCGGCCGCCAAGGAGATCTATCGCTCTCTGCGGTTCCCCTCTGCGGCTAAGGTGGATACCTTCTACCGCGGCAGAGTGGAAATGGCGGAATTCGTGGTGGCAGAGGGATCCCCTCTCTGCGGTGTCACCTTGAACGAGCTTCGCGCCAAGCTGCACCTGCGTTTTCTGGTCTGCGGCGCACTGCGGGGAGACGAAGCCTTGATCCCCAACGGCTTCTTCACCATCCAAGCGGGAGATGCACTTTGCGTGACCGCACCGGACGAGGAGCTTTCCCGCTTCTTTGTTGCGGCAGGCGAAAAAAAGCGTCCCGTGAAGGACGTGCTCATTGCCGGCGGCGGACGGATAACCTACTATCTGGAGGCTTTGCTGGAAAAGGCTCACATCAAATCCACCATCATCGAGAAAAACCGCAATCTCTGCAATGAGATCGCAGAAGAATACGATTCCTGCACCGTAGTATGCGGAGATCCTACCCGCCAAGATCTTCTCTTAGAGGAGGGCTTGGAGCGTGCAGACGCTTTCCTTGCACTGCTGGACACCGACGAGGAAAACGCCATCATCTCCATGTACGCAAAAACCAAGAGCGTGCGGAAGGTGGTCACCATGATCCGCACCATGTCCTACGTGGATTTCTTCCGTGGGGTGGGTCTGCAGAGCATCGTTTCTCCCCGTTCCTCCACTGCTTCCTACATTCTGCGCTACGTGCGTTCTCTTGCCAATGCGGGCAGCTCCCACATTGAGACCTTGCATAAATTCCTTTCCGATCGGGTTGCCGCAATCGAATTCCGCGTGAAGGAAAGCATTGAGGGGCTGACGGATATCCCCTTGAAGGAGCTGAAATGCAAAAAAGGCTTCCTCATTGCTTGTATCGGCCGAAAGGATAAGGTCATCATTCCCACAGGTAACGACGTGATCAGCAACGGCGATACCGTCATCGTGGTTACCGCCAAGCACCATCCCGAAGATCTGGGAGATATCCTGGAATCATGAGCTACCGCATGGTAGGGTATCTGCTGGGGGTCATCCTCGCCATTGAGGCAGCCTTGCTTTTGGTGCCGATGCTGACGGCACTGATTTACGGCGAATCCCTGCTACCCTTTGCCTTTACCATCCTCATTCTGCTTGCGGTTTCTTTTCCCGCATTGTTCTTAAAGCCCAAGGAATCCCGCTTTTACGCCAAGGACGGTATGATCTGCGTGGCGGGGTCTTGGCTCTTGCTCTCTGCCTTCGGTGCGTTGCCCTTCGTATTCTCCGGCGCCATCCCTTCTTACGTGGATGCGTTTTTTGAGACGGTTTCCGGGTTTACCACCACGGGTGCTACCATTCTGACGGAGATCGAATCCCTGCCCAGAGGTATCCTCTTCTGGCGGAGCTTCACCCACTGGATCGGCGGTATGGGCGTGCTGGTGTTTATGCTGGCTCTGCTTCCCTCTGCCGGCGGACAGGCCATTCACCTGCTCCGTGCGGAGACCACCGGTCCTCAAAAGGGCAAGCTGGTTCCCAAAATGAAGCAATCCGCCATGATCCTCTATACCATTTACCTTGCATTGTCCGCATTGATGACGGTGCTGTTGCTTTGCACGGGAATGCCCTTGTACGACTCTCTGGTAAACACCTTTGCCACGGCGGGAACGGGCGGCTTCTCCGTGTTGAACAGCTCTATCGCAGGCTACAACAATCCTGCGGCGGAATGGATCATCGCCGTCTTTATGGTGATCTTCGGCATCAACTTCAACCTGTATTTCTTCCTGCTGCTAAAGCGGTTTAAAGAGGTTTTGAAGAACGAGGAGCTGAGGGTATATTTGCTGATCTGCACCGTCGCCACGGCGGTGATCGCGTGGAACGTGTGGGACACCTTCTTTTCCGCGGAGGGCTGTATCCGCACAGCCTTCTTCCAAGTAGCCTCCATCATCTCCACCACGGGCTTTGCCACGGTGAACTATGACCTCTGGCCGGATCTTGCCAAGACGGTGATTTTGTGTCTCATGGTGTTAGGCTCCTGTGCAGGCTCTACCGCAGGCGGCCTGAAGGTCTCCCGCGTGATCTTAATGTTCAAGAACATGGGCAGAGAATTGAAGCATCTCGTCCGCCCCAATTCGGTCAACGTAGTACGTATGGACGGCGAAGCGGTTCCCACCGAGACCCAGCGCAGGGTTGCCAATTACATGAGTATGTATCTGGCGTTGATCGTGATTTCCGTTTTGCTCATCTCCTTTGAAGGGTTCGGCTTCGAGACCCATTTCACCTCGGTGCTGACCTGCATCAACAACGTGGGCCCCGGTCTTGCCAAGGTAGGCCCTGCGGGGAATTTTGCGGATTTCTCCGTATTTTCAAAGCTGCTGCTCTCCTTGATCATGCTCATCGGCAGATTGGAGATCCTACCCGTACTGATCTTCTTCTCACCCCGTGTGTGGAAGAAAACGTAACAACATAAGATACAATTTAAGGGGAACTTTTTCTTGAAAAAAGTTCCCCTTAAAAACCCTTTGAAAGCTTTTGGAATTTATTAATATGAACTTTACGCCTGCTTATCTTCCTGCTTTTCCTCGTGGTATTCCTTGTCGGTGTTGACACCCCAAACGGAGGTACGGTCGGTAGAGCCGTTCTTGATGCACTTGGCCGCCTCGAAGGCAGTGACCATGGAGTGATCCATATTGTTGTAACGGTGCTGACCGTTTCTGCCCACGCAGAACAGGTTATCGTAGGTGTTGAGGTAATCCTTCACCTTGTCGAACTGATAGTAAGAGCCGAAGTAAGCGGGGTACGCCTTCTTCACCCGGACACGGTTGGCATCCAGCACGTCGGACTCATCGATGACACCGATGTGGGCAAGCTCCTTCTTGGCAAAATCAATGAAGGCTTCGTCGCTCATTTCCCACATCTCGTCGCCCTCGTTGCAGAAATACTCAAGGCCGATCCAAACGGTTTCCTCGGGCTTCTCCACCATGTAGGGAGACCAGTTGTTGAAGATCTGCAGTCTGCCCAGCTTTACGTCACGCTCCTGGATGTAGATCCAGCAGTCGGGAACGATGTTGGAAAGCGTCTTCATCTTAGTCTTGTTTTGGATCTGCAGCTTGTTCACCAGCAGACCTACGGTGATGAAATCACGGTAAGGCAGGGTGGTTGCCACGTCGTAAACCTCGGCGGGAACCTTCTCCTTGCCCATGCCCTCCACCAGATCCTTGATAGGCATGGAGGAGATAAAGTAATCACCCTCTACCACGGAGCCATCCGCCAGGGTAACGGAATCCACCTTGCCGTCGCCAAGGTTAATACCCTTGACGGAGCTGTTCATGCGGATCTCACCGCCCAGGGAAATGATCTCCTCAGCCAAGGTCTCCCAAAGCTGACCGGGGCCCTTCTTGGGGTAAACGAACTGCTCGATCAAAGAGGTCTCCACCTTGCCGCCCTTCTTCTTGAAGGGGCCGGTGATGGCGTTGGCCAGCGCCTTCCAAAGGGAAAGTCCCTTAACGCGCTGTGCGCCCCAATCGGCGGAAAGATCCTTGGGGTTCACACCCCAAAGCTTTTCGGTATAATCCTCGAAGAACATCTCGTAGAGAGGCTTACCGAAGCGGTTGATATAGAAATTTGCAAGGCTGTCCTCGGGCTTCTTGTGAACGCAGGACCAAAGGTAGCCGAAGCCGGCCTTCATGGTGTTGGCAAAGCCCATGTTCTTCAGCGTTTCGCCGCTTAAGGTAATGGGATACTGGAAGAACTTCTTTAAGAAGTAGATGCGGGAAACACGGTCACGCACCAGCATGACCTTATCGACCTGCTCCGGATCGGGGCCGCCCTCTACCAAGGGCTTCTCTCTGCCCAGCACCTTATCGTCATAGGCAGGAGCACCCTGAGTGGGCAGAATGTGCGCCCAAAGCTCGTTTACCTCTTTATCCTTGGAAAAGAAACGGTGACCGCCGATATCCATACGGTTGCCGTTATAGTTCACCGTGCGGGAGATACCGCCGATGGCATCCGTCTCCTCCAGAATGATGGGCTTCACGTCGGTTTCGGTAAGCAGTTTGTACGCGGCAGTCAGACCCGCAGGGCCTGCGCCGATGATGATAGCTGTTTTAGACATGATAAACCTCTTTTATCTTTACTTTCTGTTGGCGAAGAATTTTCGACCAACGTAGTTCCAACCGGTTACGGGAATGGCGATGGACACCTTATAGATCAGCTCCTTGATATCTCCGTCACCAAACAAGGTAATGCAGCCCTGATTCAACAAAATGCTCAGAACCAGGCCGATAATGCCCACCACGGTGAATTGCCAGAAGGCCTTCGCCGTGCGGCTGTTCTTCTTTTGCTCCTCGCTTGTGAACACCAGATACATGGACATGAAGTTGTTGATCAAAAGACCTACGATGAACCCCATGGTCACGGAGATCATGTTGGTCACGTCCATCCCCATCCACATCCCCAGATCGGGAAGCAGGAACATATTGAACAGGTTAAACACCAAAATATTATCAAAAACAAACGCCGTGCCCCCGGCGAAGAGATAGCGGATGATCTCCATCCCCCAAAGCTTTTTGATCAGCGAAATCATAGCTTACATCCTTCGAACATAGTTATATACACAGTTGTCGATAGTATACTCCAAAAATCGTCCTAAGTCAAGTCTTTTTTGTAAACATCTGCCTATAGGCTTCCTATCGGCCTATACGCTGATGGTCCAATCGATGGCACGGTCTCCCAAGAAGGCGTTGCACTTGGAAAAGTGTCCGCAGCCCATAAACCCGCGGGAAGCGGAAAGGGGGCTTGGATGTACCGTTTCCAGCACCAGATGGCGAGGGTTGGTGATCAGCTCCTTCTTGGCACGGGCGTAGTTCCCCCACAGGAAGAACACCACCGGCTCTTCCTTTTCGTTCAGCAAACGGATGGCCTGATCGGTGAAGATCTCCCATCCCTTGCCACGGTGAGAGCCTGCCATGCCCTCCCTTACGGTGAGAACGCTGTTCAAAAGCAAAACACCCTGCTGTGCCCATTCCGTGAGATCGCCGTGGGGAGGCGGAACAAAGCCGATATCTCTTGCAAGCTCCTTGTAAATATTCTGCAGGGAGGGAGGGATCTGCACACCCTTCCGCACGGAAAAACACATCCCGTGGGCCTGCCCCACCTCGTGGTAGGGATCCTGCCCCAGGATCACCGCCTTTACGTTCTCGTACCCCGTCATGCGGAAGGCGGAGAAAAGATCCTCCATGGGCGGGAAGATGCGGTGTCCGCTGTGGAGGTATTCCCCTTTTAAGAAGCTCCGCAGGGCTTGGTAATAGGGCTTATCGTATTCGGGTGCAAGAAGAGCATCCCATCCGTTATCGAATTTGAACATAGTATGCTCACGCCTTTCGCAGCCCGCAAAGCGGGCGGTTTAGATGGATTTTGTGAGCGAAGCCACAAAATCACGTTTGAAAAAGGACCCCTTTTTCAAACCTATCACCTCACGGGGTAGTATACCATATATTTCCCTTTTTCGCAAGAGGAAAGTGGAGATTTGAAGGAGGGGCGCGGGAAATGGGTTGCATGGGCGGAGAATATCGTTGCAATGGTGGAAGACGTTGCCTTCGGTTCCGGGACGCCGTGGGCGTCGTCCCCTACGAAACCGAGCCGAGAAAAGGTTAAAAAACACCCCTCTCTCCCGCACGGAGGACAGCGATAATTCATTTTATGCCTTACTCGTTGCGTGAAAATGCGGCATGATTTTAGCCCATACATCATGTGTAACCGTAGGGGAGGGCGCCTCGACCTCCCGTTTGCGTTGGCTTATGAAACGACTTTGTGCCGTACGACCTGCGCGGGGAATCCGGATAACCCTTGACAAATATACATTTTTCCTGTAAAATAAGTGAGGAAAAACAAACACTCGGAGGAGCATTATGATCTTTTTTGATAAGGATACTTTACAATTCCAACTGAACACCAAGAGCTTCAGCTACGTGATGCAGGTACGGGACGGTTTCCTGCTCCATCTGTACTGGGGCAAGAAGCTTGCCCCGGGAGATCACTCCTATTTCTTCCGCGAACAGGGCAGAGCCGCCTTCTCTCCCCGTTTGGAGGGCTGCCGGGGCTTTATCCTGGATGACGTTCCTCTGGAATATCCCTGCTGGGGCAGAGGCGACCTGCGTACCCCCGCCTTGGAGATCGAAAATACCGACGGCAGTAACATCGTAGACCTGCGCTATATCAGCCACGAAGTGCTTTCCGGCAAGCCCGGCATCCCCGGTCTGCCCGCAGTTTACGCAGAAAACGAGAATGAATGCGAGACCTTGGTGATCAAATTACAGGATGCATACAGCAAGGTCACGGTGGAGCTTTATTACTGCGTGATGGCAGAGTACGATATCCTCACCCGCTATGCCCGCGTCGTCAACGAGGGCGAGGGCAGTGTGCAGATCCGCCGCGCCATGTCCGCAAGCTTTGATTTTGACAAGGCGGAGTTTGACATCCTCTCCAACTACGGCACCCACTGCAGAGAACGTCAGATCGAGCGCCACGCTCTCAAGCACGGCAGATTCATCATGTCCAGCCGCAGGGGTGCTTCCTCTCACGTACACAACCCCTTTATGATCCTGACCTCCCCCGAGGCCACCGAGACCGCAGGGGACGTATTTGCCACCGTTTTGGTATATTCCGGCAACTTTGTGGCAGAAGCGGCTCCTGGTCAGTTTGACGTGACCCGCGCTATGATCGGTCTCAACCCCGAGGAATTCTCCTGGAAGCTGAACCCCGGGGAGGATTTCTACACCCCCGAGGCGGTGCAGACCTACTCCGAAAGCGGCTTGGAGACCATGTCTCACAATTTCCACCGTTTGTTCCGCACCCGTTTGGCAAGAGGCACTTACCGCGATGCACGCCGTCCCGTTTTGCTGAACAGCTGGGAGGCCTGCTACTTCGGCTTTGACGAAGAGAGACTGAAGAAGATCGGCACCTGCTGCGGCGACCTTGGCATCGAGCTGTTGGTCATCGACGACGGCTGGTTCGGTAAGCGTGACAGCGATAACTGCTCCCTGGGCGACTGGGTGGTGGACAAGAGAAAGCTGCCGAACGGCATCGAAGGCATTTACAACCACCTGAAGCCCTTGAACATCGACTTGGGTATTTGGTTTGAGCCTGAGATGGTCTCCCCCGACAGTGATCTTTACCGCAACCATCCCGATTGGTGCCTGCACATTGCAGACAGACCCCGCAGCGAGGGCAGAAACCAGCTGATCCTGGATCTTTCCAGAAAAGAGGTTTGCGACTATCTGTACGATTCCATCGCCGCTGTTCTGAACACCGGCATGATCGCTTACGTGAAATGGGATTTCAACCGTAATATGACCGAGGTAGGCAACCCCAATATTCCCGCCGACCAAAAGAGAGAGATCACCCACCGCTACTATCTGGGTCTTTACAGCCTGCTGGAGCGCTTGGTCACCGATTTCCCCAAGGTTCTGTTTGAATCCTGCTCCGGCGGTGGCGGACGCTTTGACGCGGGTCTGCTGTACTATATGCCTCAGGTTTGGACCTCCGACAACTCCGATGCTATCGAGAGACTGCGCATCCAATACGGCACCTCCTTGGTATATCCCCTGTCTGCCATGAGTGCCCACGTTTCCGCTTCTCCCAACCACCAGACCTTGCACGTCACCTCCTTCGACACCCGCTTCAACGTGGCGCTGACCGGCTCCTTCGGTTACGAATTGGATCCCACCCAGCTCTCCGATGAGGAAAAGCAGCTGGTGCTTTCCACCGGGAACACCTTTAAGGAATACGGCGAGCAGATCGCCAAGGGTACCTACTACCGTCTCCGCGATCCCCATGCAGGAGATCACGCCGCTTGGTGTACCGTATCCGAGGACAAGTCCCTTTGCATCGCCTCCTTTGTGCTGACCCACGTGCGGCTTTACGGCCATAACGAGCGTATCTGCCTCCGCGGCTTGAAGCCCGAGGCCACCTACACCGATAAAAAGACGGGGATCTCCTACAAGGGCGACCAGCTGATGAACTTCGGTCTCCACGTACCGCTGACCTTGGAATTCAGCAGCCTTTTGTGGATTTTGGAAGAAAATAAATAAAATTGCAAAAGAGCTATTGAAAAACAACCTTTTTTGTGCTATACTTCTTGCAGAAAACTTTTTAGGAGGAAATAAAACATGGATATGCTTAAGAAATTCTGGCCCTATGCTTTCTCTGTTCAAAAGGGCAACATTGCCTCTCTGGTAGTGAAGCTGATCGTTTGGATCGTTGCTGCTGCCATCGCCGGCGTCTTGCTGGGTATCATCGGTCTCGTTGTAGTCTGGATTCCCCTGCTGGGCTGGTTGGTTGGTACCGTTCTGGGCATCGTTGGCGGTCTGATCGAGCTTTACAGCATTATCGGTATCGTGCTTACCATCCTTGTCTTCTGCGACGTTCTGAAGGACTAAAAATCGCCAAAGAAAACGCAACCCAAAATCGGGTTGCGTTTTTGCTTAAAGGAGGGATGGTATGGTTCTGACAAGTGAAGAGGCCGCCCGTATCGAAGGGCTGATGGACGAGCTGTTCCCCCGTTGCAAGAAAACGGCGGAATACCACAATCACCTGCGTTACCGGGCGGAAAAGATCGTGCTCTGCGTAGGGAGATGGAGCACCGCGGAGGGCGAGACAGAGGACGTGCTGTTCTTCTTTGAAGAAACCTGCGAAAGCCTGCGGCACGAGCAGGGTCCCTGCTTCAGCGTGGCGCAGATCCAAGCCGCCCTGGAAAAGCAAAAGGCTCCCTGTTACGAACACGAACATCTGTTAAGGTTTTTGAAATTCCGCATGGAAGCGTTTTCCGATTACAGCTTTTGCAACCGGTACCAGGAAAAGTATAAAAAGCGGATGCAGCGGGCAAAGTGGTTTCGGAAGTTTTTCGCGGAACGGTGAACGGGAAGGATGTTGCGGAGCAAATGTGTGGCAACGGCGGAGAATCTTCTTTCGTCGGCAAAAAATATTGCCTTCGGTTCCGGGTTGCCGTGGACGTCAACCCCTACGAACCCGAACCAAGGAAAAGCTAAAACGTAGCCCGTTCTCCCGCATAGAGAACGGCGAAAACTCGTTTTTACCCCTTCTTGTTGCGTGAGAAAACGGCACAAAGTTAGATAACACTTCTTACGGTTTTGTAGGGGTCGACGTCCTTCGGCGACCCGCTTGCGTTGTATTGCGAAACTTTTGTCACGCAGCGGCAAAAGCGCGCAGCGGGGTTTCAGGCGGAGATTTAGCGCCTTCCCCCATGATACCCTCCAAAACTGCAAGCAGTTTTGGCCTCTCACTCGGACTCACGTCACTCGTTCGAGTTCGGCTCGGCGGGAGGTGAGGTGATCAGCCTCTGTCCTTGCGTTGTACTCCCCGCCTCGCTCAGGGAAACATGGAGGGAGCTGTTTGCTTGCAAACCTGCCCGACGGAGACATGGGGCGAATCCGACAACAAAAAGCAGGGTTGAACCGCTAAAGTTCAACCCTGTGTTTTTTAATAATTTTCTACTTTCTTCTGGAAGTAAGCCTTGGGGTGTGCACAAACGGGGCACAGCTCGGGAGCAGCCTTGCCAACGTGAACGTGGCCGCAGTTGGTGCAGAGCCAAACGCAAACATCCTCGGAAACGAAGATCTTCTCGGTCTGGAGCTTTTCCAGAACCGCTCTGTAACGAGCCTCGTGCTCCTTTTCAATAGCACCTACCATGTCGAACAGCAGAGCGATCTGGGTGAAGCCCTCCTCGCGGGCATCCTTTGCGAAGCCTGCGTACATATCGGTCCACTCGTAGTTCTCCCCGGCAGCAGCGTCTGCCAGGTTGGTAGCGGTGTCGGGAATGCCGCCGTCGTGCAACAGCTTGAACCAGATCTTTGCGTGCTCCTTCTCGTTCTTTGCGGTCTCGGTGAAGATGTCTGCCAACAGGGTGTAGCCTTCCTTCTTGGCTACGCTTGCATAATAATCGTATTTGTTACGTGCCTGGGATTCGCCCGCGAAGGCCGCAAGCAGATTCATTTCGGTTTTGGTGCCCTTCAGTTCCATAGATAGTAGTCTCCTTTAAATGTTGAGATTTATTGTACTCTTATTTTTTTCTTTTTCGCATTGCAGGCGGCGCACAGCCCGCGAATATTCAACTGGTAATCGTTGACGGCGATCTCGCCCTTGAGCTCCAAAAGCTCCTTCAGCCCGCCGAAGGTGATGTCCACCAGCTTGCCGCAGCCGTCGCAATACAAATGCTCGTGGGGGATCATGTTGCGATCGTAACGGTCGGGGCCGTAATCGGTGACGATCTGGCGGATCTCCCGATCCTCCACCATCAGCCGCAGGTTGCGGTACACCGTACCCAAGGCGATGGAAGGCATCTCTGCCTTGGCGTACCCGAAGATCTCATCCGCAGACAGATGTCCCTCGGTATTCATGATGATCTTATAGATCAGCTGTCTCTGTCTGGTCATTTTCGCCTCCTATTTAGGAATAATTCTTATTTCTAAACCTAATATATCACACTTTTTTCAGTTTGTCAAGATATTTCTTTACAAAAGTAAAAAAATATGCTATACTGTGAAAAACCGCTTTCCAAGGAGGAGCTTGCCATGCCCTTTTTACCCGTTACCCCGGAGGAGCTTACAGGCCGACCGGATTTTATTGTGGTGACCGGAGACGCATACGTTGACCACCCGTCCTTTGGCACGGCCATCATTTCCCGTGTGTTGGAGGCGGAGGGCTTTTCCGTTGCCATCATCCCACAGCCCGACTATCGCTCTGCCGAGGATTTCAAGCGATTCGGAAAGCCCAGACTGGGATTTTTGGTGAACAGCGGAAACATCGATTCCATGGTGGCTCATTACACCGTGGCAAAGAAGAAACGTACCGATGACTACTACTCCCCCGGCGGCAAGGCGGGCTACCGTCCCGATCGCGCAGTGATCGTATATTGCAACCGTATCCGCGAGGCCTTTGGTGACGTTCCCATCATCATCGGCGGCATCGAAGCATCCACCCGCCGTTTTGCCCATTACGATTATTGGACGAACACGGTGCGCCGCAGTGTTCTGGTGGACAGCCGTGCAGATATGCTGACCTACGGCATGGGAGAGAACATTCTCCGCCGTTTGGCATTCCTTTTGGACAAGGGCGTTCCCATCCGCAAGATCCGCGACGTGCGGGGTACCGTCTATCTGTGCAAGGCCGAGGAAGCGGACTCCGTCCACTTTGACGTGGCCGCCACCTTCGATTACAACGAGCTGAAAACCGACAAGCGCAAGTACGCCGAGGCCTTTGGCGTGCAGTACAAGAATCAGGACGCCATAAACGGCAAGGCCATCTGTGAGATCTACGACAACAAGATCCTCGTGCAGAACCCTGCCATGCCTGCCTTGGAAAGAGAGGAGCTGGACGCGGTCTACGCCCTGCCCTACACCCGCACCTACCACCCCGCCTACGAGAAGGACGGCGGTGTGCCCGGCATTGAGGAAGTCCGTTTTTCGGTGACCCACAACCGTGGCTGCTTCGGCGCGTGCAATTTCTGTGCGCTGGCCTTCCACCAAGGCCGTACCGTCCGCTCCCGCAG
>JAZKZH010000014.1:0-12279 GCA_045612545.1 Eubacteriales bacterium
GTGGATCTTCTGATTTCCGAGATCTGTGCCAAAAATACGGAGATCATCCGTGATTCCAACGGAAAGCACAGCGACTATATCGAGCTGTATAACCAAGGCGAGGATTGTAACCTGAAGGGCTTTACCGTTTCTGACGGGCAAAACACCTCCGCCCCCTTTGGAGATACTCCCTTCAAGGCGGGAACGTACCTGGTGATCTTTATCGATCGCGATCTTACCGGTTTTTCTCTTTCTGCCGCAGGTGGAGAGACCTTGTTTCTGTACAATCGTGATGGCTCTATTGCCGCCCAGATCACCCTGTCTCCAATGGGAGAAAATCAGGTCATGGAGTGGCAAGGAACGGGCTACGCTCTTACCGACCGCGCAACTCCCGGCTATCCCAACACCGAAGAAGGCTATTTGTTGATGACCCAAGGGATTCCCGACGAAGATCCTGCGGTGGTGATTACCGAGTTCTTGCTGGACAACCGTTACGGCTTACCGGACAAAAACGGCAAGTTCTCCGATGCTTTGGAGCTGCATAACCGTTCCGAGGAGGATGTACTCCTTTCCGGATATTACCTCACCGATAATTTGGAAAACCGATACCGCTATGCTTTGCCCGCCATCGTCATTCCTGCAGGAGGATATCTGGTGGTATATTGCGATGGCGTGGGTGCGTATGTGGACGGAGAGCTTCATGCCAACTTCTCCCTTTCTGCCGACGAGACGGTGTATATCACCTCTTCGGAAGGTAAATACACCTTTGCTCCCGTTGGAGTTGCCTCGGAGGATACCTCCTGGGCTTTGGTGGAAGGGGAATTTGCGGAAAGACCCATTTCCTTGGGATATCCCAACACCGAAGAGGGCGAGATCGCCTTTGCGGAAAGCCGCTACGATCCCAGCAACCCTTTGGTGATCTCCGAGATCCTGCTTGCAGGTTGTGACGTGCCTCATGAGGGCGTGTTCACCGATGTGGTGGAGCTGATGAACAACAGCAATAAGGCCATCAGCACCAAGGGCTATTATATTTCCGATGGTGAAGACCCCTATAAGTATCCTCTGCCGGAGGCTGTTTTGGAGCCCGGTCAGTGTATATTGCTTGTTTGCGACGGTAAGGGCGAAGGTTGGAATGCCAATTTTGGTCTGTCTGTGGGTGAAACTCTGCGGATCACCTGCCCCGATCATCGCTACGGGGAATTTTTGGAGGTGATTCGTCCCGAGGACGGCAAGTCATTGTTGCGTGAATCTGACGGCGTGGATTACGCATACCGTGTGGGCGAGGTGTCCTTGGGATTTGCCAATACCGTAGAGGGCAGAGTGGGGTATCTCAGAGCTACCCTGCCGAACACCCTTTGGATCTCCGAGGTGATCGCCTCCAACTCCGAAAGCTTGCCCGGTGCTTATGGCACCTGCTGTGATTGGGTGGAGATCTACAATGCCTCCGATAAGCCCATCAGCTTGGAGGGCTGGTATCTTACCGATGACCCCGATGAGCTGTCAGCAGGGAAGCTTCCTGCAGAGACACTGCAGCCCGGAGAATATTTCGTGATCTTTTTGAGCAAGGACACCGAGAATTTGCTCAAGGGCTACCCTGTGTTGCCCTTTGGCCTCTCCTCCGGGGGGGATCGGCTGTTCTTGGTGAAGGATGGTTTGGTGGTGGATTGGGTGAGAACCCCCGCACTGAACACCAACGTTTCCTACGGCCGCGCAGAAGGCGGTGTTGAGTTCACTGTGTTGGCGGCGGTAACACCGAGTGCCTCCAACGGAATGCCCGCAATGAATACGGAAGTGCCCACGGCGGTGACTGCTCAGGGCGTTTACAACAACGTGGAATCTGTTACCGTGGTGCTGGAGGGGGAAGGAACCATCTACTACACCACCGATTGTACCGATCCAACGGTGAATTCTACCCTGTATACCGGCCCTATTGAGCTGACCGAGACCACCGTGATCCGCGCCATTTCCGTGGCAAAAGGGAAAAAGACCAGCGATATTCTGGATCTGACTTATATCATCAACGAAAATCACAGTCTTCCCGTGGCGTCTCTGGTTACCGAACCGGACAATCTTTGGGATTATTACGACGGCATTTATGTGGAAGGGCCGGGGGCAAGCTCCAAGTTCCCTTACACCGGAGCAAATTTCTGGAAAAAGTGGGAAAAGGAGGCCACGGTGTCCCTGTATGAGATGGATGGCACAGGCTTTACCTCTCCCTGCGGGATTCGCATTTTCGGTGCTTATTCCCGTGCATTGCCCATGAAAAGCTTTTCCTGCTTTTTTCGCGGGGAATACGGCGCAAGCCAATTGAACTACGCCTTGTTCGGGGAAGAAGGCTTGGACGTTTACGAGGCGTTCCTTTTCCGAAATGCGGGGCAGGACTTTGACGGTGCCAGAATGCGCGATCCGTTGCTTTCCGAGCTGGCTTCCACCGCCATGTATATGCCCTGCCAGAAGAACCGCCCTGTGATCCTGTATCTCAACGGGGAGTTCTGGGGAATCTATTATATCCGCGAAAAGATCAACGAAAATTTCATCGCGGGTAATTACAACGTCGCTCCCGAGGACGTGATTCTGGACGTTTCCCATGGATCTACTCAGGAATACAAGGAGTTTCTTTCCTACGTTAAAAAGCACGACCTTTCCGATCCCGAGGCCTACGCCTACGTGGAAAGCCAAATGGACATCGATCAGTATATCGACTACATCGTTATGCAGATCTATATTGGCAACCTTGACAACGGTAACATCCGCTTTTTCAAGGCGGGGGACGGCAAATGGACTTGGCTGATGTATGACGTGGATCAATCCACCTTCTACGTGAAGAACGATACCGTGGCGGAGCATTTGAATCCTGCGGGAACGGGAACCAACGATTGGTTTTCCACAGATCTGATTAACGGTTTGTTGAAGAACAAAGGCTTTAAGGATAAATTCCTTTCCCGCTTTGCGTGGCAGATCGAGAACGTTTGGAACTATGAACGGGTGAGTGCCGCCATTGACAGATATTACGAAGCCATCCTGCCCGACAAACAGCGGGACTGCGAAAAGTGGGATCTGAAATATTCTACCTGGAAGTGGGCGGTTGGCTACCTGCGGGACTTCTTTGAAGCCAGAGAAGGCTACGTGGTAGAGGATATTCAGAATTGGTTCAAGCTCACCGACGCTCAAATGGAAGCCTACGGCTTCGATCTGAACGCATAATTGTTTTTTTGAAAGGAGGGGTCCTATGGCCACCCGCCACGAAGAAAAATTTATCATTGGATACGCCGAGTATCTGCGGTTGCGCGCCCGCGCAGAAGCGGCCATGTCCATCGATCCCCATGCGGGGGAGGATGGATACATCATTGCTTCGCTGTATTACGACGATCTTTATGACAGCGCTTTGGACGAAAAGCTGGACGGCGTTCGGGTGCATACCAAATACCGTTTGCGCACCTATAATTCCGATCCTTCCTTCATCCGTTTGGAACGTAAGGTAAAACGAGGGATCATGACGGAAAAGCATACGGTGCAGGTAGCAGAAGAGGACATCCCCCTCCTCTGGGATCCGGGAAGAGATCTGGAAAGCCTTTCCGGCAGGCAGGCTGTTATGGGGCTGGAAATGCGCACCAAAGGGCTTCGTCCTGCGGTGATCGTGCGGTATCGCAGAGATGCTTTTGTGTATCCCGGAACGGATACCCGCCTCACCTTCGATACCAACGTGGAGGCGTTACCTCCGGATCACACCCTCCTTTTTGAGGAGGAGCATCCGGGGATTCCTGCCATGCCTCGGGATCAGGTCATTATGGAAGTGAAGTATGGGGAATATCTTCCCCAGTTTGTCCGAAAGATCAGCGCCTGCTGCTCCAAGCAGCTTTCTGTTTCCAAATACGCCATCTGCCGCGAGGCTTGGCGATAAGAGGCTAGAAAAAGAGATCCTTTTTTAACCACGATTTTGTATTTTCACACAAAATCCATATCAACCGCCCGCGAAGCGGGCTACGGAAGAGAGGTATACTATTATGAGTTTTGCAGATATGATCAAAAACAGCATCCTGGAAGGATTTAGCACCGACGTTTCTATGGGAAAGGTGGCTGCGGGTCTTTTGGCCGCTCTGCTTTCCGCTTTGTTTATCTTGCTGGTCTACCGTCTGACCATGCGTGGGATTGCCGCTAACCGCGGATATGAGATTACCCTGCTTTTGGTGACGGCGATTTCCGCTATGATCGTTTTGACCATCACCTCCAACCTTGCTTTGTCCTTGGGTATGGTGGGTGCGTTGTCCATTGTGCGCTTCCGTACCGCCATCAAGGAGGCCTCCGACACCGCCTTTATGTTCTGGGCAGTGGCGGCAGGTATTACTGCGGGCGCAGGGTTCTACATGATTACGGTGGTGGGCTGTCTCTTCATTGGTTTCGTCACTGTTTTGGCGTGCTTGCTCACCCGCAAAACCGCGCGCCCCTATCTGCTGGTGGTAAGAACGGAGGCGGGAGATACCGCAGAAACCGTAGAGCAGCTGTTGGATGAACATCGTGTTCGCCGCAAGCTTTCCTCCTTGGTGGAAAACGATCGTTACACCGAGATCATCTATGAGATCAGTGCTTCTTCTGCCCAGCAGCGCTTGGCTTCTGCTGTGAAGGCGCTCCCCGGCGTGAAGACCGTTTCTCTGGTAGATTGCAGAAATTCTTGAAAGTTTGTTGTTCGAAAGCCTCCATGGCATAACCTGCCGTGGAGGCTTTTTGCTATATTTTTTGCAACCCATTGTCCCAAAAAACAGCTATTTTGGGCGATATTTCCCTGCGTTATGCCTCATAATTTGGATGACATAATCCGACATTGGTGTGGATAACTTGGTGGATAATGTGGAAAACTTTTTCGAGATGCAGTCTTTCCGCGGTGGAAAACCGAAAAAAACACTTGTTTTCGGTGGATAACTCGGTGGATAATGTGGAAAACTTCCGGTTGCAAAATAATTATCTGGGGAATTATGTCAAACGGGCGCATAACCATAGTGGTAAGCTTAGCTTCGGTTCCGCCCTACACAAAATGGCCTTGCCATTTTGGCACCTTGGGATCTAAGCGTTGGCGACCAAAACTGATATAAAAGCAAACTGAGGCTATGTCGCTATACAAAATGGCCTTGCCATTTTGGCACCTTGGGATCTAAGGTTGGCGACCAAAACTGATACAAAAGCAAACTGAGGCTATGTCGCTACACAAAATGGCCTTGCCATTTTGGCACTTTGAGTACTAAGGTTGGCGGCGCATAACCATAGTGGTAAGCTTAGCTTCGGTTCCGCCCTACACAAAATGGGGCGGCAAAAACCAAAATAAAAGCGGTGCATTTTCAGCACCGCTTTTGAGGGTTATTTCAATTCTACGTTGCCGGAGAGGAAGCGGATCGCTCTTTCCACGGCATCCTTGGAATCGTACCAAGGCTCGTTTTCATAATTGTAGTCAAACTTTTTGCAGAACCAGGAAACGTCGTCCTTCAGTTTCTCTAAATAAGTGTTTTCCACCTTCAAGGCATCCTCTGCCAAGGCGGCGTAGGCTTTTTTGTTCAGACAATGGATTCCGGTGCGCAACAGCATTTTATAATGGGGCAGGCAGAACATGGTCTGCTCCTCGAACTTCCTGCGGAATTCCGATTCCTCCTCGTGGAGGTCGGCGGTGTTCACCATCACGCGGCTGAATTTTTCCTCGATACGATCGCAAACGTAGCAGGTCTGCTCCAGCTCTTCCACCCGCTTCAAGCTCTTTTCCGCAGGATCCTTGGCAAAGAATCCGCCCGGCTTGATTTCCTTTTTCAATTCGTCCAAATGGCTTTCCAACGTCAATGCCATGCCGAGACGATTCTTGCGGGGAAACATCTTTTGGTAATGGCGGCCGCAGAAGCCTTTTTTGTTGGTGATCTGGCGGATCTCAGGCTCCATCATGGAAGCTCCCAAAATCAGATCCAACTCCGTATCTTCCAGCTTGGCAAAGATCTGACAAAAAGGGCAGGTGCCGTTCTTTTTATCAAAGGCCTCGTTGATCTCAATGGTATAAATATGTTCTCTCATGGAGAATACCTCGCAAATTCCGTCTTTTCTTCCTTATTATAATAGAAATCGAAGAAAAAAGCAAGAGGAAAATGAAAAAGCTGTTCTCTTTGTCAGAAGAACAGCCATGCCGCCAAGCGATAGACACCCAGCGTGACAGACACCACGGCGGTGGGAATGACCAGAAAACAGATCTTTTTCTTCACGTGTAGACTCCTGCGGTGTTTTGGTTCGTATATAGTTTGCCCCGAAATTTCCCATATAAAACGGCACGCCCGCCAAAAAAGCGGGCGTTTGTTGCCGTTTTTGCGTCTCTTAGCCGCAGCAGCACAGGATCACGATAGCGATCAGAATGATGATCCAGCAGCAGTTGTTGCCGCCGAACAAGGAGTCAAAGCATGCCATAAAGAACCCTTTCCTTTCTTAGCGCGTTACGGAAGGGAAGCTCCCTTCCTTCAAAGGTAGAGTATGCAAGGCGGTTTCATCTGGTGACACAACGCTACGTTGCGCAACGGAAAGTTGTGAGAATTTCCGTTGAGCTCCTTGCGGAAGGGGAAACGGAGCAATATTCCGTGAAAACTTCAACGGTGCGGTTGTTGCCAAACGGAAAAAACTGTGATACAATAATCGTGTAAAAACCGGCCGGCGGTGGATTTTCAAAAAGGAGAACTATCATGAGCGGATATCAAGCAGAAAATATCGGTAGGATCATTGCCGCAAAGCGAAAAGAAAAAGGTTTGACCCAGGAAGGGCTGGCAACCTTGTTGCAGATCACCCCTCAAGCCGTCTCCAAGTGGGAAAATGGGGTAGGGCTTCCCGACGTGACCCTGATCCCCCGCATCGCCGAGGCGCTTCAGGTCTCGGTGAACGAGCTGTTCGGGGAGACGTCAAAAATGAAGAAAGCGCAGCTTTCCATGGAATACCAAGGCATGGCTTTCGTTGTTACCAATGGGCAGGCGGCGGTGTATTCCAATAAGTCTGTGGAAACTCAGGATGAAACCAAGGTCACCTTCTCCGATGGCAGTATCGCCGACCTGACCGCCCAAGTGGTGATCAACCAAGGGCCGGGCGAGGTGCGGATCTTAGAGGTCGGGGCGTTGGTCTCGGAATTTGTGGAGGAGGGCTGGGAACGGGACACCGTGACCAAATCTTTTGAGGGTGTTCATTCTCTGGCACTGATCAACTCCGCTTCCTGCGATATGGAGGCGGTATATTGGGAAGGTAACGAGACTGTTGTGGAAGCGGAAGGAAGCAAGCGTTTTCTGAGCCGTTTGACCATGACGGTCACCCATGGAGAGCTTACCGTGGAGGCAAAATCTCCCTCCAACAACAACGGCGGCGAGCCGGGAAGTAAGATTTTGGTAAAATGCCCCTTTCAAAAGGGAGAAAAAGGAACCTTCCGCATCAGCGGGTGCGGACAGATCAAGGCACCCCTTACCTTCCGCAGTGCGGTGCTTGCCATCAGCGGAAGCGGGTCTATTAACATCAAAGACACGGAGACCTGTGACATCGCCATCAGCGGTAGCGGCGACGTGGCCATGGAGGACGCCAGAGAATCCCTTTCGGTTCGCATCAGCGGTAGCGGCAACGTAGCTCCCTGCGCCGTTCGAAATCTGGATGTGCGGATTGCGGGTTGCGGTGACGTTTCTGCCATGAATCTCAGCGGTGACGTTTCTGTGTCCATCTCCGGTAGCGGCAACGTGAGCTGCAGTGGCGGCGAGGTGGGCTCTCTGCAGATCAGCTGCAGCGGCAGCGGAGATCTTTGCGCAGACCGCCTTACCGTGGAAAACGCAGACATCAACCTTCACGGTAGCGGAAGCGTGACCCTCGGCCATATCAAGGGCAAATCTGTGGAACGCCTTTCCAAGGACGCCAAGCTTTCCGTCGGCAAAAGAGGATAAAGCATAACAAAAAAGAGACCTTGACGGTCTCTTTTCGTTTTCTTATT
The DNA here is from genome assembly GCA_045612545.1 of Eubacteriales bacterium. GTDB lineage: Bacteria > Bacillota > Clostridia > Oscillospirales > CAG-382 > Coliplasma. Next base: position 7,952 of record JAZKZH010000014.1, read on the forward strand.
TCAACAGCTTTTTCTTGATCTTCTTCAAGGTCTTTTCAACGGTCTCTTCCTCGTAATCGGCATACAGATCAAAGTTGCTGAAGGTGCCGCCCTCGTCACCCGACCAACCGATGAGCCATTGCCCCTTGAGATCGTCCGACAGAGTATCGCTGTCCGACTTGAAGCGGAAGACGGAATACTCTTCGTCCGTCTTGACCTTGCCCAGGTATTCGATCTCGTCCGGCTCTTGGCCCAGCTCCGTGGGGTATACCAACCAGTGTACCAGGTCGCTCTTTGCCAGGTATTCCGGTGTTGCTAATTCCGCAGGGAAGTCGGACAGAGCGTTATGCTTTTGCAACGCGGAATATGTGAGGCCTGCATACGCCAGATCTTTGGCAAGCGCCGTTACCACGCCATCGGGGATCGTTTTTCCCGCTTCCAGCAGGGTTTCTAAAGCGTAGTAGTTGATGTGGTTCTTTCCCAGTTTCAGCACGTCGTAAAGCAGGGAAATCAAGGTGTCATTTGCGAAATACTTGGCGAGATCACAGACGATCTCCAAATTGTTCAGAATTGTATCGTCAAGGTCTCCTCTCAAATAACGACTGATCTCGGAGGCGATGTGATCCCCGAACACCTGCTTGGAATCTGTAGGAAGGCCGCCAATCTCTGCTTTGTAGTGCAACAGACCCTGGAACACTTGCCCGCGGTGGTATTCATCGGTCAGCGGACGAACGCACTCCAAAAGGCGTTCCACATCCTCTTTGGCGTTTTTCTTCTCCTTGAAGATCGCATCCACGGCGTCTTCCACAAACCGTTCCTTCTGAACTAATTCCACCAATGCCTGGATCTCCTTCAGGCTTTCTGCGGGGATCTCCGCGGGGGAGTTGTGGGTGAGCATCACGATTCCCAACAAGCTGTCCTCGTAGCAGAAGATCTCGTCCTTCTCCTTGTAGGAGGTGACGGAGGGGATTAGGGAAAGCAGCTTGCTGACTTCTTCCAAAGCAAAGGCGGCCAGCTCTTTTTTGTCCTCTGCGTTTGCCTTGACCTTCCCGTCTTGAAAGGCGTTGAGAAGATAGGCCAAAAAGTTGTTCTTTTGTGTGTAGCTTGTTTGTTCGCGGATACCTTCAATGATAGTCGCAAAGGTTGCCATAGTCGTTCCCCCAAATATAGTTTGATATGGAAAGTATAGCATAGCTTCCCCGAGATGTCAATCCTTTGTGTGTGCATAACAAAAAAGAGACCTTTCCGGTCTCTTTTCATTGTCAGTTCAAGCCCTTGTATTCCAGATATTCTTCCAGGCACATCCCCAGCTCGTGCATTTCCGTTGCGGCAGTTCTGCCCACGTAGCGGAAGTGCCAGGATTCGTACATGATCCCCGTCACGTCCGTTTTGTCTGCGGGATAGCGAAGCACAAAGCCGAAACGGTAGCAATTCTCCTCCAGCCAAATGGCGGCGGGAGTGCCGTCAAAGGTGTTGTCGGTGTTGATCTGGTTGTGCATATCCACGCACAGCCCGCTTTGATGCTCGCTGGCGCCGGGAGGGTTGGAGTAGGTGGAAACCAGCGCGTAGATCTGTTCTTCCGTCCAATCGGGGTGCTTCTTCCGTTCCTCTGCCAGATAATCGTTGAACAGCTTGGACTGCACCGAATAGGAACGGTATCCGTTGGAAACCTTAATATCTCCGTGGCCGTACATGGCGGCTTCGTCCAAGAATGCTTCCAAAGCCTTTTCTGGGTATTCCCGCAGGTAAGAATAATAGTAGGGTCTGCCTTCCCGTATATCTACGATATAGGTCAGATCGTCCGGCTCGTAATATTTGTCCAAAGGCGCGTTGGGACTCACCAACAACAGATATTGGCTTGCATCCGCCGGGTCGATATACTCCTCGTATTGCACGATATCTACGGAATAGCGGAGGCCGATATAGGATTCGTACTCGCGGGTGGAACCAAGCTGAGGGATCTCGCCGCCCAGACCGGGCTTGGGCTCGGGGCGTACCTCCGGGACAGATTCTTCCTCTGAGCTTTCGTCCGGCGGCAGAGAGATCTCGAACTCCGAGCTTTCCGGCTGCGGGACGGAAAGTTCCGTCTCGGAGGATTCTTCCAAGCTTTCTTCAAGGGAAAACTCGCTTTCCTCCGTTACTGCTTGGGAAGAGCTTTCTGCCACAGGAGGGGTGGTTGCTTCCGAGATCGCCAAAATACCGATGGTGGCCGCCAAACCGACTGCCAACAGCCCCAATAAAATGGCTATTATAAGATAGGGGCCGCCACTGCTTTTCTTTTTGTTCGATTTTTTCTTTTGCTTTTGCGCCATGTTACACCAATGCAACCTTTCCGCAAGATAAGACTTCTTCTGCGGCAAGCTTCAGATCGGGTTGCCCCATTACGCTGCTGCCGGCCACCAAAATGTTTGCCCCTGCGCGGACACAATCGGCGGCGTTGCTTTTGCCCACTCCGCCATCCACCTGAATATCAAAGGAAAGAGCCTGCGTCTCTCGCTCCTTTACCAGCCATTCCACCTTGGGAAGCATATTGGCCATGAATTTCTGGCCGCCAAATCCGGGCTCTACCGTCATGATCAAAACCATGTCGCACAGCGGCAGGAGATCCTTCAACACCTCAACGGGGGTGCCGGGCTTTACGGAGATGGCCGCCTTCACCCCGGAAGCACGGATCTGCTCAAGCACTGCGCGGGGGTCTTCGGTGGCTTCGTAATGGAAGGTGATGAGCTGAGCCCCTGCGCCTACGTAGTCTGCAATGTACCGTTCGGGACGGTCGATCATCAAATGCACGTCGAAAAAAAGATCGGTGCATTTCCGCAAGGATTTGATAACCGGGGTGCCAAAGGAGATGTTGGGAACGAACAATCCGTCCATCACATCCAGATGGATATATTCTGCGCCGCCTTCCTTGATCTGAGCGAGCTGTTCTCCTACCTTGGAGAAATCTGCGGCCAGCAAAGAGGGGGCAAGGATCACGTTGTTTTTCATGAACAAAACCCTTTCGGTGTGATTATAATATAATGAAGAGAAATTTCACGGCAAAGTGGAGCGGCAGGCTGTCGAAACCGCGCAGGATCTCACGAAAAACCGCCCTACTTGTCGTTTTCTATATATTATATACCCAAAGGGGAAAAATGTCAATCAAAACACGTTGGAAAGGGAAAATTTTTCTTTTGCGCGGATATCCCGCAAGCAGGTGAAGAACCGTTCCTTGGCGGCTTGGTATGCCGCAGGGGAGGCTTCTTGATATGTCAAGGCTTCGCGCAGGGCGGTTTCTGCTTCCTGTAGGTCTGCTTCGTGGACGGTTATTGCCAAGAGCGGCTCTGCGAGCAGGAACTCCTCCAGGGCTTCCCCCAGGCGGTCTTCTTCTCCCAGGGCAAGAAGCAACTCAACCTTTGTGTCCAAATACAAAGCGCTGGTTACCGCAAAAACGATCACTAAGCAGAGCAGAAGGAGTGCGATCAAGACATTTTTCATTGGGGCTCTCCATGGCTCTGGTTTGAGGTATTCTGCTCGTTGGCAGGGAGAACGCTCATGTTTCCTGTGGGCTCCAGAATCACCTTGTCTACCTCCTCCGTTCCGGCGTAACCGTTGCTGCGGATTTGGGATAACACTTCCTCCTTGGAGATACGGGTGCGGAGCAAATTTTGTGTCACGTAGCTTCCGTTTTCGAACAAGGGGATGGGCTTTCCCTCCAGAAAATGACGGAACACGGTGCTTTTGGTGCAGAGCATGGAGAGGATTACCTCAAAGGATCCGATGCAGAGCAGTGGAAGGACACCGTAGAGCAAAGGGATGTCCGGGTCGGTCATGGGGATGACGGCGGCTTGGGAGAGAAGCATGGCGGAAATAAACTCTGTCATTTGCAATTCTCCAATCTGCCGTTTTCCCATTAAGCGGACGATGCATAGGAGAAGCAGATAGGAAATCACCGTGCGGAATAGGATGGCGGTCATGAAAAACACTCCTTTCGGCTATAGTTTAGCCTTTTGACAATCGGAATATGCAATATGCACAAAAGCAAGTTGTTTCGTTTGTTGAAATGTGTTGAAAAATAGTGTTGACAAAATGGCTTTTAGGTGCTAAAATAGACCTCACGCGCTGGGGAAAACCGGGCGCGAGGTGAAGAAAACCGCAAGAAAAAAGTTTTTTGAAAAAGTTTTGAAAAACCTATTGACAAAAGCAAAAACTTGTGGTATTCTAATCAGGCTGTCCCCGAGAGGGGAGTAGCGAGAACGGACATTGAAAACTGAACAACAAAGAGTACAAAGTAAAAGATTGTACACGTATGTATCACAAGATATATATGGAACTCGTTGATTTCTTTTAAACTTTAAGTAAGCAGAGCA
>JAZKZH010000015.1:0-81426 GCA_045612545.1 Eubacteriales bacterium
TGAAATTCTCGACACGATGCTTCGCGACAAGGTCCTCGAATTTTTGATGATCAATAATAATTTTACTGAATAACAAGCAAAACAACAAAAACGCAGAGAAAAGAACGTGCAAAATTAGCGAACAATCTGAAATTGCTACGCTTAAGACAAAGAGTAACCCCGACAGATCGCAAGGTCTGTCGGGGGTTCGTTTTCTGTTCGATAAACTTGAATTGGTTGAAATAGATAATAATAGTTTAGATTTGTTGGGTACAAAAAGTTCTGATCTCTTCTTCAGTCATTTCGGCAAGAAGAAAATGGTTGCCATCATATTTGCTTTTTTTATTATCCGGAATAAGGCTCAGAAATTTAGAATACTCCATTTCACAAAGAGGTTCAGCTTCTCCTTCAATTCCAAGTAAAATCAACCATTCTTTGCATTCCAACTGTTTTCCTGTTGAGGGATCTGTTGTTCCAAAAGGAACAGTAGGCTGATATGGGAATACTGCGGGCAGGTTATTGGTTAGAATGTACCTTGCAAAAATCCCACTATCACCAATATAAAAATCTGGACTTGCGAAATACACATTTACAGATTGCTTTTCATGTAGCCATTCTGCATAATAATTTGGATTTTCCATAAACATGGTTGCTTCTTCTTTTCCGATGGTTAATGGCCACATGGTAGAATAGAGTGTAAGCGTATCATGTTCCCCATCGAGAACCTGCTGAGAAAACTGTTTAATGATTTTGTTATTAAAATCATCCATGTTGTCAAAGGCGGACAGAAAATCAGGAAGACTAACCCGACTGCCGTCAACAATCAACTTACCATTCCAATAGTTCACCATTCGCTCAATCGCAGCATAAAAATCATTTAATTCCTGCGTTGTAGAAGGCTGAGGCAAACGAAGGGCAATCGTTTTCTTTTCCTTAGGATTCCAAACTACACTAAACCCTCTGCCAATACTCTTAGGATTATACGCAATAAATTCGGTTTCACCCAATTCTCCCACATTAAGTTGATCTTTCACAAAGTTTCCATAGTGTAAGTGTTCGCCCAAAATCACTTCAAGGGGCATGGTTTTGTTTCCAAATAACCTTTGCTTTATCAATACATCAATCGACATATGAACCTCCAAATTTTTATTTATCGTTCCGTTTTATCGCCAGTTTCGCCTTTGTATTACAAAGGCATAGGGCAAAGCCCATACCCCTAAGGTTGCATGAGCGCATCCAAAGGCTCCCTCCGGGAGGGAGCTCCCGACGAAGTCGGGTGAGGGAGAGTGCGTTACAATGAAGTTAGTACAAATCTAAAGTCACGCAGGCTCCTTCCGTCACGCTTCGCGTGCCACCTCCCTCTCGGAGGGAGGCTTTTCGTTAGCACTATTATAACACATATCGGCAGAGAAAACAATGTCTCTGCCGATATGTGTAAACATCCTTATGAGAACGAGCCTAAATCAGCTCCTTTTTTGCTTTTTGTCATTCTTCCTGTGCAACGTATTTTTCTTTTGCGAAGAGATAGGTATTGTCGTACACGGTGCGGAACAAGGGATCCTTTGTCTGGCAGGCCGCTAAGAAGCCTCTGCCGCCTTCGTAGTACATTTTGATGGTGTGCATAAACCCGGTTTTTGCCCCGCAATCCAGATACTCGGTGTAACGCTTGATGTCCTCGGGGCTGTTGCCGCCGGTGAACTCTAATTCGTAGCAAAGTCCGAATTTCTTTGCCAGCATGGCGTTGTCGTAAAGTCTTTGCTTGTTGGCAACCTTTGCAAAAGAATAGTTGGGCTGTACGCAAGCTACGTCGAAGCCGTTTTCCTTCCATCGGTCGTAGCCCCAGGCCTGATAATAGGGGATCCAGATCAGCTTATAGCCCAGACTGTGAACATAGTTCTTGGTGTATTCCAAAACCTCCAGCTCCAGAGGATCGCTGTAGGTGATCTGCTCTTCAAACCAATAGAAGCCGGAAAGCTGCAGGTAGGGGCGTTCCTTTTCGCCATAACGCTTGAGAGCCTCGTCGATGTACCACTTGGTTACCTTTTTTCTGCCCTCGGCGGTGGAAAGATCCTCGTCCACCCCGTCTCCGTCCAGATCGCCGAACTTCTCGGGGAAGTCGCCGTAGGTGGGATTGGTGTGGAGAATGGAAAGGTAGACCTTGCTTTTTTGTTCCACGCCAAGCTCCTTGCAAACCTGCTCCGTGGCGGTGTTCAAGGCGTCCACGTTCCAGCCGTCATGGAAGGTATTGTCCAAATAATACTTCCAGCCCCGGGCGCACTTATACCATGCGGAATAGGTGAACTTGGAGAAGGGCAGGAACAAAGCGCCGTCGAAGAAGGTGTCGGTGAGCTTGCCGTCCTTGTCGTAATATCCCACGTAGGGCAGGAATTCTTCCACGGTAAAGGGGCGACCCTCCGGATGATTTTCCGGGGGCATACTGTGGTAGGCGAGGACAATGTTATGCACCCCGTCCAGATCCTCGTAGGCGGGATAGCTGTTGACAATGCGGGGATCCATCTCTTTTCCGTCGGGAATGATCTCCAGGGCGCTTGCCGTTTCCGTACAGCCGTAGAGGGAGAAGGATTCGATCCAGATATGTGCTCCCAGATCAAAAGCGAATTTCACATAGGAAGTGCGGTAGGCACAGTCAAATTCCGCCTCCTCGGTATGAATACCGTTCTCCATTCCCAAATGGGTGCAAGTTTGGCGGCTTACCAGCTTCCATTTTTCGCCGTCCTCGGAAAGGTACACGTCAACACGGGAGGGGATGCGTACTCCTGCCTTCGGCTGGTACAAAAATTTGGCGCAGAAGCCTGTTGCCGCGGAAAGATAGGGCAGCTTGAAGTATACTGTGCGCCCGGTACCTCCCGTGAAGTGGGTGCAGGCGGGGTCGTGGTAATCATACACCTGACAGGTGGTACCGTCGGTGAGATTAAAGAGATGATCGGGGGAATTGAAGTGATCCGTTTGATATTGCTCCGAAATGGGGGCATCGGATTCCACACCCAAATGGGGAACCCCTGCCAAAAGGTTTACCCTTTCGGAAGACGGAGTTTGGCACAGGGGAGAAGCCCCTGCAATCTCAAAAGACATATAATAGCTCATGGTAAGCTCCTCGAATAAGCGCTTTTTGTTTGCATCTTACCACAAAGGCCATTTTTTTACAAGGGGTAGCCTATACAAATAAAAAAGCATTTTTTGTGCAAAGAGGCGAAGAAGTCTTCTTGACAAACCTTTCGTCTCCCCGTATAATGGAAGAAAAGGAACGACAAAGGATGGTTTGCCATGAAAAAAATCTTATGCTTGTGCCTTGCCGCCCTGTGTGCCTGCCTTGCCGCTTGCGGCGGGGAAGAGGTATCTCAGGCAGAAAGCTCTTCCCAAACCTTGGAAAGCGCGGAGGAATCCTCTATGGAAAGCTCGGAAGAAATTTCTATCGATGAGATCCAATCCCTTCGGGACTCTGCCTCAGGGGTGCTGAACAGTCTCACTTATACCAATGAGGGCAAAATGGGCGACTTAGATGGCCCTGCCTTTGCGGTGTATTCCCACGTGGGCTACAACGGCGCGTCCGCTACCATTGATCTGAAGAATGCAAAGCTGCAGCGTGTGCTTCCCGATGGCAGATTCATCAACGCTTACGCCTTCTTTGGCATTGACGTATATTCCGGTGAGTGGTGGCAGAACTGTGTGGACGTGGGCTTCTGCCGCAGCGGTAAAACGGGGAAGTGGCATCTGTTCTACAATATGTATGAGCCTTTGAACGAAAGCACACCCACTTGGTATGAGTCCTCCACGAACCTCCCCGACGATATTTACGACATGACCTTTGCCATGGAGGGGGATCAGTATGTCCGCCTTACCGTCACCGGGCGGAACAGAGGCAAAACGGACACGGTTTTGGTGGAGGTAAAGGGCGCAAAAGCGGACGGCAGTAACACCGCGTTTCTGTTTAACGCCGCGCTGGACTACCCTCCCAACACCCTGGTGGATAAAGACGGCAACTACTGCACCGATTACGCAGAGGTAACCCTTGCCAATACCGACTTGGGGTTGTTCTTTACCGATCTTTACGTTTCCGATCTGAAGCTATACAGTGAGGACGTTCCCGAGGGGCAGGCTTGGACACAGGAAATGACCCATTCCACCGGCATTTGGCCGGACAAATCCGTTTCGGCGTTCGATTACGCCCCCACCACGGTGTATACCTTCGACGGGTCTGCTTATTTGATCGATTTGAACATGAACCGTCAAGCGGAATAAAAAATGAGAAACGTTTCCCTTTTTGCACAAGTCCGTTAAAAGCGGACAATTGAAAAAATACCCTCCTATGGTAGAATAGAAACATCTACCATAGGGGTGTTTTTGTGCTGTCCGTACAATTTGGGGCACAACAATTTCGGAGGAACATATTTTTCTTGGTTATTTTTGCTTTAGCTATTGATTTTTGTCGTGATCGGGTATATAATCAACTGCTCGTAAAATTTTATGCTTGTATAAGTATAATGACCGTCTGTCCAAAACAGACTGCGAAAGGAATGACCGTAAGTATGAAAGATATTTTTCGTCCTAAACTGATCGATACTCTGAAGGGGTATTCCGTCAAGCAATTGACAAGCGATTTCGTGGCGGGGCTGATCGTGGCCATCATTGCGTTGCCCCTTTCCATTGCTCTTGCCATTGCATCGGGAGTTTCTCCCGAGAAGGGTATTTATACCGCTATTATCGCCGGCTTTGCGATCTCCCTGCTGGGCGGCTCGAAGGTAAATATTTCGGGCCCCACGGCGGCATTTGCCACCATCGTAGCGGGCATCGTGGCCACCTATGGCATGGAAGGGCTGATCCTTGCCACCCTGATGGCGGGTGTGATCCTGATCCTTATGGGGCTTTTGAAATTCGGCTCCTTGATCAAGTACATTCCCTGCACCATCACCACGGGATTTACCGCAGGCATCGCGGTGACCATCGCCATCGGGCAGGTAAAGGACTTTTTGGGCTTGACCTATCCGGAGGGAACCCACGCCGTGGAGACCATGGAAAAGGCGGAGGCTGTGGTAAAATCCATTGCCACCTTCAATCCCTGGGCGCTTTTGGTGGGCGGCTTCTCCTTGCTGATCCTCATCCTTTGGCCGTATGTCAGCAAGAAGATCCCCGGCTCCTTGATCGCCGTTTTGGCAGGCTCCGGGCTGGTGTTCTTCTTGGATCTTCCGGTAAATACCATCGGGGATCTGTATACCATCGGTGGGGAGCTGCCCTCCTTCTCTATGCCTTCCTTCTCCGGGGAAATGCTGTTAACGCTGTTGCCCAATGCCGTGACCATTGCCGTGCTGGCGGGAATCGAATCCCTGCTTTCCTGCGTGGTTTCCGACGGCATGATCGAGGATAAGCATCGCTCCAACACCGAGCTGATCGCGCAGGGCGTGGGCAATATTTGCTCCGGCTTGTTTGGCGGTATTCCTGCCACGGGCGCCATTGCCAGAACGGCGGCCAACGTGAAAAACGGGGGCAGAACGCCGATTGCCGGCATCGTTCACGCCGTGATCCTTCTTTTGGTGCTGGTGGTACTGATGCCCTTGGCTTCCTACATTCCCATGCCGGTGATTGCCGCCATTCTGTTTATCGTGGCATACAATATGAGCGAATGGAGAAGCTTTGTGAAGCTTTGCAAAACCGCACCTCTCACGGATATTCTGGTGCTGGTGGTGACCTTCGTTCTCACCGTGGTGTTTGATCTTGTGGTGGCCATTGCCGTGGGTATGCTTCTTGCGGTGGTGTTCTTTATGAAGCACATGGCAGACCACACCCGTTTGCGCGTTTGGACCCACGACGTGGAGGGACGGAAGAAGGAGCTTCCCCGCCGCGTTTCCGTTATTGAACTGGACGGCCCCATGTTCTTTGCTTCGGCGGATAAGTTTGGAGATATGCAAGGCGAGGAGGATACCCGTGTGTTGATCCTGCGTATGCACGACGTACCCTATCTGGATGCCACCGCTATGAAGAACCTGTTCACCCTGCAAAGGCTTTGCAAGGAAAAGGGCGTTGTCTTGATCCTTTGCCACGTGGATGAACAGCCTCTTGCCGCCATGAAGCGGGCGGGATTGACGGAGGCTTTGGGAGAGGGCTGCCTGGCGGCAACCATCGACGACGCCTTGGAGATGGCAAATACGTTTCTGGATTAAATGCGAAAAGAGCCTGTAAAAAGGCTCTTTTTTTCGGGTTTCTATTGATTTTTTTGCTCCCTTGGAGTATAATATTCTAATGGAGAATTATAGGGAAGCAAGGTCGGAAACGGTGACGAACTGATACCCCCGTGCCTTCAGCTTGGGGATGAGAATTTCCAAGGCTTCCGCCGTGGGGCTTTTTCCTGCCACGTAATCATGGAACAGGATCACGCTCCCATCCTCCACCCCCTTCAGCACGGTGTTTACCACGCTTTCCACGGAAACGGAGGCCCAATCGCGGGTATCCACCCGCCAGGACCACAGCACGTAGCGGTAGCCCAAGCTGTTCACCAGCTCCACCGCCTCCCCCGTGATGTCACCTCCGGGAGGACGGAACACCGTCGGGGTGACACCGCAAAGGTCTTGCAGCAGGAATTCCGTGCGCAGGATCTCCCCTTGCAGCTCCTCCTCGGAAAGCGCCGAGACCTTGCAATGGGAATAGGTGTGGTTGCCGATCTCATGGCCCTGCAGGCTGGCGGTTTTCACCAGCTCGGGATGGGCTCGGACGTTTTCCCCGATGGGGAAGAAGGTGGCTTTGACGCCGTACTTTTGTAAAACAGCCAGAATTTGCGCCGTTTGGGTGGCGTGAGGGCCGTCGTCAAAGGTCAACGCCAGATATTTCCCTGCGGAAGGATTTTCCGAAAACACCAACCCCTGCTCACGGTAGTCCGTGATATCAAAGGAAGCGGTGGTTTTCAGTTCATCCAATGAGCCGATGCGGTAGCCCTGCTCCCTGACCTTGGTCAAAAAGGTATCCAGAATGGCCGCGTTGGTGGCCGAGGTGGGGTGTAACAGCAATACCTCGCCGGGGTGCAGGTTGTCCATCAGCTTGTTCAAGGCCTTTTCCTCGCTCATTTGGGAATTGTTATCCCAATCGGCGTAGGCGTAAGACCAAAACACCGGGGTGTACCCCAAATCCTTGCAGAATTTCAACGTGTTTTCCGAAAAAGTTCCCTCCGGCGGTCGGAAATAGGGAGCCATTTCCTTGCCCGTCAATTGGGTGTAGGCTTCTTCGACCCCTTTCAGCTCCTTGCGGAAGGCTTCTATATTCGTAATGGACGCCATATTTCCGTGAGAGGTGCTGTGGTTGCAGACCAAATGCCCCTCGTTTGCCATTCTTTGCACGGTTTCCGGGGAGTTTTTGATGATTCCGGGAAGAATAAAGAAGGCGGCCTTTGCGTTGTGCTTTTTCAAAACGTCCAGCACCTTTACCACGTTGCCGTTGTCATAGCCGGCATCGAAGGTGAGGTACAGCACCTTTTCCGTGCCGTCCCCCATGGCGATGCCACCGTATTGTTGCCATAAGGCGTTGCCGTCCAAAAGAAGAGGCTGTTGGTTGCCCGCAGGCTTGAAGAACCAGCGGTATTCCATGGCGGCGGAAGCGGGCAGGGAAAGCCCGCAAAAGACAAGCACCAGCAGAAATGCGGATGCTCGTTTTAAGATTTTCAAAATTATAACCTCCTATCATTGGGTTTGCAAATAGTGTTTGCCCAAGATAGCTGTTTTATCGCAGAGAATTTTTGCAATAAATTTTTGCAACAACAAAACGAAAAGGAGAACAAAGCATGAGTATGGTAGTATGGTATCCCTCTGTCCCGATGATGGGTGAGCCCGATCTGATGGCAGAACACGTGGACGAAATGATCTACGGCGATGAATGTGAAATTTTGGAAGAGGTGGGCGCATACGCAAAAGTGCGTACCGATTACGGCTATGAGGGCTACGTGGAGCGCAAGGCGTTGATCCAGCCTCTTCACGCTCCCAACCGCATGGTTTGCACCCCTTATGCCGACCTGCTTCCCGAGCCGAAAAACCATTTCCGTCCCATGGTGACCCTGCCCAAGGGCGCCAAGGTAGACGTTGGATATTCCCACGAGATCCCTCGCTACGGCGTGGCCGTTATGCCCTCCACTCGCGGTTGGTACGTACACAAGCAACACCTGAAGCCCATTCCCTCCGGCGTAGGCACCGAGGAGGAGCTGCGCAAAGGGATTGTAGAGGAAGCCTTGAGCTATCTGGGTGTTCAGTATCGCTGGGGAGGCAGAACTCCCGCAGGTGTGGATTGCTCCGGACTTTGCTTTATGGCGTACCGTCTCAACGGATTGACCATCTGGAGAGACGCGAATTTTGAATTGAATCCCAATTTGCGAAAGATCACATTGGAGGAAGCCAAGCCCGGCGACCTGCTGTTCTTCCCCGGCCACATTGCTATGTATTTGGGGAACGGCGAGTTCGTTCATTCCACCGCTTCCGCCGGAAAAGTGGTCAGAGATACCTTTGAAAATGCGAAGGACTTGATGGCAAGATTGCATACCGTTGCCACCTATTTTTAAACCATGAGAATTTCACAGCAAGAAATCAAGGAGCAAGCCGCCATTGCGATGTCTCTCCGCCCCGTGTTCGCAGGGAAGAAGGCCATGGTGCGCACCTTTGGGTGTCAGCAAAATGAGGCTGATGGGGAACGGATCCTTGGGGAATTGGTAGACTGCGGGTTTACCCCCACGGAGGAGATTTCCGAGGCGGACCTGGTGATCTTGAACACCTGCGCCATCCGTGAGCACGCGGAGCAACGGGTTTTGGGCATCATCGGCTCCATGAAAAAAGAAAAAGAAAAGCGCCCTTCCATGCTGATGGGGATGTGCGGTTGTATGGCCCAGGAGCCGCACAGACAAGAACAGCTTATGCAAAGCTATCCCTTTGTGGATTTTCTGTTCGGCACGGACAGACATCACCGCATTCCCGAGATCCTGCAGGAGACCCTGCGTTCCCGCAAGCAGAAGCAGTTTGTTACCGATCTGCCCCACAACGAATTCGGGGTGATCTCCGAGGAAACTCCCGTCTGCCGCGACAGCCATTATAAGGCCAAGGTCTCGGTGATGTACGGCTGTAACAACTTCTGCTCCTATTGTATCGTTCCCTACGTGAGAGGGCATGAACGGAGCAGAGAATCCGCCTTCGTATTAAAAGAGGTGGAGGATTTGGTCAGCAGGGGCTACAAGGACATTATGCTGTTGGGGCAGAATGTGAATTCCTACCGCGGAGACGTGGAATTTCCCACGCTGCTGGAAAAATGCGCTTCCTTTGAGGGGGAATATTGGGTGCGTTTTATGACCTCCCACCCTAAGGATGCTTCCCCTGCCTTGGTGCAGGTGATGGCGGAACAGCCTAAGGTGGCAAAGCATTTTCACCTGCCCTTCCAATCCGGCAACGACAGAATTCTTTCTGCCATGAACCGTAAGTACAACCGAGAGCAATATTTGGAAAAAGCCCTTTCCATCAAGGAAAAGGTGAAGGACGTTTCCCTTACCTCCGACGTGATCGTGGGCTTTCCCACGGAGACGGAAAAGGAATTCCTTGATACCGTGGAGCTGGTGAAGCAGGTGGGCTTTGATATGCTGTACACCTTTATCTACTCTCCCCGCAGGGGAACAGTGGCGGAGAAAATGGAAGGCCGTATTCCTCACGAGGAGCAGGTGCGCCGTTTCTCCTACCTTTCCGAGGTGCAAAACGAGATCGCCCAGCAAAACAACAATGCCTTTGTGGGCAGGGAGATCATCGTGCTTTCCGAGGGAGAAAACGAAAAGGGGATTCCCACCGGAAGAAGCTCCGGCAACAAGATCGTCACCTTTGACACCCCCGTTCCCGCAGGAAGCTTCTGCAGGGTGAAGATCGATACCGCCAAGCAATACGCGTTGGGCGGAACACTTTTGAAATAATTTATTAGAAGATAAAACCGAAAAACGGATCGTTTATCGGCAGGGAGCTTCCCGCTTGGTGGAAAACTCCGGAACAACCGCCCGCAAGACGGGCTGTAAAAAAGAAAGGAACAACTATCATGAACGAACAACTGAAAATTGCACTGGAAAACTTTTTGAACGCCCTGCGTGAATCCGAGGCAGTGGTGAGATACGAAAACGCAAAGGCTCTTTACACCACCGACGGCAAGCTGATGGCGCTGATCGATCAGTACAACTGTCAGGGCAAGCTCCTCCGCGACGAGGGAGAAAAAGCCGACCGTAACGACGAGCTGTTGGCGCAGATCACCAACAAGCTGAAGGAGCTTTACGACGAGATCATGGAAAACGAGTCCATGCAGGCTATGCAGGCTGCAGAGCAGGAAATTTCCGCCATTATCAACGACGTAAACCGTGGTATGCAGTCCATTCTCCAGCCCGAAATGGAAGGCGGCTGCAGCGGCAACTGCTCTTCTTGCTCCTCCTGCCACTAATTTCGTAGAAAGATAGGTTTTTTCAGTATGGCACTGTCACCCTTGATGCAACAATACAATGAAATAAAGGCGCAATACCCGGATTGTCTTGTGATGATGCGCTTGGGCGACTTCTACGAGATGTTCTTCGAGGATGCCAAAACCGCCTCCGCCGCATTGGAGCTGGTGCTTACCGGCAGAGATTGCGGCTTGGAGGAGCGTGCGCCCATGTGCGGCGTGCCTCATCATGCCTTGGAGACTTATCTTGCCAAGCTGGTTTCCAAGGGCTACCGTGTGGCCATTGTGGATCAGCTGGAGGACCCTGCCACCGCCAAGGGGTTGGTGAAGCGTGGCGTTACCCGTGTGGTGACCGCCGGCACGGTGTTTGAAGCCAGTATGCTCAACGAGAAGCAGAACAACTTCTTGTGCGCCTTGTACCCCGCGCCCGATGGCTACGGCGTGGTGTTTGCGGATTTTTCCACAGGAGAGGTGCTTGCCACGGATATTCTGGGCGGGGACGCAGACAAAAAGCTTGCTTCCGAGACGGCGGCCTACACTCCCTGCGAGTTTTTCCACGCACCGGGGATGGACGTTGACTTTTTGGATGAGCTTTCTTATCGCTATGGAGCAATGCTCACCGAGATGCCGTCGGAGGCTTCGGATGCCTCCAGGGCGAAGGAAGCGTATCTTGCCCGCTACGGCGTGATTCCCCAGGACGCGCCTCACTATGCTGTCCTTGCCATGGGCAGCTTGATCAACGTGCTGGAAAACGGGCGGATGCATTGCGACCTTCGTCATTTCCGCACCCCCACCTTCTATGAAACAGAGCTTCACATGGGCATCGACAGCTTCTCCAGACGGAATTTGGAGCTGTGCGAGACCTTGCGAGGCAAGAATTCCAAGGGTAGCCTGCTTTGGGCCATTGACCGTACCCGCACCTCTGCGGGAGCAAGAATGTTACGAAGCTGGATCGAAAAGCCCTTGGTGAGCTGTTCTGCCATCCGCACCCGTCAGGAAGCGGTGCAGATCCTTTTGGATGAAGCCATTGTTCGTGGAGAATTGCGAGAATTGCTTCGTCAGACGGTGGATATTGACCGTTTGGTGACCAAGCTGGTTCACGGCTCTGCCAACGCCAGAGATCTGAAGACCTTGGAACGCACTTTGGGCTTGTTGCCCCGTGTGCAGACCCTGCTGTTTACCAAGGAAAACCGCCTGCTGTGGTCCTTGGCGAAGCGTATGGAGCCTTTGCCCCGTGTGGTAGAGGCCATTAACAAGACCATCTCCGAGGATCCCGCTCTCAGCGTCAAGGAAGGCGGCATCATCAAGCCCGGCTGTAACGCCGTGGTGGACGAGCTTCGCAGTATGCTGGACGACGGCAAGAGCTGGATCGCCCGCATGGAGGAAAGCGAGAAGGAACGCACGGGAATCCGCACCCTGAAGATCGGTTACAACCGCGTGTTCGGTTACTATATCGAGGTTTCCAAATCCTTTGCGGATCAAGTTCCGGAGGACTATACCCGCAAGCAGACCCTCACCACCGGGGAGCGCTACATCACCCCCGAGCTGAAGGAAATGGAATCCCGCGTATTGGGCGCAAAGGAAAGAGACTGCGCATTGGAATATGAGCTGTTCTCCGCACTGCGGGACTACGTGCTGGAATCCCTGCCAAGACTTCAGGAAATTGCGGCCTCTTTGGCGGAAACGGACGTACTTTGTTCCTTTGCGGAGATTTCCGCCGAGGCGGGATACGTACGCCCCGAGGTGGATGAATCCGACGTCATTGACATCAAGGGAGGCAGACACCCCGTGGTGGAGCAGGTGCTCCCCGACACCTATTTTGTACCTAACGACTGCATGATGGACCGTGGTCAGAGCAGATTGCTTTTGATTACCGGCCCCAACATGGCAGGTAAATCTACATATATGCGGCAGGTTGCTTTGATCACCCTGCTGGCGCAGATGGGTTGCTTTGTACCCGCTTCCTCCGCCCGCATCGGTGTGGTGGATCGGATCTTCACCCGTATCGGCGCATCCGACGACCTCGCTTCCGGTACCTCTACCTTTATGTTGGAAATGAACGAGGTAGCGGAGATCTTGAAGAATGCTACCTCCCGCAGTCTCATCATTTACGATGAGATCGGCAGAGGCACCTCCACCTTCGACGGGATGTCCATCGCCAAGGCGGTGGCAGAATACACCTGCAAGAAGATTGGAGCAAAGGCGCTGTTCGCCACCCACTATCACGAGTTGACCGATCTGGAGCAAACCATGCCCGGGGTGATGAATTATCACATTGCCGCCAAAAAGAAGGGGAGCGATATCCTTTTCCTGCGGAAGATCGTCCGCGGTGCGGCAGACGACAGCTACGGTATCGAGGTTGCCGCTTTGGCGGGAGTGCCTGCGCCGGTGGTTACCCGTGCCAAGCAGGTGCTTGCTGAGCTTTTGGATGCGGGGCTGGCGTTGCCCGCCCCCAAGGAAGCGGAGGATGACGGACTCATTACCTTCGGCGACCTTTCCGCCCAGACCGTGGCGGACAAGCTGAGAGCCACCGATCTGAATATGCTTTCCCCTTATGAGGCAATGACCTTGTTGTTTGAGTTGAAGAAGTTGTTGTAAACGGCAACATTTACGGAGGATCCCTATGGGAATCATTAACATTCTGGATGCCCAGACTGCCAATATGATCGCCGCAGGCGAGGTGGTAGACCGCCCCGCAGGGGCATTGAAGGAGCTGTTGGAAAACGCTCTGGATGCCGGCGCCACCCGCATCTCCGTGGAGATCAAGGGAGGCGGCAGGGCGTTTCTGCGGATCGCAGACAACGGAAAAGGATTTTACAGAGACGATATTCCCAAAGCCCTCCTGCGCCACGCCACCAGTAAGATCAAGGACGGAAGCGACCTGAACGAGATCGTCACCTTCGGCTTCCGCGGGGAGGCTTTGGCGGCCATCAGCTCCGTTTCTCGCATGGAGATCATCTCCCGCCATAGGGAGGAGACCGTGGGTACGCGGCTGACCTCCGATGAGAACGGTGTGGTGATGGTGGATACCGGTTGCCCCGAGGGCACCACGGTGATCGTTCGCGATCTGTTCTACAACACCCCTGCAAGACAAAAGTTTTTGAAGCGTGATGCCACGGAAGGCTCTGCTTGTGTCAGCGCAGTGGCCGCGGCGGCGGTTTCCCACCCGGAGGTTTCCTTCACCTTGACGGTGGAGGGAGAAAAGCGTTTCTTCACCACCGGGGACGGCAAGCTTTTGCAGGTACTTTACGCCGTGTACGGCAAGTCCTTTGCGGGGACCTTGCAGCCTGTGGAATATACGCTGGACGGCGTTTCCGTAAAAGGCTACGTCACCGCTCCCGATGGGGCAAGGGGTAGCCGCAGTATGCAAATGTTCTTTGTAAACGGCAGACCCATTCGCTCCAAAACCATGATGGCGTCGTTGGAGGAGGCATTCCGTTCCTATCTGCCCCATGGAAAATATCCCGGTTGCGTGCTGTTTCTGGAGATTCCCTACGGGCTGACGGACGTGAACGTCCATCCCGCAAAGCTGGAGATCCGCTTTGCAGACGAACGTCCGGTGTTCTCCGCAGTATATCACGGGGTGAAAAACGCCCTGCAAGCAAAGGAGCTTCCCCCAGAGGAAACGACTTTTGAACAGCCGTCGTTGCTTGAAACCCCTCGGGAGGCGGAGCTTCCCGTTGCGGAAGTGGCTGCAAAGCCTTCTCCCGTTGAGGTAAAAGCCCCCGTTTGGGAGATGCCTCGCTCTGTGCGGCCTCCTGTTTCCCGCCCTGCCTTTGGCGGTGCTCAATTCTCCCCGCGTATCGGAGAAGAGGATCTTGCCGAAGAAACGATGCTGAAGTTTGCTCAGCCGACGGCAGAAGAAATCGCCCAGACCGTCATGGAGGAAAAGCCTTACTACCGCTTGGTGGGTGAGCTTTACAACGCCTTCTTGGTGGTGGAAACGGAAAAAGAGGTTTTATTCATCGACAAACACGCCGCCCACGAGCGGATTCTATACGAAAAATTGGCCTCCCGCAAGGAGGTTCACAGCCAACAGCTCCTTGCTCCCATTGCCATCACCTTGCAAGCGGAGGAGATCGCGGTGCTGTTGGATAACGCCTCCCATTTGGAGGAATACGGCTTCGAGGTAGAAGCCTTTGGCGCCGATACCGTTTTGGTACGGGCTGTCCCGGGAAGTCTTGCGGGAACGCGGGATTTGAAGGGGATCTTGGAGGGCTTTGCCTCCGATTTGGCAAAAGGCGGCAAGGTATCCTTTGCGGAAAAATGTGACCGCGCGTTATTCACCGTGGCCTGCAAGGCGGCCTTGAAGGCAGGCATCCCCAACGCCCCCGAGCATAACGCTTGGGTGGTGGAGCGACTCATGGAGGATGCTTCCCTGCGGTTCTGCCCCCACGGCAGACCGGTGATCCACCCCATCCCCAGACGGGAAATGGAAAAGTTTTTCGACCGGTGAAAGGAAATCCTTTATGAAAAAATTTGAACTGTTAAAACAATCCGGTGCGGCGCGCCGCGGTGTATTCCACACGGTACACGGGGACATTCAGACTCCCGTGTTTATGAACGTGGGTACCAGCGCCGCCATCAAGGGTGGCGTTTCCACCTTGGATCTGAAGGAGATCAAATGCCAGGTGGAGCTTTCCAATACCTACCATCTCCACGTGCGTCCCGGCGACAAGGTGATCCGCAACTTGGGCGGCTTGCACCGCTTCTTCAATTGGGACAAGCCCATTCTCACCGATTCCGGCGGATTTCAGGTGTTCTCCTTGGCGGCTTTGCGCAACATCAAGGAGGACGGCGTGACCTTCCAATCCCACATGGACGGCGCAAAGATCTTCATGAGTCCCGAGATCAGTATGCAGATCCAATCCAATCTTGCCTCCACCATCGCCATGGCCTTTGACGAATGTCCCTCCTCCGTTGCGGAGCATGGATATATCGATCGCTCTATTGAGCGTACCACCCGTTGGCTGTACCGCTGTAAGGCGGAGATGGAACGGCTGAACTCTCTCCCCGATACCATCAACAGAAACCAAATGCTCTTTGGCATCAACCAAGGTGGCGTGTATACCGACCTGCGTATCCGCCACATGAAGCAAATCAAGGAGCTGGATCTGGACGGCTATGCCATCGGCGGCTTGGCGGTAGGGGAGACTGCAGAGGAAATGTACCGTACCATCGAGGCGGTGGAGCCATTTATGCCCACCGATAAGCCCCGTTACCTGATGGGCGTGGGCACCCCCATCAACATTTTAGAGGCGGTGGACAGAGGCGTAGACTTCTTCGACTGTGTCATGCCCTCCCGAAACGCCCGTCACGGCAATTTGTTCACCTCGGAAGGCCTTTTGAATCTGAACAATAACAAATTTATGGAAGACCCCCTGCCCTTGGATGTGAAGTGCGATTGTCCCGTGTGCCGCAACTACTCCCGCGCATACATCCGCCACCTGTTCAAGGCAAGAGAAATGCTGGCCATGCGGTTGTGCGTGATCCATAATTTGTATTTCTACAACAACCTGATGCAGGAGATCCGCGATGCTTTGGACGGCGGATACTGGCAGACCTTCAAGGAAGAGAAGGTGGAAGCCTTCTCCAAGCGCGTATGAAAACGCTGCGCGTAAGGCTTTGCTTTTTGCTTGCCCTGCTTATGCTGTTCACCTTGCCCGTTTCTGCGGAAACGGCAGATCTGGAGGTGACCTACCGTCAGGTGGATGAGGCGTGGAAGGACATTCCCGTGGGGGATCTGACCATTGCGGAATCTGCCTGCGGCATCGCCACCATCTGCAACGCCGTTTATTATCTCACCGGGCAGGAAACGGATCTGGTGGCGCTTTCCCTTTGGGCGCATGAAGCGGGACTGTTCAACGCTCCCGGTGTGCCGGGGTGCTATCGCTCGGTATTTTACTATGCAGGGGAGGCCCATGGCGAGACCTACGGCTTTACCGCCACCAATTTCTTGTACGGCGATATTTACAATTCAAAGCTCACCTCCCATCTGCTGGCGGGAGGGACGGCGGCATTGCACGTGCCGGGACATTTCATGGCCGTCATTGATTACGATCCGGAAAAAGAGCTGTATCTGGTGATCGATCCTCTGCCCGGCGACTACGGCAAATACGATAAACGCCGCAAGGGTATTACTCATACCGGCGGAGATTGGCTGACGGCGGAGCAGCTTACCCAAGGCTACGTGGACGTGGACGGCTTTGCCCTGTTCACCCGCGTTCTTTCCAAGACAGAAGAAGAAATTTTGACCACTACGGCAGTTTCCGCCTCCTTGGCGGCCTTGCCCAAGAAATAATCAGGAGGCTTTTTATGCCCAGAGTACTTGCAGATTTGACCCCCGAAAAGGTATTTTACTATTTTGAGCAGCTTACCGCCATTCCTCATGGCTCGGGAAACGTGAAAAAGATTGCGGATTACCTTTGCTTTTTTGCCAAGGTGCATCAGCTGGAGTGGGAGCGCGATGAGGCCCACAACGTGATCATCCGCAAGCCCGCCACCCCCGGCTATGAGAATGCCGCTACGGTGATCCTGCAGGGTCATACGGATATGGTTTGCGCCAAAACAGCGGAAAGCACCCATGATTTTGAAAAGGATGGTTTGAAGCTGAAGGTGGAGGACGGTTGGATTTCCGCAGACGGCACCACCCTGGGCGGAGACAACGGCATTGCCGTGGCTTACGGCTTGGCCATCCTTGCCTCCGACGATCTGGAGCATCCCCCGCTGGAGGTGGTGTTCACCTCCGACGAGGAGATCGGTCTTTTGGGCGCAAAGGCCTTGGATATGAGCCGTTTGAAGGGCAAATATCTCTTGAATCTGGACTCTGAAAGCGAGGGAATCTTGACCGTTTCCTGCGCAGGCGGCTCCATGACTACCGTGACCTTGCCTTTTACCCGTTCTCACTGTGACGGAACCGTATACAAAGTAACCTTCTCCGGCCTTTTGGGCGGACATTCCGGCGCGGAGATCCACAAGGGACGTGCCAATGCTGCCGTTTTGCTGGGTGAATTTTTGGAACAATGCGGCGGAAAGCTGATCTCTGCCTACGGCGGGTGTGCGGACAACGCTATTATGTCCTCCCTCACCGCAGAAATTGTGGGCGGTGACGTGATGGATGCGGCAAAGACTTGCCAAGCAAAATTCCGTGAGAGATTCCCGGAAGAAAACATTACCCTGACGGTAGAGCTTCTCCATGTCAACGGCGGGGAGGCGGTTTCCGCAGATCTGGGCGGCTATTTGAGAAAAGCTCCCTACGGCGTGCAGGCCATGAGCAAGGAGATCGAAGGCCTTGTGCAAACCTCCCTGAACGTTGGCATTTTGGAGACCCGCGAGAATGCTTTTGTTGCCATCTATTCCGTGAGAAGCTCCGTGGAAGCGGAAAAGAAGGCGCTGAACGCCCGTGTGAAGGAGATTGCTGAGGAATTTGGCGGTTCTGCGGTGACGGAAGGGGAATATCCCGCTTGGGAATACCGCAAGAAGTCTCCTCTGCGAGATCTGATGGTAAAGGTTTACGAAAAAACCTTCGGCAAAAAAATGCAGGTGGAGGCTATCCACGCAGGGTTGGAATGCGGCTTGTTTGCAGGGGGGATCCCCGGCCTGGATGCCGTTTCCTTCGGCCCCGATATGGCAGATATTCACACCCCTGCGGAAAAGCTTTCCGTTGCTTCGGTAGAAAACACTTGGCGGTATCTCCTTTCCGCGTTGGCGGCCATGCAGGATCTGGAAGAGCCTGAGGTAGATGCCGAGGAAGAAAAAACCGAAGAAAAACCGGAAAAGAAAGGATTTTTTGGCTTGTGGAAATGGCGGAAGTAAAGGGCACGCTGTTTATCGTTGGCACGCCCATCGGCAATTTAGGGGATATGAGCCCCCGCGCCGTGGAGACCTTGGGAAACGTGGATCTCATTGCGGCGGAGGATACCCGCACCACTGCCATGCTGTTGGAAAAATACGGTATTACAGGGGCAAAGGTGTTGCCCAACCATAAATTCAACGAGGGAAACGCGGCTTACGGCTTTGTGCAGGATCTGTTGCAGGGAAAAAGCATTGCTTTGGTGACGGACGCGGGGATGCCCTGCGTTTCCGATCCGGGATATCTTTTGGTGGAGGCGGCTGTGGCGGCGGGAGTTCCCGTGACTGCAGTACCTGGCCCTTGTGCGGCGGTGACTGCCGTGGCGGTTTCGGGGTTTAACGCCTTATCCTTTGCCTTTTACGGCTTTTTGCCCCGCACGGCAGGGGATATCCGCAAGGTGCTCCGCCGTGTGGAAAAGGAATATTCTCCTCTTTCCGTGTTTTACGAATCTCCCAATCGCATCATGGATACCGTGGAGCTGGTGGGAGAGGTTCTGCCCGACTTTCGGGTTTGCGTATGCAACGATCTCACCAAAAAGTTTGAGCGTATCTATCGGGGAACGCCCGAGGAGGTGCTTTCCCAGCTGAAAAGCAATCCCAACGCAACCAAGGGGGAATATGTTCTGCTCTTGGAACGTGGAAAGCAGGATGAAAAAGCGGAGGAAGAAAAGCTTTCTCCCGAGGCTCTTTTGGTGGATCGCATGGTGAAAGCGGGTATTTCTGCCAAGGAAGCAGTTGCGCTTCTGGCGGCGGAAAAGGTGCTTCCCAAGCGGGAGCTTTACGATGCCGCAGTACGTCTGCGAGAATTACTTTGATATAAGTCTTTGACCCCGCATTGCGGGCGACGAAAGGAATGACTATGAGTATGGATAAGATCATTCGTGCATTTCTTCCCCAAGCAAATATACCCACCCTGCGTCCCTTGGGAGAAGGAATCATCAACACCACCTACGCCGTGGAAAATTTTGATGGGAAGCTGTTCGTGATCCAAAAGCTGAACACCAACGTATTTCCCGATCCCTATGCTGTGATGCGCAATACCGTGGGGGTTACCTCTTGGATGCGTCAGCGTCTTTTAGAGGAAGGGAAGCGTGTGGACAGAGCTGTTCCCACCTTTCTGCAGACGGCGCAGGGAGAGTATCTTTATCAAACCGAGGACGGGGAATATTGGCGTTGCAGCAAGTTTATCGAGGGTGCAACCGCCCACGTCCACGTAACGGATCCTGCATTGCTTTACAATGCGGGCAAGGGGTACGGAGAGTTTGTTCGCCTTACCGACGGCTACGATGCCGGCTCTCTTGCGGAGGTATTGCCCAATTTCCACAACACCAAAAAGCGCTATGAGGATTTTTTGGAGGCGGTGGAGCGGAACGTGGCAGGCAGAGCTCACGAGGTGGACAGAGAGATCCATCTTTTGGCGGAGCAAAAGGACTTGGCGGAAAGCATTGTCACCATGCTGGAGGAGGGAACTTTGCCCCTGCGTGTGACCCACAACGACACCAAGCTTTCCAACGTGCTGTTGGATGACGAAACCGGCGAGGCGGTGTGTGTCATCGATTTGGACACCGTTATGCCCGGCTCCGTGCTCTACGATTTCGGCGACGCCATCAGAAGCGGTGCGGCCTCCGTGGCTGAGGACGAGCCCAAGGTAGACCGCATGAAATTTGTCCGTGAAAACTGCGAGGCCTTCCGAGAGGGCTTCCTGGCCTCCTGCGGGGATATTCTCACCTCTGCCGAGGCGGAAAATCTGATGTTGGGCGCACGAGTCATCGTGTATGAGCAGGCAATGCGGTTCCTGACGGATTACTTAAACGGGGACACTTACTACAAGACCCTGTTCCCCGGGCATAACTTGATCCGTGCCAGAACCCAGATCCGTTTGTTCTCTCAGATTCCCGACTGATTTTGGGAGCATTGGTATGAAATACATTGTAACGGAGATTTTGGGCAGACCCTTTCGCGGATATATTCCGGACGGAACGGAGCGTGCCTACTACAAGGGCAAGCGCCCTGCGGTGATCATTTTTCCCGGCGGCGGTTACTACTTCACCTATGAGGGAGAGGCAGAGCCCATCGCTTTGCGGTTTGCCGCCCAGGGGATCTGCGCCTTCGTGCTGGATTACACCTGTACGGATACGGCAGAGTCTGCTTATCCACATGCCCAGAAGCAGGCGTTTGCTTCCATTGCTTACGTCCGCGACCATGCAAGGGAGTGGGGAATCGATCCTGCCAACATTGCTACCTGCGGTTTTTCTGCAGGTGGACATCTTTGCGCCTGCACCGGTGTTTTGTGGAACAAGGGAGAGGGTTTCTTTGAAGGAGACCCCGCGTACCACCGTCCCGACAAGCTGATCCTTTGCTACCCCGTGATGCGGGGCGGGAAGGAGGGCAACCACGGTAGTCTGCAGAATCTGTACGGAGACAAAGAGGTTCCCGCGGAATTTTTGGAACGGTTTAACCTGCCGCCCAGGGTGGATGAGGGAACTCCTCCCGCCTTCCTTTGGGCAACGGCGGCGGACAGTGCTGTTCCCGCAACTTGCTCCTTGGATTTCGCCTCCGCCTTGGCAAAGCAGGGAATTCCCTACGAGCTTCACATCTGGCGCGACGGCGACCACGGGCTTTGCCTGGGGGATCACGTTACTCAAGCCATGCCCTACGGCAACCCCTTGCCCGTAGCGGAATGGATCCAACTTGCAACAAAATTTATTTACACATAAAGAAAGGCTTTTATCATGGCAAAAATCGGCGCACTTCTGGGATATGGCACCCAGACCGACATCGACAAAGAGTTTTCTAAATTTCAGGAGCTTGGTTTGAACTGCTGTCAGCTTTCCGTTTGGGACGTTGAGAATATGTTCACCCCCGAGAAGGCAGAGGAGGCAAAGGCCGCTTCCGCTAAGTACGGCATCGAGATCACCGCGCTGTGGGCAGGCTGGACCGGCCCTGCGGCTTGGAACTTCACCCAGGGCCCCGACACCTTGGGCATCGTTCCCGCGGAGTACCGCGCTATGCGCGTTCAGCAGCTGATCAAGGCGGCTGACTTCGCAGAATGGCTGGGGGTTACCGACATCATCACCCACGCAGGCTTCCTCCCCGAATCTCCCTGCGATCCCAACTTCCAGCCCGTGGCTGACGCTATCAAGGAGATTGCAGAGGTTTACAAGGCAAGAGGGCTGTGGTTCCTCTTCGAGACCGGTCAGGAGACCCCCGTGGCTATGCTCCGTTACATCGAGACCGTGGGCACCGGCAACCTGGGCATCAACTTCGACACCGCAAATTTGATCCTCTACGGCAAGGCAAACAGCGTGGACGCGCTGGAGGTGTTCGGCAAGTACGTGCGTAACACCCACTTCAAGGACGGTATGTATCCCACCTGCGGCAACGAGCTGGGCATCGAGGTGGCTCTTGGCGACGGTAAGGCAAACGTTCCCGGCATCATCGCCAAGCTGAAGGAGCTGAACTATCAGGGCGCTTACGTTATCGAGCGTGAGATCGCAGGCGACCAGCAGATCGCAGACATCAACAAGGCAAAGGCATTGATCGAAGCTTGTCTTTAAAAAAATCAGGAGCTTTAGGTTGACTTAAGGTTGACCCGTATAATAGGGGACAGAGGATGCAAGAGACGTTCTCTCCCCAAATTTACGCATTGCGGAGATTTCTCCCCCTTTTTCTCCGTGATGGATAATCCCCCCAAAACCCCAAACAAAAAAAGACCCTCGGGTCTTTTTTTGTTTTTGCCGCGGGAGAGGCTTTTAAAAACGATTCATTTTAATTTCAAATTTTTAAAAACCTATGTTATAATGGGTGCAAGAAGCCAAAAAACGCTGCCGTCCGCCTTTGCGGACAAAGAAAGGACTAAAAATGAACGTAAAAAGCCTTCAGATCACATCCGCTTCGTCTCTTGACTTTGAAGCCGCCATCGCTACCCCCATCTGCTTCTTTCGTGGCAGATATTCCGCCCTTGCTCTTGATCTGATCCGAGAGTTGTTGGGAGACCCTTGCGGGGAAAGCGATCCCGATGGCGTTGACGACGGGCGCTTTCTGCTCCACGGGGAGGTGGAAGCGGAGGGGAAACGCTACGACCTTTGTTACATCCGAAACGCGGATTTCATGGGGGATATGCGGCTTGCCGCAAATTTTCAGCCCCACAGCCTCGCATTTTCGGAGGATGATACTGAGGAATACGTGGCGCTGTGCCGCAACCGCGCTGTGGATTCCTCCAATGTGTTGCGCCGAAACGCCTCGGTGGAGGCTTCTCCGGACGACCGTCCTATTTTCATCTACGATTATTTTGACCGCTTGGATGAGGCGGCAGATCTTACGGCGCTGTTGACCGAGCTGGGCGCTTTGGGCAGACAGGTATTTGCTGCGGTGTGCCCGAGGTTTTCCATAGACCATCCGCTGGCGCAGGTGGTGGACGTGGATTCCATCTACGGAGAGATCCTCTGCCCCGTTTGCGGGGAAAAGACCATGGATCAGCACAGCATTTGCAGGTGTTGCGGGTGGGAATACGACGGTTTTCCCGAGGATCATCATTCCGCCGCCAACGGAACCACCCTGCGGCGCTACCGCGAAGAATTTTGGAAGAGCCGAAATGCAGAAAGGAAGGAACGTAACTATGTATAACTACTATAACCCCCACCCCAAGGGCTTGCAAACCGACGATTGTGTAAAGCGGGCGATCGTTGTGGTGACAGGGATGGATTACATGGCCGTCCAGCGGGAATTGAACGCATTCAAAAAGGTTACCGGCGCAAAGAAGTTTAACAGCCTTCAAAATCTTTGCTACGTGGAGGATGTGTGGCAGGCGAAGAAGATCATTCCCGAGGGGAGGACTACTGCAGGGGAGTTCTGCCGGAAGCATCCCAACGGCAGATATATCCTTTCCATAGCTTCCCATTGGAGCAGTTGCGTGGAGGGTATGATTTACGACACGTGGGATTGTAGCAACGAGCTTGTTTTGGCGGCATATCAAGTGGAGGCCACCCCTTACACACCTCCCGATCTAAGCAAGCAGATTTTCAAATACTGTTGCACCTCCGAGAGAATTTCCCGCAGGGAGACCCGCGTTCGCATTTACGACGGAAACGGTGTGTTCACAGAGCGTGTAATCCCCACGGAGTTGACGGCGGGCTACATTCGTTGCTTGCAGGACAGCAATTACCGGCATATTGATCTTTTGGGAGGGAGTAAAAATGCAGGTTGAGATCTATTCCCGCAAAGGGATCAAAGAGCTGATGGAGGGGCAGTTTCCCCGGAATACCGCGGTGATCAGCTTTTGCAGCCCCCGCAACGGAAAGCGGGGAGAAGACGGGCGGGTGCGCTTTGGAGATTTGTGCGACCGTGTTTTTTATGTTATGATCCCGGATATTGATATCGAGATACTCGGGGATTACGGCTATACCTACGAAACCTATCTGGCAGAAGCAGATGACGTTGCGGAGTTCATTTACAAAGCGAGAGAGGAGGGGCGGCGCTTCCTCTGCCAATGCGATTACGGACAAAGTCGTTCTGCGGCGTGTGCGGCGGCCATTCTGCAGCATTTCGAGGGGCGGGGGATCGATGTTTTTGCGGATTATCGGTATTATCCCAATCAGCTCGTGTACCATAAGATCTTCGACGCCCTGGAAAAATATAAAAGTAAGCAACGATAAAAAGAGAAGCCCTCTGTGAAATGCAGAGGGCTGTGTTTGTCTTTAGGATAGGGCGGTTGCTTTTCTGAGGTCGATATACAGTTCTGCAGTTCCGTCGTCGGAGCCGTATCCGAACAAGGGATTGATGTGCAGGAAATAATGCTTTTCCTCTTTCATATCAAAAATGTTGGTGTGCAGAACGGGATCGTATCCGTTGCAGGGGCTGTAGCCCTCGAAGGCGATCTCGTTTTGACCCACCACCACGCCGATGGTTCCATCGTCATAGCGGCCGGGTTGTACCTCAAGGGAGACGGTCTCTCCCTCAAAAGCCTTGCAAAGGGCGTCCTGGAGAGACTGCAGAATAGCAGGTGTAAGAAGGCTGCCGTCCTCATCCTCTACACCCTCCAGAATATCTACTAAGTCCTTCGTATATGCGGCCAAGCTTTTGATGCTTCCTGTTGCATCGAAGATCAAATTGGAGGAGAAGGCGTAATGTTTGATGGTGGCTAAAAAAGCTTTTTTTGCCGACTGGAAGGTTTGGTATACGTGACATTGAGTTTTCAGGTCTTGGAACGAATTGCAGATGTTGGGCAAGGAGCTTTGCACGGAAAGAACCCATACCTTGGGAGAACGCATATATTCCCAGATCAGAAAGTCCAAAAAGCGAGGGGTGAGCATGGGGTAGCGGGGCTTCAATTCACCAACGGCTTCTTCCACGAGAGCAATGATCTTGGGATAATCCTTTTTGTCTTTAATGGCGGGGTCAAACTCTTTTGCGAAATTGACCATGTGTCTGTCCGGCTTGACTTCCTCTGCTTTTCCCGCCAGCATATAGAGGTATTTCAGCATAATGCCGCTGCTTTGTCCTTTTACTTGACAAATGTCTTTATCCAGCGCTTCTTTGTTTGCGTAGTTGTGAAAATCCTCCAGGGTATTGATCTTGTGGGCGGCAAATACCTTTGCCACTCGAACGACGGCGTCGGCTTTCAAAATTCCGTTGGTGCTGGAGGTTCTTTGGTGATTGCAAAAGCATTTGTCGGCGGCCTCTTGGGGAGAAGAGAAGGTTGCCATATCCCGCAGGAAAGTGGAGATGGTATATTCGTTGGTGACAGGATATTTTCTTTCGATAGTCAACCCGAAAAAGGCGAGAAAGGATTCTTCCGCCTTTTCTACGTTTTGGTATTTTACTCCCATAGAGAACACCGCGTCGATGATGCACATGGGCAGCGATTTGTAAAAATCCTCGTTGGGGTCTGTTTTCTTTTGCACGGTCAAACGTTCGTGGAGATTCAGTACGCTTTCGCAATGGACGGCAAATGTGATATCAGACATGGTTATTTCATCCTTTCGCGGCTTTTATAAAAGCAGTATACCATACCCGGAGGAGAAATGCAAGAGGAAAGAAAAAGCTCCGAGACACGTGAATGCCTCGGGGCTTTTTGGTATTCGATTATCTTCTATCAAATTCGGGATTATACGCGTAGAAATTCTTGTAGTCCAGGTCGTCCTGAATGAGGCGCATACACTCACCAAAGCGCTGGAAATGCACGATTTCCCGTTCCCGCAGGAAGCGGATGGGATCCCGCACGTCCCCATCATCGCAGAAGCGGAGGATGTTGTCGTAGGTGGTACGTGCCTTCTGCTCTGCCCCCATGTCCTCCGAGAGATCGGTGATGGCGTCGCCTTTGGACTGGAGATAGGATGCGGTGAAGGGTACTCCTGCGGCGGAAACGGGGTAGATGCCGGTGGTGTGATCCACGAAATAGGCATCAAAGCCCGCCTCCTTGATCTGCTCCGGGGTGAGATTGCGGGTGAGCTGGTAAACGATGGCGCCGATCATTTCCAGGTGGGCCAGCTCCTCGGTGCCGATGTCGGTGAGGGCACCGATGACGTTCTTGTTGGGCATGGAATACCGCTGGGAAAGATAGCGCAGGGATGCTCCCAGCTCGCCGTCCGGTCCGCCGAACTGGGTAATGATCAGCTTTGCCAGGGCGGGGTTGGGGTTCTTGATATTCACGGGGTACTGAAGCTTTTTCTCATATGACCACATATCAAACCTCTCCTTTCCACGGGCGGGCGTTTTCACCGGGGGTACCAGGGCAATTCTGCCCGCAATTCTGCCGGCAGTTCTGCCATGGCCAGGAATGCTCTGTCCAGGTCCAACGGTCGCCGTTTACACCGAAGGCGGTGAGGGGGCCGTGCTCTTTTTCAAAAGCGGCGCAGAGGTCGTCGTGCTTCTTTTTGTACGTCTTGTAAAGGGATAAAGCCTTGCGGTTCCCCGGGTGGGTGTCCAGATACAGCACAAGCTCGTGGAGGGCAAACGCCGCCTCCCGAATCTGCTGTAGGGCGTTTTCGTAGGAAGTCATGTTGTTCATTGGCGTTTACCTCCCACAAAAGGGAAGTTCAGCGAACGGAACAACGTGCCGTGAGCCAGGGCTTCTTTTTCGTCGTAGAGATTTTCAAAGGGCTGGTTGGGCACGTAGGACATAGCAAGGGAGATCTTGGCGGGGAACATGCTTTGTTCGTTGGCCAGCATTTCCGCCACAAATTGATCCAAAGGTTCCAAGTGAGGAAGCCTCCTTTTTTCTTTTTGGGCAGGTGGTCTGCCCATTGACAGAGTATGAAGATTGGCGAAAAATGGTTCTTGATGCGCCGACGTGAAAAACGACAGGAATTATACGCTCCCGACGACGGAGCAGATTGATCGGAAGCGTCTTGTTTGGCTTTGCGCACGTCTTTTTCTTGTAATTGTTGTCCGTTCATGCTACAATACCTTTGAAAATCAAAGCGGTGCTATACCTCGGTTCGACAAACACTTCGTGGAATTGCGGTTGAAACATGGTATAATAAAATCATAAAAGCGCTTTTGAATACTTTTTGGAGGACGATCTTATGTCTATTGGCTCAACCATCAAACGCTTGCGCCGGGAGAAAGATATTACGCAAGAACAGCTTGCCGAGCATCTTGGAATCACCTCCCGCGCAATTTCCCAATGGGAGTGTGACCGAACCGCTCCGGACATCTCTCAGCTTCCGGCTCTCTGCCATATTTTTGGCGTGACTTCCGATGTTTTGCTTGGAATTGACGTTGAAAGGAACAATCAGGAAATCAAAAATTACTTGTTGGCGGCGCAGAATCTGTACTATCAAGGCAAGTGGGAGGAATACACCGCAATTCTTCGCGAAGCAAACAAAAAATTTCCGCGGGATTATAAGATCATGCAGACCCTTGCGGATGCAATCGTTAACGAATACTGCCGAAAGGGTATCAAGGACTACCACGAGGTGTTTGAGCTTTGCAAACGAATTCTGGCAGAATGCACTGATAGCCTGATTCGCTATGAAGCCATCGACACGCTGGGAACCGCTTACGGATACGCAGGCAAACAGGAGGAAATGTTAAAGCTTGCCGGGGAAATGCCCCGAGCCCGTTTTTCCTACGAACGCTTTATGGTATATCGATGGAAAGGAGCCGAAGGCTTTGGGGAGCGTCAAGAATATATGTATTTCTTGGTTCACGAGCTGTTATCCATGATCGATTGTCTAAAAGGGCATTGCGATGACAACGGAAACATGATCTATTCGTGGGAAGAAAGAAAAGAGTTAAATCATTTTGAAATCAATCTTCTTGAATGTCTCTACCCGGACGGGGATTATCAGCAAAACGCATATTACGGTGCAACTGCAAGTTATTTTATATTTAAGGATTTCTTCAAAAAGCAGGACTATGAGAATGCCTGGTATTGGCTTGAACGGTGTGTGAATTATAACGTTCATGCAGATACCTACGATTATGACGCGCCGCATTCGACACCCATCCTTCGAGGGTTTGCAGATGGCGGCGTTATTATAGAAGCAGAGGGAAACTATTCCCAGTCCTTTCTTGATTGGCTCACCACCGATGAGGAGGTTGCCGTTTTGCGGTCAGACGCGCGGTATGAAGTGCTGGTGAACCGCTTGCAAGCCGCGGCAAAAAAGCCGTGAATCTCGCCCCGCCGCGCGCGGGGCTTTGTTTTGCCGAAGCGAAAAACAGCGAGCGCCGTTTTGTGCAACAGAAGCCTCACCGACTAACCGCAGTCGATCCCCCTTTCCAGTTCTACGGGGAAGGGGGAGGCGTAAGCGTATGGAGGAGGTTTCTGTTTTCGGGCAAAAGAAAAGCGAAGGCGTTGGCCTCCGCTTTTGGGGAAGTTATAAAATTTTTCTTGCCACGTACGTGACGACGTTGGTGTTCAAGCGGCTTGTAAAGGATTCCCGCGGGATGTCGTATTGCTGCGGAACGACCGATGCTTTGATCACTTCCCAGCCCGAGAAGGTTTCTTCCAAAAAGGCTTGGATGGTTTCCGTGGTAAGGTTTACCTCGAATTGCGCTTCCAAGGGCTTGTTGGTGGCAAGACAGGTTTCCGTTACGTTGGAATTGATGACCAAGCAGACCAAGCCCTTTTCCCGTATGCCGTCTCTGATCTCCGCCAATTTCTTCCGGAAAGAGACCTCAGAGTCGATATGCTCCAACGCGGAGATCGCCATGATCAGATCATAGGCGTTTCTGTGGATTTTGTATGCCTCGATGGATTGGGTGATCCCGTTGATTTGCGAGGAGACACCCCGTTCTGCCGCGTTTTCCAGAAGCTTTTCGATGGCGATCTCCAACAAATCCACACAATCCACAGAACAATCCATGGCTTTGAACTGCTGGGCAATATAAATGCTGTTTCGGCCTACGCCGCAGCCCAAATCCAAAACGCGTAGCTCCTTATGCGCGGCAAAGAAGGGGAGAAGCTCCTGGACGGTTTTGATGGGCCGTTGCAGCCAGCTATCCGATTGATAGAGCTTTTCCTTTGTGTAGATCTCGGTGTGGGATCTTTTTTCGCTTTCTCGGATACGAGCCAATCTATCGTTCATAAAAAACCATCATTCCTCTACGGTGGTAACAGATACCATGTTGGTGGCGGGGTCGAAGTGGACGCGGATATTGCTGTTATACAGAGAACGGGTGTTGATGTTGGCGACGCCGTAATCCTCTACCGTTCCTTGGGAGAGCATATCCACCAGCTCGTAATTGGGTGCGCCGTGGCTGGTGATGGCAAAGCCGCCTTCGGGAATGAGGATCTCAAACAGGGTGTAGCCGATACCGCCGGAAGCCCAGTCGTTGGCAAAGCCGTCCAACAGCTGAATGGCGGGGTTGTTTTGATAGTTGGAGGAATACACCGGGTGGGTGTAATAGCTGGAGCCCATGGGGCCGCCGTAGCCGCTGAGAGGCCAAAGCACGGCGTAGGCGATTCTGCCCTCGGCATCCACCACGATGTAATATCTCCAGCCGTTGCCGATCCAGTTGCCTTCGCCCTTGGAGGCATCGGTCACGTATTTGATCTTGGTGCCTGCTTCCGTCCAAACTGCCACGGCGTCGCCGCCTGCATCCTTATTGACGGTGGAGACCTTCACACCCTTGGGTGCGTTGGGGTCAACGGGGATGTCTGCGGTGGAGACGGTGAGGGTATTCTTGGCAGGATCATAAACAAAGGTGCAGGTCTTTGCCGTTACGCTGTCAAAGATCAAGGTCTTGCCATCGGGGCAGTAGAAGCCGCCCTTGTATTGGGCAGAGGTTGCCACCTTGAATTCGCCCGTGAACGTGGTGCTGTCGGTGGTGAGGCGCACGCCCTCAAAGGCGAAGAGAATGGAGTTGCCGTAGCTGAAGTTGCGGGAGACGGTATAAGTGCCGTCGGCTTCGTTGTAGACGGCGGAATCGTCAAAGGTTCCCCAATAGGTCAGGCCAAGGCCCTCTCCCTTCTCGGTGCAAACCTCGGTGGCGAAGTTGAAGTCCTTGTCAAAGACATAGACGTAGGTTCTGCGGGGGAGGTCGTTGTCCTCAAACAGAGT
This sequence comes from Eubacteriales bacterium, assembly GCA_045612545.1. GTDB lineage: Bacteria > Bacillota > Clostridia > Oscillospirales > CAG-382 > Coliplasma. The sequence continues at coordinate 29,781 of JAZKZH010000015.1, forward strand.
GGAGAATCCCGTCTGGGGGCCAAAGCCCAAAACGATGCCGTCCATTTTCACCTGGAAATCAAAGGTGTGGGCGTGGCCGCAGAAGAAGGCGACGGTACTGCCGACTTCCTTCATGGCGTCAAACATACCGGTGTTCTTGTCGGTGGGGCCGCCGGTGAAGATGCCCTCGATCTCGGAGGAGGGAAGCTCCTGCTTGATGACGAAGGAAGCGCCGTTCCCTGCCTGAGCCGCCTTGTAGGCGGTGTAATACTCGGGGATCTGGATGTGGGAGAACACCACGGAGGGCATGACACCTTCCCCGGTGTAGAGGGCGTTCAGCTTTTCGATCTCCGATTTGTACCAAGCGATCTGCCCTTCGGTAAGGGATTCGTAGTTGCTACCATTGTGGGTGCCCGCATCCAGCAGGATCACAGCGCCAAGCTGCTTGGTGCCTTCGCGGTTCAGCACGGAGATGGAGAAGTTGCCGTAGCGGTTGGCGTCCGTTTCCGTGTAGCCTGCGGTATACAGCAGGTAGGTGGTATTGCAGGATTCCAGATAGTCGGAAAGGGATTGCTTGTTGTATCCTGCAGCAGTGCCTTCCGCGTCGTGGTTACCGTAGATAAAGGTCCAGGGGGTCTGAAAGCTTTCCATCAGTTCCACAAATTCCTTCAGCTTTTCCACGCCGGAGGAGAGGATGTTATCTCCGGAGCAGACGATGAGGTCGGGCTTTTCCGTTTCCACCACGTACTGCATATACGCCTTGGTACGTGCTGTTTTGTCGTTGTGGTAGGCGTTGCCCTCGATACCGAAATGCAGATCGGCAAACTGCGCGATCTTCAGTTCTCCGCTTTCCGGCATATACACCGCAAGCCCATTTTCCACCGCAATGGGATCCAAGGGTTCGGTTTGTTCCGGCTCGGAGCTTTCCTCGGTGGATGTATTGTTTGTTTCGGGAGAACTGCTTTCGGCAGAGGACGTTTCTTCGCTTCCGCAGGAAACCAGCGCGGAGAGAGAGAGTACGCACGCCAAAAGAATGAGAAGAATTTTTTTCATAGAGAGCCTCCTTATGTTTTGATAGAATCATTGTACCATAGCGCGTTCCTGTCTGTCAACAGGTTTCAAAAAACGCTCCAAAAAGGGGCGAGAAAACTTGCAAAACACAGGAAAATGTGGTATACTATATCCGAAAGAAAGATTATCGGGAGCGAATGCCATGGCACTGAAGAACAAGCTGGGGATCACGGAATCTCCCGCCCTTGCGGAGGCAGAAGAAAGAATCAGCAAAAAGAAGGCGGCAGAGCTTTTTGAAAGCGGGGTTTTAGACACCTTGGAGCCGGGAACCTTTGCGTCTTTGCAGGCCATTCACCGCTATCTCTTTGAGGATATCTACGAGTTCGCGGGGGAGATTCGCGCTGTCAATCTTTCAAAAGGGAACTTTCGCTTTGCTCCGCTGATGTATCTTGAGGCGGCACTTGCAAGCGTGGACAAAATGCCTCAGGCTACTTTCGATCAGATCGTGGAAAAGTACGTGGAAATGAACATCGCCCACCCCTTCCGGGAGGGGAACGGCAGAAGCATGCGGATTTGGCTGGACTGCATTCTGAAAAAAGAGCTGGGCATGGTGGTGGATTGGAGCTTGGTGGATAAGGAGGATTACCTCTTGGCCATGGAGCGCAGTCCTATCAAGGATATCGAGATCAAATATCTCTTAAAGAACGCCCTCGCCGATGACATCCATAACCGCGCGCTCTATATGAAAGGGATCGACCATAGCTACTACTACGAGGGATATACTACGTACAAGACGGAAGAATTGTGAGAGGCGACAATGTGTCATCCGCCGTGATAGCGGGAAACGCTACGGCAAATGGGAAGTTCCGGTTTACAAACCCAACGGGAAAATGGTTTCGGCAACGGACAACCACAGTATAGTGCGAGGAGGCATTTATGAAAAAATCTTGGGTTATGATCGCAGTGATCATCGCTTTGGTTATCGCAGCCGTTGTGGCTTTTCTGCTCATCGGTGTATTTCGTTGCCCTACGGTGGACTTTGCCCCGGAGCTTTTTACGGATTGCAATTACAACAATTACAATCTATTGGGGAATACCCTGGACTATCGTTACGGGAAATTTGCCTGGGTGGACAACTCTTGTTTTGGTTCTGTGATCGCCGTGCAATCCGAAGATGGAGGCGCGTTTTATATTCGGGGTTACAGAGATATTGCCCAAATTCAACTTGCAGAAGAAGGTATCTATTTCCTCGCCGACTTAGGCTTGTACTTTCAATCCTATGAGGAAGATTCTTCTGCCGAGCTCATTGCAGAGGAAATCGATTCGTTTATTGCTACCGGGGAGTACGTTTTTTACGGGGTTTTGATGGTAGATACGCCCAGTCCCATCAAACCGTCCGGGTACGCAAATTTGATGTGCTTGAACAAAAAGACAGGGGAGCACACGCTGTTTGCGGAAGATGTTAATTTTTACTGTATCGACGACGATGGTGTTTACGTAAAAACTTCTTATTCTGAGAGCGATGTCATTGCATATACCCATGAGGGAACTTATACAAAGGCCGTGTTGAAGGACGGGGCATACCTCTCGGTACAATGCTGTGGCGATTTCTTGGCCTATTGTAACGATACGTCTTTGAACTATATTGGAGAAAACATGGAAGATTTCCATGCTATCCTTCTGTGTGATGATGGGCACCAATATGCAAATGTGGCTGGTATTTGCGATAAAGACTTGTTTTACATCAGTTATCATGCGGTAGAACACCCGGCAGTGGAGCCGATGGAGATAGATTCTCCGTCCAATGGTTTGTGGAAGATTGACCCGAAAACGGGGGAAAAAGAGCGACTGAGCGAAACGACCTACGACGAACTGTATTGCTTTGGAACTTACGGCTTGTTTGGGGTCAGAGACGGTGAAATCTACAAAATCTCCACGGAAGACGGAACCGCTTTGAAAATATCGGATTAACTTCAGCAAAAAACAAAAGCACCCGTGAGGGTGCTTTTAAAATTGCTTTTCAGGGATTTTTAAGGGGTGCTTTTTCAAAAAGCGCCCCTTAAACCTTATTCTGTGTCTTCCTTCAAGGGCTTGATCTTCCGCTTGTAGATACGGGCGAAGAGGATCAAGGTTGCCGCCAAGCTGATGAATTCTGCAATGACGAAGGCCCACCACACGTTATCCACTACTTCGGTAAGGCTCAGTAAGTAGGCTGCGGGGAGCAACACCACCAGCTGTCTGCTCACAGACACGACGGTGGAATAGAAGCCGTTGCCCAAGGCCTGGAAGGATGCGGAGAGGGCGATTGCCACCGCCGCGATGGGGAAGGACCAGCTGATGGTACGCAACGCAGGCATACCGATGGCAAGGAACTCCTCGTTGGCGTTGAACAGATTCAAAAGGAAGTCCGGCGCCAGCTGGAAGGTGAGCCAGCCCGCCACCATGACCCCCAAGGCGATGCCGCAGGTCAGCTTTAAGGTGCGGATGATACGGGAGGGCTTGCGGTAGCCGTAGTTAAAGGCTACGATGGAGATGCAGGCGTTGTTCATGCCGAAGATAGGCATGAAGAAGAAGCTCTGGATCTTGTAGTAGATGCCGAAGACCCCGGTTGCCACCTCGGAAAAGCTCTGAAGAATGGCGTTGATCCCAAAGTTCATCACCGCGCCAATGGCCATCATAATGGCGGAGGGTACGCCGATGGAGAGGATCTCCTTGATATAGTGCCACTTGGGAACCAGATAGGAAAGGCGGAAATCCACGTCCTTGTTACACTTCAGGTTGAAGAACAGCGCCAGAAGTGCCGCAACCCACTGACCGATGACGGTAGCAACTGCCGCACCTGCCAGACCCATTTCGGGAATGCCCAGAGAGGGGACGCCGAAAATGAATATGGGGTCGAGAATGATGTTCAATACCGCACCCGTTCCTTGGGTATACAGGGTGTAGACGGTTCGTCCCGTGGCTTGGAGCATACGCTCAAGCACTACCTCAAAGACGATACCTGCGATCCAGATACAGCAGATGGAAACGTAGGCGGTGCCGCCGTCCACGGTGAAGGGGACATTGGACTGCATCTCGAAGAAGGGACGCGCCCCGAAAAAGCCGAAGAGCATAAACATCACGGTGACCACAGCGGAAAGGAAAAGACCGTTCCCCGCTACACGGTTACCCCGTTCTCTTTGCCCCTCTCCCAAAAAGCGGGAAAGCAATGCGTTGACACCCACGCCCACGCCGGTGGCAAAGCCGATCTGTAGGTTTTGAATAGGGAACGCCAGAGAAAGCGCCGTGGCGGCGTCCGGGTTGTATTGGGTGACGTAAATGCTGTCTATGATGTTGTAGAGAGCCTGCACCAGCATGGAGCTGATGAGAGGCCAAGCCATGTTCAGAAGGAGCTTTCCTTCCGACATCACTGCCATTTTGTTTTCGTTTGGAGAGACGGTTTTGGTCATAAAATATCCTTTTGGGAATCAGCTAAGATCTGCGGTGGCTACCAAGTTGGCGCCGAAGAGATCCGCCAGCAAAACGTCCCCGATCTTGACACGATCGGGAGCCACAAGGCGGTTGACCTGCTCCATGGCGTCAAACAAATGCTCCTTGGGGATGGGGGCGTCTGTTTTTACGGGGAGCCGTTTGCCGTTCTCTGTTTTCACGGTGGTGGTCAGAGTGCGCACAGGGTGCAGCAGCTCGTTCTTTGCGTAAGCACTGCCTCGGGGGCAGGTGTTACCCTCAACGGAGATGATCTCGTCGCCGTCGGAGGTGACGGTGAGGGTACAGCCCATGGGGCAGACGATACAAGTCAGTTCGGTTGTTTTCATGAAATTTTCCTTTCGTAGCCCGTGTCGCGGGCGGCCGGAATGGATTTTGTGGACGAAGTCGCAATATCCGGATTGAAAAACCATTCGTTTTTCAATATCTTTCCGTTCATTCTACGCATATCGTCAGTTCGCCCACCGCTTCGGAAAGCAACGCGGGAGAAAGACGGACGGATTCCATTTCGCCGGGGGTCATGCGGCGCTTTTTCTTGGTGAGAAGTACCTTGTCCCCGCATTTTACGGTGAGTACGGCATTGTCCGCTACGCTTCCTACACGGAAGAACAAGGCCACCTCCTCCGCAGTGCTGTCGATGCGCTGAGGAACGGTGTAACGCACCCTTCCTGCAGGCTTGACGGCAAGGGAGGTATCCTTTGCGGGGGCGGCTTTCTGAATATACGCCGCGGCGGCACGTCCTGCCAAGGCGGCTTCCTCGGAGACGAAGTCCACCAGATCGTGTACGTGCAATACGTTACCGCAGGCGAAGACGCCCTCCAGGGCGGTTTCTCTGTTTTGGTTCACCGTAGCACCGCCGGTGATGCCGTCCAGAGGAATCCCCGCAGACTTGGTCAGCTCGTTTTCCGGCAGAAGTCCGCAGGAAAGAAGCAGGGTGGCACAGGGGATGTAGGTCTCCGTCTCGGGGATCACCTGCAAGCGTTCATCCACCTTCGCGATGGAAACTCCGGTGACACGGTCCTTGCCGTGGATGCGGGAGACGGTGGTGCTGAGATGCAAGGGAATATCAAAGTCGCGGAGACACTGAACGATGTTGCGGTTGAGACCTCCGGAATAAGGCATAAGCTCGCAAACAGCCTTTACCTTTGCGCCTTCCAGAGTCATACGGCGGGCCATGATGAGTCCGATATCTCCGGAGCCCAGAATGACCACTTCCTTGCCGGGAAGATATCCCTCCATGTTCACAAATCTCTGCGCCGTGCCTGCGGTAAAGATACCTGCAGGACGGGAGCCGGGGATGCTCAGCGCCCCTCTGGGACGCTCTCTACAGCCCATGGCAAGCACCACGGCATCGGCCTCCAGGGTGAAGATGCCCATCTGCTTGTTCATGGCGGTAACGGTTTTATCGGGAGCAACGGAAAGCACCATGGTGCCGCAAAGGGACTCGATGCCTCTCTGCATGACCTGCTGCGCGTACCGTGCGGCGTATTCCGGGCCGGTCAGCTCCTCGCCGAAGCGGTGAAGACCGAAGCCGTTGTGAATACACTGCTGAAGGATTCCTCCCAAAGAGGTATCTCTTTCCAAAATCAAAATATCCCGCACGCCGCTATCGTAAGCGGAAACGGCGGCGGCAAGGCCTGCAGGGCCTCCGCCGATGATCACAAGTTCCTTTTTCATTCTGCTACCTCCTTGGTTTCTGCGATCAGAAGGTTGCTGCCTGCGGTGCTCTTTTGCACTTCCATGGGGGAAATGCCCAATTCTCTTGCAAGGATCTCCACCAAAAGCGGGGTGCAGAAGCCGCCTTGGCATCTGCCCATACCGCTACGCAGGCGGTGCTTTAAGCCATCCAGCGTGGTGGCCTTGGGAGCGCGGTGGATAGCCTCCACGATCTCACCTTCGGTAATCGTTTCGCAACGGCAGACCACCCGCCCGAAGGCAGGATTCTCACGGATGACGGCGTTCTTTTCCTCTATGGAGAGGGAGGAGAACCAATGGTAGGATTTCCGCTTGCCGTCGAAGGCCTTGTTCTCGGTCAGCTCCAGCCCGGCTTCCGCCAAAAGCTGTACCGCAAAGGGCGCGATGGCAGGCGCGGAGGAAAGACCGGGGGATTCAATGCCCGCCACATGGAGGAGGCAGGGTTCTTTTTCGGAAAGGCGGATGATAAAATCCTCGTGGCTGGGCACGCTTCTGACACCGGTGAAGGAGGTGATCACGGAACGGAAATTGATTCCGGGTACGCTCTTCACGGCGGTTTCCCGCACGAAGGCCAAGCCTTCTCTTGTGGTGGAGGTGTCCCCCTTGTCCTCTGTGTTCAGCGCGGTGGGGCCGGTCAGCAGGTTGCCGTGAACGGTGGGCGTGACCAGAATGCCCTTGCCCATCTCGTTGGGAGTCTGGAAAATGGTGTGGGAGACGGTGTCCCCCTCGGATTTATCCAGCAAAAGATATTCACCCGCACGGGGCTTGATGGCAAAGCTGTCATCCCCCACAAGACGGGAAATTTCATCGGAGTAAATGCCTGCGCAGTTGATGACGTAATCTGCGGTTACGGTCTTCTCCCCACAGGTCAGCACAAGCTTTTCTCCCTGCTTTTCAATTGCGGTAACGGGGGAGCACAGCAAAAGCTCCGCTCCGTTGTCCACCGCATTGCCTGCGGCGGCCACTGCAAGGGAATAGGGGCATACGATGCCCGCAGAGGTACAACGCAAAGCGCCCACTGCGTTGGGCGAGATGTTAGGCTCAAGAGCCTGCAGCTCCTCTGCGTTCAGGATGGAAAGACCGGGAACGCCGTTTTCCACGCCTCTGTCATAGAGCTTGCGGATATGCTCCATTTCTTTTTCGGAAAAAGCCAAAACCAAGGAGCCGTTGTTTTTATAAGAGACTCCCAGTTCTGCTGCCAAGGCGGGCATCATGGCGGCGCCTTGTACGTTCAGCTTGGCCTTCAGGGTTCCGGGAACAGGGTCAAAACCACCGTGAACGATGGCGCTGTTTGCTCCCGTTGCTCCGGTGGCGATGTCCTCTCTCGCTTCGATCAAAACCACGCCCAGCTCGTATTTTGTTAATTCTCTGGCGATCAAACTACCGACGATCCCCCCGCCGATAACGGCTACCGTGGGTTTCATAATTCGCACTTCCTTTCGAAAAAAACGGTTTTTAATCTTTAACATCTTATTCTACCACAAAGTTTCTTGGAAATCAACGGCAAACAAGAGCTTTTCCGAGGGATTTCATAGAAATAGGAAAGTTTTTCTTGTTCTCCCACGGGTCGTTTCCCTTGACGGCGGGCAGATTTTGTGATATACTACAAATTGAATCATTATGTCGGAGGGCAGTATGGAAAAGCTCATTGTTTTTGACGGCAACAGCATTCTGAACCGTGCGTTTTACGGGGTACGCCCCCTTTCCAATCAGGAAGGGCTTCCCACCAACGCTATTTTTGGGTTTGTGAACATCATTCGCCGCGCTATGCAGGAGGCGGGGGATGCGCTGAAGTATGCCGCCATTGCTTTCGACCGCAAGGAGCCTACCTTCCGACACAAGGCTTGCGATTTTTACAAGGCCAACCGTAAGGGGATGCCCGAGGAGCTGGCGTTGCAAATGCCCTACGCCAAGGAGGTCGCCGCCGCCTTGGGGCTTACGGTGGTAGAATTGGCAGGCTTTGAGGCAGACGATCTTATCGGCACGCTGACGGAGAATTTTTCCCGTCGGGGGACGGAATGCATCATCGTCACCGGGGACAGAGACAGCTTCCAGCTGGTGAACAACCGTGTCACCGTGCATTTGGCCGCCACCAATGAGACTCGCGTTACCGGTGTAAAGGAAATTTTTGAACAATACGGGGTGGATCCTAAGCGCCTCATCGACGTTAAGGCCATCATGGGGGACAGCTCCGACAATATTCCCGGCGTGGCGGGCATTGGAGAAAAGGGTGCCGTCAAGCTGATCTGTACGTACGGCGACGTGGAAGGCGTTTACGCCAACATTCAAGACATCAAGGGTGCCTTGAAGGACAAGCTGTTGGCAGGGAAGGAGATGGCGTACACCTCCCGTTTCCTTGCGGAGATCCGCTTAGATGCTCCCATTGATACCTCCGCAGAAGGCTACGTTTATACAGGTCAAAACGTTCCCGCATTGCGGGAGCTATATACCAAATTGGAGTTCCGCAAGCTGCTGGAGCAGCTCCCCGGGGAGGAAACGCCTGCTCCCGAGGCGCAGCTGCCTGCAGAAGTGATCTACGAGGATGCGGAGTCTGTTTCCGCTTGCCGCTTGGCGGTGCTGCCTGCCGAGGACGGATGCTTGGCGTTTGACGGAGAAAAGGGCTATCGGATCTCTTGGGACAAGGCGCACACCCTGTTTACGGCAGAAAAAACGTTGCTGGTGTGGTCTGTCAAGGAGACCTTGCATACACTTTGGAACAGAGGGCTGGAGGCCGCCTGCGATATGGAGGATCTCTCTCTGTTGGCATACCTTTCTTCCCCTGCGGACAACGGCATTTCTTTTGCGGGCGCTGTGTTCCGCGCCGCCTCCGCGGTGGTGGAAAACACCCCCGATCCCGCTTTGTATTTCTTGTTGTACGACACCTTCCGCCCCTCTCTCACAGAGGCGCTGGAAAAGCTGTACGTAGAGGTGGAAAAGCCCTTGGCGTACGTGCTGGCAGACATGGAAAAGGAGGGCTTCTTGCTGGATCGTTCCGGCTTGGAGCGCTTTACCGCCTCCTTGGAGGAGGAAATCGAGCTTTATGCCCAACAGATCTACGCCTTGGCAGGGCATGAATTCAACATCAATTCTCCCAAGCAGTTGGGGGAGGTATTGTTCGAGGAACGCAAGCTTCCTCATTACAAAAAGACAAAATCCGGCTATTCCACCGATGCGGAAACCTTGGAAAAGCTGGCAGTATACGACCCCTTGGTGCAGTTGATTCTGGATTACCGCAAGGCGGCCAAGCTGAAATCTACCTATGGTGAGGGGCTTTTGAAGGTGATCTCCGAAAGCGGAAGAGTGCACACCACCTTTAAGCAGACCATGACCTTGACGGGAAGACTTTCCTCTGCGGAGCCTAATTTGCAGAACATTCCCGTCCGCACGGAAAAGGGAAGAGAGCTGCGGAAGTTCTTCACCGCAAAAGAGGGATGCGTTCTGGTGGATGCGGACTATTCCCAGATCGAATTGCGATTGCTTGCCCACATTTCCGGGGACGAGGCGCTTTGTGCCGCCTTTCGCGAAGGCGCCGACATCCATACCGCCACGGCGGCACAGGTGTACGGCGTTCCCATGGAGATGGTGACGGGGGAGATGCGAAAATCCGCCAAGGCGGTGAACTTCGGCATTATTTACGGCATTGGGGAATATTCTTTGTCTCAGGACATCGGCGTTTCCGTGAAGGAAGCCAAGAATTTTATCGCCAGATATTTTGAAAAATATCCCGCCATTCGGGACTATATGGAGTGGGCGAAGGCCTTTGCCGCAGAGCACGGCTACGTGGAAACGTTGTACGGCAGGCGGAGAGAGATCCCCGAAATGAAGCAGGCCAACAAAATGCGCCGCGCCTTTGGGGAACGGGTCGCCATGAACACTCCTATTCAGGGAACTGCGGCGGATCTGATCAAGATCGCCATGATCCGCGTTGCCCACGCCTTGCAGAAGGCGGGGCTGGAGGCAAAGTTGATCCTGCAGATCCACGACGAACTGATCGTGGAAGCTCCCGAGAGGGAAGCAGAGCAGGTAAAGGCTATGCTGGAAAAAGAAATGACGAGGGCGGCAGAGTTTGCCGTGCCCTTGGTGGCGGATGCCAAAATCGGCAAACGCTGGTATGACGCAAAGGACTAAAGATCTGCTTGTAAAACTGCGTTTTACAAGCATGAACCGCGCGGCGGGGTACGCGCGCTTATCGCCGCCTGTCAAAATCTTTGATTTCAACAGGCTCCCCTCGGCGCGCGAACTCGCTTCGCTCGCTTAAAAGGTGTTTTTCCGAAGGCGAAGCCTTTGGAAAAAACGGAATTTATTATATTTTGCGTGCCACGGACGCTACTTGACGCAAAAGATTAAGGAGAGGTAACTATGTGCGGGATCGTAGGATTTACGGGAAACCCGGAGAACAAAGAGCAGATCATCCGCGCCATGGCGGATTCCATCGCCCACAGAGGGCCGGACGGAGAAGGGTATTTCTGCGATGACGGCGTGGCCTTGGGTCATCGCAGGCTTTCCATCATTGACCTGGAGGGTGGCGCACAGCCTCTGTTCAACGAGACGGGAAGCCTTGCCCTGGTGTTCAACGGCGAGATCTATAATTTTATGGAGCTGAGAGAACAGCTTTTGGAAAAAGGGCATACCTTTGTCACCCGTTCCGATAGCGAGGTGCTTTTGCACGGCTTTGAGGAGTGGGGAGCTGCCCTGCCGGAAAAATTGCGGGGTATGTTCGCCTTCGTGATCTGGAACAAGGAGAAAAAAGAGCTGTTTGCCGCAAGAGATCCCTTCGGCATCAAGCCCTTCTATTACGACGCCAGAGAGGGAAGATTGCTGTTTGCCAGCGAGATCAAGGCGTTTCTCCATCACCCGGGCTTCCGGAAGGAGTTCAACGAAGCTCAATTGAATTTGTACCTTTCCTGCCAGTATTCTCCCGGAGAGGACACCTTCTTCACGGGGGTGAAAAAGCTTCTCGGCGGTCATCGCCTGCTGTGGAAGGACGGGAATTTGCAGGTGGAGCGGTATTTTGAGCCTACCTTTGTTCCCGACAAAGAAAAAACCGAAGATGAGTGGGTGGAGGCTATCGACAAGGTGATGGCGGATTCCGTCCGTGCCCACAAGATCGCCGACGTGGAGGTGGGTTCCTTCCTGTCCTCCGGCGTGGATTCCAGCTTCGTGGCGTGTATTGCGCAGGTGGACAAGACCTTTACCGTGGGCTTTGAAAACCGCAATTACGATGAGGCGGAGTACGCAAAGGCTTTCTCCAAGGAATTGGGTGTGAAGCACAGCGTGTATTACATCTCCCCGGAGGAATATTGGGAAAACCTGCCCAAGATCCAATACCATATGGATGAGCCTTTGGCAGACGCTGCCGCCGCGGCACTGTTCTTTTTGAACAGAGATGCCGCCAAGCAGGTAAAGGTGTGCCTTTCCGGCGAAGGAGCAGACGAATTTTTCGGAGGCTACAACGTATACAAAGAGCCCTTTGCCCTTGCGTGGTATGACAAGCTCCCTGCCTTTGTTCGCAAGGGGTTGGGCAAGGTAGCAGAGAAATTCCCGCGGATGAAGGGGGCAAACTTCCTGCTTCGCCGCGCCAAGCCCTTGGAGGAGCGATACATCGGCAACACCAATCTGATGAGCGAAGCTTACAAGAAACAGCTTCTTTTGCGCTACGACGGCAAGACAAAGCCTACCGACCTTACCAAGTCTTATCGTCATAAGCTGAAGGGCATGGATGCGGTAACCAAAATGCAGTACATCGATCTGCATACCTGGCTGATGGGCGACATTCTGCTGAAGGCAGATAAAATGAGCATGGCCAGCAGCTTGGAGCTGCGCGTACCTTTTTTGGACAGAGAAGTATTCGCTTTGGCCTCCACCGTTCCCACCAAGTACCGCGCGGATAAGAACGGCACCAAGCTTGCCATGCGAAAGGCTGCCGCAAAGCATATCCCGGAAGGGGTAGCTTCCAAGAAGAAGCTGGGCTTCCCCGTGCCGGTAAGAGCTTGGCTCAGGGAAGAAAAATACGCCGCTCTGGTGCGGGAGCAATTTACTTCCGAGCACGCCGCCAAATTCTTCCGCACGGAGGTGTTGGTTGCGCTTCTGGAGGAGCATTTGTCGGAAAAGAAGGACAACTGGCGTCAGCTCTGGTGTGTTTTTGTGTTTTTGGTGTGGTATGAGGAGTTTTTTGTAAAACGGTGAACGCTTTTTACAAAATATTTTCAATTAGCCCTTGCAAAATCCCAAGGGCGTGCTATAATAAGATATATCTTTTAAGGCAAACTTTGATACAAAGATCAGTTTGGAAAGGTGGGGCTTTGCAGCCGCATCTGCCAAGTGGGATACGAAAGGAATGAACGTCACTATGACCCGTAATGTAAAGCTTTTTCTTTCCCTTTTCGTTGTGTTTACTCTGCTGTCTGTTTTCGGGGCGGTTGCATTGGCCGAGCCGGAGGACACCTGCACGGTAAAGCTGGTGGGGGATACGGAGAGTGTTCTGGCCTACTTTGATGGCGCGGAAGCTCCCGCCAATGAATTCCAGGCTTCTGTTGGCACAACGCTGAGCGTCCGCATTGTGCCTGCCGAGGGCTATGAGCTGGAAAGCGTCAAGCTCTTCGGTGCTGTACCCGTTCCTACGGAGGACAACCAGGTATACACCCTGGAAATTACCGAGAGCATGGACTATGAGCTGCACGTAAAGACCACTCAGGTGGTTATTGAACTGCCCTCCGAGGACACCTCCTCTGAGGATACCTCTTCCGAGGGGCCCTCTGAGGATACCTCCTCCGAGGATACTCCTTCCGAAGAGCCTTCCGACGATCCCGAACCCTCCGAGGACATCTCCTCCGAGGATACTCCTTCCGAAGAGCCTTCCGACGATCCCTCCGAGGACACCTCCGCTGAGGATACCTCCTCCGAGGATACTTCTTCCGAAGAGCCTTCCGACGATCCCGATCCCTCCGAGGACACCTCCTCTGAGGATACCTCCTCCGAGGATACTTCTTCCGAAGAGCCTTCCGACGATCCCGATCCCTCCGAGGACACCTCTTCTGAGGATACCTCCTCCGAGGATACCCCTTCCGAAGAGCCTTCCGACGATCCCGATCCCTCCGAGGACACCTCCTCTGAGGATACCTCCTCTGAGGATACCTCTTCTGAGGATACTTCTTCCGAAGAACCCGAACCCGAGAAATCTGAGCTCCGTGTGACCATCAAGGGAGCAGGTAAGGTGGAGGTAGGGGAATTTGAGGTGAACTGCGACAGCAACAGACTTGTGGAGTCCCTCTGGTTGGAAGACAACGTACGTGTTCCCGTTAAGATCACCCCTGCGGTGGGCTATAAGATTACCGGCATCAAGCTGGACGGCAGACAGAAGGATAGCGTTTCCTCTCTGGCGATCAACGAGCTTACCACTTTGGAGGTTACCTTTGAGCCGGATATCGTTACCCTGCCTAAATATCAGATCGTGGTTTCCTGCGCAACTGCAGGCGGCTATGTTTCTGCAGGCGGGTACACCATTATTTCCGGCAGTGCCACCACCATCAACGTGGAGGCCGGACAATCCTTGGTGATCAGCGTTTACGCTGCGGAAGGCTATCAGGTTGAAGCCTTTACCGTAGGCGGCGTGGCGCAGAACCTCACCGACGGTACTTACGTGCTGGAGAACGTGGCGGCCAATGCTACCATTACCGTCAAGTTCAAGGAAGTGGTTTCCGAGATCAATCCCTCAAAGGCAGAGGATTTCTCCTGGACTCCCGACGGCAACGGTCTCATTGTGCTGGATTTCACCGGCAACTCTTACATCGGCAAATCTGTATTTGATAAGATCAACACCCTTACCGCAGAAAGCGGCAGCTTCGTAGTGTTGAAGACCGCTTACGTTCAGTGGTTCATTCCCTGCGGCAGCATCGTGGAAGGCGTTGAAAAGGATTACATCAACTTCGCGGTTTCTGTGGGTAAAGACGGTTCTTACTACGAAATCATCCAAAACGCAGTTCTTGCGGCAGACGCGGAGACCGTATTCCAGTATTTTGAACTGGCAGAAACGCCCACCTTCCCCGAGGGCACCTTGGTTTCCTTCAATATGTCCGAGTTTGCTACCGCTACCGGTGGCGATGGCGTTGACCTGATGGTCAAGGACGGCACCAATCTGAAGGTGGTTGGCGTTGGTACCACCGAGGCAGGCGGTTGGACTACCCGCATGAACTTCATGACCTCCCGTAATATGGTAGTTCGCATTAAGGTTCTGGATACTTACGTGATCCAGGCGGCGGCAGGCGAAGGCGGCTCTATCACTCCCGAGGGTGCAAATACCGTATCCCGCGGCGGCGAGCTGGCGTTCACCATCACTGCCAACAGCGGTTACATCATCTCTGCGGTATATGTGGACGGCGTTGCCATTGAAGGCCCTGCAGGCAGAACTGCATATCTCTACGTCGCAAGTGACGTCAGCGCAGATCATGTGATTAGCGTAGAGTATCTCTCTGCGGACAACAACTACGAGATTGTTGACAACGTAGCCGTAATTGTGGAGGAAAGCTCCGAGCCTGTTTCCTCCGAGCCCCCTGCTCGTGACAATACCGGCTTGATCGTGGCTTTGGTCATCATCTTCGTGGCCATCGTTGGCGCGGCTGCACTGTTCATCGTAAAGTGGCGCCAGGAAAAGTTTTAATCCCATAGCGTAAACAGAACTCCGTAAGGGCAGAAGCTCTTGCGGAGTTTTTGTGTGGCAGGGTATTGCCAGAATAGCGTTTGTGTGTTATAATCAGGCAGAATGGTAGGTGAGAGAATGATCGTTTTAATTGCCGGCGCCTCCCACACGGGCAAAACCGCACTGGCGCAAAAGCTTTTGGAAAAGTACAAATACCCATACGTTTCCATCGATCATCTGAAGATGGGGCTGATCCGCAGCAAAAACACAACGCTGACGCCTATAGATGATGATGCGTTGACGGAATATTTATGGCCCATCCTTCGTGAGATGATCAAAACCGCTATCGAGAACGAACAGAATTTGATCGTAGAAGGCTGTTATATTCCTTTCGATTGGGCGGCAGATTTTGAGCAAAAATACCTTGCTCATATCAAATACTATTGTTTGGTGATGAGCGAGGGCTATATACGGGCGCACTTTGCTGATATCAAGGGCTATGCCAGCGTTATCGAAAACCGTTTGGATGACCAATGGTGCACCATGGAGAGTGTGCTGGAGGAAAATGAAAAAATGCTGACCCTTGCGAAAAAACACCGTGTGAACTATATCCTCATTGAGGACAAGTATGAAATCAGCATTGATTTAAAAAATGTTTGAAAAGCGGGGGCGACGGCCTCCGTTTTCCTTTTTTATATGAAAGCTTGTAACAGAAAAACAGCGGGAAGCATTCGAAGGCTCCCGCTGTTATACTGATCTTAACTTATTCGGTTACAAAGTGGCTTCCTACGGACATGGCGTAGAAGAAGTTTCCGTGCTCTGCAGAGGCACCCAGCTTACCCACAGATTTTCCGCGAGAGACCTGATCTCCAACCTCCACCAAAAGGGTGTCCAGAAGGGCATAATAGCTGAAAATTCCGCAACCGTGATCGATCACAGCCACGTTGCCCAAAATGCCAAGCTCTCCTGCAAAGACGCAAACGCCTTGCTGGGAGGCATCCACCGTATGACCTGTGGTGCCGTGGTAAAGCTTGCCCTTCAGGTAGGAAAGTCCGGAATCCCCGGCGTTTTCGTTGCCGATGATCACTGTGGTGCCGAAATCATAGGCCAATTCTCCTCGCGTGGCTTCGATGAACAGCAGGTCGGTTCTCAGGTAAGGCGTGCCGGCGGAGTTCTTCCAAAGCTGTGCCAGAGTGTTTTGCAGCTCCTCAAGTACATCGGGGGCGAAGTAGGCTTGGTAATCCTCGTCGTTTACCGCAACGGAGATGATGTCCTCATTTTCCGGCGGCTCAACGGTAACGGAGTAGCTGTACTCCTTTTCTCCGCTGTAGACGGTGAGGGGGTAAGTTCCTGCAGGGGTATCGGAGGGAATGGGCAGGAAAGCGTAGCTGCTGCTGTTTTCGCTGTGATAATAAAATTTCAGGTCGTCCTCTGTAACCTCCTCAAAGGAGATAGAAAGCGCCTCGGCGGGGTTGGTATATTCCGCAACCAAGGAGAGGAAGCCGCCTGCAGTTACGGTGATGGCGTTGTTCTCGCTTTGGAGCAGCTTCACTGCGGCGGGGACATCATACAAAACCAGGAAGCGGTAGCGCGCCTCGCCGTATTGGGCGGAATTGGAGGCTTGGCTCCAGGTTGCGGAGATCTCCACGCTTACCAAGGTATCTCCGGTGAAGTGCAACCCGCCCAAGGAGGTGACGGGGACGTCATAGCCGTCTGTTCCGTTCTCGTAGTGGCGCACCACAAAGCTGTAGTGGGAAGGCTCCACGGAAAATTCCAAAAGGTTTTCGAAATTTGCAAACAGATTACAAGTCAAAATTTCGTTGGAGGTGGGGGCAGAAAGATCGTTGTAATACACACCGTTGGGCTTTTTGTAAGACCAAACGTAGTCCAGCGGGAGAATGTCGTATACTGTTTCCCCGGAACGTACCGCCAAGGTGGGCAAACGGTAGTCTGCATAGAGATATTCCAGCTCGGGGCGCACCACCAGCAGGGTGGCATCCTCTGTGCTCAACAGATAGCAGCTGCCCTTTGCGTCAAAGGCCATACAGCCGGAAAGGCTGAGAGAGGGATACAGCTCGTAAACCTCTTCCTCGATGGTGAGGAGCAAGGGCGTTTCCGCTTGGGTGTCGCGTATAGGCTCTGCCACGGGAGTGGCGCGCTCCAGCATTCCCACGTAGAGGTTCAGATCCGCTTCCTCCGTGAAGGTGAGCATACTGCCGTCCTGCAATTTCAGGGTAGCTTTTGTGATATTTTCGAAGGACAGCCCCCCTGCGGCAAGCTGAAAAGAGAGCACCGCCACGAACACTAAGGGGATACACAGCAATACCGCGATCACTGCGGCTGTTTTTTTATGATTGGTAAGCTCTAACACGGGGCAGATACCTTCCTTAAGTCAGCATTTCTTCCTTTATTATATAGCAAGGCGGGGGATTCGTCAAGTGCTTTTTTACAGCAGTTCTGCAACAGAGCATACTGCAATGCCCATTCCTGCAGAGATCACGATGATGAGGATGGAGGAAAGCTTTTTCTTCCACAGCTTTTTCACCCCGAAATAGACCCCCAAAAGCAGAGGGAAAATCACCATGGCGCGGAAATCTGGGGTGAATTCCGGCTTGAAAAAGAACCCCAGGGCGTTGGCCAGCAAAATCGCACCGGTGGAAAGGATCAAGGCGGAGACCACCGGCTTGACACCCTTCAAAAAGCCCTTGAAATATTTATTCTCGGTAAAGTTCTTGAGAATGGATGCAATGATGAGAATGATGAGAAAGGCGGGCAAGACCGTACCCAGGGTGGCAACGACGCTTCCCAAGGGCCCCGCCGTCTCCGCGCCCACGTAGGTTGCCATGTTCACGGCAATAGGGCCGGGGGTGGATTCGCAAACTCCTACGAAATCGTAGAAGCGCTCTGTGGTGAGCCAGCCTCTGGCCACTACGGTCTCTTCCATCAAGGGGAGCATTCCGTAGCCTCCGCCGAAGCAGAACAGCCCTACCTTAAAAAAGCTTAAAAACAGTTCCAAAAAGATCATTTCTTGCCCTCCTTTTCGCCGTTTTTTGCCTCCCGCAGGGCGTAGGCATAGATGCCGATGGCGCCCCCTGCCAGGATCCAAACAATGGCACTGACGCTGACAGCAAACCACTCCAGCACCAAAAGGGTGACGAACAAAGCGCCAAAGGTGATCAAGGGCAACAGCTTCTTTCCCGCCTTGGCAAGGAGGTTAAAGCCTGCTTTCAAAATCAAGAACGCCACGGCGCAACGGATGCCCACAAAGGCGTAGGCCACGTATTTGTTGGCCATGAAGGGCTCCAGGAACAGAGAGATGAGATAAATGATCACCAAGGAGGGAGTAACCACTCCTGCGGTGGCAAGGGCACTGCCTAAAACGCCGGCTTTTTTGTAGCCTACAAAGGTTGCCATATTGATGGCGATGGGGCCGGGGGTGGATTCCGCGATGGCGATGACCTCCATGAACTCATCCTCCGTCAGCCAGCCGAACTTATCCACTACGGTCTCCTTCACCACGGCGATCATGGCGTAGCCGCCGCCAAAGGTGAACAGACCAATCTTAAAAAAGTTGAAAAACAATTTCCAAAGCATAAACAGAGATCCTCCTCTTCCTTTTAGTATAGCATAGTTTTGCGTTGATTGCAAGGCGTTGCGGCGTTTCTTTGCTGTTGGAAATGAAATTCTTCTTTTTAGGGATGAAAAAAAGATTGCTGCCTTTTTCAAAAAAAGTTTTGGACGTTTGGCGGATTTTCGACATATGTATTATGAGCACGGAATTTCAGTAAAGCTCCCCCTCTGCCCAACCGGTATTTTTTCAAAAAAATACTTGACAAGGGGGGCTGAATGTGTATAATAAAAATCGAGAAGGTGCCTTTTGTCCCCTTCATCCAAAAAAGAGGTGGTTCCCATGAAGCATACCGTAGGAATCGGGTGACGCCGGTTATCCGGTTCTGAAATCGATTTACGGAAAAATACTTGAGGAGAATCATTTATGAGCAAAAAAATTGCCGCAATTTTGGTCTTCGTTTTGGCAATTCAATGTTTAGGGCTTTTGCCGTTGAATGTCAATGCCGCTACCATTGAAAACAAGATTGACGTAGAACTCCAAGCGATTATGGAGACGGTCTCCGAGAGCGAAACAATCCCGGTCGCCGTCTGGATGGAGGATATCGAGCACGATGAAATCGAAAGAGAGGCGGACGCATATCGATATAGGTTGATCAGCAATTCTATCGGCGCAATCCCTGCCAAAGAGGTCTCAGCTTGGCGTACATATCAAATGAGCAATACGACTCAGGAAGAGACAGTCGACGAAGAAATTGTACATCAGATTACCGACGAGTATATCACATACAAACGAAATTACCATGCGGAGACGTATTTGTCGGCAAACACAGAAAGATTAAATTCTCTGCTTTCTGAGAACATTGACTCTCGCTCTCGAACCAACACGAGGGAGATTGAAGAAGTTGAATACATCAGCAAATACAGCCCAGTAATCTTCATGAACCTTACCGCGGATCGGATCCTTGACATCGCTTCTGCAATAAGTGTAACCGCTGTTTATTATAATCCTCCGGTTGATGATTTTGCCGAACAATATACAACCGAATATTTAAGCGCAGAAGAGACCGATTCCCCTCCGGCAGATTTGTCGGAATATCGATTTGCGGACGCAACCAACATAAAAATTGGCATGATAGAATCAGGAGTCCCAAAAAATATCAACTCGAGTTTTAACGCAAGTAAGCTTCATTATGATGATGCGTTAAAAGACGAAAACGGCGAAGCAGAAGATCGCTATATGCAGTTGCACGCATGCCAAGTTGCTACTGTTTTGGTTGGTGTTGAGGACGGCATCGTTCCCGAAGCAGACCTTTATTGCACAACTTTAGACAGACCCGGGGGATGGCAAGCAGGAATTGAGTGGCTTTTGAGTCAAGAGGTCAATGTAATTAACATAAGCTGTGCCATTGGAGGGCCCTCTTCCGGGTACGGTGCTGCTTCAATATGGCTTGATCATATTGCATTACAACATAGCGTCCATATTGTGATCGCCGTTGGCAATGTTCGTCCGGACATCGGCTATCCGGAAACGGTTATCTCAGAGGGCGCATATGCATATAACGTTATAGCCGTCGGAGGCATCAATCTTGAAACCGATGAGGTGGATCCGCGATCAAATTATTCCTCCACTCGCTATAAGCCTGATATATGCGCACCGGGAACTGTTGACATTCTATACGGTAATAGCGATTCCAATCATCCAAATATTCAATTTGTATTACCTGATGAACGGTGGGAAGTAATTGATAATCAACGGGGCATCGTGGGAGGCACCAGTTTTGCCGCACCGATCGTTACTGCCGTTGTAGCTCAACTTTGCAAACAGAGCAACACTTTAAAGCTTTGTCAGGACTTAACAAAAAGTCTTTTGTTATCCGGCACAAAAATTTCCGAGCAAATCAGTAACGGCGGTACGCTCAACACAAACGTAATGTGCACTAAGCTTGGCGCAGGCATTTTAGATGTTGATAATTTGCAGTATGTGTACAATTACGGAAGATATTACAATAGTTATTTCTCAGCTTCAAGTTCCGCAGGCGAAACATATACCAGAACCTTCCAAGTGACATCTTCCGATAATTTTATCCGCGTTGCCTTGACTTGGTTAAATAACGCCCGTCTTCAAAGCGATGTTCCACATGCGGAACAAACGACCCCAAGCGGGCATACTCTCGAAACCTTGCAATTGACGATCATCGGACCCGATGGTTCTTATTGGACATCCTACGACACCACTGGAAACGTTCAACTTCTCGCTTTTGATCCTCGCGTTATGGGAGGGGTTGGCACATATACGATTCAAGTAACGCGTTGGACGGACTACGACACAAAGATTTATTTCGGGTTGTCTTGGTATTAAACAAAAACGGAGGATTCTTTCATGAAAAAAACGATTCTTTATTTGTTAGCGGCGTGCGTATTGCTTACCGGTTGCGCTTCGGCAGTAGCGGAAAGCGACAGCCGGGACGTCTCCGTTCTTGAAAGCAACGCTCCCACTAAGGAGAGCAACGTTCCTGTGGAAGGAAGCGGGACGGTTTCAGAAGAAGCTGTTTCCGAAGAGCCGATTTCTCAAAAGACTGCACTGACGGAAGAAGAGCTTGCCTTGCTGGACGACTATCTGACGGCATTTGAGAGCAATCTTGACGTGAAGGAATATCGAACAGAGCCTCAGTTCTTGGGAGAGGTAGATGGATATACTCTTGCATATTGCGGTTATACCCTTGGAGATAAGGTGGAAGACGGTGTCTGGTATAGCTTATTTCCTTACTATCCTTTACAATATTCCGGCGTGTTTTTGTTAGACGATGGGAAGATTTTCACCATGGAGGAGGCGCCGGAGCAGGGTGTTTCACAAGAGAGCTTTGCATCCCTTTTGCCACAAGAAGTGCAAAACGCCTTGAACCGCCGCCCTGCGAAAGAGGCGTTGTCCGCGGAAGAATGGAAGATGCTTGACGAATTCATAGATGGCACAGTGGAAGGCGCTTTGAGCCCCGGAGAAAAGGACTATATTAAGCGATGGCCGGAGATTTGGCTGGGCAGCGTAGGTGGCTACGATTTGGTATGGTGTCCTTTTGTGGATACTGCAAAGGGCTGGGAATCAGCGGAATACGGGATTCCCGAGGGATGGGACTACGATTGCTATGTCTATCCCGAGGGCGGTTCTCGCGCAGGCGTGTATTTGGTGAAGGGCAACAAGCTCTTGAAGCTGGAGGAAGTCGTAGGGACCGAGGTGCAATTGGAAGAGGTTTATCCGCTATTGCCCTTGAGGGTTCTCTTCTATCTTGAAATTGCATTAGACTTTTCCTTTATAGAGGAACCGATCACCGCAGTAAAATAAGTTTGCTATGCACCCCAAAAGCGTATCTGGCTTTTGGGGTGCATGATATTCTCGCAGATTTTCTTTTCCGCAGAAAAAGTCCTTCTTCTCTTGACAAAAGACGACACAGGTGGTACAATAACAAATAAGAACAAACTTTGAACAAAGAAAAGAATAAATAAAAAACAAGGAAGGTCTTTTTCTCTATGAAACTTACCTACGGCGTCAAAGACAAGCCGAAGTTTGGTCAGACGATCATCTTCGCAATCCAGCAGCTCCTTGCCATTATGGCAGCAACCCTGGTAGTTCCGCTTATCATTGGTTACGGCATGAGCCCCGCCGCCGCATTGCTCGGCGCAGGCGTTGGTACTCTCGTGTACCTGTGCTTCACCAAGTTTAAGAGCCCTGTTTTCCTTGGTTCTTCCTTCGCATTCCTGGGTTCCATGGCAGCCGCTTTTGCAGGCGCTGCTTCCATGGCACTAGGCTATATCGGCCTGATCCTCGGTGCCGTATTGGCAGGTCTGGTTTACGTGATCATCGCAGTTTTGGTTAAGTTTGCAGGCGTGAACTGGCTGAACAAGCTGATGCCTCCCGTTGTTATCGGCCCCACCGTTGCTATCATCGGTCTTTCTCTGGCAGGTAACGCAGTAGGCGACTTGCAGAAGGGCGACGTTGCTACCGGTTCTCCCTACGTGGCTTTGATCTGCGGTCTCATCGCTCTGGTGGTTACCGTTCTTTGCTCCACCTACGGCAAGAAGATGATCAAGCTCATCCCCTTCATCATGGGTATTCTGGCAGGTACTGCTGCCGCAACTATCTTCACCGTTATCGGTGACGCTACCGGTAACGACGCGCTGAAGCTGGTTGACTTCTCCTACTTCACCAATCTCTGGGCAAACGGCGTGAACATGGAGACCTTCCTTACTCTGCCCGACTTCACCTTCATGACCGCTTTGGACGGTGTGAAGGAAATCACCGTAGACTACGTGATCACCATCGCAGTGGCCTATATGCCCGTTGCTCTGGTAGTATTTGCTGAGCACGTTGCTGACCACAAGAACATCTCCTCCATCATTGAGACCGACCTTCTGGAAGATCCCGGTCTCCACAGAACCCTGCTGGGCGACGGCGTTGGTTCTATGGCAGGTGCCTTCTTCGGCGGATGCCCCAACACCACCTACGGTGAGTCCGTTGCTTGCGTGGCTATTTCCGGCAACGCTTCCGTCATCACCACTTTGTTCGCCGCCATCGGCGCTATCCTCATCGCCTTCTTCGCTCCCTTCGTAGCCTTTGTAAACTTCATCCCCGCTTGCGTTATGGGCGGTATCTGCGTAGCCCTTTACGGCTTTATCGCAGTTTCCGGCTTGAAGATGATCCAGAAGGTGAATCTGGAAAAGAACCGCAACCTGTTCGTGGTTTCCACCATCCTCATCTGCGGCATCGGCGGTTTGTCCTTGTCCTTCGGCGAGGTAACCATCACCTCCATCGCTTGCGCGCTGATTCTGGGTATCCTGATGAACCTGCTGCTTTCCGGTGAGAAGGACGCTGAGTGATCTAATTTAAAAAGGAGTTCCGATTATGGCACAGCTTCACGTTATCGATCATCCTCTCATTCAGCACAAGCTGTCTATTATGAGAAACGTAAATACCGGCTCCAAGGATTTCCGCCAGCTGTTGGAGGAGATCTCCATGCTCATGGGTTATGAAGTGACCCGCGAGCTGCCCTTGGAGGAGTATACCATCAAAACCCCTCTTTGCCCCATGACCGCCAAGCGCATCTCCGGCAAGAAGCTGGCCATCGTTCCCATCCTCCGCGCAGGCTTGGGCATGGTGGACGGTCTGCTGTCCTTAATGCCTGTGGCGAAGGTTGGCCATATCGGTCTTTACCGTGATCCCGATACCCACCTGCCCGTGGAGTATTACTGCAAGCTTCCCCCCGACGTAGCAAACCGTACCGTGCTGTTGGTTGACCCCATGCTGGCAACCGGCGGCTCTGCCTCCGACGCTATTACCAAGCTGAAGGAGCGCGGTGTGACAGACGTCCGTTTGGTATGTCTGGTAGGCGCACCCGAGGGTGTGAAGAAGGTTCAGGAGGATCATCCCGACGTTCCCATTTACCTGGCGGCTTTGGATGAAAAGCTGAACGATCACGCTTACATTCTGCCCGGCTTGGGCGACGCGGGCGACCGTATTTTCGGCACGCTGTAATTATTATGCGGGACTGCCTTTGATAGTGCAGTCCCGTTTTTTATCAGGAGATCATTATGTCCGTTACTTTGCCAAACGCTTTTCTGGAGCGTATGAAATCCTTGCTGGGGGAGGAATATCCTGCCTTTTTGGCAGAATACGAAAAAGAGCCTACCCGCGCCTTGTATAAGGCGGCGGAGGTAGACTTTGATTTTACCACGGAGGAGATTTCCCACCTGCCCGGTGGCTATACCTTTGATTTGGAAAAGCCGGGAAACCACCCGCTTCATCATGCGGGAGCGTTTTACGTGCAGGATCCCTCTGCCATGGCCACGGTTTCTGCCGTGCCCTTCCATGAGGGGATGCGGTGTCTGGATCTTTGCGCTTCCCCCGGTGGGAAGACGGTGCAGATGGCACACCGCATGGGGAAGGACGGATTTTTGGTGTCCAACGAGATCAATCCCTCTCGCTGTAAGGTGCTGTACGGCAACGTGGAGCGTATGGGATTCCCGAACGTGCAGGTGACTAACGCCGATCCCAAGCGTATCGCGGCGTGGTATCCCGCTTTCTTTGACCTTGTAACGGTGGATGCTCCCTGCTCCGGGGAGGGGATGTTCCGCAAATATGAAAATGCGCCCTCGGAATGGACGGAAGCTGCCCCCGCCTTCTGCGCTGCTCGGCAGAAGGAGATTCTGCATTATGCAGGGCAGACGGTGGCTCCCGGTGGGTATCTGCTGTATGCCACCTGCACCTTCTCCATAGAGGAAAACGAAGGCACTGTAAGGGCATTTTTGGAGGAATACCCCGATTTTGCCTTGCAGGAGCTGCCCGCTCGTTTGCAGGCGGTTTCCGCGCCCGGGGTGGATATGCCTTTTGCGCGGCGGTTTTATCCCCACAAGGCGGCGGGGGAGGGACAGTTTGTGGCTTTGCTAAAAAAAGCGGACGAGGGAAGCCGCAGAGAGGCTCCCGCTTTTCCCGATGCAAGAGAGATGGTCCCTTACGAGGAATTGAAGGTTCTGCAAGAATTTTTGGAATCCGTGATGGAAAAGGGCGGAGATCTCACCCTGTGCAAGTACGGCAAATATCTGTACGCCGCATCCATGCCCGTTGCAAAGGAGAACGTGTTCTGCGCAGGGGTCACCTTGGGTACGGTGGAAAAACGCCGTTTTGTTCCCCATCACCAGCTTTTTAAGTGCTACGGCAACCGTTTTCTGCGGAAATTGGAGCTCGATATCCATGACAAGCGGGTGATGCAATACCTTTCCGGGGCGGAGATCGATTGCGATCTGGAGGATGGCTGGGCGGTGGTGACCCTCCAAGGCTTGCCGCTGGGGGGGATCAAGGTCTCCGGCGGGAGAGGGAAGAATCATTACCCCAAGGGACTCCGTATGAACGGGATGTAAAAAACATTTTTCGTCTTGACAGTGTACGGGTTTCATGTTACAATAAAATAGTAAAGTTTAACGAAAAGGAAGATGTTTCCGTGAAAAGATCCTGTTTGCGATGCTGTTGTGTTTTGGTGCTGTTAAGCATGCTTTTGAGCATGCTACCTTTGCCTGCGGTGTCGGCAAAAGGGGTCTTTTCTTATGAAATCGTTGAGGGCGAGGTTATCATCACCCTGTATTCCGGCAAAGAAACGGTGGTTACCGTGCCGGATACGATGGAGGATCTGCCCGTAACGGGAATCGGGGCGTTTGCTTTCGAGGACTCCTCCATGAAGGAGCTGATACTGCCGGATAGCATAGTTTCTATTGAGGATGGCGCTTTTTACGCTTGCTACGAGCTGGAGAAGGTAACCATCGGAAGCGGCTTGATGTTCTTGGGCGAGGGCGCTTTTGCAGATTGTGAAAAACTGCAGGAAGTGATTCTTCCCGCCACCTTGCAGGAGATGGGCTCTCAGGTATTTTCCGGCTGTATGGCGCTGACCGTGTTGGCGGTAGAGGAGGGCGGCGAGAACTACCGTTCCGCAGGGAACTGTATCATGGATGACAAGGGCGTGCTGGTGGCGGGTTGCAGTGCTTCCGTGATTCCTGCCGACGGCAGTGTCACTGCAATTGCTCCCTACGCTTTTTCCCTGGCCGGCAGCTTGACCGCTTTGGAGATCCCGAGGAGCGTTACCTCTATCGGAGACGGCGCTTTTGAAAAAACCGGTCTTACCACTTTGTTTATTCCTGCCACCGTCACCACTGTGGGGAAGAATATCCTCCACGGCACAAAGCTTACCTCTTTGTACTGCGGAGCGGACTCCAAACCTGCCTCTTGGAATGCCAAGTGGAACGCAGGCGTGAGTGTTCCTGCTGTTTGGGGGTATAACGAAACCTGCTCCCATAGCGAAAGCCGTGTGGAATCTCTTGCGCCCACTTGCGAAGAGGATGGGTTCGTGAAGCAGATTTGCAACCTTTGCGAAAGTATTTTGGAGGCGGAGTCCCTCCCTGCCTTGGGTCATGACGAACATACCGAGACGGTGCATTCCACTTGCGCTCATGCGGGTTATACCCGTGTGACCTGCACGGTATGCTTGAAGGTGCTTTCCGAAACCACACTCCCCACGTCTTCTCAGCACGGTGAGCTGCGGGAGAAATCTGCTTCCCCCACCTGCGAAAAGGATGGATACAACCTGCAGATCTGCACGGTTTGCGGCAAAACCGTCACCTCAACGGTCATCCCTGCCTTGGGTCATGATGAATATACCGAGACGTTGATGCCCACCTGCGCGGCGGACGGATTCACCCGTGTGACCTGTACCGTGTGCGGCAAGGAGATCTCCTCTGCCGTGTTGCCCGCCATTCAAAAGCACGGTGAGCTTCGCACCGAAACCGTTCCCGCCACCTGCACAAAGGACGGCTATGAAAAACAGATCTGTACCATTTGCGGAAAGGTGATGTCCAACCGCACTTTGGGAGCCTTGGGACATAAGTCTCAGACGGAGACCGTTCCGCCCACCTGCGTGGAAACGGGTTATACCCGCAAGTTCTGTACCGTTTGTAACGAAGAGCTTTCCTATACCACGCTTCCCGTTTCCAAGGAGCATACCTCTCCGGAAACCGTAAGAGAAGAGCCGACTTGTACGGAAAGTGGCTTTGAAAAAACCACCTGCACCTTGTGCGGAACGGTGGTGTCGGATATTTTGTTGCCTGCTCTGGGACACGAAGAGCAGACAGAGACGGTTCTGCCTACCTGCGTGGAAGGGGGCTACACCCGTGTGACCTGCGCTGTTTGCGAAACGGAGCTTTCCTATGAGGAGCTTCCCGTTTCCGAGGAGCATACTTCTCCGGAAACCGTAAGAGAAGAGCCGACTTGTATCGAAAACGGCTTGGAACGCACCACTTGCACCCTTTGCGGGGAGATGATCTCCGAGACCGTATTGCCTGCCTTGGGTCATGCAGAGCAGACGGAGACGGTAAATCCCACCTGCGTGGCTGCGGGCTATGTCCGCGTGACTTGTAGTGTTTGTAACGCAGAGCTTTCTTATACCGAGCTTCCTGCCGCAGGGGAGCATCCCTCCTCTCGCAGCGAAAGAACGGAACCCACTTGCACCGAGGATGGCTTGGTGCAGGAAATCTGCACCCATTGCGGAGATGTGATCTCCGAGACCGTATTGCCCGCCTTGGGACATACGGCGCAGACGGAAACGGTAAAGCCCACTTGCGCGAACACGGGCTACATCCGCGAGACCTGCAGTATTTGTAACGCAGAGCTTTCTTATACCGAGCTTCCTGCCGCAGGGGAGCATCCCTCCTTCCGCGTGGAAAAAACGGAACCCACTTGCACCGAGGATGGCTTGGTGCAGGAAATCTGCACCCTTTGCGGAGATGTGATCTCCGAGACCGTATTGCCCGCCTTGGGACATACGGCGCAGACGGAAACGGTAAAGCCCACTTGCGCGAACACGGGCTACATCCGCGAGACCTGCAGTATTTGTAATGCAGAGCTTTCTTATACCGAGCTTCCTATCACGGAGGAGCATCCCTCCTTCCGCGTGGAAAAAACGGAGCCTACCTGCACCGAGAATGGCCTTGAAAAATCCATCTGTACCCTTTGCGGCAAAAAGACGGAAGAAAAGGTTCTCCCTGCCGTAGGACATTCCTATCGGGCCAACACTGTTTCTCCCACTTGCGAGAAGGACGGATATACCTTTGGCGTTTGCACCGTTTGTTCGACACAGTCGGAGCTTACCGTCCTGCCTGCTACCGGGCATACCTACGGCGAGGATGGAAGATGCCGTCTGTGCGGCAGATTCCAAGGAAACAAGGACTCCGATTTCAAAGTGGAGCTGGATGCCTTCGGGTTGGTCATTGTGGGGTATACCGGGGACAGCACCCGTGTGGTGATCCCCTCTCGTATCCTTGGGGGAAAGGTCGTAAGAATTGCCGACGGCGCTTTTTCCGGCACGAACATAACGGAGGTTTATCTCCCTGAAACGCTGACGGAGATCGGTAAATTTGCCTTTGAGGATTGCACCGCTTTGCGGGAGATCATCATTCCGGCAGGGGTGAAGCTGATCGACGAGGGTGCTTTTATGGGTTGTACCTCGTTGAACGTGCTGTATCTTTCGGAAGGCGTTGAGTCGATTCTTTACGCCGCTTTTGCGGATTGTAGCAGTCTGACCTCCGTGACCCTGCCTGCAAGCCTGACCACTCTTTCCTACGGAGTGTTCAGCGGATGCGTTTCCTTGAACTACCTTGCGGTGGAAGCGGGGAATGACGTGTTTGCCTCCGCAGGGAACTGCATTTACGAAAAAGAAAGCGGGCTTCTGCTGGTGGGCTGCGCCAATAGCGTGATTCCCGATGACGGCAGCATCAAGGCCATTGCCCAAAGCGCTTTTGAGGGATTTACCAATCTCACCTCTCTGCGCATTCCCGAAGGTGTTGTGCAGATCGGTGCCTTCGCGTTCCGTAGTACGGGGCTGACAGAGCTGATTCTCCCGCATTCTGTGGAATTTGTGGGCAGATATATTTTGTTCGATACGCCTGCTGAGCTTGTCTATTGCTCTCGCGAGGAAAAACCGTCCGGCTGGCATGATTTCTGGATCGAAGGCAGTGCCGCAGAGGTGCTTTGGAACAGCAGTGCCTGCGTTCATGGAGAGCTTGGGCTTTTGAGCGAGACGGCGGCGGATTGCATGACAGAGGGGTGCCGTATCTACGGCTGTCTGACTTGTGGTACCGTGACAAGCATGGAGATCCTGCCTGCCTTGGAGCATAAATATGCGAGCGGTGTTTGCAAAGCCTGCGATTATGTGCAGGGCTTGCTCCTGGAGCGTTTCCAAGAGGGGTACCGCATTGTGGGATACCAAGGAACGGCTGTGAATCTGATCTTGCCCGAAAAGGTGGGCGGCTTGCCCGTGCTGGCGATTGCCGCAGGAGCGTTTGCCGAAAACGGTACTTTGCAAACGGTGTACCTGCCCCAATCTGTGATCCTTGTTGGAGAAGCGGTTTTTGAAGGTTGCACGGCGTTGAAGACTGTTTCCTGCCGGCGGAATGCCGCACTTTCCACTTGGGATGCCGATTGGGCATGGGGTACGAACGCGGAATTGGTATGGGGCGCTTCTGAGCCCATCGTTTCCGTGGGATTGTACGGCGACGTCAACAGCGACGGAAAGATCAATTCTCAGGACTACATCATGCTGAAGCGTTACGTGCTGAAGACCCTGCGCCTCACTGAGGAACAGCTTTTGAGAGCAGACGCCGATCGAGACGGCAAGGTGAGTGCCAGAGATTACGCTTTGGTGAAGCGTCACGTGCTGAAAACCTACGTGATCGTACAGGCCAACTGAATTGTTTGGAAAAAGGGGCAAAACGCTCCTTTTTCTTTTTTTCTTGCAAAATGGAAAAAAGTGTGTTATACTACATCCATAGAGTCAAAAGGTGGTTTGTCCATGAAGCGCAGACTTGCTTCCGGAATCGTTTTCCTGCTTCTTGCGGCGGTGCTTGTCGGAGGGCTTTCTTTACGCGCCGATGCCGCAAGCTCACTTCTTGGGGATGTGAACGGCGACGGGAAAATTTCCGCCATTGACTATTTGCTGTTAAAGCGACACGTGCTTCGCAGAGGCACCTTATCTGCCAAGGCTAAGATGGCAGGGGACGTGAACGAAGACGGCAAAATCAGCGCTCTTGATTTTGTGATGGTGAAGCGGCACGTGCTGAAAACTTATGACCTTCACACAGACCACACCTATGACGGTCATTTGTTTTTAACCAACCGCAACAAGGGCAGCTGTCGGAGCTTGGTGGGGCGGGTAAGCGTTTTGCTGGTGTTTGTCAACGATTGTGAAAGCGCTTGGGACAATGCCACCATGGAGGTTGCGCAGCGCAGCCTTTGCAACGAAATACTCCGACTTGGCGCATATGCAGAATCCGCCGGAGCAAATCTTTCCTTGGAATACGGGGAAGCGGCCGTTGCCGTGGAGGTGGACGTGGAATCCCACAACGCAAGCTCTTGGGAGACCGCCGTGGCAAACGCAATGGGATTTGCCACTGTGTACGATCTACAGCTTTACTATGAAAAGGCTTGGAATGTGGATTCTGTCCCGGTGGTATTCTTGCTGAACAAGACGGGACGTGCGGCGGCGTATTCTTCCGCTGTAAAGACAGGCGGGGAGTATCTTGCTGTCTATTCTTCCGATTACTCTACCTTCTGCCACGAGATCCTTCACCTTTACGGCGCAAGAGATTACTATTTCCCTGCAGCTGTTTCCGCCGCGGCGGGGACGTACCTGCAGGACAGCATTATGAGCAACGGCAAAACGGTGGATAGCCTAACGGCGTATACCGTAGGATGGACGGATACCTTGACCATGGGCGCCAAAGGCTTCTTGGATACGGTTGCTTTTCTGACCCGAGAGGATCTGGAGGCGGCCGCCAAAGCGGAAAGCTTTACGGGATACGGCAGTAAGCTTTACCCCAATGGAGATGAGTATCTGGGAGATCTGGAATTGGGCGTTCCCCACGGAACGGGCGAATACCGTTTCGCCGCAGGCGGTGTTTACAGCGGTGAATTTGTTTGGGGTGCTTTCCAAGGCGTGGGGCGGATGGAATGGCCAAGCGGAGAGGTTTACGAAGGGGATTTCGTGAACAACGTGCGCAACGGGCAAGGCATTTATTGGTTTGCCAACGGAGATCGCTATGAAGGCGGTTTTCTGGAAGGTAAGCTCCACGGCTTCGGGATCTATTATCATGCTTCCGGCGAGGAGCAAAACGGTTATTGGGAATACGGAATTTACCGTTCCGATGAAAAATAGGAGGATAATATTTATGAAAAGACTTTTGGCAGGGCTTTTGTCCGGACTTCTTTTGGGAGCTACTTTCGTCGTGCCTGCGGCTGCGGCAGGGAAATCGAATCCTGCGCCTACCGTGTTGCCTGCGATCCGTCAGTGGACGGGAGGCGATGGGTATTTTCAGCCGGAGAATGCCACGGCTTTGGTCAATCTGAGCGATTCTCCCGCTGTGGAGAAGGTGCAGGGCTATTTCCGCGATATGCTTTCTCTGGAAGTGGAGATCGTATCTTCGGGAGATAGCGGCGTAGTCTTCGAAAAGGACGAAACGCTGTTGGACACCGTGGGTGAAGAGGGATATACCTTGGACTCTACGGAGACGAAAATCTATATCAAGGCCGCCACGGATACGGGCCTTTTGTACGGCGGCATTACCGTGTGCCAAAGCTTTTATGCCGATGGGTATTTCCCCGTGGGCTCTGCTGTGGATTATCCCTCCTATCCCATTCGTTCGGGTATGATCGACGTGGGAAGAGCGTGGATCCCCTTGGAGTACGTGGAGGAGATCTCCCGCTATATGGTATGGTTCAAGATGAACGAGATCCATCTTCATATCAACGATGAGGGCTCCAACGGATATTCCGCCTTCCGCTTGGAAAGCGATGTGAAGGGGCTGACCGCCAAGGACGGCTATTATTCCAAGGACGATTACCGCGCTTATCAGAAGCGGATGCTGGAATACGGCATGACGGTGGTGACGGAGGTGGATACCCCCTTCCATTCCCGTTGCTATCAGAGCGCAGAGAACCCGCCTCCCCATCTTCCCGGCAATGACCGCTGTCTGGATATCTCCAAACCCGAGACCTTGGAGTTTGTGAAGAATCTGCTGGCGGAATACATGACGGGTGACGACCCCGTCTTCGTGGGGAAGGTTGTGCACATCGGCACCGACGAATACCCCAGAGAATACGCCGAGGATATGCGCGCTTACACCGATGCGTTGATCAAATACGTGGATTCCTTGGGCTACATTCCCCGTCATTGGGGCAGTATGGGCCCCGACGGATTCCCCGGTGAGACCCCCGTGGCGCAGATCGGCCAGGTGAACTTCTGGGATTGGAACATTTCCGGCGCTTCCCAGACTATGGCCAGCAATTACGACGTGATCAACACCGTCAACAGCATTCTGTACACCGTTCCCACCACCAACTACAGCTTCCCGGATTACTTCAATCTGCAATATATGTATCAAAACTGGCAGGTGAACGTATTCAATTACTACAACGATGCCAAGGTGGATCCCGACGATCCTCAGCTGAAGGGCGCTTGCTTTGCCCTTTGGAACGATCTGCATACCTCCTACAAGGGGGTCACTCGCTACGACATCTTTGACCGTCTTCGCGGCATGGTGTGCGTAGTGGCAGAAAAGACCTGGCTGGGCGTGGAAACCAAGAACCGCACCGCGGAGGACTTCCTTGCACGCTACGAGACCTTGTCTTTGCTGGCAGGCGATGCAGACCCCGGCAGACACACCTATCCTGAGGAAGGCATTGATCTGACCTACGAGGAAGGGCTTGCGTTGAACGGAAGCGCAGAGCTTTCCTTTGATATTCCGGCCCTTGGATTCCCCAACACCTTGGAGTTTGAGATCAAGCTGGATGAGATGCCCGACGCTCCTTTGTTTGCGGGAGACGGTGTAGAGATCTGGGCAGACGCCGACGGCAAGGGAAATTTCGGTTTTAAGAATGAGGTATACACCTTTACCTACGATTATACCCTGCCCGTAGGAGAGAAGGTAAAGCTTCGCCTTTCCTGCGATGGCAAGACCACCATTTTGACAGTGAACGATACCCTCTGCTTTGAGCCTTTCAACGCATTGAACATTAACGATACTAAGCTTTCCACTCTGACCATTCCTCTGGAATCTGTTCTGCAGGGGGTAAAGGGAACGCTTTACAGCCTGCGTGTGACTCCCGCCTACGAAAGCGTAGCCCATTTGGTGGCAGGGCGCAATCTGGCGCTGAACGCTTCCGTTTCAGTCTCTAAGCTGGAGGTAGAGGATGGCAGATTTACCGCCGATCTGGCGGTGGATGGCACCGAGGATACCCGCCTTTCCTTCTCTGCCAAGGAGGACGAGCAGTGGCTTTTGGTGGATTTGGGCAGTGTTTGCGAAATCACCCGCATTGAGATCTGCTACAACGAGCGTGTGGCAGAATACGATCTTCAGGTTTCCGAGGACGGCAAAAACTTTACCACCGTTTATACCTTGACCGGCGGTGAAGAACGGAAACAGGAGACCGACGTTATCGTGTTGGAAACGCCCGCAAAGGGACGTTACGTTCGCTACCGTCAGCACAAACGCTGGTATCACGCGGAGTGGAACACCTATTACAGCGGCGGTATTCGTGAGTTCCGTGTGTTCTCCGTGGGGCTGACCGCATACGAAGAATTGCTGGAAGAGGCGTATGAATTGTTGGGTGAGATGGACGGCAAGGATCCCCGCAGAAGCGATATCCGCGCTGCAGCCAACGCCTTGAAGAGCTATTTGACCTCCGGCAAACCGGTATATATCGGCAACGCAGACCTGCTTTGCCAGGAGTTGACTGCGGCCATGAATGCGCCGCTTCCCGAGGAGCCTCCCGTGGAAGAAAGCTTGCCCGAGGAAAGCACTCCCCCGGAGTCTCAGCCTGCAGAATCTCAGCCCTCGGCGGCTTCCACAAGCAAGAACTTCCCTTGGTGGGCTGTGGTGGCGGGTGCGGCTGTCTTGAGTGCCGCAGTGGCTGTGATCGCCATTTTGAGGAAAAAGAAATCCTGAAAAATTCCCAAAAAGGCTTGACCTTTGAGAGAGATTTTGATAAGATGAAGAAAATGAAGGATAATAAGGAGCGCACGATATGAAACAGTTTAACATTGCTATCATCGGCCAGGGCAGAAGCGGCAGAGATATCCACGGCCTGCACCTGAAGAAGGACACCGAACGGTTCCGTGTGGTTGCCGTTGTGGAGAAGCTGGAAAAGCGTATGAACCGCGCGGCGCAGGAATACGGCTGTGACGTTTACGACGATTACACCAAGCTGTTTGAGAGAAACGATATTGACCTGGTGGTGAATTCTTCTCCCAGCCATTTGCATTATGCCATTACCAAGGATCTTCTTTCCCATGGGTTGAACGTGCTTTGCGAGAAGCCCTGCGTTCCCACCGTGGAGGAGTTTGACGATCTTTGCGCTACTGCAAAGGAGAACGGATGCCACTTCCTGGTGTTCCAGCAGAGCCGTTTTGCCAACTACTTCCTGAAGGTGAAGGAGGTCATCGCCTCCGGCGTGCTGGGCAGAATCGTCCACGTGGGCATTCAGTTCAACGGCTTTGCCCGTCGTTGGGACTGGCAGTGCTGTCTGGACTTCAACGGCGGTAACCTTGCCAACACCGGCCCTCACCCCGTTGACCAGGCGCTGAACATTCTGGACGCTTACGACAAGGAGCTGGAGATCTTCTGCAAGATGGATCGCTGTAACACCTTCGGCAACGCAGAGGACTACGTAAAGCTGATCGTTACCGCTCCCGACAGACCTTTGATCGATCTGGACATTTCCTCCTGCGATGCTTACCCCTTGTATACCTACAAGGTAGAGGGCACCAACGGCACCTTGAAGGGCAACATGGCCCACATCGATTGGAAGTATTTCAAGCCCGAGGAAGCTCCCGAGCAGAAGCTGATCCGCACCCCTCTCTACGTGGACGAGGAGCAGATGCCCGCTTACTGCGGCGAGAAGCTCACTTGGTACGAGGAAAGCTGGGATGGCGATCCCCAGGCACCCTTCATCGCCGCCGTGCAGACCTATTACGATCAGATCTACGCTTTGCTGTCCGAGGGCAGAGAGCATGATATCAAGCTGTTCCAGGTTCGCCAGCAGTTGGATCTCATCCGTAAGTGCCACGAGATGAACCCTCAGATCTGCTAAAAATGCATAACAAAAGAAGACCTTCGCAGGTCTTCTTTTTTACGCTTGTTTGTTCAGCTTTTCCGTCAGCTTTGATGCCAAGAACAGCTTTGCGATATCAAAGGGGAGGAAGGGCAATACGTACCGCATGAGGGTCAAGCCCACTCCCGCCCAGCCGGATTCGGGTATGTAAAACAGCAATGCCCACGCTGTGCCGCATAAGTACAGCGCCAAAAGGCCAAGGAGCATTCGGCAAAACAGCGGGAGCTTTTTCGGCAGGAAGCCCGTCACCGCTACAGCAGGGAGGAAGCCGAGCAGGAAGCCTCCGGTGGTGCCCACCAAGTGTCCCACACCTCCGCGGAAGCCCGCAAAGACGGGGAGCCCTGCCGCGCCCAAGGCCAAATAACAGCCTACTGCTACCATGCCCCATTTGCCTCCCAGCACTCCTGCGCATAGGAATACGGCAAAGGTTTGCAGGGTAAAGGGCGGGTCGAAGGGAACCTGCAACAGAGAACACACGGCGATGAGGGCGCAGAACAACCCCACCCGTGTGAGAGAACGGTATTTGGTTGTCATGTCTGCGCCTCCTTTGGTTTTAGTCTTTGACGGCGTAGCCCGCCTCCATGGTGAAGGCTTCGCGGAAGCCTGCCCGATAGCAGATATGCTCGGAAGGGCCTGCCCATTGCCAGCACATAGGGAAATTGTGGGCTTTGCAGTATTCCACCACAAAGGAAAGCAGTTCTCCGGCATAGCCCTTGCCCCGATGCTCTTTGGCGGTTACGATGTAATCATAGCGGGTGTTTCCGTGGCGGGAGATGTGAATATCCGTGTAAACCACGGCTTTGCCGTCAACAGCACCTACGAAAAGATAAGTACCGTCCTGCTGCAACCGCTTTTTGGTGACCTCGATCTCCCAGGGCTCGCCGCTGGGAATGAGGATGTCTGTTGCAACCCGTTCGTCCCATGCGGTGGAGACGGTGATCTCCAAGCGGTTTGCGGGCTTAATGACGTTTTCGGCGGTCAGAAGCATCACGCGGTGATCCGGCTTGCTGACATGGGTGTAGCCGTGGGCTTCCAGAATCTCCTTGTGCTTTTCGAAGTATCCCTTTTCGTAGGGATGGTAAATGGAAGGACGGTGGATGCCGCATGCGGCGTAAAACGCTGTGATCTCCTCCAGAACCGCACCCAGATCGGTGATCTTCTCGGGGTAGAGGCAGGCGTGGTTGCCGTCGTAGGACTCCTTGTTGTCTTCCATATAATATAAGATCCCGTAGGGCTTTTCCTCAAAGGAGGCAAACAGCCTGGGAAAGTCGATTTCTTCTTGTTTGATGCCTTGGATCAAGGCGGTTAAATTGGGTTTGTTCATAATTGTTTTTTGCGGGACGTCTTACGGACGTTTTACGTCATAAAGCCGTCCCCTACGGTGTAGCCGTCAGTTGTTCGTAGGGTACGGCTTTAGGAGGCGTAGCCTCCGTAAGACGTACCGCTTTTCTTTGCAAAATTGGTTTTCCCCCTGGTTTGTTAAGGGGGCTTCTTTTTTCGAAAAGAAGTCCCCTTGACGCGTACTTATTTCGCTTTGGTATCCCGTTCTACTACGATCTTCGCCATCAGATCGTCCATAGAAAGACTGCCCATGTTGGCCTCCTTGCGGGAACGGACGGAAACGGTGCCGTTTGCCATCTCCTCGTCGCCGATGACCAGCATATAGGGGATCTTCTCCAGCTGAGCCTCACGGATCTTGTAGCCGATCTTCTCGTTGCGGGTATCAACCTCAGCGCGGAAGCCTGCCTTCTTGAGGGTCTCCAGACACTGATAAGCGTACTCAGCGTGACGGTCAGCGATGGGCAGGATACGAACCTGCTCGGGCATCAGCCACAGAGGCAGTGCGCCTGCGAATTTCTCGATGATATACGCCAGGGTACGCTCGAAGCAACCCAAGCTGGTGCGGTGGATGATATAGGGACGCTTTGCAGTGTTGTCGGAATCGGTGTATTCCATGCCGAACTTCTCAGCCAACAGCATATCGATGTGGATGGTAACCAGAGTGTCTTCCTTGCCGTATACGTTGCGGTACTGGATGTCCAGCTTGGGACCGTAGAAGGCCGCCTCGTCGATACCGATGGTGTATTCCAGACCCAGGTTGTCCAAAATCTTGGCCATGGCGTTCTGGGCTGCTTCCCACTGCTCTGCAGTACCCTCGTACTTGTTCTTGGGGTTTGCGGGATCCCACTGAGAGAAGCGGAAGGTACAGTCCTCCAGCAGACCTACGGTCTCCAAGAAGTACTTTGCCAGCTCCAAACAGCCCTTGAATTCCTCCTCCAGCTGTTCGGGGCGGAGGATGTAGTGACCCTCGGTGATGGTGAACTGACGAACACGGATCAAGCCGTGCATCTCGCCGGAATCCTCGTTGCGGAACAGGGTAGAGGTCTCGGTAAGGCGCATGGGGAGATCGCGGTAGGAGCGCTTCTTGTTCAGATAGACCTGATACTGGAAGGGGCAGGTCATGGGACGCATTGCGAAGCATTCCTTCTCCTCGTCCTTGGGGTCGCCAATGACAAACATACCGTCCAGATAGTGATCCCAGTGACCGGAAATGCGGTAAAGATCACGCTTTGCCATGAGGGGAGTCTTGGTGAGAAGACAGCCCTTCTCCTGCTCTACGTCCTCAACCCAACGCTGCAACAGCTGAACCACTCTTGCGCCCTTGGGCAACAGAATGGGCAAGCCCTGACCGATGGAATCCACGGTGGTGAAGTACTCCAGCTCTCTGCCCAGCTTGTTGTGGTCGCGCTTCTTGGCCTCTTCCTGGGCAACCAGGTAGGCATCCAGATCTTCCTTGTTCAGGAACGCGGTACCGTAGATACGGGTGAGCATTTTGCGGTTGGAGTCGCCTCTCCAATATGCACCGGTAGCGGAGGTGAGCTTGAAGGCCTTGATCTTCTTGGTATAGGATACGTGGGGGCCTGCACAAAGATCGGTGAAATCACCCTGCTTGTAGAAGGAAAGCTCCTCGTCCTCGGGAAGATCATTGATCAGCTCGATCTTGTAGGGCTCGTCCTTCATCAGTTCCAGAGCCTCAGCTCTGGGCAGGGTGAAGCGTTCGATCTTGAGGTTTGCTTTGATGATGGCCTTCATCTCTGCCTCAATGGCTTCGAAATGCTCTGCGGTCAAGGGCTTGTCGCCGCAGTCAAAATCGTAGTAGAAGCCGTTGTCAATGGCAGGGCCAATGGCCAGCTTAACATGGGGGAAAAGGTGTTTGACAGCCTGCGCCAGCACGTGAGAGCAGGAATGTCTCAGAGTGCGCAATTCGTCGTAAATGATGTCGCTCATAGTCGTAATGATTCCTTTTCTTTCGTTAGGGTTTGCTTTTATGGGTTCTTAGGGGACTTTTTTCACAAATGAGGATAAGGGGGTCGCCCCTTGGTTGTGGGTTAATTGATGTCCGGCTTTAGCAACAGCGCCGACAACGGGTTCCTTTTCCAAACGGAACAGGGTTGCCTGAGGCGGGATATGCTTTGCCACCATCTCCATGGAAAGGTCATCCTTGAAGACACCACCCGCCAAAGCAACGGAATAGGGCTTGCCCTCAAACAAATTGGCCGCCGTGGTGATCAATTCGCCGATGTAAGCAAAATTCTGCTCCAAAATGGCTATGGCCGCAGGGTCGTTTTCTCGGGCCGCGGCGAACACAAGGGGAGCGAAGGTGGCAAATTGCGTCTTGGTATAGCCGTTGATCTCAAAAATACTCTTGTGACAGCCTTCCGGGAATTTGGCGTCCAGCATGGTGGCCAATACGCCGTAGCTGTCTCTGCCGTCCTGGGTGCGGAACACGTGGGCGAAAGCGGCCTTGCCTATTTCGTAGCCGTTGCCGGTGAGGTCAAATTGACCGTAGCCGCCGATGCGGTAAACGGTTTCTCCCACCTTTACGAAGCAGGAAGAGCCGGTTCCGCAGATCACGATAGCGCCGTCCTCTCCGTGTGGGAATCCGCCGTACAGCACGTTCATGCCGTCATGAGAGCAATCGCACACTGCGTTGGGGAAAACCTTTTTCAAGGTCTCCCGTAATTGCTCGTTCATTTTAAAGGAGGTCAGTCCCGCAATTCCTGCAAAAATGGAGGCTATTTGGGTGTACTCTACACCGTTTTCACGGCACAGAGCTGTAAAACCCTCCAACAGCAGAGATTCCATAGCCTCATAGCCAATATCTCCGGGGTTGGATCTGCCCCCCTTGCAGGAGGCAACGGGATTGCCGTCCGTATCTGCCAGAAGGAAGGCGGTTTTACTGCCGCCTCCGTCTGCGCCCAGCAAATAGCGCTTCATGAATTACTTCTTTTCGTTCAGCAGGGTCTTGATCTCGTTCAGAACAGCCAGAGTCTTCTCCTCAACAGTGGGCTCTGCGGGTGCGGGAGGAGGAGGGGGAGGAGCTGCTTCTTCCTCTTCCTTGCGAAGATCTTCCATCTTCTTCTGGAATCTCATAGCGGAACGGATGATGACGAACAGGGTCAATGCTACGATGAAGAAGTTGATCACGTAGGAAAGGAACAGACCGTAGGAGATAGCAACCTCGGTGGTTACTACGTTGCCTGCTTCGTCCAGGGTCTCGGGGGTGAGCACGTACTTCAGGTCTACAAGGTCCTGGGTGTTGCAAAGGTTACCGATGACGGGCATCAGGATGTGGTCAACCAGAGATTTTACGATCTGGTTGAAGGCAGTACCGATGATCATACCGACTGCCATATCAAGGATGTTACCCTTGGTGATAAAGGTCTTGAAATCTGTGAAGAAACCGGACTTCTTTTTCTTAGCCATTATGTATCCCTCCTTACGCAATCGCGGCGTTCAGCTTAGCGAGAAGCGCTTCGGCGTCGGTGCCGTGAACTTCGCAAGCCTGCTCGATGGATTCTCCGCGGGAGTGGGGGCAGCCCAGGCAGTGCATACCGATCTCGAAGAAGTATTCTGCCAGGTGGGGATACTGATCAAGAACTTCGCCGATCAGCATGTCTTTTGTGATTTTCATAGTGTAATCTCCTTTATTTTTGTTTTTTATTTTTTGATTTGAAAAAGAGGAAGAACTGCACCAAGCATTGCCAGATGGCTACCAACGCACCCGTAAGCAGAAGGTGCTTGGGAGTGGGCAGGGCAAATAGATTGGGGATGAACAGTAACAGCGCGCAATAGACCGCCAAGCAAGGGAAGGTGATCCAAAGGGCTCTGCAGCCGAAACGCCGTCTGCGGAAGGAGCCTTCCTCATATAGGCACCCGCAGGCGTATAGGAATTGGGAGAGCAACGCTCCCGGGAATAGGCAAGCGGTGTTGCCCGTCATGGCAAAGGCCAAATACAAGGCTACACCATTGCCCAAAGCAAAGAAAACAGGTGAAAGGGCTTCTCGCACAGTGGTTTTTTTGCAGGGATGGGGAACGGGATGTGTCAAAATGGCGCGATCCTCGGGGAGCAACGCCACCACGGTGGCCAAGACCATATTGCCTACAACGCCGCCGAACAGCACCTCGGGCAGACCATAAGGAAGGCTCCCGCCTGCAATCATGCCGATGATCAGACAAACAAACCAACTGCACATTCCGGCGGTCAACAACTGGAACAGCCAACGCAAACGGAAGTACAGCGTTTTTGCGCCTGCGATGCCGGAGGCAAATACTTGGAAGCCGTTTTCCGTCATCAACAGGTCTGCGCTTTCCCGCAGAATGTCTTTTTCGTTTTTGGGGACAGCGGAGATGTCCGCTTCCTTCAGCAAGGGGATCTGAACCTCCTCCGTGCCGGTAGCCAGCACTATTCTGCCCGTTTCCTTCCGCAAGCGGAGTGCATCCAGCCATTGCTCATGGGTAGGCTCTAAGAACACTTTATATTTCCCGGAATTCAGAACGTACATACCTCGGTCGGCGGCGGCAATTTCGCGGCTGCTGATCATTTCCCCTTCGTTTCCGATGATGCCCACGCTTTTTGCAATACCTGCGGCGGTGTGGTAGGGATCATCGGTGGAAAGCACGCATTCGATTCCCGCCTTGGAGGTGCGGTAGATACCGCCTGCCATGTCCACCTCCATAGAGAGGCGGAAGGCCAAAAATCCACGGAAGATCAAGCGGCGTTCCGCCACGGGATTTCGCAGACTGTCTTCTCCGGTGGTGCCGGAGGCAACTGCTATTAAGTATGCCATATTGCGGGAGGCGCGTTCTGCGGCGGCAAGGATCTTTTTTGCGGCGGCGGGAGACATTTTGTATTCTTTGCCGTCGTTTTCATATCCCGCACAGCGGGCAAGGACGGCTTCAGGAGCGCCCTTGATCACCACGCGGTTGTGATCCTTATGCAGAGAGATGACGCCCACCACTTCGCCCTCTTCGTTTTTGGCGGTGTCCACACGGAACCATTCCTCGGTCAACTCTGTGAGTGGGATACACCGATCCCGCAGATATGCGGCGGTGATGTTCTCGTAAGGGCGCATGGGGCGGGGGAAATCGGAGCAAACCAAGGTGAGCTTCAGAATTTCCTGCATGGCGTGATTGGGGGGGATTTCTGCGGAATACAGCTTTCCACCTGCAAAAATACTGTCTAAACGGGGTTTCTTGGGCGGGAAGGTGAGTTCTTTGGGACACATCACCGTGTTTACCTGTGCCAAGCGGGTGACCTTATTCAGATTGCGAAGGACAACGCCGTTTTTCTCAAGCCTTCTCAGCCCGTCCCCAAAGGAGAGACAGGCCAAGGACAGCGCAATATCACAAAGGGAAACCGCGGCGGAGGCTACGGAGAGGGAAAGAAGGTTTCCGAGCCCTTTTCCGGTCAGTCCGCCGATAACGGAAAGCAAGAAGCAGCCCGCCAGCCCCAGCAGGGAAAGCAAGCGGCAATACTCCCGTGCGCGAGTAAGCAGGGGCGGCAAATAGTCTTTTTTGGTTGCTCGGATCTGCCTGAGCAGAGTATGGTCGCCGGTGCGGCAAACCATAGCAAGGCAGGTGCCGGAGGTGATCAGCGTGCCGGCGTAGACCATGTTTCCGCTGACCGCTTCCTGCTCCTTTGCAGGGATGCGGCAGGATTTCCGATGGGCGGATTTGACGCCGTTGACAGGGGTTTCCAGGGCGGAAAGGTGGCCGTCGTCCTCCAGGATACGGGCATCTGCAGGGACAAGGTTACCCTGCTCCAGATACAGCAGATCGCCCGGAACCAGCAGACGGCTGTCCGTCTTTTGGGATTTCCCGTCTCGAACCACCTGCACGCCAAGGGCGGAGTACTTTTCCCGACCTCGCAGAATACGGGCGGCGATCAGCTCCCAAACGGCACCCACTGCCCAGGTGAACAGACCGATTCCCATTGCCATGAGATAAACGCTGTCCTGCAGGAACAGATACAGCACCAGCATGGTGGCAATGAGCAAAAGGCTGACCATGCCCCGCAGCTGCGCTTTGATGCCATCGGTGGATCGCAGGGAAAATTCCTTGCGGAACAAATTCTTTCCGTGGATATGAAGGCGATAACGGGCCTGCTTTTGGGATAATCCCTTTGTCCCATGGGACTCCAGGTGGGAGATCAGCTCATCGGGAGAACAGGTTTGGGGGATGAAGACCTCGTCCTTTTCGGTTGTTTGCACGGGGGATCACCCTCCTTTCCTGTAGGGGAAATTCCTTGCAAAGCAGAAACTTAAACGGCTTGAATGACCACGCCTTTTTCGTCGGCGGTGGCGGCAATGGCCGTCAATTCTCGGTTGTAGTTGGATACCAGCTCCATGGCGATGGCATCCTCAAGCTCTGTCTGGATCAAGCGGCGGAGATTCCGGGCGCCGTATTTTTCGGAAAAGCCCTTGTCAGCAAGGTGGCGGATAACCTCCTCCGTCCAGGTGAAGGTGATGTCCTTTTCTGCCAGAACCTGCTTCAGCTCGCCCAGCATGATGGCGCAGATCGCAGAGAAATGCTCTTGGGTCAGACGGTTGAACACCACGATCTCGTCCACGCGGTTCAAGAATTCGGGGCGAAGGAATGCCTCCAGGGCAGTGCGGATGCGAGTTTCGTCGCTTACCTTTTCCGTAGCGGTAAAGCCGGTAGAGCCTACGGAAGCCGCTCCTGCGTTGGTGGTCATAATGATCACGGTGTTTTCAAAGTTTACTTCTTTTCCGTGGGAGTCGGTGATCCGACCGTCGTCCAATATCTGCAGAAGAATGTTCATCACGTCGGGATGCGCCTTTTCGATCTCGTCGAACAAGACCACGGAATAAGGCTTTCTGCGGATCTTCTCCGTCAGCTGGCCGGCATCGTCATA
Source organism: Eubacteriales bacterium (assembly GCA_045612545.1). Lineage (GTDB taxonomy): Bacteria > Bacillota > Clostridia > Oscillospirales > CAG-382 > Coliplasma. Next base: position 73,068 of record JAZKZH010000015.1, read on the forward strand.
GCCGATGTAGCCGGGAGGAGAGCCGATGATTCTGGAGACGGCGTATTTTTCCATATATTCGCTCATGTCCAAGCGGATGAGAGCGTCGGGGGAGTCAAAGAGATATTCTGCCAGATCCTTTACAAGCTGGGTCTTACCCACGCCGGTGCTACCTGCAAAGATAAAGGAAACGGGCTTCTTTTTGTAGGAGATTCCCGCGCGGGAACGGCGGATGGCGCGGGAAACCGTGTCGATGGCCTCGTCCTGCCCTACGATGTGGGAACGAAGGGTTTCACCCAGAGACTCCAGCTTTTTGAAGTCGTTTTCGCCAATAGAGGAGGCGGGGATTCCCGTCCATACCTCGATGACCTTTGCCAAGTCCTCCACGGTGAGGGCCAAGAGATCGCGCTCCGAAGAAAGCTGATCGAACCGCTGATCCTTTTGGAGCTTTTCGGTTTTCAGTTCTGCCAGACGGGCGTAATCCTCCTCGCCCATCATTTCCTTGGCCTCCAGATCGGACTGCTTTTTCTCCAGGGCTTTGATCTCGTCTGCCAAGGCGTTCAGCTCGTTGATCACGGGGGAGTGCATGGAAACGTTGGCGCAGGCCTCGTCCATCAGGTCGATGGCCTTATCGGGAAGGAAACGGTCGTTGATATAACGCTCGGAAAGCTGTACCATACGGCGTACGATGTGGTCGGAAATGCGGATACCGTGGTACTTTTCGTAATAGGTGCGGATGCCCTTCAGGATCTCAACTGCATCCTCCACAGAGGGCTCGTTGATCATAACGGGCTGGAAGCGGCGCTCCAACGCGGCGTCATGCTCAATATATTTGCGGTATTCCGTTAAGGTGGTGGCGCCGATGAGCTGCACCTCTCCGCGGGAGAGGGCGGGCTTTAAGATGTTGGCGGCGTTCATCCCTCCCTCGGCGTTTCCCGCCCCCACGATGGAGTGGATCTCGTCGATGACCAGAATGATGTTGCCGTTTTCTTTCACCTCGTCGATGAGGCCCTTCATACGGTTTTCAAACTGCCCGCGGAACTGTGTTCCCGCTACGATAGCAGTCATATCCACCAAAAAGACTTCTTTGTTTTTCAGCTTATAAGGAACGTTCCCTGCGGCAATGCGGAGAGCAAGGGCTTCCGCCACAGCGGTTTTACCCACACCGGGTTCACCGATGAGGCAGGGGTTGTTCTTTTGGCGTCTGCACAAAATTTGGGTGACGCGCTCCAGCTCCGTATCCCGCCCTACGATGCGATCAAGCTTGCCTTCACGAGCTTTGGCGGTGAGGTCGATGCAGAAGGCATCAAGACATTTGTGCTTGGGCTTTTTCCCCTCCGGCTGCTTTTTGCCGCCGGGAGCTTTTTCTCCGCCCGCTTTGTGTTCCGCGGGGCTTTGATTGCCGAACACGGCGTTGAGATCGATGGCGGGGGCTCTTCCCTCGTCCTCGTCGTCGCCACCAAGCTCTGTGGGCAAAAGAGATTCCAGCTCTCCGGACATGCTTTCCAGCTCTTCGTCGGAAATGCCCATCTGCTTGAGAATGTCATCCACGGGCTTCAGCCCGATCTCCTTGGCGCATTTGATGCAATAGCCCTCCTGGGTGGCCTTGCCCGCCGTTTCCTTGGTGACGAAGATCACTGCGGGACGGATTTGACAGCGGGTACATTTTTTCAGGATCATTCCTTGGTTCTCCTCATGTTCTCAAAGTGTTTGATCCCGTAAAGTCCGCGAAAGATCTTTACGTAATACATGATCAGTGCGAACAAAATGGTAACGATCAGCAATCCGCAGAGAACAGCGTTCAACACGGCGTTGTGAGGGTACAGGATCATAGTAACGGTCAATACGAAGATCACGGCGGTGGCAAGCTTTCCGTACCAGAAGGAAGCAACCACGCTGTGCTTTGTGCGAAGAACGATGATGGCGCCCACCATCATTGTCAGCTCCTTCAGAGAGAAGAGAATCAAAAGAGCCAGCGGAATGATGAACATATCATCGTCTTTGAAGTCCAACGTCAAGCAAAGCAAAACGGTGAACTGCATAAGCTTATCTGCTACGGGGTCAAGAATTTTGCCCACGTTGGTGATCCAATTGTTGCGTCTTGCCAGATATCCGTCCAGAACGTCCGTGGCGGAGGCGAAGAAGAATACGCCTGCGGCCGCCAAACGGTTTCCGTTCCAGAACACCCACACAAACACGGGGATGCAAAGCAATCGAATCACAGATAAGACGTTGGGAATATGTTTTTTCATAGCTTTGAATAGTCCTTTCGTAGCCCGCACGGCACGCGGACACACGCCATTTTTTTAAAACGCCGAATGAGTCAGATGGTTAGAACAGGAATTTCAAAACCTGGATCGCGTCAAAGAGACGGAACAGAATGGTTTGTTCGGGATCCAAAGAGGAGAAAATTCCCCAGCCAATGGCAGAAGCCACGGTTGCAAGCAGGTTAACTACGGCGCAGAAAATGAAAATGCGCAAAACGGCTTGTACCAAACCCAAGACAATACCCAGCAAGGTGTTAACGGTGCGAACAACGGGGATCTTTTCCACGATGGCAGTGAGAAGCTTCCCGAAGAGCTTCAGTACCAGAATGGTGCCAAAGAACAGGATCAGCATAGAGATGGCCTTCATTGCCAGCGCGGTAACGGGATCAGCTATGTATTCAACGATCTTCGCCTGCAGTTTGTCCTCGGTCTCGGAGAGGTGATCACCCACCCAGTCGGAAAATTCTTCGGTATCCAGGCCTACGCTGTCAACTGCGGAATACAAGGAGCTTTCGGGATCCTTTGCCAATTCGGTGATGCTGACGTTTTCCGCAAGGTCTTCCACATAGCTTTCCACACCGCTGTAGACCGCATCGCCCAGAGGAGAGGAAGCAAGTGCGCCGGAAAGCAGCCCGGTGAAGCAAGCTACCATGATCAAGGCGACCAAGGTGCTTGCGGCAGAGACTACGGTTTTGATAAAGCCTCGCTTAGCCGCCAGTACGATGGTAAAGATTGCGATGACAAGAATGATAAGATCAACGAGAATGTTCATGAGTGTCCTCCTTTTGTGTAACAGATAATCTGTACGTGAGATTTTTTTCAAAAACAACGGGTGTACCGTCATCGTCAAAAAGTAATTGTACCGCTTCTCCTTTTGGGGGATAATTGGCGGCTTCTCCCTCTTGGGGCAGGATGGTGAGTCCTTCGGCGGACAGCAGGTACATGGTGCCGTCGGCATATCTGACGTCCAAGGGTACGTTTTCGCAGGGGGCACGGGCAACCGTCTCACCGTTGCTGTCATAGACGGTCAGCTCCACGCCGTCGGAAAGTCCTCCTCCGGTAGTGGTCAACAGCAGGAAGCCGTCCCCAAACCGACAGCCTGCAAGTCCTACGCCCTCCATGGAGAGAGTTTTGACGGGCGTGTGGTTTTCGCCGTCAAAGAATCGCAGAGAAGATCCTGTGAGCACGGCGAAATTGCCGTTTCCCAAATATCCCGCCATTAAGGGAAGCTCCCCGCTGAAGGTGGCGGTATACAGGGGAAGCTCTTCTTTTACGGAATAAACCTGCAACAGAGTGCGCAGGTAACCGCCTCCCGCCTCATGCCCCAAGGCAAGGAATTGCTTCCCGTCGGGGGAGAGGGCGATATAATCGATATAGGTGTTGCTCAGCAGACGCTTGTAGATCTGTCTTGCGTAAGCATCGTACACGTAAATAGCGGTACGGTAATTTTTCTCTGCGGTGATGACGGCGAAATGGCCGGAATCGACGGCGGAGAACCCATAGATGGGGTAATCCATGGAAAGCTTTGCGATCTGGGAGTAGGAATTGAACATCCGCACCTCGTTGCCACCCAGATCGTAGGCAAAGATATTTTGGGAGGTGACCGCCAAACGGGGATCCTCCATGCGAAAGGCTTCGGAAAACAGCTTGCTTCCCGTCGTGCCTGCCTGGCGGCTGTAAACCGTGAGGCCGTCGGTGTTCAGCACTGCCAAGTCACCCTTGAACAGTGCGCCTCGGTTGGATTCTGCGTAGTCATAGCGGATCTCTGCAGAGGTGGAAACGTCTATCTCTGTCAGATCCAGGAATTTCAGCATATAGCGGAAGTTCTCTGCGGTGAGTACGTCACCGTGGGCGGTGAAGCCGTACACCCCGAAAAGCACCGTGGCCATCAGGCAGAAGTAACGCAGATGAGATACCCGCCGCGCTTTCTTCTCGTAATACTGTTCCACGGTAGGGGTTTCCGTATTCTTTTTTCGTTTTTTACGGTCGGTGAAAATAGAAAATACAGACACAAAGCACTCCGTAGAAATCAAACGGTGTTAATAAAATACTTTTTCCAGACAAAGTCCTCCGGGAGGCATGGTGCGCCCCGCCGCAGAACGGTCCTTTGCTTGCAGGATGGCTTCCGGCGTTTTCTGCAAAACGCCGTCGTGAAGATCCAGCACGGTGCCGACCAGAATCCGCACCATGTTGTACAGAAAACCGTCGGCAGAGACGGTGAACAATACCATGTCCCCTTCTCGCTTGCAGGAGAAATCGTACACCTCACGCACCGTGTCGGTGATGTCGCTGCCCGCGGCCATAAAGGAACGGAAGTCGTGTTTCCCCACAAACCCTTGGCACAATGCGTTGCATACCGTCTCGTCGATGGGCTTTTGCCACAGACAGGTGGTTGCTGCGGTGAAGGGATCCTTCACCCGAGAGTTGCGGATACGATAAACGTATTCCTTTCCTTTTGCATCGTAGCGGGGGTGGAAGGCATCCGATACCTCCCATGCCTCCAGCACGGAAACATCCTGCGGCAGGCGGCTTCCCAATGCCAGGGGGATACGCTCCGTCGGGATCCCGTCAGGGATTCCCTCTGCCTTGCAGATAAAGCCTTTGGCGTGGACGCCGGCATCCGTGCGGGAGCAACCGGTGACGGTTCCTCTGGAACCAAAGGCAGATTCCATGGCATCCTGCAATGCTTCCTGCACGCTTTTGCCGTTTTTCTGCACCTGCCAGCCGCAATATTCGCTGCCGATATAAGCGATCTTCAAGCCCACCATCATAAAGCGAACACTCCTACGGTGAAGGACAGATAACGATTGATAAAGGGAACTGCCACACAAAGGGCGATAAAAGCAAGCAAAAACAAGTAATCGGAAGCATGGCTCTTCATGACCTTCAGCTTGGTTCTGCCCTCGCCGCCGCGGTAGCAACGGCATTCCATGGCTTCAGCCAGCTCGTCTGCTCTGCGAAAGGCGGAAACAAACAGAGGGATCAGAACGGGGATCAACGCCTTTGCCTTCTTCAAAAGGCCGCCGTCGTCAAAATCCGCACCTCTCGCTTTTTGGGCGGAGATGATCTTATCCGTCTCCTCGATGAGTGTGGGGATAAACCGCAATGCGATGGTCATCATCATGGCGAACTCGTGGACGGGTACGCCGATCTTGCGCAAGGGTCCGAAAAGGGATTCGATGGCGTCCGTAAGAGCCAAGGGGCTGGTGGTATAGGAAAGAAGAATGCTGCTTCCCGCCACCAGACATACCAAGCGTACCAGCATAAACACGGCGGTGCGAATGCCTTCGGGATAAATTTTCAAGAAACCCCATTCCACCAAAGGGGTTTCCCCGGTGGTGAAGAACAGGTTGATCGCTCCTGTAAACAGCAGTATAAAGATCACGGGCTTCAGGGAGCGGAGCAAAACGGAAAACCGAATGCGGGAAGTCAGTGCCAGCGCCAAGGTCACTCCCAGCACCAAGGCAAGGGAGGCGGCGTTCTGCGCCAACAGCACGAAGACCATGTAGACCACCAGCACCACCAGCTTGATGCGGGGATCGGCCTTGTGCAAAAAGGAGTTCCCGGGGAAAAACTGGCCCAGGGTCACGTCTTTCAGCATTCCAGCATCCTTTCCAGCTGCTTCTTTGCATAGTTCACGGTGTAAATATCCGTTCCTGCGCAAAGGGAGCGCTTTTTCAGCTCGATAAACAGCTTGGTGATCTGGGGCAGGTCAAGAGAGGCATCGAACAGCTTTTCGGCTTGACCGAAGACCTCTTCCACGGTGCCGTAAAGATAGACCTCGCCATGGTTCAAAACCAAAATACGGTCGGCGTACTTGGCTACCTCCTCCATACTGTGGGAAATGAGCAGCAGGGTAGCCCCCAAACGGTCCTTGTATTCCATCAGACCGCCAAAAATTTCTTCTCTGCCCTTGGGGTCCAAGCCTGCCGCAGGTTCGTCCAGAACCAGCACCTCCGGCTCCATGGCGACCACGCCTGCAATAGCGGCGCGGCGTTTTTGACCGCCGGAAAGCTCAAAGGGGCTTCTTCTCAGCTCACCCTCCGATAGCCCGCAGAAACGGGCGGCGTCTTCTACACGGCGTTGGATCTCGTCCTCGGGAAGCCCCATGTTTCCCGGGCCGTATGCGATATCCTTGCGGACGGTTTCTTCAAACAATTGGTATTCGGGGTATTGGAACACCAGTCCTACCCGGGAACGGATCTTCCGCATTTCCTTGGGCTTGGCGTGAATGCTTTCTCCGCCCAGCAAAATCTCCCCGGAGGTGGGGTTGCGAAGCCCGTTCAAAAGGGTGGCAAGGGTGCTTTTCCCCGAGCCGGTGTGACCGATGATGCCGATGACCTCCCCCTTGGGGAAGGCAACGGAGATGCTCTTTAAAGCTTCCTTGCGGAAGGGGGTTCCTTCTCCGTAAACAACAGAAACGTTTTTGACCTCCAACGCGGGGGCTTTTTCTTCCCGGGGGGAAGCCTCCTTGGGGATGGTCGGGGAAGTGTTCTTCGGTAATATCTTTGCCAGCTCCTCGGCGGCCTCCATGGTGTGGAGGATTCCCCCCGGGAAGGGGTGACCGTCCTTGGAAAGCAGGTGTAAAAGCTCTGTGACCTGAGGGACGGAGAGAGAGGCGTTCTTCAACTCCTCCACGTGGGAGAAGATCTCTCTCGGCGTGCCGTCCATAAGGATCTTACCGTGATCCAGCACCACTACGCGGTCGGCTTCGATGGCCTCTGCCATGTAGTGGGTGATGGTGATAACGGTGATCTGCTTCTCTTTGTTCAGCTTTTTCATGGCCGCCATGATCTCCCGCCTGCCGTTGGGGTCAAGCATGGCGGTGGCTTCATCAAAAATGATGCAATCGGGACTCATGGCAAGAACTCCCGCGATGGCGATCCTCTGCTTTTGTCCGCCGGAAAGCTTGCTTGTAGCGTGGTGTGCATATTCCGTCATGGAAACGGTGGCCAAGGCTTCGTCTACACGGCGGCGAATGTCCTCCCGCTTGTAGCCCAGATTTTCGGGAGCAAAGGCAACGTCCTCCTCTACCACTCCTGCAACCAGCTGGTTGTCCGGGTTCTGGAAGATCATGCCGCATTTTTCCCGCAGCTTCCACAGGGATTCCTCGTCGTCGGTGGGTAGGCCCGCTACGGTGATCTTTCCCGCAGAGGGTTGCAGGATCCCGCAGATCAGCTTGGCAAGGGTGGATTTTCCGCTGCCGTTGTGACCCAAAACGGCGGTGTAACTCCCTTTTTCGAAGGAAAGGGTCAGATCGTTCAAAACGGGCAGATCGCTTCCATCGTAGAAGAAGGTTAAATTTTGAATATCAATAAAGCTCATAGTATCATCGTTCTAAAACAGAAAAATTTCTTAAGCGGGCAAAGGGCAGAGCCCTCGGTATGCTTTTCAAGCGCGGGCGTAGCGTGAAACGCCCTCCCCCCGCAGGGATACAAATGAATTTGCGTCGCGTGCCCGAATTCATTTCTACTTTGTCCACCGGCTTGCCGCTCCGCAGGGGAGGGGAATGCCGCTGGCAACCACGGGCAGACCCAGCTCATCGCTGACCACCTTGCCGCCGAAGCGCTTCATGTGGCGATTCAGAACGTAGCCGTTGGTGGAGGGAGAAAGGCCTGTGGTATAGGAGTTCAAGATTACGAACAGCGGATCATCGGACAAAACGCCGCAGACCAGCTCTACCAAGCCGTCCAGGCTCTCTTCGATCACCCAGCGTTCTCCGCCGGGACCTCTGCCAAAGGAGGGAGGGTCCAGGATCACCGCGTCGTAGCGGTTGCCGCGGCGGATCTCCCTTTGAACGAACTTGGCGCAATCGTCCACAATGTAGCGGATACGGTCGGCAGGGATGCCGGACAACGCCGCATTCTGCTTGGCACGGGCAACCATGCCCTTGGAGGCATCCACGTGGCAAACGAAGGCGCCTGCCTTAGCCGCCGCCACAGAGGCGCCGCCGGTATAGGCAAACAGATTCAGCAGCTTGATCTCTCTGCCGGCATTCTTGATGAGTTCGGAGAACCAATCCCAGTTGGCGGCCTGCTCCGGGAACAAGCCCGTATGCTTAAAGCCCATGGGGGAGAGAAGGAATTTCAAATCTCCGTAAGAGACAGTCCATT
>JAZKZH010000016.1:0-15327 GCA_045612545.1 Eubacteriales bacterium
CGTTTTTAACGTCGGCGAAACAAAGCTGTGCATAGTATAAAGCCATGCGCCCCACGCTTTCCACCGCAGTAACGTCGGCGAAACAAAGCTGTGCATAGTACAAAGCCGTACGCCGACTTGGGGAGGTTCCTATTAATATTCCCATCCCTCTCCAAACAAAAAAAGACGACTCTTTCGAATCGTCTTCGTATTCAAATACAATCAAACCGCGAGCCTTCCACCTTCAGAATCGCTCTGCCGTTGGTGCGTTCGGTGATAGCCTTCTCTAGCGCGGGGTATTCTCCCTCCCGCAGAGCGGCGGAGAGCCGCACGTCGTCGGCGTAGGCGGTGTCCAAACGGAGCATGGTGTAGTTCTCCAGAATGGGCTCCACCTTTTGCAGATCGGAATAGCTTACCCGCAGGGAAAACTCCAAGAGCTTTTCCACCACAGACTTGCCTGCGGCATCCAAGGCCATCTTTGCCCCTTGGCTATATGCACGCACCAAGCCTCCCGTGCCCAGCAGGATGCCCCCGAAATAGCGGGTCACCACCACTGCCACATCGGTAACCCCCTCCTTCCGCAGAACGTCCAGAACGGGCAGCCCCGCAGTGCCGTGGGGTTCGCCGTCATCGGAAAAACGGGTGATGTTGTTCTCTCTCAGCAGGTAAGCGTATACGTTATGCTTGGCATCGGCGTATTGCTTTTTGATCTTGTTCACAAAAGCGATGGCTTCCTCCTCGGTCTTCACCGGGCTGATATGGCCGATGAACTCGCTTTTCCGTTCAACAAAAGAAGCCGTAGCGGCTTCTTTTACTGTGACCCAACCGGCACTCATTCAGCGAACTCCGCATAAATGGCACGGATGGCGTCTTCAAATCTATCTTCGTCCACACCCACGATGATGTTCAGCTCGGAGGAGCCCTGGTCGATCATGCGGATGTTGATGTTCTGCCCTGCAAGAGCGTTGAACACACGGCAAGCGGTACCGGGAGTACCTGCCATTCCGCGGCCAACCACCGCCACAAGGGCAAGGTTTTCTTCAATGGCCAAATAATCGGGATGCACGGCGGCGTCGATGCGGGACAAGATCTCCTGCTCCTTGCCCTCCATGTCCGCGCCGGAAATCACCACGCACATGGTGTCGATGCCGGAGGGGAGATGCTCAAAGGAGATGCCCATGTCTGCGATCACCTGCAAAACCTTGAGACCAAAGCCGATCTCCTGGTTCATCATGTCCTTTTCCAAGTGGATCAGCTTCAAGCCCTTACGACCTGCAATACCGGTGATCACGCCGCTGTGGGTGAGCTTTGCACCCTTGGGCACGATGAAGGTGCCGTTATCGTCGGGTCTGTTGGTGTTCTTGATGTTGATGGGAATGCCTGCCACCTTTACGGGGAAAATAGAATCCTCATGGAGTACGGAAGCACCCATGTAGGAAAGCTCACGAAGCTCACGGTAGGTGATGACCTCGATGGGCTTGGGAGATTCCACAATGCGGGGATCGACCATCAAAAAGCCGGAAACGTCCGTCCAGTTTTCGTAAAGATCTGCCCCTGCGGCGCGGGCTACGATGGCGCCGGTGATATCCGAACCGCCTCTGGAGAAGGTCTTCACCGAGCCGTTGGGCAAGCTGCCGTAAAAGCCGGGGATCACCGCATTCTTGCAGCGGGAGAGACGGCGGGACATAACACGGTTGGTCAGCTCCGCTTCAAAAACACCGTCCTTGTCGAAGAAGATCACCTCGGCGGCGTCGATAAAGGTAAAGCCCAGATAAGAAGCTATGATCAGACCGTTGAGGTATTCTCCGCGGCTGGCAACGTAATCCAGGGTGGTTCCCTCTGTCAGCTGTTTGTGAATGATCTCCAATTCCCCGGTGAGGTCAAGATTCAAGCCCAGGCCGCGGACGATGCCCAGATAACGCTCTGCGATCTCGCGGAAGGTTTCCTCAAAGGGCAGACCGTTTGCACTTTCGGTATATACCTTGATCAAAAGATCCGTCACCTTGGTGTCGGAAGAAAACCGCTTGCCGGGGGCGGAGGGCACCACGAAGCGGCGGGACTCCTCACTGCGGATGATGGCAACTGCCTTTAAGATCTGTTCTGCGGAGGCCAAGGAGCTGCCGCCAAACTTTACGACTTTGTTTACGTAACCGTTTTTCATAAAACCGATACTCCCTTACACTGTAAGAATATCCAACATACTGCGATATTGTACCACATTTCGAGAGAATTTTCAATACCATATTTTCACAAAACAGCGCTTTTGCAGGGAAGCAACCATGTGAAAAACGGAGAAGAAAGGAGTCTCAACCCAAAGCCCAAGTCGGCGCAAGACTTTATACTATGAGTAGCTTTGTTTCGCCGACGTTAAAAACGATAAATCGTTTTTTTGAACTGCGGTGCTAAGCATGGGGCGCAAGACTTTATACTATGCGCAGCTTTGTTTCGCCGACATCAAAAACGGCTTTGCCGTTTTTACAAGCGGAACCTCATCCACCGCTACGAGAATTTGCTAAGCGGGCTGACACGAGCTTTTCCGTCTCGTATCGGTCCCCCTTCCCCAAAGGGGGAAGGTAGGCACACCTGCGGTGTGCAGAAAATCGATTTCAATCCTTCGTAGCCGAAGCCATAAATATACGATATCCCCCGATCGCGAAGCGATCCAACCTTCCCCTCTGGGGAAGGGGGACCGTATGCGGACGGAAAATGCAAGAAATGGTGAACGATACCTATCTCCGCAGACGGTGGATGAGGTTCCAATTTTCCTATTCCCCCCCCTTGCGGTTGACATTTCTCCTTGACATTCTCCGTTCCCTGTGATACAATACAAAAAACGACAAGGTTTTCCAATAAAAAACAAAAAACGGAGTATTGGTATGAAAAAACTTTACATCGTTGACCTGTTCAAAAACCTGATCCACAACAAGAACATTTTCGCGCTGATCTATCTTTTTATGAATCTGTTCGTGGTGTGCGCTTGCTTTTACTACGTTCTGGGTCAAACTTTCGATGCCATCCTGCTGGGTCTGCTGATCTACGTCTTCGCCGCTTTGGTGGGTCTTTCTCCCATCGGCGAGTGGTTCCTGCGCCGCAGCCACGGGTGCGTTTCCGTGAAGAAGTACAAGGATAAAAACGCCGCCGCACGGCTGGTCTCCCTCTTTGAAGAGGTGCGTGCCGCCGCCAACAAGAACAGCGTTGAGGTGCGTGAAATGGGCAAGATCTCACTGTTCATTCACGATAGCGACGAGCTGAACGCCTTTGCGGTGGGTCGCAAGACCATCTGCGTGACCAGCGCCTTGATGGAGCTTCCCGATTCCGAGATCAAGGCTATCCTGGGCCATGAGCTGGGTCATTTGGCCACCCACGATACGGATCTGCTTCTGCTGATCACCACCGGCAACTTTATGGTCACCGCCATCGTAACCATTATCCGCGCCATTATCTGGATCATCAAGGGCTTCTTCATCGTTCTTTCCTGGTTCTGCGGCAATGCGGGGGGAATTGTCAGATTCTTCACCAACGCCACCAGCTTCTTGACCTTGGTGTTCGTGAACGTGATCATGTTCATTTGGACGAAGATCGGCATCTGGATGGTAATGAAAACCTCCCGCGATGCGGAATTTGAAGCGGATGCCTTCTCCTGCCGTCTGGGCTACTCCCACGGTATGCTCACCTTCTTCCGCAAGCTTGCCGCCTGTGAGCCTACCCACAGCGTGAAGAAAGGCGCCGACCTGTTCTCCGCCCTTTCCGCCTCCCACCCCAAGACCTCTCTGCGCATCAAGCGGGTAGAGGAGTATCGGAACAACCTCCCCACTCCCGAAGGCGTTAACAGACTTTGATACCTACAAAAAAGAAAGAACCGATGGGCGTAAAAGTCCATCGGTTTTTGTATGCTTCGGCTTTGCGAGTTCGGTTCAAAAGCAAATACGAAAAAAGAAACGATAGGCATATATGCCCATCGGCTCAGCTTGCTGACTAAGTCTATTTCAAAAATGGCAGTTTTTATTTTGCACAAATAAAGTTTTATAAAAAAGACTCGGCTACGGAACAAAGGGCTCCCTCCGGGAGGGAGCTGTCGAGCGAAGCGAGACTGAAGGAGCCAGCGGGAGATTATGCAACCATTTTTGACAAAGACGGCTTTGCCGTTTTTGCAATTTGAAATAGGAACCTCATCCCAAGTCGGCGCATGGCTTTATACCGCACATGACTGCACACCGCCGACGTTAAAAACGGCTTTGCCGTTTTTACAATCGGAACCTCGTTTTTACAATCGGAACCTCATCCACCGCTACGAGAATTTTCAAAGTGAACGGACATGAGTTTCTCCGTCTCGTATCGGTCCCCCTTCCCCAGAGGGGAAGGCAAGAGCCCGCCGCTGGCGGGCGGAGAAAAGATTTCAATCCTGCGTAGACGAAAGTTATGGCGAGAAAATATGCGAATCCCATTCCCCTACCTTCCCCCTTTGGGGGATAAGGGTAGATCCCAAAGGGATCGGATGGGGTTCCTATTCCCCGATTGCGGAGCGATCCCAGCTTGCTGACAAAGTCTATTTCAAAAATGGCAGTTTTTATTTTGCACAAATAAAGTTTTATAAAAAAGACTCGGCTACGGAACAAAGGGCTCCCTCCGGGAGGGAGCTGTCGGCCAAACGGCTGACTGAGGGAGCCGGCGGGAGATAGGGCAACTATTTTGGATGAAATTGGTGCTTTTAGGTACTCGCGGGCTCCTTCCACCTTGCTTGCAAGGTTACCCTCACCTCCCGGAGGGAGGCCATATTACCATCGCCTTTGTACATTTTGCCAAATACAACTCAAAGATACTGCTTTGTCATCAGCCTGAACCGATGGGCGTAAAAGTCCATCGGTTTTTTGTATGCTTCGGCTTTGCGAGTTTGATTCAAAAGCATACTACGAAAAAAAGCACGCCTTGCGCGTGCTTTTCATAGAGCGAAGAGCGCAGCTCTTCGGTTTGGCACCCCCAACGGGAATCGAACCCATAACTGCCCCTTAGGAGGGGGCTGTTATATCCATTTAACTATGAGGGCGTAGGTGCAGGCTCTATTTTACACCCGCGGAGGGAAATTGTCAAGGTGTAAGGTCATTTTTCCTCTCGCAAAAACTTGCAATTCTCGTTTTCTTGTGCTATACTGAAAAAAAGACTATTTGGGGAGGATCGGTTATGCGCAGATTCCTTGCCGCCGTTTTGGTGGTTGCCGCGCTTGCCGTCGGCGGTATGACCAACGTTTTTGCAACGGAGACGACAGTTTCCGTAAACTACGAATTTTTGGGTGAGTCAGCGGAACGGCGCGGCTTTGCCAGAGGTAAGGTCGAGGTCATTCCCGCGGAGGGAACGCCCGCAGAGGGACATTACATCGTGTATTTCACCGACGAAAACGGTGTTTTGGCAGGCTATGATGAGCTTGCCACCGCTCCCGTTACCGGGCGGAAGGTGATCATTCCCGTGGAGGATGGGCTGATGATCCCCGTGGGTGCTTCGGGTATTGCGGTGTTCCATAGCGAGACCCGCTTTTTGGATGAAGCACCTGCCATCTCGGAGGCCATTGGGGTCTGCGAGATCCCTCCGGAAAAGCGGCTGACCGGCTTGGGAGAGCTGAGATATTCCTTCGGTGTCCTTTCCGACACCCACATGAACTACCAGCCCTACGACAGAGGGGCCTTTGAGAAGCTGGCTTACTCTCTGGATTTCTTTGCGGACGCGGGCATGGAGTACCTTGTGATCACCGGGGATGCAACCGGCGACCGCGGGGAAAATCCCGATCTGGAGGCGCAGTACGAAAAGCATTTGGAGATCTTGAACGATTCCAAGTTCCCTGCTGACAAGGTGTATGAGGGCATCGGAAACCACGGCAACACCCCTGCGGACGCGCCCTTGCTGGACGCTTATCTGGGTGGCGATGACGAGGATCACCCTTATGAAGGCTCTGCCTACTACTCCGTGTTCAAGGAAGGCGGGGAAGGGGTGCGGGATCTGCTGTTCATCTTCACCGCCTACGAGGTGAACGCGCCGGGGGATTCTGCCAAATACGAGACCTTTTCCCAAGCTCAGATGGATTGGATCGAAGGACTTTTGACCCAGTACGGGAACACCGAGACCAATATTTTTATGATCATCCACGCACCCTTTTTGAACTTCGGCGCGGGGGACAGAAAGAACGGCGGCTACACCGCCTGCATCCCCTTCAAGGAGGAATATCCCCAGACTATACGCTTGAAGGGCCTGCTGGAGACCTATAAGGACGTGGTGGTGATGTCCGGTCACACCCACGTGAGCCTTTACGACAGAGTGAACTATTCCAACGAATACGGCAGATTTGCCCGCACGGTGCATATCGGCTCCAACTGCCAGCCCTGCGGCTACGGCGGCACGGATACTTATACCCGTTCCACTGACGGCAGATATCCCGTTACCGTGGAGTACGGCAGTGAGGGTTACACCGTGGAGATCTACGATCGGTACATCGTGTTCACCGGGTACAACTTCTCCACCGGAAAGAAGATTCCTGCGGCTTGTCTGCTGCTGCCTGCCTCCATCACCATGACGGAGGATATAGAGGAGATAGAGGAAGACTCCTCGGAGGAAGCCTCTCAGAGCCCCTCAGAGCCTGCAGAAGATACGAACAACCGTTCGGTAGGACTGATGGTCGCCTGCGGAATTGCCGCGGCAGGGGCGATTACAGGGGGCGCTGTGGCAGTTGCCAAATCGAGAAAGAAAAAGAAAGCATAACCATGAAATCCCTTTGGAGTGATCCGAAGGGATTTTTTGATGGGGCTTTGTTGCGTACCCCTTTGTTCGCGCATACCTGCTGCGTATTTGCAGGGGACGCCGTCCCATTTTGCTCCCGCGTACCCGCGTACGTGCGTGCGCGCGCATACCCTACCACTTACCCTTTCCTTAATAGGAATGGATTAGTAGTTGTAGTAGTAGATGCAGATGTTTTTGGTGGATAACTTTTTTTCGACAATTTTCGACAAGAATTAGCGGTACGAAACGTAAGCGAACAAGCGTTCTATTCCATAAAGAACAAATGTTCTGTGTATTTGAAAAATGTGGATAAGTTCTTTTTCCTGCGGTGGATAAACCATGCACTTTTCCACATTTGCCCACAACTTATCCACCGCTTTTTTTGGAATTTTGCTGATTTGACTTGCTGAGGCAGAGGGTGATATGGAGGTGTTCTTCCTCCTCGCTTTGCTGTTTTGCCACGGAAAATCCCGCCTCGGAAAGCAGGGTCAGGGAGCGTTCCAGGGTGTTGAGGAAGAACCGTAAATCCTGCATAAGCACCACCCGTCGAGGCTTTTTGGGGGCGGGCGGTTCTTCCTGCTTGACCGGGGTGCTTTCGTCGCAGATGCGCTCTGCCAGCGTCTCCGTTGCCTTGGCGGTAAGTCCTTCCTTGCCGGCTTGGAGAATGGCCTCCCGCCTCTTGCTGTCGTCTCGGATCTTCAAAAAAGCCCTGGCGTGGCGTTCCCCGAAGCCGTACTCCAGAATCAGCCTTCTGTGGCTTTGAGGCAGGGCAAGCAGCCGCAGCTTGTTGGAAAGCGCCGAGGGGCTGATGGAAAGCTTTTCCGCCAGCTGTGCTTGGGAATAGTCTGTCATCAACAGCAGGTTTCTCAGTGCCTCTGCCTCCTCAAAAAAGCCCAGATCCTTTCGTTGCAGGTTTTCGATCAACGCAAGATAGGCAGACTCTTGCCGATCTGCCTCGCGGATCACGCAGGGAACCTTTTCCAGCCCTGCCAGCTTTGCCGCCCGCCAGCGGCGTTCCCCTGCAATGATCTCAAAGGCGGGGGATTTCAGATCCATGGGGAAGGGGAGGGCATCTGCCCTGCGCACCGTGATGGGCTGCAGGAAGCCGTGCTGCTTTATGCTTTTGGAAAGCTCCAACAACGCCTCCTCGTCAAATGCCTTGCGGGGCTGCATTCCGTTGGGGGCAAGCTCCTCCACGGGGAGGTAGAAGATCTTTTGGGATTTGTTTTTTGTGATTGGGAACATAATTGTCACCTGTCGATATAAGTCTTTTTTGAGAAACAAGTAACGACTTCAAACAACGACTTGCTGTATATTCGTTTCACTTCTCTGCACAAATAAAAAACCGTATGTAGCACCTTGATAGTACCACACACGGTCTGTCAGTTTTTGTTACATTGCGGAAGGTTTCTGCTTCAAAAGAACATTTTTGCGCCTAATTGCAGTTTTCCGTTATACTGGGAGATCTCACCCACGGTGAATCTTCCCTCGGGGGTGGTGACGCGGAAGCGGTCGCCCACGTTGCCCTGCAGCTTGAACTTGGTAATGGTGATCTTCTCTCCATGGGCGTAAAGCTTGGCGTAAAAGGCGGGCAATTTTGCCTCGGGGTAGTGGGCAAACAAGGTCTCGATGGGGATCAGCTTTTCCGCCACCTGCTCCGGGGTATATTCCCGCAGATCGTCCAAGGGAACGCTTTGGCTTTCGTCAAACTGCCCCACGGAAATGCGGCGAAGAGAGGCCATACACCCCCCGCAACCCAGCTTTTTGCCGATGTCGGCGCAAAGGGTGCGGATGTAAGTCCCACGGGAGCAATGTACCTTCAAAAAGAACTCCCCGTTCTGCTCGTAGGTTTCCAGGCTGTGGATGGTGACCTTTCTGGACTCACGCTCCACGGTGACCCCTTCTCTTGCCAGGTTCACCAGCTTGACGCCGTCCTTTTTCAGCGCGGAATACATGGGCGGGATCTGGTCGATCTCTCCCACGAAGGTCTTTGCCGCTGCTTCAAATTCTTCAAAAGAGGGAAGTGTACCCTCGTAGCGGCGGGTCACCTCACCTGTAACGTCCTCGGTGTCCGTCTCTACACCCAAGCGGATGGAGGCCACGTACACCTTATCGTGATCCATGAGGTATTCGCAGGCCTTGGTGGCGTTGCCGATCATCACGGGGAGAACCCCGCTTGCCAAGGGGTCAAGGGTACCGCAATGTCCGATGCGGCGGATCCCCGTCACCTTGCGAAGTCTGCCGATCACCACCTGAGAGGTCACCCCCACGGGCTTATCTACAATAAAAATCCCGCAAAGCTCACTCATAACAGCACTCCTTCCACCATGGAAAGCACCAATTCTCTCACTTCTGCCACGGTGGTGTTCTCCTTGGAGAAGCCTGCGGCGTGGTAATGTCCGCCCCCGTTTTGGGTTTGGGAAAGGGCGGCTACGTCGATGTCCTCACTTGAACGGAAGGAGCATTTCACAAAGCTTCCCTTGGGCTTGATCACGGCGGACATCTGTACCCCTGCGATGCGGCGGGGGATATCGTTGAGAACCTCCGTGTCCTCCTCGGAAGAGCCTGCTTCCCGCAGCTCCTCGTCGGTGACCGCCACCATAGCAAACCGACCGCCGAAATGCAATTCCAGCTTTTGGTAGCCCAATTTTTCCGCGGCGATCTGGGAGGGAGATTTGCAATCAAACAGCAGACGGCACACCCGGGCAAAATCGATGCCCGTTGCCATCAGCCTTGCTGCGTACTCCATGGTCGCAGGGCGGGTTGCCTGATAGCGGAAGCCTCCGCTGTCGGAGCAAATGGCGGTATAAAGGGGCAAAGCAAGCTCTGCCGTCAGCTCCACCCCAAGCCCTGCCAGCAGCTCAAAGACGATTTCCCCTGCGGCGATGTACTCGTCACGGAGGTACAGCCTTTCACAGCCTATGGTGTTCACCTTGTGGTGGTCGATGGACAGGGCAAAGGTATACCCCGCTTCGGGTAAGGAGAGCATCTTGGGAGAGGCCACGTCCACGGAAACAAGGGTATAATCCGCAACGTCGGGAGCTTCCGCCAAGAAATATTCCCCAAAGGGCAGGAAGGCAAGCCGCTCCGGCACGCCCTCCTTGTTGTATGCGACCGCACGCTTCCCCAAGGCTCTCAGCCCCATGACCAAGGCCATGGCAGAGCCAACGGTGTCACCGTCCGGGGAATTGTGGGTAAAGATGAGGAAGTTATCCCGCTCCTTCAGAAAGCGGATAGCTTCACTTTCCGAGATTCTGTTGCTCATCGTTAAAATCCTTCAGTATTTTTGCGATGTCCATAGCCTTCTGCGCCCCATGCTCACGGATGAAGGTAAGCTTGGGGGTGATCCGCAGATTCAAACGCTTTGCCAGCTCCGAGCGGATATACCCGGAAGCGGAGGCGATGCCCGCCTCCACGTCCTTATCGGGGCCGAAAACGCTGTAAAAGATTTTTGCCTGGGAAAGGTCCTTAGAGACGTTTGCCCCGGAAATGCTGATAAAGGTGCGGGACACTCTGGGGTCCTTTACCGTACGGATGATCACGGCAAGCTCAGCCGCTACGGCATCGTTGACTCTGTCTTGTCTGTTGGCAACCATCAGCGTGCTACTTCCTCCATGACGAAGGCTTCCAGAACGTCGCCAACCTTGATATCGTTGAATTTCTCCAAGCCGATACCGCATTCGTAGCCGTTGTTCACTTCCTTAGCGTCGTCCTTGAATCTCTTCAGAGAGGAGATGGTATCCTCGAAGATCACCACGCTGTCACGCAGAACGCGGATCTGTGCGTTTCTGGCAACCTTGCCGTCGGTGACGTAGGAGCCTGCGATGGTACCAACGCCGGGAACGTGAATGGTCTGGCGCACCTCTGCGTGACCGATGACGCTTTCCTTGAATTCGGGAGCCAGCATACCCTTCATGGCCGCCTTGATCTCCTCGATGCAATCGTAGATGATGCGGTAGGTGCGGATCTCCACCTTGTCTCTTGCCGCCGCATCCGTTGCGGTACGGTCGGGACGGATGTTAAAGCCTACGATCAACGCGTTGGAGGCAGATGCCAGCATCACGTCGCTTTCGGTGATACCGCCTACTGCGGCGTGGATCACCTTCACGCGGACTTCTTCGCCGGAAAGCTTCTCCAAGCTCTGCTTCACTGCTTCCGCAGAGCCCTGCACGTCTGCCTTGACGATGATGTTCAGATCCTGCACGCCGTTTCCGATCTGGCTGAACAGATCGTCCAGGCTTACCTTGGCGGCGTCTGCATGGAGGTTCTTTGCCTCCTGCTTTCTTTCCTCTGCCAGATCTCTTGCCATCTTCTCGTCCTTCACGGCAAAGAACAGATCGCCTGCATTGGGCACCTCGGAAAGACCGGTGATCTCCACGGGAATGGAGGGGCCTGCTTCCTTCACGGTTCTGCCCTTATCGTTGGTCATCACGCGGACTCTGCCCACGGCAGTGCCTGCAATGACGATATCGCCGGTGCGGAGCGTACCCTTCTGCACCAGGAAGGTAGCAACGGTACCCTTGCCCTTATCCAGACGGGCCTCCACCACAACGCCCTGCGCCTTACGGTCGGGGTTGGCCTTCAGCTCCATCATTTCTGCGGTAAGGAGAACCATATCCAACAGCTCGTCAATACCCTGGCGCTTCAAGGCGGAGATGGGCATACAGATGGTGTCGCCGCCCCATGCCTCGGGAACAAGATCGTAGTTGGTGAGATCGGTCATGATCTTATCGGGGTTGGCACCGGGACGGTCCATCTTGTTGATGGCAACGATGATGGGGGTGCCTGCCGCCTTGGCGTGGTTGATGGCCTCCACGGTCTGGGGCATGATGCCGTCGTCCGCAGCCACCACCAGAATGGCGATGTCCGTCATGTTGGCACCTCTTGCACGCATAGCGGTGAACGCCTCGTGACCGGGGGTGTCCAAGAAGGTGATGTCCTCATCGTGAACGTGCACGCTGTAAGCACCGATGTGCTGGGTAATGCCGCCTGCTTCCCCTGCGGTAACGTGAGCGTCGCGGATGGCGTCCAGCAGGGAGGTCTTACCGTGGTCAACGTGACCCATAACCACCACGACGGGTGCGCGGTGCTTCAGGGTCTCCTCTGCATCCTCAGTGCTTTCAATGAGGCGATCCTCCAGAGAGAGAACGACCTCCTTCTTCACGATGATGCCCATTTCGTCTGCCAGCAGGTATGCGGTGTCGAAATCGATCACGTCGTTGATGCCTGCCATTACGCCCATGGTCATCAGCTTCTTCACCACGTTGCCAACGGTCTGCTTCATGCGGGAAGCCAATTCGCTGACAGTGATCTCGTCGGGGACGGAGATGGTCAGCTGTACGGGCTTGGGCTTGTTCTGAGGCTTGGGAGCCTGCTTGCCCTGAGGACCCTTGCCCTTTGCCTTGGGATCGGGGTTCTGGAATTTATTCTTCTTTTTGATCTTCTGCTTGCCGGACTGGGTGCTGTCGCCGGAGTCGTAGCTCAAAAGCTTCTCATCGTACTTGCCCAGATCCACGGTGGCGGTGCCGCGGGTATCCACCACGCGAACCTCCGTCTTGGAGCGCTGCTTCTGAGGCTGCTGGGGCTGCTGCTGTCCGCCGGGGCTTGCCTTGCGTCTCTGTGCCGCCTGGGCCTCCTTCTGCTTGCGGCGCGCCTCCTCGGCTGCCTTCTGCGCTTCCTCTGCCTTCTTGCGCTCCTCGTCCTTCTTGGCCTTCTTCTTATCGTCGAAGGTCTTGAAGTATGCGGTGAGGTCTACCTGATTCTTCTGGGTCAACGCCTCCAAAAAGAGGCTGACCTCGCCGTCCTCCAATGCGGTGGTATGGGTCTTCCCGGGAAGACCGTTGGCGGTGAACAGGTCGATGACGTCCTTGTTCTTCAAGCCGAAATCCTTGGCCAGTTCGCCGACTTTGTATTTTTTACTCGTTTCTGCCATGTGTAAAAACCGTTCCTTTCTTTACTGAGTGGTACAGGCTTTTGTGTAGGAAACCACAAATCCCTCCTGCAAGATCGCCACGGCCACGGTGTGATCCTTGCCGATGGCGTGCCCCAGCTCCAGCATCCCAAAGGGAAGCGTTTGCGCCGGGATATTGTAGAAGGCGGATTTGTCCAGCAGCTGCTTTGCGGTGTTTTCCGAGGCATCCGAAGCGATCAGCACCAAAAGTGCTTTTTTCTTTCGGATCGCTTCCAACACGGAGTTTGTGCCGATGGCCAGTGCGCCTGCGCGCCTCGCCAACCCTAAAACGCCCAAAACCCGGTTCATAAAGCCCCCTTCTCCGTTTCCGTTACGATCCTTTCCCGCAGGGTATCGTAGATCTCTTCCTCGATACGGGCGGAAAAGGCACGCTCCAGACGGCGGCTCTTGCGAGCTGTGTCAAAGCAGACCGCGCTCATGCAGAGGTATGCGCCTCTTCCCGGGGCTTTCCCCAAAAAGTCCACGCTGATTTCCCCTTCCTTGGAGCGCACGATCCGCAAAAGCTGCTTTTTTTCCTTCATCTCCCCGCAACCCAAACATTTGCGGAGAGGGATCTTCCGTTCAGCCATGCCCTTTATTCCTGTGCGGAGAGCGTCTTGTAGCTCTTAATATCGATCTTAAAGCCGGTAAGCTTTGCCGCAAGTCTTGCGTTCTGGCCTTCCTTACCGATGGCAAGGGAAAGCTGCTCGTCGGAAACGATGGCGCGGTAAGCTCTGTCGGATTCGGGAAGCTTGATCACCTCGTCCACAGTGGCGGGCGCCAATGCGGCGGAGATGAATTCCTCTGTGGTTTCGCTGTAGGGGATGATGTCGATCTTTTCACCGCACAGCTCGTCGGTGACCAGATTCTTTCTGGCGCCCTTGGGGCCGATGCAAGCGCCGATGGGATCCACCTTTTCATCGTTGGAGCGAACGGCGATCTTGGTTCTGCTGCCTGCCTCGCGGGCAACGGAAACGATCTCGATGGTGCCGTCCTTCAATTCGGGAACCTCCAGCTCGAACAAGCGGCGTACCAAGCCGGGATGCACGCGGGAAAGCACAACGGAAGGACCTCTGGTCTCCTTCTTGATCTCGGTAACGAACACCTTCAAGCGGTCGCCCACCTGCAGATTTTCCGTGGGGATCTGCTCGTTGCGGAACAGAACCATCTCGTTCTTGCCGATCTCCAGAGTAGCGTTGCCGGTGGTGGGATCCACGCGGATGACCACGGCGGAAACGATCTCTTCCTTCTTGTTTTCGTATTCCTTGATGATCATGCCTCTTTCCGCCTCGCGGATGCCCTGCACGATCACCTGCTTTGCCGCCTGGGCGGCGATTCTGCCGAAGGCCTTGGTCTTGACCTCGGTTTCTACGGTATCACCGATCTGGTAGACGGAATTGATCTTTCTTGCCGCCTCCAACGTGATCTCGGAGTTTTCGTCCAGCACCTCCTCCACAACGGTGAATACCTTGTAGATGTGTGCCTCCTGCTTCAAGCGGTCAATTTTTACGATGGCGTTTTCGTTCCCGCGGTACTCCTTGCGGAATGCGGAAAGCAAAGCGGCTTCCACACGCTCCAGCATATAGTCCTGGGAAATGCCCCGTTCCTTTTCCAATGCGGCAAGAGCCTCAAACAGCTCTTTGTTCACAATGGTCTCTTCTGCGATGGACTTGCCCGCAGCAGACTTCTTTCTCATGTTGACTGTCTTCCTTTCTTTACGATAGCTGTATGTGATGTTTTTTTATTCTTCAATTTCGGTGTAGCAAATTGCCGTGATCTTGGCGATCTGCTTTTTTTCAAAGCGGAGCTCGTTTCCGTTTTCCTCTACGGTAACGGTGTCCTCGTCGGCGGCCATCAGCTTGCCTTCAAACTGCTTTCTGCCTTCTATTGCGGTAAAGGTACGCACCTCCACGTTGCATCCATGGGCAAGGGCGTATTCGTAGTGCATGGGCAGCACCAGATCGCGGTAGCCTCCTGCGCCGGAGACCATCAGGCAGTAAGCATCCTCTACGGGATCCATTTCGTCGATCACAGGATCGATGAGCTTGGTGATCACAGAGCAATCGTCGGTGGAGATGCCCTCCTCCTTGTCGATGGAGACCTCAAGGATCCATTCCGAGACCTCCTTGTAGAAGGTCACGTCCCACAGGGTGTACCCTGCGCCCTCCACCAAGGGAAGCACTGCTTCCTTCACGCGGGAGGCGATATTGTCTTTCTTTGCCATACCGTCATCCTTTCTTACAAGCCGTATTTTCGCCTAACATAACAATCAGGATCGGGCGTCAACCCGATCCTGATGAAAGGCTATTATTTTTTACTACAAACATACTATATCATATTCTTCCCAAAAAAGCAAGGGGTTTTGTAAAAAAAGTGTGGGAGAAATGAGGGGGCTTGATGGACGCGATTCATACTAACGGGTCGCCGTGGGCGTCGACCCCTACGAATACGCATGGTGCTTTGGCTGGATTTATGCCATCTTTTCACGCAACAAGACTGTGCGGGAGAAAAAACTACGGCTTTCATCTGTGCCTGATTCATACCAACGGGTCGCCGTGGACGTCGACCCCTACGAATACGCATGGTGCTTTGGCTGGATTTATGCCATCTTTTCACGCAACAAGACTGTGCGGGAG
>JAZKZH010000017.1:0-73009 GCA_045612545.1 Eubacteriales bacterium
ATCGTTACAAGCATGGCGTTAAAAGTCCGGTAGAACGCGGAATCTTTTAACTCCCATCATCGCCAAGGGGGGTAGTCTATCCTCTGCAAAACCGACCTGCATCTAAATCAGCCACACACGGCTTTGCATCTAAATCGGACACACGACACAGAAAAAAGCACTTGCGCAAGCAAGTGCTTTTTTCAACTAAATCCGCCGTTGGCGGAATAAATCTACCTGCGGTGGATGAAATCGATACGCGATGAAATCCCGCTTACGCGGGGTTGCAGAGGCGGATTTAATTTCATCTGAAGCCGTAGGCTGAAGATTTCATCCGAGCTTGCTCGGATTTCATCGTGGCAACGCCACGATTTCATTCTTCTTTTCCCCACAGAACCAAACCCACGGACAGATTCGAACCGCCACACCGTAGGGGTCGGCGCCTCGACGACCCGAAAAACACCGTACAAACGGGCTGTCGTGGGCGCCAGCCCCTACCGTTCAAAATTTATTTACAAAGCCATAGATGCAACGGCATTTTGGATAGATTTGAACTACCACACTTGAAATGTTTACCAAGTTGTGGTATAATAAAGCCAAGAAAGGCGGTGGAGCTCATGAATAGTGCAAAAGATTTTTTTGATTCGATTATAAACGAAAACGATACTTCGCTTTTTACATATGGGCTTAAGCCTATAGAGATGCCAAATCTCGAAAAAGCTCAGCTTATTCAAAATTATGCACCAGATGCTTTTTTGAAGGAATACTACAAGGCTATTTCCGCTGTGAACAAAATCATTGGTAATGATAGTGGTACAAACGCGTTAAATAGTTCCGCAATTCTACTGAGGCTAATACATATCAATGCGGAGTTTAAAATAGATTCCAAATCGTTGGCAGTGTTGTTAATTGCTTTGTCCAATCAAATTATAGAGTTAAGTACCACTTATGAACACCATAAATATGATGAATATTTATGGGGCTCTACGGTTGCTTATAAATTGACAATAAAAGTTTACGATATATTAACCAAGCATAATCTCAATGCAGAACATTCGTTATCACGTGAATACATAATTGACGCCATTTCCCAAATTCCAATTACAAACACGGTTCTTGCAGGTTGGAAACATTCTGTTTTCAAAAAGTGTGGTTTGCACGTTGAAAGAAAAGTGATGCAAGCAGTCAAAGCCATGTACTTATATGATCACTTGGTGGGAAGCGGAACGAAAGATCTCTTACTTAACAACACCAAAGAAAAGACAGCGAAAAAGTTAAAACCGTTCTTTGATGTAAAATTGCAATATGTTGCAGATAATATTCTTGAGTTTTATACATGTAAAACAGGAAATGAAAAGAAATGCTTTTTGACAGATATCGAAAAATTTGTCAACGAAACCCCGATAACTGAATTGGTAAATAATTTTCTAATCAACAGTTGAAAACAAAAAAGGTATATTACATAGACTTCGTTTACTCGCATGGCGTTAAAAGTCCGGCAGAACGCGGATACTTTTAACTCCTATCATCGCCAAGGGGGCCGTGTACCCTCTGCAAAATCCGTGTGCATCTAAATCGGCTACACATCCCAAAAAAATCCTCGTTCTTCGGAACGGGGATTTTTTATTCAAGCCGCAGGCGCATGGGATCACGCAAATCCCTTGCAATTTCTGTAAAATTATGCTACAATATAAAAAACAAAAGGAGGGCTTTATGGTTACGCTGTCATACTACACGAGCGGTTTCTTTTTGGATTTTCCCGGACTTTATATTCTGCTGGAAGGCTTTTTGATTTTGTTCGGTTTGGTATTCCTCAGTGTTCTCGGCTACTACATTTTTGCTTTTTCCATGATGGACGACCATGACGAAAAAAGGATGGAGCGCTATTCCAATCCATGGGAAAAAGTCTCCGGGCAAACGGAGTCTCGAACCGTGAAAACAGACGACCGTCGGACGCTGAAGATCGTTCTGCGCGCGGTGATGGCGGTGCTTGCCGTTTTGATCATTTCCCTTCTGATTCTTTTATTTTGGAGTATAATCAATGAGTCAATTTGAAATCCGGTACGCGAGAGAGGATGAGGTGGGAACCATTCTCTCCTTTATCCGCGCTTTGGCGGAATATGAAAAGATGTCCTCCGACGTGGTTGCTACAAAAGAGCTGTTAAAGGAATGGATCTTTGACAAGAAGATCTGCGAGGTGCTTTTTGCGGTAGAGAGTGGCATTCCCGTGGGGTTTGCTTTGTTCTTCCATAACTTCTCCACCTTTTTGGGGCGGGGCGGTATCTATTTGGAGGATCTGTTCGTGCTTCCCGCACATCGGGGAAAAGGCTACGGCAAGAAGCTTTTGTGCAAGCTGGCAGAGATTGCCGTGGAGCGAAACTGCGGCAGGCTGGAATGGAGCTGCTTGAATTGGAATCAGCCCAGCATTGATTTCTACCGTTCCATGGGAGCGATTCCCATGGAGGAATGGACCACTTACCGCTTGACGGGAGAGGCGCTGGAAAAAGCGGCGAAGATTTGAGATAGGAGAAACAACCAATGAAGCTCCCGGAGACGAAAATTCAATTCCTTAAGACTCTCCCTGGGCAGAGAATTCTGGTCACCGGGGATATTCACGGGCATCCGGGGCATTTGGAAAAGGTCTTGGAGATGGCAGGATTTTGCAAGGACGATCTCCTGGTCATTCTCGGTGATGTTTTGGAAAAAGGTCCCGACAGCTTGGGGGCTTTGCGGAAGGTGATGTCCCTTTGTGAGAGCGGAAACGCGGTGTGCCTGGTGGGCAACGTGGATGCCTGGCGTTTACATATTCTTCACGGTCTGCGGGAGGAGACTGCCGAGGATCTGTGGAATTACGTGGTTTCCTGCCGTAAGTGGTGGGGAACAAGCTTTTACCAGGAGCTTGCCGCGGAATGCGGGTATGCCCTGACCTGCAAGGAAGACGTTTTGGCGGCGAAGGAGGCAATTCTTGCCCATTTTGAAAAGGAGCTTGATTTCCTGGCTTCCCTGCCCACGGTTCTGGAGACGGAGGAGTATATCTTCGTCCACGGAGGGTTGAGAGAACGGGAGGTTGGGGACAACGCTGCCTGCGGCGTTTTTGAACTGACCAAATACGATGCCTTTGCGGAAAAGACGCCTCACTGCTTTGACAAATGGGTGGTAGTTGGCCACTGGCCCGTGGCTTTGTACGGCTATCAAATTCAGCAATACAACCCTTTGCGGAATGCAGAAAAACGCATTCTCTCCATTGACGGCGGGTGCGGGGTCAAATCCGAGGGGCAGTTGAATTTGGTGATCTTGCAGGAGGACGAGGTTTCTTTTGTTTCCTACGACGATCTGCCGAAGGTTGTTGCGAAGGAATCGCAAACGGCAAGCGAAAACCCTTTGTTTATCAGCTGGGTCACCCGCAAGGTGGAGATTTTGGAAAAGGGCGAGGAGCTATCTTTGGTGCGCCATCTTCACAGCGGCAGGGTGCTTGAGGTGCCTGCTTCCCTGCTTTACGGCGACGGAGAGTGTATGGATTATTCCGATTACGTGTTGCCCGTGGAGGAGGGAAAGATGCTCTCCTTGGTGCAAGCAACCCCAAAAGGCTGTATCGTGAAGAAGGACGGCGTTGTGGGTTGGTATTTGGGTGAATATGAAGAGCTTCCCTCTTGATGAGGGGAGCTTTTTTACGTGCTTGACACCGTGAGATTCCTGTGGTAAAATAAAAAAAACGATGAAAGAAGGATACGCCGCAATGAAAACGAAATTATCCGGAAAATTCTGGTTTGTTTTGGTCTTGTTCAGCTTGGTTGGGCAGATCGCGTGGGTTGTGGAGAATATGTATCTCAACGTATTCATCTACAAGATGTTCCGCGCCTCCGCCGCCGATATTTCCGCCATGGTATCTGCCAGTGCCATTGCCGCCACGGTCACCACGGTGCTAATGGGTGCACTTTCCGACAAATTAGGGAAGCGGAAGGTGTTCATGTGCGGCGGGTATTTGGCGTGGGGCGTTTCCATTTTGGGATTTGCTCTTTTGAAGGCGGATCTCATTGGAGCCATGTTCCCCGGTGTGGCTTCCGTTATGGCGTTGGGGGTCACCTTGGTGATCGTCATGGACTGCGTGATGACCTTCTTTGGGTCTACCGCAAACGACGCCGCCTTTAACGCCTGGCTGACGGACAGCACCGACGACACCAACCGCGGCGCGGCAGAAGGGATCAACGCTATGATGCCCTTGGTTGCCATTCTGGCGGTGTTCGGTGGGTTTATGGCCTTTGATCTGAACAACGGTGACAGCTGGACGTGGATCTTTCTGATCATCGGCGGCGTGGTGCTGGCGGTGGGCGTTTTGGGTTGCTTTTTGATCAAGGAGCCTGCCCTCGCCCCTGCAAAGGAAGGGTATTTCAAGACGGTGGTGCATGGCTTTTTGCCCTCCACCATCAAGGCAAACGGATCACTGTATTTCTATCTTTGCGCGTTTATTCTCTTTAATATCTCCATTCAGATCTTCATGCCCTATCTGATCCTGTACTACGAGGTCTCCTTGGGGATGACGGATTACGTGCTGATCATGGCGCCTGCCATCGTTTTAGCTTCCGTGGTGACGGCCTTCTGGGGCAGGGTGTACGATAAGAAGGGCTTTGGATTTTCCGGCTGGGTGAGCCTTGGCTGGTTAGCGGCAGGCTACGTTCTGCTGTACCTGTTCAGCGGAAAGGCATTGGTATTTGCGGGCTCGCTTTTGATGATGTGCGGATACTTGGCAGGAATGGCGGTGTTCGGGGCGAAGATCCGTGAGCTGACCCCTGCGGGAAAGGCGGGGATGTTCCAAGGAGTTCGCATTTTCTCCCAGGTGCTTGTACCCGGGCTGGTCGGCCCTTGGATCGGCAAGACAGTTTTGGCAAACGCGGAAACCTATCTGAACAACGACGGCACGGAATCCTTCATCCCCAACGCCAACATCTTCTTGGCGGCACTGGGTGCGGCGGCAGTGCTTGCGGTGCTGTTGTTACTTACCAACATCAAGAAACAGAAAGGAAAAACTGTATGAATCCTCTTTTTAGAAAATCCGTCCTCTTCGTGGGAGACTCCCTGTGTGAGGCTTACTGCGAGTGGAACACGGAATACGATCATATCCGCGGTTGGGCGGGGCGTATTATGGCAAAGAACGAAATGACAGGTGTGAACAAGAGTCTGGGCGGTGCTTCCATTGGCAACTGCCGCGGGGAGAACATCGTATACAAGCAGCTTGTGGATATGACCGGGAACAGCTACGATTACCTCATCATTGAGGGCGGTGCAAATGACGCTTGGGATTCCGCTCCCGTAGGGGTGATGACAGAGGGCTTTGAGGGGCCTTTTGACAGAGACACCTTTGCGGGAGGCTTGGAGGCCACCTTCGCTTATGCAAAAGAACACTTCCCCATGGCTAAGCTTGGGTTCATCGTGACTTACCAGATGCCTTCGGCGCAAATTGGCAGACTCTCCGATATGAGTGCGTATTTTGCCATGTCCAAGGAGATCTGTGATAAGTGGGGTATTCCCTATCTGGATCTGTATTTTGACGAGAAGTTCAACTGCGAGGTGTTGAAGTCGGAAAGCAACGTCCATCTTCCCGACTTTATTCACCCCAACAGCGCGGGGTACAATTTGCTTGCTCCCGTGATTGAGGACTGGATGAAAACGATTTAAGGGGGTACTATGAAAAAATATTTTCTGATTGCTTTGCTGGCTTTTGTTGTTTTGACCTTTACAGGCTGCGGTCAGATCGAAGACACCAACGGTGAGGAGAATTTCGATTTGGTAACCATCACCGATCAAAATATCATCGAAGGCATGAACGTGGTTACTTTTGCCTCCGTAAAAACCGCCTCCGGAAACAAGGAATCCCTTTCGGTTGGGAAGCTTTCCGGTGTATTGGATCTGTATACCGGAACCGCCGCAGGAGAAACCGTCATTCTTACGGTGGATTGTGACGTTACAGCCGGGAATGCGCGACTGGTTTTGGTATACGGCGGTAAGATCGTCCATGAGTTTGATCTTCACAAGCAGGGACAGAAATTCGTTTTGGAAAACGCAAAAGGAGACTTCGCATTGAAAATTGCGGGAGAAAGCGCCGCCTTTGAAGTGGTGTTTGAGATCGGCGAGTAAGCTGACACTATACCGAAAAAAATACTACGAGGTGCAGAGTGAAAAGCTCTGCATCTTTTTTATCTCCCCGACAGGGTTTGACAGAATCGGCGGTAGAAGTCTGTTATACTACGGGTACGATGTGTGAAGAAAGGAAGTGCTTTGAAGAACATGACGTTTTCCACCGAGAAAAACGGAGATAAATTACGGATCTGCCTACAGGGCGAGGTAGACCATCACAACGCGGCGGAGGTACGGACGCGGATCGATCGGATCCTGGAGACGGAACAGCCCGAGGTGTTCTATTTCAATCTTGCAGGGGTGAGCTTTTGCGATTCCTCGGGATTGGGGCTGGTAATGGGGCGTATGCGGAAGTGCGGGCAGATCGATGCTGTGCTGATCGTGGAAGCCCCCTCGGAGGCAGTATTGAAGATCTTGCATATTGCGGGGATGGACAAGCTGATCCGCATAGAAAGGAGCAACGGAAATGGCAAGGCGAGCTGATAACACGGTAAACGAAATGAAATGCGTCTTCCCCGCCAAGAGCGTAAACGAGGGGTTGGCGAGAATGACGGTATCGGCATTTATCGCCCAACTGGATCCCCCGGTAAGCGTGCTTTCTGAATTGAAGACAGCGGTGAGCGAGGCGGTGACCAACTGCATCGTCCACGCTTACCGCAACAAAACAGACAAAATGAAATGTCCCATTTACATAAGTGCAACGTACACCGCAGGCGGGATCTTACGCATCGCGGTGAAGGACAAGGGAGCGGGGATCGCAGACGTCTCCTTGGCGCGGACACCTCTTTACACCACAGATGCGGAGGGGGAACGAAGCGGCATGGGGTTCACGGTGATGGAAAGCTTTACAGACCGTGTGAAGATCCGCTCCGCACCGGGAAAGGGAACGACGGTAATTTTGGAAAAGCGTTTTGATGTGAAATGAATGCTCCCGAGCTGTTGGAGCAAGCCAAGGCGGGAGATGCCTCGGCTGAAGAGACCTTAATGCAGGAGAACATGGGGCTGGTGAAGTCCGTGGCGGCGCGGTTTTTGGGCAGAGGCGCAGACTTTGAGGATCTGTGCCAGCTGGGCGCCATTGGGATGCTAAAGGCCATACGGAACTTTGACACCTCCTACGGGACAGCCTTTTCTACCTACGCAGTACCTCTCATCATCGGGGAGATCAAGCGGTTTCTGCGGGATGACGGCATCATCAAGGTGAGCCGAGAGCTGCGGCAGAAGGGGGCGTTTTTGTTACGCAAAAAAGAAGAGTTCACCGCCGAAAACGGCAGAGAACCCACGGTAACAGAGCTGGCAGACTACTGCGGCTGCAGTGTGGAGGAGACGGTGGAGGGCTTGGATGCGGGGAACGCGGTGCTTTCCTTCTCGGAGCCTGTGGGAGAACGGGCGTTGGAGGATCTCATCGGCACGGACAATTTGGCGGAGCTTTGCGAAAAGGAGGCTCTGCGCCAGGCGGTGACGGCGCTTCCCAAAGAGGAAAAGCAGTTGGTGCTGTTGCGGTTCTATCGGGGCTACTCCCAGCAGAAGGCGGGAGAGGTATTGGGGATGACCCAGGTGAAGGTGAGCCGCACGGAAAAGAAGATCTTGGAAAAGCTAAGACGGGCTTTGGAATAGGAAGAAAAAACCACCGAGGGTGACCTCGGTGGTTTGTTGTGTTTATTCCGTGTAAGTATATTTCTCGGGAATTGCGATTATTTTTGCTGAAAATTCAGCCGTTCCGGTATCGTTTTCCACGGTACCCATGAGATTAAACACAGGCTGTAAGCAACAGGTCAAACTCGTTTTCCGTGATGCGGAAGCCCTTGGTCTCCCGTTACAGGGTGTTGTCCTTTTCCCGGATGTTGCCCTGCTCGTCAATATATTTTACGTTTTCATACAGATAGTAGATACTGCGTGTGGGATGGGAAAATCCATCCATGCGGAAGCAGAACGGATTCTGCTTTACCGATCCGTTGTATGAGCCATCGGACTCCCCTCCTTGCGGTTTTGGACGTCTTTACAGTTTCAGTG
The DNA here is from genome assembly GCA_045612545.1 of Eubacteriales bacterium. Classification (GTDB taxonomy): domain Bacteria; phylum Bacillota; class Clostridia; order Oscillospirales; family CAG-382; genus Coliplasma. The sequence continues at coordinate 8,122 of JAZKZH010000017.1, forward strand.
TAGCAAAAGCATACAAGTTTGTCAAGATTTTTTTATATTTTTACCTTTCGCTCAAAAAATGTCCCATTTGCAAAAAATCTCCTCCCGGTGAAGGGAGGAGAAATGGTTGGATTTACTTCTTGATCTTCTGCCAATACTCGTCGGCGGTGCGTTCGGTCTTGTTTTCCCCGGGGGTGTAGAAGGTCTTCCCTGCCAAATCGTCGGGCAGGTACTGCTGGCGCACCCAATGGTTGGGGAAGGCGTGGGGATATTTGTAGCCCCCTTCCGAGCCGGGGCGGTTCTGATCCCGCAGGTGTGCGGGAACCATGGTGCCCTTCCCTGCTTCCACAGCCGCCATGGCGGCATCGATGGCGGATTCTCCGCTGTTGGATTTGGGAGAAGTGGCAAGCAGGATCACAGCATCCGCCAGGGGAATTCTGGCTTCGGGGAGGCCAACCTGCAAGGCGATGTCGATGCAGGATTTGGCAAAGATCACCGCATTGGGATAGGCAAGGCCGATATCCTCGGCGGCGCATACGGAGATGCGACGGCAGGCGGAGACCAAGTCCCCTCCCGCAAGGATCCGCGCTAAGTAGAACACGGCGGCATCCGGGTCTGAGCCGCGAATGGACTTCTGCAATGCGGAAAGAAGATCGTAATGGGATTGACCGTCACGGTCGTACCGCAACCCCGAGCGCTGCACAAGCTGACGTGCAAGCTCCTCGTCGATGGCGGTCTCGGAGGCGTAGTAGCAGTTTTCCAGAGACCCGATGGCCTTCCGCACGTCCCCGCCGCAACCGAAGGCAAGCACCTCCAAGGCGGCGTCGGAGCAGGTCTTGGCGTTTCCGAAATCACCGTTTAAGATATCAAAGGCACGGCGCAAACCGGGAACAAGCTCCAAAGGCTCCACGGGCTTGAACTCAAACACGCTGGAGCGGGAAAGCAAAGCGGGATAGATGGCAAAATAGGGGTTCTCGGTGGTAGAACAGATGAGGGTGACTCTTCCGTCCTCCACGTATTCCAGCAGGGACTGCTGCTGCTTTTTGTTGAAATACTGGATCTCGTCGATGTAAAGCAGGATGCCCTCGGTGCCGCCCATCATACCGCCGGAGAGGTTTAGGATCTCCTTGACCTCGGCAGTGCCTGCGGAGGTGGCGTTGATCTTATAGAACTCTCTGCGAAAATGCTTGGCGATGAGGTCCGCCGTGGTGGTCTTCCCCGTGCCGGGAGGGCCGTAGAAGATGAGAGACGGCAGATGCCCACTGTCCAGAATACGGCGCAGGGGGGCATTTTTGGCAAGAAGGTGCGTCTGTCCGCAGATCTCGTCAAAGGTATTAGGTCTGACACGGTCGGCAAGAGGCATGACGCAAAACTCCTAGTAAGTTATTTTTCCTTTTTCTTGAAGGAAAGCTTGTTCTCGTTGCCGTTGAAGAGGCGGCGGATATTGGAACGGTGCATAAAGATCAGCAACATACCAATGAACAAGCTGAAGCAGATGGCGGGCAGGGAGGGGAAGGTTCCTCGCACGGTTGCGCTGATATACACGGTGCCGGGGAGGGCGAAGCCTGCCAGCACGGAGCCAAGGGAAACGTAGCGGGTGATCAGCACGGTAAGAGCAAAGATGGCAAAGGCAATAAGGAATACCTGCCAGTCGATCAACAAGATCATGGTGGCGGCAGTGAGCACGCCCTTACCGCCGCGGAAGCGGTAATACACGGGAGCGATATGGCCAAGCATACAGAACACACCCGCAAAGTATGCGCCCAGCTCGCCGCAAGCGATGATACCGATGAGCACAGAAAGGAACTGCTTGAGAATATCGCCGAACAGGGTAAGCAATGCGCCCTTCTTGCCGAAGACTCTGCCCATGTTGGTCAGACCCGCATTACCGGAGCCATACTTACGGATATCGTCGTGATACTTATACTTGGAAACGATGATGGCGGCATTCAAGCTGCCCAGCAGGTAAGGAATGATGGTGCAAACCAGGATCCCGGCACAGAAAATCAAGGCCGCATACAGATCCTCCTCTTTTTCCAGAAGATCCCCGTGAAGCCAATTCAAAAAGCCTTGGAAGGAAACCTGCACAGTGGTACCGTCAACCTCCACCTCACGGGCGATGCCCAGCTTTTCATACAAGCCGATAGCACTCCAGAACCATTCAAAAAATTGAAGCATAGTGGTCAATCTCCTTTCTGCTTAATGACCAGACGGATGGGAGTTCCCTCGAAGCCGAAGGTCTTACGCAGACAATTTTCGATATACCGCTGATAAGAATAATGGAACAGCTCGGCGCTGTTGCAGAACAATGCAAAGGTGGGCGGATTGGTGGTGGTCTGAGTCATGTAATAGATCTTCAAACGTCTGCCCTTATCCGTGGGAGGCTGCACGCGGTCGGTGATATCCGACAGGAAATCGTTGAGCACACCGGTGGTAATGCGCTTGCAGGATTCCTTGTAGGCATCGTTCACCAAGGTAAAGATCTTGTCCAGGCGCTGCCCGGTCTTGGCAGAGACGAACACCACGGGGGCGTAGGTCATGTAGGAAAGTGCGTTATACACGTCCTTGCGGAAGTTTTCGAAGGTGGAATTATCCTTCTCCACCAGATCCCACTTGTTGATGACGATAACGCTTGCCTTTCCTGCGTTGTGGGCAAGGCCTGCGATATGCTCATCCTGGGCGGTAATGCCCTCGTTGGCATCTACCATAATGAGACATACATCACTGTTTTCTACCGCCATATTGGCACGGAGGACACTGTATTTTTCAATCTTATCCTCGATCCTGGCGTTACGGCGAATGCCTGCGGTATCTACCAATACATATTTGCCGTGCTTGTTTTCCACGTAGGTATCCACGGCATCACGAGTGGTGCCTGCCATATCGGAAACGATGACACGGTCTTCCCCGCAGATCTTGTTGATGATGGAACTCTTTCCCGCATTGGGCTTACCGATAACGGCGATGCGAATGCGGTCGGAATCGTTGTCCTCGTCTTCTTCCTTGGGAAGCAATTCCATGACACGGTCCAGAATATCACCCGTGCCCGTACCGCTGAGAGAGGACAGAGGGAACACGTCCTCGAAGCCCAAGCCGTAGAATTCGTAGAATTCGGGAGGCGTTGCGCCGATGGAATCCACCTTGTTGACAATGACGATAACGGGCTTATGAGATTTGCGAAGCATGGTAGCAATATCGCTGTCGGAATCCGTCATGCCGCTTTTCAGGTCGCACATAAACAAGATCACATCCGCATGATCGATGGCGATCTGAGCTTGGTCGCGCATTTGCACCAACAGCTTGCTGTCGGTCACCGGCTCAATACCGCCGGTATCAATGAGCATAAAGGTCTCGCCGTTCCATTCCACCTCGTGATAAATACGATCACGGGTGACGCCGGGAGTATCCTCCACGATGGAGATACGGGAGCCGGTCAATCGGTTAAACAGGGTGCTTTTGCCCACGTTGGGGCGGCCAACCACCGCTACTACTCTGTTTGACATATAAAATCAAGTCCTTTCACTAAGACTTCTTAAAGCTCTGTTAGTTTTGCCAAAAGATCCTCGCCGTCACGGGCGGTGACACCGACGGAAATCTTCAGCTGCTCCTCCACGTCGGCAAGGCTGACGCCGTCCAAGAACAGGTCTCCTTCATGGCGAAGCATATTTTCGGGAATCAAGAGGGTGTCTCCCAGCTCTTTCCCGCGCAATTGGGCGATCAAATCTCCCCCGGTGACCAAACCGCTGACGGTGATGGTCTCCCCAAAGAAATGATTCACGATGGCATGAACGTCCACCCTCAAGGAAGGGAATCTTTCCATAGCCATGGCGGCAAGCTCCTCCATATGGGATTTTGCAAGCACTCCCGTGGCAATGGAAATATGGCGAGGGATATCGGAAATCTCGCAATCCTCCAATGCGCCGGCAAACTCCACAGTGTGGAGGCGGAGCATTCCCACGCCGTTTTCCAGCTGGGGGTAATCCTCGTAGGCTTCCTCCGGCGGAAGCTCTTTTCCCGCGGTGAGATAAAATTCATCGGAGGCGAACACCTTACGGAAGCCGCAGGAAGAAAGATTATCCTGCGCCTTGGATTCGATTCTGGCAAGAACGTCTGCGGCGCTTTCCTTGTCAAAAGGAAGCAGCTCCGGCAAGCCCTCTCTATGGGCGGTCATTCCACAAGGAACCGCCGCAAGGCTTTCCAGATTTTCAAGTTTACATAATTCTTCTATCGAATACGTCAGCTCTTCCCCGTCGTTGATACCGCGGCAAAGAACCAGCTGTGCATTGATACGGATACCGCCCTCATCCAGCATTTTCAGAAAACGAAGTTTTTCTCCCGCAAAGCGATTGCCCATCATTTTCACACGGAGGTCGGGATTCATGGTATGCACGGATATATTTACCGGAGAAATGTGCATACGAATGATCCTGGCGATATCCGATTCCCGCAGGTTCGTCAAGGTAACATAATTCCCTTGCAAAAAGGAAAGTCTTTCATCGTCGTCCTTGAAATAGATGGTTTCCCGCATACCGTGGGGGTTCTGATCGATGAAGCAGAAAATGCAGTTGTTGGTGCAACGCTTCTTTTCATCCATCAGATAGGTGGAGAATTCCATACCCAGCTCGGCATATTCTCTGTTATGCAGGGAAAAGGTCAATTCTTCCCCGTTTCTGGAAACAGTTACCACGCTGTTGGCATCCGTTCCGTAAAAGCGGTAATCCAGCACGTCGCAAACTCGTTCACCGTTAACGGTGAGCAAAACATCCCCTGCTTTGATTCCTGCCCGATGGGCGGGAGAAGCGAGAGTCACCGATTGGATCTCAACCATATGACATCCTCCTTTCCAAACATTCTATGAAAAAGGCGTGTTACTCAATGCAGTGAGCAACACGCTTTTCTTTACGCCTTTTCTTCTCCGACCGTCAAGACTGCCTTGCCGCCGTAATAACCGCAGGTCTTGCAGACACGGTGGGAAAGATTGAACGCACCGCACTTAGGACACTTGGACATTCCGGGAAGCTCGAGCTTCCAAACGTTGGAACGACGCTTATCACGTCTTGCTTTGGAGACTTTTCTCTTGGGAACTGCCATCTCTGATGAACCTCCTTACGTATGATCATTTTCATTATCTTCTTCAAAATAACTGCCCAGAGCCGCCCAACGGGGGTCGATCTCGCGCGTATCGCAGGAGCAACGCTCTACGTTCAGATCACATCCACACTTGGGACAAAGGCCTTTGCAATCCTCATTACAGAGAAAGCGAAAGGGCATCTCCGTAAAGATCTGACTGCGGACCACATCCGATAGATCCAATCTGCCGTCCTCCAGCAAAAGGAACTCCTCCTCATCCTCGTTGGCAAGCCCTTCCGCCATTTTATAGGACAGAAGAAACTCCAAACGAACAGGGAACTCCTTGCAGCATCTGCCGCAACGGGCGATGCCGCTGAGAGACGCCTTACCGCTCAAGGTTAAGTAGCCTGCATGGTTTTCTGCCACGCCTTCCACAGACACCTGCGCGGAGACAAGATCGTCGGAAAGCTCTGCACCCGATTCCTCGTATGCGAAGGGAACGGCACTGACTACCCCGACAACCAACTCTCGAAGATCTAAAGTCATGGGATGATCACCTCTCCTTGCAAAAGACTCTCGGTTACACAGTTCATTCCATTATAATGCTTTGCTTCCGATTTGTCAACAGTTTTTTTGCTTTTTCTCAGATAAAAAACCGCTTTTTTCAAAAAAAGGTTGCAAGACGGAAGAAAATGTGGTAGTATAGTTTCGTCTTCTGCGGCAAACAATAGCCGTAGAGGAGGCGAATCAACATGTTGTGCATGAAAAAGATGATCGCATGCCACCGCCTTGTATGTAACATCATCGGCGGTGTCATGGGAATGGGCGTCGGTTTGCTGGCGGCAAACACCCTGGTAAACTGCTGCCAGCCCGGCAGAAAGATGAAAAAGAAGGCTATGAAGGCATTCAAAGCCATGGAGAAAACATTCTGCTGCTGACAGACAAGAACGAGGACGCAATTTCAACGCGGCCTCTACTTACCACGGAAAGGAACCTGCCATGAGAGCTTTAGGAAACCGATTACAAACGGTAGCGGAAATGCTCCGTACATACGCGCCATTCTGTTGTATTGCGGACATCGGCTCCGACCACGCATACCTTGCGGTCTACGTGATGAAAGAGGGCATCGCTTCCCTCTCCGTCTCCTCGGATATCAACGAAGGCCCCTTGGAGCGCGGAAAAGCCACCGCTGAAAAATACGGGGTCAACCCATCCTTTGTGCTTTCGGACGGATTTGATAAGCTGGGAGCATTTGAGTTTGACGGAGCCTGCATTTGCGGCATGGGTGGCGAATTGATCGCAGATATCCTGAAGCGCTTCGGCCCTCATCCCGCTTGCCGTTTGTTTCTGCAGCCCATGACTGCCCAGGACGACCTGCGTAAATTCCTGTGGGATAACGGCTATGAGATCATCGAGGAACGATTCACCACAGAACGCGGGAAGCCCTACGGCGTGATCTGCGCCACGTATACCGGAAAAACCACTGATTACACCTACGCCGACCTCTTTTTGGGGAAATTCCGCCCTCACACGGAGGAATTCCGCGCCTACAAGGACAAGGTTCACGCACAGGCCTTGCGCAGAAGAGACGGCTTACTTGCCACCGGCGGAGACACCGCGCCGGAAGAACAATTACTTAAAGACAGCGAATGAATCTCTTTTCCAGCTTTTTGGAAAAAAGTTCGCGCAGCTCCAAACAATCCGCGGGCATCATGTTCCTTTTGGGCACGATGATCGTGGATTTTTTATCCACATACAGATAGAAGAAGCCCTTGGTCTCGTACACCGCCATGAAATCCTCGTAGAAGAAATCGTCCTGGGTGTCTTCGTGCTTGCGGGCGTTGTGTTCGGGATCGAAAATCACGGAATAGATAAGGCCGTTTTTGCCAAACTGCACCTGATGAGTAGCGTAGAGGTATTCCTGCTTTTTAACGCAAACCGTTTTTACCTGCTTACGGAGCAAAGCGAAGAAGGTACCTGCGCACAGCAAGATCAAGCCGCCGATCAGCACCAAGGCCGAGTTTTGAGTAGCCAGACCTGCCACAGCCAGATACAAGGCCATGGCAATCACCCACACCACGATCAGGGTACGGATCACTCTGGAATATTTATTTCTGCACAGATTGAAATTGGAATACTCTCGATAATCGGACAAGACGACCTTGCCCTTGGAAAGCAAATATTTTCTATCCTTCATAGCAGACATCCTTTCGGTATTATTGCGCAAGCAAAAGGTTCAACAGCTCCTCACCCTTTTCCAAATACAAGCCGCCGTCAAAGCCGCTTTGCTCGCAGTAGGTACGGATACCGCTGTCCGTCTCCCCGTGGGAATCATACAGCACGAAGGGAACGGCATCTCTCGTATGAGTACGTACGTAGACAGGTGTGGGATGATCGGGGGTAAGAAGCAGACGGAATCGCTCTCCCGTCTTTCCGAAATGCTCCAGCAAAGGCTTTAAGATCTGGGAATCGATGCGACGGATCGCCTCCATCTTTTCGGGATAACTTCCCTGGTGACCGCATTCATCCGGTGCTTCCACATGGATATACACGAAGTCGGCACCGTTTTCCATCTCCCGCAAAGCGGTATTCAGCTTGCCTGCGTAGTTGGTATCCAGCCCACCGGTGGCGCCTTCCGTAACGGGAGCGTTCATCCCTGCGCAAAGGCCGATGCCGCGGATAAGATCTACGGCGCACACCACGGAGGCAGTAAGCCCCGTTTTTTCCGTAAAGGAGGGCAGCGCGGGCTTCTTTCCCGGACTCCAGAACCAAAGGGAGTTTGCCTTCCGCTTTCCTGCGGCGGCACGTGCCAGATTCACGGGGTGCTGATTCAGCAGATCATAAGAGGCTTTTTGCAGCTCCCAGAAGGGGCGGGAGGAAAGGTTGACCGGAGCGTGATCCCCGATGCGCTTTCCGAGGATATCGTGAGGACGAGAAAAATCCGTGAAATCGGGGCAGTTCTTCCAGATCAGGCAATGACGGTAACTGACTCCGGTGTAGAAGGTGCGGAATTCGTTACCGAAGGCTTTTTGCACAGCCTTGATCAGCTCGTCGGCTTCCTCGGTGGAGATCTCCCCTGCGGAGTGATCGATCATGCGCTTGTCTTCATAGAGGGCTTCCTCTTCGGACAGGCACACCACGTTAGCGCGGATAGCGGTCTCGTCGTCCTGCATTTTGATTCCAATGCTTGCCGCCTCCAGAGGGGAACGGCCTTTGGAATACACCCGGGGATCGTACCCCATAATGGCAAGATTTGCGGTGTCGCTTTCCGGCACCATACCCTCCGGAACGGTGTTCACCCTGCCGTTCAACCCACGGGAAGCAATATAATCCATGGCGGGTTTTTCTGCAGCAGACAGAGGCGTTTTACCTCCCAATTCTGCCAAAGGCAGGTCTGCCATGCCATCGCCAACAAGAATGATGTATTTCATAACGACGGGTTCTCCTTTTCCGGAATTACTCTGTGTAGTAGTATAACAAATTAAGGGAGAAAAATCAACCGCCTTTTTTCATCATTTTTATATCGTTTCTGTTTTTTTTGTTGACAAATCCCATAGACCGTGTTATCATGAACACAGCTTTTCGCAAGTCCTCGATTCGAAAACAGCTGTACAAAGGAAGTTAAGAATGACAGAAAAGAAGGCCGAGCTTCGGGTTGCCGTTATTGGTTCACGGAGCATTGATTACGCAGATCTTTCCCGCTATATTCCGGAAGAAGCCACCGCGCTGATCTCCGGCGGTGCTGTCGGGGTGGATACCTTGGCGGAGGCTTATGCCAAGGAAAAGGGGTTGCCCATTCGGATCATCAAGCCCCAATACGAGATCTTCGGCAGGAAGGCCCCCCTTCTGCGGGACAGGCAGATCGTGGAATGTGCGGATCTGGTAATCGCCATCTGGGACGGAGAATCCACCGGGACGGCATATACCATTGACTATGCCCACGAAAAAGGAGTACCCGTACGGCTGTATATCCCGCCGGCAAACAACGGCAAAAACAAAGTATAAAACCACCTGCACCGGTAAAAACTATCGGCGAGGTGGTTTTCTTTGTTCAAACGATTGCTGTTTCTTTTCGGGATCTGCGGAGCGATCTACGTGCTTTTAGAGCTACTTTACCGCGGGAGATCCCATATCTCCATGTTCTTTGCGGGAGGCCTCTCAGCCGTAGGCATTTGGCTTTGCTGTAACTGCCGCGGCATAAAGCAAAGACGTCTCTTCTTTAAATGTACCATAGGCAGTGCCGTGATCACGGCGGTGGAGTTTGTTACCGGATTGATCGTAAATTTATGGTTGAAGCTACAAGTATGGGATTATTCCACCATGCCGCTGAATCTTCTGGGACAGATATGCCTGCCCTTTTCCTTGATCTGGTTTTTACTCACCCTGCCCATATTGGGGTTGGGGAGGTTGCTCCTCGGTGCTTATTGCTCCAAGGATTCCACAAAGCGGGAAATGCCTGCTTCGCCTTCGCTATCGGGAGAGTAAACTCCTGCGTCCTCCAAAACGGCTTCAAATACTCTGCCCACTTCCTCCTCCAGCACGAAGGAGATGTTCTCGGCAGTGACTTCCCTGCGGGAAAGAACCTCCTGCCACCAAGCGGCATGCTTTGCGGTGCCCTCGGTATCCATGGGCAGGCCGCCCAGGAACCGTTCCTCCAGCTCCTTCATCTCCGCCTTCAGGCGGGCAGGCAGGACGGCAAGACCCATAACCTCGATGAGGCCGATATTTTCTTTTTTGATATGATGCTTTTCCGCATGGGGATGGTAAAGACCCATCGGGTGCTCTTCCGTGGTAAGGTTGTTTCTCAGCACCAGATCCAGCTGGAAGGCTTCCCCTTCTCTGCGGGCGATGGGCGTGATGGTGTTGTGCTTACCGCTTTCATCCTCTGCAATGACCATAGCGGCCGGGTCGGAATATCCGCGCCACCCATCTAAAATCACGCAAGCCAGCTGATGCACCCGTTCTTTGGTGCCTGTGAGGCGAAGAACGGAAAGAGGCCAATGGAGCCATTCGACGCGTACGTCGGGATAGTTTTTCAGTGCAAAGCTCTTGCGGCAGGATGCATTCTCCATAGCGAAGGTGTATCTGCCACCTTGGAAATGGTCGTGGGTAAGAATGGAGCCGCCCACGATGGGAAGATCTGCATTGGAGCCGATGAAATAGTGAGGAAACTGCTGTGTGAAATCCAAAAGACGGGCAAAGGTATCGTGGGTAATGCTCATGGGAGAATGGGTCTCCTTCAGCAGGATACAATGCTCGTTATAATAAACGTACGGAGAATACTGCAGATGCCACGCCTCCCCTGCTACGGTGAGGGGGATGGTACGCAGATTCTGGCGTGCAGGGTGGTCGACCCTGCCGTGATACCCCACGTTTTCCGGACAAAGCTGACACTTGGGGTAGTTGGACTGCTTTGCATGCTTGGCGGCGGCAATGGCCTTGGGATCCTTTTCCGGCTTGGAAAGATTCACGGTGATATCCAATTCACCGTATTTCCCGCTGTATTTCCAGCGGAGATCCTTGGCAACCCGTTCCGTTCGGATATAGTTGGTGGACTTGGAAAGCGTATAGAAGAACTCCGTTGCCGTTGCGGGAGAAGAAGCATACAAGGTCTCAAAGGTGCTTGACACAGCAGAGGGCAGAGGGGTAAAGACACCCATCAGACGGGTATCGAACAGATCTCTGTCGGTGATGCCGTCTTCGATGATCCCTGTATCGAAGGCAAAATCACAAAGGCGATCCAAAAGGGTCTGTAAAGAAAGGCCTTCTGCGGCAGGCACTTCTTCAAAGCTGTCCAGCTGCAAAAGCTCCAAAAGACGATTGGTGTAGTAAATACGGTCTGCCTTTTCCGCCAGATGATTTTCTTCGGCGTAATCCAAAAGAGCAGTGAGATAAGAATATACGGTTTTCATACAATTTTCTCCCTCGGCGAGAATTCTTTTTTCAATTATACACGGGTTTTTGAATTTGTCAAGAAAAGATTGACAGACGAAACAAAAAAAGGTATAATAGCTTCAAATAAAAAAAGAAACTGAGAGGTTATGCTTATGAAGCGAACGTTACCTTTGATTTTGACCCTCTGTATGCTGCTCTCTCTGCTCCCCTTTGCCGTGTACGGCGATGGTGCGGCAGAATTGGCAAAATACGATCTTTCCGGCATAGACGAGGAGTGCCGTACCGGACAAATGGTGGTATATACCCAAGGCGGCCAATCAACCGGAACCTCCGAAAAATGCACCGAGGCCTTGGTTGACAAGGATGGCAAGATCATTTCCGTAGGAGGGTATAACAATACCGTTCCCGCAGGGGGCTTTGTTCTTGCGGGAAGCGGCTCCAAAGCCAAGATCGTGGAAGGCCTGAAGGTGGGCGACGGAATGTTTTACAATACCTCCGCCATGAAGGTGACGGTGGTACCGGGAGACTATAACCCCTTCTACCAGACCTCCGTTACCGTAAACGGAGTGAATACCGTCCGCAAGCAGGATACCATCATTCTGTTTGACGGCAAGGACGGCAAGACCACCACCGGCACCAACGCCTGGGGCTTTGAAGTCACGGTGGACAAAAACGGTTACGTCACCGTAGCAGACGGTAACGACAGCCAGATCCCCGAGGGCGGATTTGTCCTTTCCGGCCACGGCACCGGAAAAACAGCCCTTTCCGAGGCGGCAAGACTGGGCATGAAGGTTACCCTTTCCTCTGACAGAAAGAAGGCGACCTTTGCTTTCGACAAGGATTCTGCCTTGAAGGAATACGAGCAACAAAAGCTGGATCTGGCAGACGGATTGCAAAAGGCACTGCAGGAAGGTCGGCTGGTGGACAAAGCCGCTGTGGAGGAAGCTCTGAGCGTGCTGGAAACCATGCTGGGCAATATGGAAGGCTATCTGGCGAAGAACAATTACACCGGATATCTCAAAACCGCTTCCGAATTCGAAAACGCTTGCAAAAACGTTCGCAGATCGATGACGGAGGATACACCCGTAGAGGGCCGCGGCGTTTGGCTCAGACCCACCCTCACCAAGGACAGAGATAAGATCTTTGAAACGGTGAGATCCATTTGGGAAGCGGGCTTCAATCAGGTCTATCTTGAGGTTCAGTTCGACAACACCGTGATCATCCCCGTGCCGGAGGGAAGCTTGTATTCCCAGAACCCTGCACTTGTGGGAAGCGATATTCTGGAAATTTATATTGAAGCTTGCCATTCCTACGGCATTGAGCTTCACGCATGGATGTCCGTATTCCGCACGGGCTACGAGGGATCTGCCAACACCAAGCTCAGCGTGGGCATGAAGAAGCCCGAATGGCGTCAGATCTCCAAAAACGGTGTGAACTACGTTGCCAACACGTACGGCAACGCCTTCTTCCTGAACCCCGCTTTGCCGGAGGTAAGGGAGTTCCTTTTGGAGACTTACCGTTACATCCTTGAAAACTACGATTTGGACGGCTTCCAGCTGGACTACATCCGCTACCCCAACAAGGCAGACGGAGAAGAATTCGGCTATGACGAATACACCCTGAAGCTTTACAAGGATCAATACGGCAAGGATCCCAAAACCTTCGCCAACGGCAGTGCGGATTACACCCAGTGGGTACAATTCCGCGCAGACTTTGTGACGGAGTTTGTAAGAAGCGTGAAGGAGCTGATCGATGAGATCCGTCCCGACGTATATTTGGGTGCGGCAGTGGCTCCCGGTTATGCGAATTCTCTGGTGAACATGAATCAGGACTCCGTGAGATGGATGGAGGAAGAGCTGATCGACATCGTCTTCCCCATGGCATACGGCTCCACGGATGCGGTGATCCGCTATCTGGATGAAACCACCGCCGCGGCAGGAAAGAACGTATGCGTTTACGCAGGTGTCAGTGATCAGGGATACGAAATCCTGGAGGATCAGATTCTTGCCACCCGCGAAAATGGGGCGGACGGCATCGCCTTCTTCTCCTGGAACGTATACGACAGCCGCTACGATCCCATCGGAGAATGGCTGTTTGAGGACAAAGCCCTCTCTCCCACCTACGACGGTAAGGCCGCAATGCTTGCACAGCTTGGGCAACTCGCAAAACGCTTGACCGGCGAAAAGCTTTCCGAAAAAGTGTCTACCGTCGCAGAAGCCTTGCAGGCGGGTAGCCTCACCTCTTGCAAGACAGAGCTGAAAAACCTGTTGGACGAACTTTCCGCTGCCGATGGAGTCAGCGAAGCCATGGCCGGAGATTTAGCGGTTGCATACCGCATTCTGGAAAACAACAAGGACGATGAAAAGGCGGAATACCGCAAAGAGCATCCCCTGCCCGATTCCCTGATCCCCGACGATGAAGAGCCCGAAGATCCCGGCGAGGGCGGCGAGGAAAGTGTGGAAGAAAGTGCAGAGGCAAGCGCGGAGGAAAGCGCAGAAGAAAGCAAGGATGAGGTTGTGCTCACCCCTGTGGAAAACACCTTCCGCATCATCTCTTTGGTGATTCTGTTCGGCGGATTGGCGCTGTTGCCCTTGTACTTCCTGCTGTACTCCCGCAGAAAGAAGATCATCCGCTCCTTTGAAGAACCCAAAGAAGAGGAAGAAGAACAGCCCTCTGAGGAAAACAGCTCGGAGGAATAACCCCTTTATCACGAAAGGACAGACCATACCATGTTAAGATTTGCATTCTTCGATACCAAGGCATACGATAAACCCGCTTTTGAAAAGCACGCAGCTATCGGTGGCGTAGAATTCAAGTTTTTCGAAACCAAGCTGACCCCCGATACCGCTTCTCTTGCTCATGGGTTCGACGGCGTTTGCGTATTCGTCAACGATAGGATCGATAGCCGTGTGATCGACAGCCTGGTAGAAGGCGGAGTGAAGCTGATCGCCCTGCGGTGTGCGGGATACAACAACGTGGACGTGCCTTACGCCTACGGAAAGATCCACGTGGTGCACGTTCCGGCTTACTCCCCCTATGCGGTGGCAGAGCATGCCATGGCCATGCTGTTGACCTCCGTGCGTCGTATCCACAAGGCCTACAACCGCACCAAGGATCACAACTTCAGCCTCAGCGGGCTGACGGGCTTTGATCTCCACGGAAAAACCGTAGGCGTGGTGGGTACCGGTAAGATCGGCAGAATCTTCATCGACATTTGCAAGGGCTTCGGTATGCGGGTATTGGCCTATGACAAATTCCCCGCCGAGAATACCGATATCGCTTACGTCTCTCTTGAAGAGCTGTTTGCGGAAAGCGATATCATCTCTTTGCACTGCCCTCTCACCGATGAGACACGGCACATGATCTGCGGGGAATCTATTGACAAAATGAAGAAAGGCGTGGTACTGGTGAACACCTCCCGCGGCGGGTTGGTGGATTCCAAGGCGTTGCTGGAGGGCATCAAGTCCCGCAAGGTGGGCGCCGCCTGCATCGACGTTTATGAGGAGGAAGCGGATATCTTCTTTGAAGACCGTTCCGGGCACATTATTGACGACGATACCCTTGCGCGGCTGATTACCATGCCCAACGTGCTGGTGACCTCCCATCAAGCGTTTTTGACAGAGGAGGCACTGGAAAATATTGCGGAGACCACCGTGGGGAACATTTTGGGGTTCTTTGAAAACGGCGGTCACGAAAATGAGCTTTGCTACCGTTGCGGCAACACGGATTCCTGCAAAAAGCACCGTGTGGAAAAATGTTTTTAATTTCTGAAAGAAGGCGTATTTTTTGAAAACTCTGAAAAAATATCTGAACCGTTATTTCATCGATGCCATGGGTGCAATGGCGCTGGGGTTGTTTGCTTCCCTGCTCATCGGAACCATCTTCGGCACGGTGTATAAGTACACAAGCCTTGAGCTGTTGAACACCATTGCGGCGTTCGCCAAGGGGGCAACCGGCGCCGCCATCGGCGTGGCCATTGCCCATCGCTTGGAGGCTCATCCATTGGTGATGTTCTCCTGCGGTGCGGTAGGCGCTATGTCCAACGCCATGGGCGCGGTGATCGGCGAAAATAACAGCCTTTTGAAGTGGGCAGTTACCGAGGGCGATGGCTCGGGCGTGTTTTACGCGGCAGGTCCCGCAGGAGCGTTTTTCGCGGTGATCATTGCCTGCGAGCTGGGACGGCTGGTCTCCAAAAAGACCAAGGTGGATATTCTGGTGACCCCGGTGGTGACGCTGATTGCGGGCTTTGCCGCCTCTTGGCTGCTTTGCCCCTTGGTTTCTTACCTCATGTATTTCTTGGGTACCTTCGTTTCCTACGCCACCACCTTCCAGCCCTTGCTGATGGGCGTGGTGCTTTCCGTGGTGATGGGAATCGTGCTGACTCTGCCCATTTCCAGCGCGGCCATTTGCGCCATGATCTTTTCCGAAGCCGCTTATGAGGTGGCCCTTTCCAACGGCACGGCAGAAGGCTTCCTGCTGGCAGGCGGTGCTTGCGTAGCGGGCTGTTGCGCCCAGATGGTGGGCTTTGCGGTGATCAGCTTCCGTGAAAACCGATGGGGCGGCATCGTTTCCCAAGGCTTGGGAACCTCCATGCTTCAGATGGGCAATATTGCAAAGAAGCCCGTGATCTGGCTGGCACCCATCTTGGCTTCCGCCATCACCGGCCCGGTCTCCACCATGATCTTCGGCTTGCAGTGCAAGGGTGTTTCGGCGGGTATGGGCACTTGCGGATTGGTTGGCCCTATCGGCGTGATCGATGCCACAGCGGAGCCTAACGCTACGATGTGGATCGGATTGATTACGGTTTGCTTGGTGCTTCCCGCGATCCTATCCCTTGCATTCAACGAGCTTTTCCGTAAGCTTGGCTGGATCCAAACCGGTGACATGAAGATCGAAGGGTAAAAGCTACATAAAGCGAGAGAGCCTTGATGAAAAAAGGCTCTCTTTTTTACCGTTTCTTTACCGCCAAAGGTGTTTTTTGACAAATCTGCGGCGAAGGAGGCAGTCTGTTTTTTGCAGGTTGTGGATTTTCATTTTTCGATAGTCAATGTTCTTGACAAAAACGAAGGCATATGATAATATAGGTAGAAAAAATTCAAAGATAAGGAGAATCCTATGGAATTTCTGTACGAAACCGTCCTTGCCGTCACTTGGCAGCAGGCGGTCATGTGGTTGATCGGCTTTGTGCTGATCTATCTTGCCATCAAGAAAGACATGGAACCCACCCTTCTGCTTCCCATGGGCTTCGGTACGCTGTTGGTCAACATCCCCGGCGTGGATGCCATTATGGAGGAGGGCGCCATCAGCTCCCTTTACAACGCAGGCATTGCCAACGAGCTGTTGCCCCTGATGCCGTTGATCGGTATGGCGACCAGCAGTGAGTTCGGCCCTCTGCTTGCCAACCCCAAGCTGATGATCTTCGGCGCGGCGGCGCAGTTCGGTATCTTCTTTACACTGTGTCTCGCTTCCATGTTCTTCGGCGACAACGAGGCGGCTTCCATCGCCATCATCGGCGCGGCTGACGGTCCTACCGCTATTTCCGTATCCAACAAGCTGAACTGCGACCCAAGCATCCGCGGCGCGATCATGGTTGCGGCATACTCTTACATGGCGCTGGTTCCCATCATTCAGCCTCCCGTGATCAAGCTTCTCACCACCAAGAAGGAGCGTATGATCCGCATGGATAACCAGATGAAGCCCGTTTCCCAGACCACCAAGATCCTGTTCCCCATCGTGATCTTCATGGTATCGGCGTTGGTGGCACCCTCTGCGGCTTCCTTGGTGTTCTTCCTGATGTTCGGTAACCTGATCCGGGAGTGCGGCGTGCTGCACTCCCTTTCCGTCACCGCGCAGAAGGTTCTGGCAAATCTGGTCACCATCTTCCTGGGCATCTCCATTTCCATCCAGATGACCGGCGACAAGTTCCTCCAGCCCACCACTCTGCTGGTACTCGGTCTGGGTCTGTTCGCCTTCATCTTCGATACCGCCGGCGGCGTATTGCTGGCGAAGTTCCTGAACCTGTTCCTCAAGAAGAAGATCAACCCCATGATCGGCGCGGCAGGTATCTCCGCATTCCCCATGTCCGGACGTATCGTCCACAAGATGGGTCTGAAGGACGATCCTCAGAACTTCCTGCTGATGCACTCCATCGGCGTGAACGTTTCCGGTCAGATCGCTTCCGTTGTGGCAGGCGGTATGATCTTAAGCATTTTCATGGGTTAATATGGAGGTAGTTTGATATATGGAATTCAATCCCGAAAGATTTGTGGAAATGCTGCCCAACATGGGTTACGGGATGCTGGGCATCTTCGTAGTGATCGGTGCCATCGTGGTTGCCACTTACGTGCTGAACGGCATTTTCTCCAAGAAACAGCAGTAATCATCCCGACAAAAGAAACAGACCGCTTCCCATTTGGGGGGCGGTCGTTTTTTCGTTATTTCGTTTCTTCCACGGAGACCACGGTGAGCGTGCTTCCGTCCACGGTGAAGCGGATCTCCAGACCCGCAAAAGGAAAGCCGTAGACGCGGTTCGGATCCTGCTGATACGCAGGGCGGGGGTCTTGCGAGAGGATCTCATGCAGGGGGACACGGTATTGCTCCGGCACTTTGGCAAGAAGCTCCTTCGGGAAAATCACCTGCAAAGCGTATTCCCGTAAAGGCTCTGCAAAGCCGCCAAGGGCGTCGGGATAGGCATCCGCAAAGGGCAGGTAGGGCTTGATATCCAGAATGGGTGTGCCGTCCATGAGATCCGCACCGGACACCACCAATTCGTTCCCTTCGATGCGCAACAGCTTTACGCAAGAAAGGCCGATGGGATTGGGGCGGAAGGGAGAACGGGTGGCAAACACACCCATGCGGGTATTTCCTCCCAAGCGGGGCGGTCGTACCGTGGGAGACCATTCCTCCCGTACAGCCTCGGAGAACACCCAGATCAGCCAGATATGGGAAAAATCCTCCAAGCCCCGCAGAGCGTCCTTATTTCTGTATTCCGTTTCGAACACGACCCGGGATTCCAGCATATCCAGAATACCGCTTTGGCGCGGGATCCCGAACTTTGTGGGAAAGGGGGTGCGGATGTGAGCGATAGGCTTCATTTCCATAAAAAATCCTTTTTGAAAAGCCGCACCCGAGGGCACGGCTTTTTTGTTTTCAAACAGATCAGTCCTTGCGAATGCGTACGTCCATCTGCTTATAGGGAACCTCAATACCCGCCATGTCGAAGGCCTTCTTTGCGGTTTCGTTGAGGTCGAAATTGACAGTCCAATAATCTTCCTTCTTGACCCATGCCCGGATGACGAAGCCAAGGCCATCCTCGGTTCTGCCGGTATAGACCACGGCAGAGGCGGGATCCTTCAGCACCAGAGAATGGGCGGAAGCCAGAGAGCTGAGGAGATCGCGCACACGGTCGATATCGCTGTCTGCCGACACGGTAAGAGAAACGTCCACGCGGCGGATGTCCTTCTTGGAATAGTTGGTGATGGTGCTGTTCATCAAGGTGCCGTTGGGCAGGGTGACGGTCTTGTTATCGGGGGTGCAAAGCACGGTGTACATAATGGAGATCTCCTCCACGGTACCGGAAACGCCCTGAGACTCCACGAAATCATCCACCCGGAAGGGCTTGAAGATCAGCAGCATAAGCCCGCCCGCCAGATTGGAAAGGGAGCCTTGCATAGCCAAGCCGATGGCGGCGCCTGCAGTTGCCAGCACAGCAACCACGGAAGCCATGGGAACGCCCATCACACCGATGGCGGAAACCACGATAATGGTTTTCAGACCGATGTTCACACAGTTAATAAAGAAGGATCCCACGGTACGGTCCATCTTGGCGACCATTTTGCTCTTACGCAAACGCTTTACGAAGGCGTTGGTGCAAAGGAAGCCTACCAGCAGGATCAGACCCGCCAGGATCAACCTACCTCCCACGGAAACACAAAGGTCTACCAGGGAATTCAAAAAGTTTTCCATAAATACCTCCAAATGATTTTCTTTTCTCCATTTATTTTAATCTCCTTGCATGGCCTTGTCAAGAGGAAAACGCGTTTTTTTATGTTGAAGCCATAAATTTTAACAGCTTCTTCTTGACAATCGGGGAAAGAAGATGTATACTGTTTCTGATTGATAAACTGGAGATTTTATAGATATGAGCAAGCATCGCATTCTATGCTTCGCCAACCAAAAGGGCGGAGTAGGTAAAACCACATCGGCTGTCAACGTGGCCGCCTGCCTGGCTCGTGCCGGCAGAAGGGTGCTTTTGGTGGACGCAGATCCTCAGGGCAACGCTACCAGTGGCATCGGTATTTCCAAGCGTGATTTGGAAAATACCATTTACGACGTTCTCATCGGCGAAAAGACCGTCAGCGAAACAGTGGTGGAGACCGGTGCAAAGAACCTGTTCTTGCTTCCCTCGGGCATGGACCTTGTAGGTGCAGAGCTGGAGCTGGCGGACGTTTCCCGCAGGGAATACCGTTTGAAGGACGCTTTGGAGCAGGTGAAGGACCAATACGATTACATCATCATCGACTGTCCCCCTGCCTTGGGCTTGGTTACCATCAATACCTTGGTAGCGGCAGACGGAGTGGTGATTCCTTTGCTGTGCGAATACTACTCCTTGGAGGGTCTCACCCAATTGAACGCCACCATCGGGCAGATCCGCAAGAGATATAATTCCCATTTGGAGCTGGTGGGCGTGCTGATCAATATGTATGACGGCAGACTGAACCTCACGATAAGCGTGTTGGAGGAGATCAAGAAGTTCTTCCCCGGTAAGCTGTTCCGCACCCCTATTCCCCGTTCCGTACGTATGAGCGAGGCTCCCAGCCACGGGCTTTCCATTTTGGATTACGAGCCCAACGGCAAGGGTGCGGCCGCTTACGCCGCCGTTGCCCGCGAATTGATGACCCGTTGCGAGTAAGATAGGAGAACAGATATATGGCAAAAAAAGGTTTGGGACGTGGGCTGAGCGCCCTGCTTTCCGACAACCAGCCCCAGCTTTCCGAAACGGAAGTAAGCACGGATGGTCGTCTGGTACAACTGCATATTTCCGACATCGAGCCGAACCGCAAGCAGCCCCGCAAGCATTTTGACGAAAACGCTTTGATGGAGCTGGCTGAGTCCATTGGAATGCATGGACTTCTGGAGCCCATTGCGGTGCGCAGAAAGGATAACGGATATTACGAGATCATCGCCGGTGAACGCCGTTGGCGCGCCTCCCGCATGGCAGGGCTGAATACCATTCCCGCCATCATCAAGGAGATCGACGACGAGGAAGCCGCACTGCTTGCGCTGATCGAGAACCTGCAAAGAGAGGATCTCAACCCCGTGGAAGAGGCCGCCGGGTATCGTGATCTTATTGAAAGATACGACCTCACCCAAGAGGAGGCCGCCAAGAAGGTTGGGAAATCCCGCGCCAACGTGGCAAACCTTATGCGCCTTCTGAAGCACCCCGAAAGCGTGCTTGCCATGGTGGAAAGCGGTGTCCTTTCTTACGGTCACGCCAGAGCACTTCTGCCCTTGGCGGAGCGCATGAGTGAAAAGGAAGTTTTGGCCACTGCGGAAAAGGTGGCAGAGGAGGAGCTTTCCGTTCGTCAGACGGAGGCTTTGGTAAAGAATCTGCTCTCACCCGCTCCCAAGAGCGGAGAAAAGCCTGTCGACCCCGTGAAGGCACAGTACATCAAGGTATTGGAGCGTTCTGTCAGCGAATCCGCAGGACGGAAGGCCTCCATCAAGGCAGAAAAGGACGGAAGCGGTAAATTGGTTTTGTCCTTCGCCTCCACTGAGGATCTGGAAGCACTTTTGCAGACCCTCTGCGGAAAACATTTTTTGGAAGAACTCAGCGAAACGCTGTAAAACGCCGTAAGGAGAATAGAAAATATGATCGATATTAAATTTCTGAGAGAAAATCCGGACGTTGTCCGCGAAAACATTAAGAAGAAGTTTCAGGATGCCAAGCTCCCCATGGTGGACGAGATCTTGGAGCTGGACAAGCGTAACCGCGCCATCAAGGGCGAGGTTGAAGCCCTGCGTTCCGAGCGTAACAAGGGCTCTAAGTCCATCGGTATGCTGATGGGTCAGGGCAAACGCGAGGAGGCAGAAGCACTGAAGAAGCAGATCGCCGCAATGGGCGGTAAGATCGATGAGCTTTCCGCTGAGGAAAAGCAGGTGGAGGAAGCACTTCTTGCTAAGATGATGCTGATCCCCAACATCATTGATCCTTCCGTTCCCATCGGTAAGGACGACAGTGAGAACGTAGAGGTACAGAAGTACGGCGAGCCCGTGATCCCTCCCTATGACATTCCCTACCACACCGAGATCATGGAGAAGTTCTCCGGCATTGATCTGGATTCCGCCGGCAGAGTGGCAGGCAACGGCTTCTACTACCTGATGGGCGACATCGCCAGACTTCATTCCGCTGTGATCTCCTACGCAAGAGACTTTATGATCGACAGAGGGTTCACCTACTGCGTACCTCCCTTTATGATCCGTTCCGCTGTAGTAAACGGCGTTATGAGCTTTGCGGAGATGGACGCTATGATGTACAAGATCGAGGGCGAGGATCTCTATCTCATCGGTACCTCCGAGCATTCCATGAGCGGTAAGTTCATTGACCAGATCATCGATGAAAAGCAGCTTCCTATCACCCTCACCAGCTATTCTCCCTGCTTCCGTAAGGAAAAGGGCGCCCACGGCATTGAAGAGAGAGGCGTTTACCGTATCCACCAGTTTGAAAAGCAGGAAATGATCGTGGTTTGCAGCCCCGAGGAATCTCCCGTTTGGTTCGATAAGCTGTGGCAGAACACCGTAGATCTGTTCCGTTCTCTGGATATTCCCGTCAGAACGCTGGAGTGCTGCTCCGGTGACTTGGCGGATTTGAAGGTGAAGTCCGTGGACGTAGAGGCATGGTCTCCCAGACAGAAGAAGTACTTCGAGATCGGCTCCTGCTCCAACCTGGGCGATGCGCAGGCAAGACGCTTGAAGATGCGTGTCAACGGCGAGAACGGAAAGTATCTCCCCCACACCTTGAACAACACGGTGGTAGCTCCTCCCCGTATGCTCATCGCATTCTTGGAAAACAATCTCCAGGCAGACGGCTCCATTCGTATTCCCGAGCCTCTCCGTCCCTACATGGGCGGTAAAGCGGAGATCCGCTAATGAGCGTCACCTTTGCGGTCTGGACGATTCTGGCAGGCATTGGAATTGCCATCGTTTACCTTTGGTATCAAAGGAGATTCGTGGGCGAGTTTGTGCGCAAGCTATTGACCATCGACGCCGACTCTCCCGATACCGCTGTTTCCATGGAGGAATTGCATTGTAAGATGACACCTCCCCTGCAGCTGGCTTTGCGAGAAGAAGGTACTCTTTATGAGGCGGTACTGAAAACCGAGGAAGAAACGCCCCGGTATTACGTTGCGCCCGAAAAGAAGAAAATGCTGGCGGCCAAATACAAAAACGAAAACGTAGGCTTTTTCGCCGTAGTTTTGGGAGTTTGTATTCTCGTGGTGGTAGGCGTGCTGTTCACTGTGCTGTATCCCGTCCTTTCCGATTTCTTAGATAGCTTGTTTTCCGCTTGATCAGGAGGACTTTTTATGAAAAAAAGAAATCCGCTATACGTTGCCATCACGATCGCCATCATCCTGACCTTAGTCACGGTGGCGGTGATCCTGCTGATGGGATACCGCTACACCTCCGAGGACGGAACGAAATTCGTGGGTGATACCGAAAGCGGACAGCCCACCAGCGGCACCATCAATTATCCCGATGGAAGCTCGGCAACCTTGGACTATGCCAATAAAACCATCACCTACGACAACGGAGACGTTTACGTGGGGGATATCAGCGGTCTTATGCGCAACGGAAACGGCAAAATGACCTTTGCCGCCACCGGGGACGTTTATGAGGGTACCTTCATCGACGATAAAATGACCGGCGTGGGAAAAATGACCTACGCAAACGGAGACGTTTATGAGGGCGGCGTACAGGATGCCAAAAAGCATGGCGAGGGGAAATTCTATTTCTCCAACGGTAACTCCTACGTGGGAGCCTACGTGGAGGATTCCATGACGGGCTACGGCGTGTTTACCTGGAGCTCGGGGGCTTCCTACGAGGGATATTTCGTGAACGACATTAAGCAGGGGCAAGGCAAAATGACCTTTGCCAACGGGGACGTTTACGAGGGGCAGTTCCGCGATGATCTGCGCCACGGCAACGGACATTATACATGGAAGGACGGCACCTATTATACAGGCACCTTCCGCAACAATCTGATGGACACCCGCATTCTGGATGAAAACGGAAATTTCGTCCTCGGCGAAGACGGTGCTTACGTTCACGGTAGCGTGGGGTATTACACCACCGTTTCTCAGGACGACACCAAGATCTATATTGGATATTTTGAAGCAGGCAAGATCGTTGCCATTTACGAAAATACGGAGGAACTGCAATGATGAACAAGGCTCGTTTTGTATTCTCCGCTTTTGCGGACGAGATCACTCCCGATTTTGACGGCCAGCTTGCCGCATTGAAGGAGCTGGGGATTCCCCTTTTGGAGCTTCGGGGCGTGGACGGAAAAAGCTTTGTACAGCTGACAGACGATGAAGTTGCCGCTGTGAAGGCTAAGCTTGAAGCCGCAGGAATTGGGCTTTCCGCTTTAGGCTCCCCCATCGGTAAGATGGATGCAGACGGAGATTTTGAAGCCCATTTGAAGCTTTTTGACCGTGTAATGGATCTGGGCGATCAACTGGGTTGCAAGCGGATCCGTATGTTCAGCTTCTATCCGGGCGCTTTGGAAAGAGAAGCCTTTGAACAAAGGGTAGCGGAATGGATGGAGATTTTGGTTTCAAAGGCTGAGGAAAGAGGATTTGTTCTCTGCCATGAAAACGAAAAGGATATCTACGGTGACTCCCCGGAAAACGAAGTCAAGCTGATGGCACGCTTCGGAGGCCGATTGAAGGCGGTTCTTGACCCCGGCAATTTTGCCTTCTGCAAGATGGATCCCGCACCTGCGTATCCCTTGTTGAAGGAGTACATCGAATATTTCCATATCAAGGATGCAGACGAGGAGGGTATCATCGTGCCTCCCGGAAAAGGCGTTGCCCTTCTGGAAGAAACACTTTGCAAGATCGCTTCCGACCGTGCAGGTCAGGACGTGATCTTGACCATGGAGCCTCATTTGATGATGTTCACCGGGTTGTCCTCCCTTTCCAAGCTGGATGATATCCGCCACAAATACACCTTTGAATCTCCCTTCGAGGCATTCCGCGTAGCTTATGAAGCAGTTCGCGAAATGGCAGAGCGTGCTTGCGCGGCTGAATAAGGCGTTAGAGACCGCCCACGGAAGTTTGCTTTGCTGCTTTCTTTCCGGTGCGGTCTTTTCTTTGCCTTATTTTTTTGAAAAGCTGTTCCCGCTTACCTTTTTGGGATTGTTTTGCTTCTTTTGGCTGTTGAAGCTTGAGGTCACGCAAAAGAGGCGATTCAAAGGGATCCTTTGCTTTTTCCTTGGATTTTATCTTTGTCTTTGCTCATGGTTTGTTGCCATGTATCCCCTTTCCGCATTTGGGTTCACTCCCTTGCAGGCGGTGCTTGTGATCGGTTTTTGCTGTGTGCTTGTGCCTGTCAAGATGGCACTGCAGCACGGATTCTTTCTGTGGCTGGGAAAATTCCTGCCGGAGAATCCCTATCTCCGCGCTATTGGGTACGGTTGTCTTTGGGTGGCGGCAGAGCTTTCTCTCCATTTTGGAATCCTGGCCTTCCCTTGGGGGACGATGGCACTTTCCCAAACCGGGTTTGCTCCGCTGATCCAAACGGTCTCCTTATTTGGATCGGAATGGATCGCCTTTTTTGCCGTCACCTTTTGTTCGTTGGCAGTAGAGGCGGTGAAAAGCAAGGAACAAAGAATGGCACTGGTAACCTCTGCTTCCTTCCTTCTGCCCGTGATGGCGGGGTATCTTCTCATCATGCTTGGCAGTACACCCCAAAGCACCATTCCCGCCGCGGTATTGCAAGGAAACGTATCCACCGAGGAAAAATGGGGAGAGAATATTGCCCAGGACGTGTTTGAGACCTATGCCAAGATGGCGAAAGAGGCGGCGGAAAAGGGCGCAAAGGTGATCCTGCTCCCGGAGACTGCCATCCCTGTGAAGTTCAATGAACATGGAATCGTTCACGAGACCTTTGGAGAGATTGCCAAAGAGTATGACTGCACCATCATTATGGGTATCTTCCGAAAGGAGGAGGGCAAGTCCTTCAACTCTTTGGTAGCAATTGACTCCCGAGGAAATCTTTCCACGATGTACGACAAACGGTATCCCGTCCCCTTTGGGGAATATATGCCCATGGGTGAGCTGTTGGAGCAGATCTTTCCTGCTCTTGCGGGGCTGAACCCCGAAGGAACCATTACCCCGGGAGACACGCCAATTGACATTGAAAACAAGGATTATCGCATATGTTGCTATATCTGCTTTGACACCGTGTTCGGCGGTTGGGAGGGCGCTTCCTGCAATTCTGATTTTCAAGTGGTGGTGACCAATGACGGTTGGTTTGGAGACAGTGCCGCCTTAGGGCAGCACCTACGCCATGCAAAGCTCCGCGCTATTGAAAGCGGAAGCTCACTGCTTCGCGCCGCAAACACGGGCATTTCCGCCATTGTGGATAAGGACGGAAGTCTGTTGCAGTCTTCCGAGATACAGACTCGGGAGATCGTGTACGGTGACTTACCCTTGTATCAGGGGAAGACAGTGTATGCTTGCCTTGGGAACGTGTTCCCCATATCCTGTCTTATATTCCTTGCAGGAAGCTTTGGGTACGCCATTTGGGCAAATCAAAAGCAGAAAATGCAATAAGTAAAAGACTCTTCCACTTCTTTAAGAAATGAAAGAGTCTTTTGTTATTTTTGTTCAAGGCCCCGCCACGGCCGTGCCCCCATGAGAAGAAACCCTGCTCTGTGCAGGTGGGTGCTCTCTCCAACGCTTTAGTACTTCCAACGTCCACCTCGCAGAAAGGCAAGGCGGGAGGCCTGCACACCACTTTGGAATATGAGCTCCCTTTCTCTCTTGTGGGTTTTTACATAGGGCGATCGGGTCATTCAACCGCACGCACCGGGCAGGATAAGTGGCGCCAAAACTATGTCGGCACCATGTAGTTCAGGTTGCGCCACATCGAAAACCCCTTCGAAAAAGCCCTGCACAGCAGTGCATTTTCGAGAGGGCTTTTCACAGCCGTTGGTTCATTATCTCTCGAAACAAGCTTACGCTGACCTTTTTATAGCTGGCGCCAAAACTATGTCGGCACCATGTAGTTCAGGTTGCGCCACATCAAAAACCCCTTCGAAAAAGCCCTGCACAGCTGTTGAACAGCGGTTCATTTTCGAGAGGGCTTTTCACAGCCGTTGGTTCATTATCTCTCGAAACAAAGGCTACGCGCAGCGTTTACAAGAATGCGTCGCTTGCCCGAATTCACTTCGGGCAAAAAGACACCGCTATCGGTTTTTCTCCCCGCGGTTAGCGGCAGGAGAAAAATTCGCAACTTGTTGCGAACCCCATAAGGGGCCCGCCCTGCGCGGAAGCAGGGCGAAAAACCAATGAAAAGCACTTGTGCTTTTCATTGAACGCGAAGCGTATTATACTCCCTCGGAGCCTTCTTCTGCGTCCATGTCGAACTCGCCGAGGAACTGATCCTCGAACGCATCGGCAACGCGGTCAAACTCATCGTCATCATCAATGGTAACAAGAAGTTCTTCACCGTTTTCGTCAACCTCAACCTTCAGCACCACGTATTCATCCGCATCGTCATTATCTGCGGGAACCAATGCAAGGTAGATCTGACCCTCAATCTCCAACTCACCGATCAAAGCAAATTGGCTTTCGTTACCCTCCTCATCGGTCAGGGTAAACAGTTCTTCGTTTTCCATATTTGCCATTACGAAATCCTCCTTCGTTTGTATAAAAAGCCTTTTTCTGCTTGTATTATACGCATTTTCCACCCTTCTGTCAAGTGGTTTACGCTTTTTTCGTTCGACATTCCTCGTCATAAGGCTTGAAACGGTTGACTTTTTCACTTTCTTCTGCTATACTTCTTCCGAGAAAAAACCCATGGGAGGGCTTTTGACATGGCTTTCATTCCCCGACTGTTCCTCACGCCCGGTGAGATCACCCCCGGTCATGCGGCAGTGACCAACGAAATGGATATTAACCACGTAAAGAACGTGCTGAGAATTCCCGTAGGAGGCAAAGTGACCGTTTGCGATGGGGAGGGTACGATCTATCCCGGCATAATCAGTTGCTTTGGAGAAGGGCGTATGGAGGTTTCCCTTGGAGAGGGTGTCTCCGACACCAGTGAGCTTCCCTTTGGGGTGACGGTATATCAATGCTATCCCAAGGGTGAGAAGGCAGAGACCGTGGTGCAAAAGGCGGTAGAGCTGGGGGCCACGGAGATCGTGTTCGTCATGAGCAGTCGGTGCGTTGCTCGCCCCGATGAAAAGTCCATGGAGAAAAAGCTGGTGAGACTCCAGAGAATTGCGGATTCCGCCGCGGCGCAAAGCGGCCGTTGTGTGCTGCCCGAGGTGCGGGGATTGATCTCTTATAAGGAGGCCTGCACAGAGGCGGCCAAGGCGGGCTGCGCCTTCCTGTGCTATGAGGGCGAGGGTACCTTACCCGTACGGAGCATTTTGGAGGAAAAGAAGGGCGCGGAAAGCTACGCCTTCTTGATCGGGCCGGAGGGAGGGATCTCTCCCGAGGAAGTACAGATCGCCAGAGACAACGGGCTCAGCCTTGCAGGGCTTGGCGGACGGATTTTGCGTACCGAGACGGCGGCGCTGTTCGTGCTGTCCGCGGTGAACGTGTTGTGTGAATAAAAGCATTAAGGACCTTTCTTTCGAAAAAGAAAGGTCCTTAATAATCCCCAAAGAAACCTATCGTGAGGGCAAAGAAAAAGGAGAATATTTTGCAGAATACAGGGCTGTGCCGAAATGGCACAGCCTTTATAAATTGCCGGATTCTCAAGGGACGAGTCCCTTGAGCGGTCTCTTAATCCAATTCTCGCTTGCCGGTATAAAGCTCGTAGTATCTGCCGCCCAGTGCGAGAAGCTCCTCGTGGCTTCCTCGTTCAATGATCTCCCCCTGCTCCAATACCATAATGGCGTTGGAATTGCGCACGGTGGAAAGGCGGTGGGCGATGACGAAGGTGGTACGGTCTGCCATAAGCGCATCCATACCCTTTTCGATGTGCCGTTCGGTACGGGTATCCACGGAGCTGGTGGCTTCGTCCAACACCAGAATAGGCGCTTTGGACAAGGCGGCACGGGCGATGTTCAAAAGCTGCCGCTGACCTTGAGAAAGGTTGGCGCCGTCTCCCTCGATCATGGTGTTGTAGCCCTCGGAAAGGCGTGTGATAAAGCTGTGGGCGTATGCGGTCTTAGCGGCGGCGATGACCTCTTCGTCAGTGGCATCCGGTCTGCCGTAGCGAATATTTTCCATCACCGTACCGGTGAACAGGTGAGTATCCTGCAATACCATGGCGATGTTCTGGCGAAGCACATCCCGCTTGATGTTCTTAATGGGCACACCGTCGATGGTGATCTCCCCTTCTTCAATATCATAGAAGCGGTTGAGCAGGTTGGTGACGGTGGTTTTGCCTGCACCGGTGGAGCCTACGAAGGCGATCTTCTGACCCGGCTTGGCGTACAGCGAAATGTTTTTCAGCACGGTCTTTTCCGGCACGTAGCCGAAGGTCACGTTCTTCAGCTCTACGTGACCACGCATATTGGGCATAGGATCTGCATTGGGAGCATCCGGCTCCTCGGGCGACATATCCATAACACCGAACACACGCTCCGCACCTGCCAAGGCGGCAAAAATGGTGCTGGTCTGCTGAGAGATCATGTTAATAGGCATGGAGAACTGACGGGAGTAGTTGGCGAACACGGTAAGATCTCCCGCACCGAAGCCGCTGGTGAAGATCAATACACCGCCCACGCCCACGGTAATGGCATAGGCGATCTGGCTGGTGTTGCCCATCACGGGACCCATGATACCGCCGTAGAACTGTGCCTTGAGTTGCTTTTCGCGGAGGTCGTTGTTCAGCATATCAAACTCTTCCACGCAGGTTTTCTCGTGATTGAACACCTTTACCACCTTGGAGCCTGTAACAGTTTCCTCGATATAGCCGTTTACCGCGCCCAGCGCCGCCTGCTGTCCGGAATAGTATTTACCGGAGCGCTTGGCCAAGGCCTGACCGCCCAAAGCAAAGACGGGAAGGAACGCCACGGTGATCAAGGACAGCCAAATGTTGGTGGTAACCATGAAAATGAAGGTACCTACCAAAGAGATCACGCCCGAAACCAAGCCGGTAAGGGAGTTATTGATCATAACCTCCACGTTGTCCACGTCGTTGGTGAAGCGGGACATGATCTCACCGGTGGTGTTGGAATCGAAGTATCTCACGGGAAGCTTTTGCAGCTTGGTAAACAGGTCGTTACGAATTGCCTCGGAGGCACCGTGGGACACGGTAAGCATCAGTCTGGCCTGGAGGTAATTACTGAATACACCCACAAGGTACACGCAGGCAAGGACAAAAACTGCCGCCAGCACATAGGTAGCGATGGCCTGGAATTGCCCTGCGGAAAGCATATCGGAGACGAAGGGAATCTCTGTAATCCCGGTGATCAGGCCGTCCACCAATCTACCGATGGGGGTCCATTCCACTTCACCGCCCAATTGGATCTGAATGCGATTGATGATGGGCGCCAGCATGAAGGAGCCAAGCAGAGAGGTCAAGGTGCTCATGAGCATACAGCAAAGCACAAGGATCAATCTGCCCTTATATTTCCCCACGTAGGAAAGAAGACGGCGGACGGTGGCGGAGGTATTCTTGGGCTTACCGGAGGCATGAGGGCCGCCTCTGCGAGGGCCGGGACCGCCCGGGCCACGGCGCTTATCGTTAACCGCGCGGGCGTATTGCTTTTGGAGAGATTCCAAGGTGCGTTTAGCCATTGTCTGCCTCCTTTCCATCCATCTGGGAGTAGTAGATCTCTTGATATTCCAAATTGTTTTTCAAAAGCTCGGCATGGGTACCAATGCCGGTAACGGCGCCGTCATTCATCACGATGATCATATCCGCATCCATGACGGAGGTGATGCGCTGGGCGATGATGATTTTGGTGGAATCCGCCAGCTCTCCTCTGAATGCCTCACGGATGCGAGCCTCCGTTGCAGTATCCACGGCAGAGGTGGAGTCATCCAGAATCAGGATCTTAGGCTTTTTCAGCAGGGCACGGGCGATGCAGAGACGTTGCTTCTGACCGCCGGAGACGTTCTTGCCTCCCTGCCCAAGGTCGTATTCGTAGCCGCCCTTGAAGGCAGAAACGAAGGGATGCGCCTGGGCGGACTCCGCGGCGGCGATCATCTCCTCATCGGTAGCCTCCTCGTTACCCCAACGGAGGTTATCCCCGATGGAGCCGGAGAACAGCACGTTCTTCTGAAGCACCATGCCAACACCCTCGCGGAGGTTGTAAAGGCTGTAATCCCGTACGTCCACGCCGTCGACGAGAACTTGTCCCTCGTCCACGTCGTAAAGGCGGGGGATCATGGACACCAGCGTGGTCTTACCGCAACCGGTGGAACCGATGATGCCCACAACGCTGCGCGCGGGAATGGTGAGGCTGATATCGTCCAGCACCTTACCCTCGCTTTCCTTATAATAACGGAAGGAAACGTTCTTGAAGGTGATCTCCCCCTTCTGCACGGTTTGTTCCGGAGAAGCGGCAGAATCGTCGGTGAGGATGATCTTCTCATCCAGCACCTCGGAAATACGCCTGGCGGAAGCCATGGCGCGTGCAAGCATCATCAAAAGGAAGGTGACCATCATCAAGGAGGAAAGGATCTGGGTCACATAAGTAAGGAATGCGGAAAGGTCGCCCACGGGCATGACGTTTCCGTAGACCATACGGCTACCGAACCACAAAACCGCGATGGTGGAGATATTCATAAACAGAGTCATCACGGGGGACATGAAGATCATGATCTTGGAGGTGCGAATACCGGTGTCCTTCAAGTCACGGTTGGCCTTGCGGAATTTTTCCTCTTCAAAATCCTCCCGCACGAAGGACTTCACCACGCGGACGTTGGTGACGTTTTCCTGCACGGTGGAGTTCAGCTTATCGATCTTGCTCTGCATCTTGGCAAACATGGGATAACTCTTTAAGATCAGGAATACAATGGAAAGAATCATCAAGGGAACGGTGATGGCAAGCACCACAGCCAAGGAGGGTCTCAAGCCGATAGCCATGATCAATGCGCCGATGAGCATACCCGGAGCGCGGAGCGCCATACGCAACAGCATATTGATCATATTCTGGATCTGGGTCACGTCGTTGGTAAGGCGGGTGACCAGAGAGCCGGTGGAAAAACGGTCAATATTGGAGAAGGAGAACTTCTGCACTCTGGCGTATACGTCACTTCTCAGGTCTGCGGCAAAATTGACGGAGGCCTTAGCGCCGAAATAAGCACCGCCAACGCCGCCTGCCATCATCATCAATGCGATGGCCACCATTGTTCCTGCGTAGCCAATGGCATATCCCCAGCCGTGTTCCGCTGCGCCGTTGATGACCTCCTTGAGGCAAAGAGGCATAAGGATCTCTCCCACAACCTCAATGATCATACCGAGCGGGCCTAAGATAAAAGACGAAAGGTAGGGCTTGGCGTATTTCCACCACTTTCCCTTTGTTTTTTGATTGTTCATGCTCAATACCTCCCTATCACTTGGATTGGTTGCCCGCGCCGGCAAGGATCTCCCGAACGTGGACGCCCTTCAGGCGGGGAACTTCCCTTCCGCCGTCCTCGAATTGCTTTAAAGCGTTCTTCATTTTTTCCATACATCGAATAAAGGTTTCCAGCTCCTCGTCGGAAAGATCCGCAAACATGGCAACGTCTGACGAGGTAAAAAGGCTTTCCGTCTGACGAATCAGCTCCTGCCCCTTTTCCGTAATGGCGATCTCGTTGTAACGGCTATCCTCCACGGCCGCACATCGACGGATATAGCCGCTGTTTTCCAGGTTCTTCAAGGATACCGCTATGGCGGCGGTGCTGACCTCAAAGGTGCGGGCAAGCTCCGTTTGAGACGGTGCGCATTCTGTATGGTGCAAATACATCAGCAATCTGTGCTGTGCATTCCCCATGCCCAATTCAGCAACAAACTTACGAAGCAGCCTTTTATGGCGGCGTGTGTTGGCAACGAACAGCATAGCTGCCTGCCGTGCCCGTTCCTGATTCAGATCTTCCAACATAAAACACTTCCTCCAATCAATTAATCTACTTAACAGTTAACATCTTTAACTATTTTAATAATAAACAAAGATTTGTCAAGGGAATTCACAGATTATTTACTATTGACCCTCCGCCTTGATGCCCTCCTTTTTCCTGCCTGCCAAAGCAGATCATCGTTCGTCGGAGCCGGGGCAGACGAAAAAGGCGGCGCAATATTTTAGCGCAGCAAAACAAAACCCAAAAACAAAACTTTTTGGATATTTTTTACACGCGATTGTGTATTTCAACAAAAAACGCATCCTCTTTTTGCCACGCAGATACATAGACTCTGCATATTGACCAAAAAAGATGCGTTTTTTTTGTAAAAAATTTTCATAAGGTATTGCAATTTGAACAAAAATATTGTAGAATAGAAACCGTATTCGGATAAAATATAGGTTGTGCAGGAATTCCCCTGCCCAAACTACCAAGATATTTACATCATTTTACAGCAAGGAGTAGGAAACATGAGCAATAAGTTGTTCCAGAACCTGGTTTATCAAATGCGCGAGGCGGTTGACCGTGACATTGGCATCATCGACGAAAAGGGTACTATCATCGCTTGCAGTCAGCTGGCACGCATTGGCGAAAGCCACCACGATATTATCGAGGAGATCTCTTACAACTTTGATACCATTACTGCAGAAGGATATACTTATCGTCCCATCGGATCCCACGCGAGAATTGAGTACATCGTGTTCGTACAGGGCGAGGATGAAAACGCCAAGAGCATTACCACCCTTTTGTCCATTGCGTTCTCCAACATCAAGACTCTTTACGACGAAAAGTACGACAAGACCAATTTCATCAAAAACATCATCCTGGACAATATCCTTCCCGGCGATATTTATATCAAGTCCAAGGAGCTTCGTTTTGATAACGAGACCAACCGCGTAGTGCTTTTGGTTCGTTTCCAATCCAAGTCTGACGTGGTGCCTTACGACATCATTCAGAATATGTTCCCCGACAAGGCCAGAGATTACATCATCAGCGTAGGCGA
Source organism: Eubacteriales bacterium (assembly GCA_045612545.1). GTDB lineage: Bacteria > Bacillota > Clostridia > Oscillospirales > CAG-382 > Coliplasma. Next base: position 41,356 of record JAZKZH010000017.1, read on the forward strand.
GACGGACATCGTTTTGGTCAAGGAGCTGAGAAACAATACCGACAGCAAGGCCATCGACGCCATTGCCCGCTCTATCGTGGACAACGTGCAGAGCGAATTCTACCTCAAGTGCGTGGTAGGCATCGGTACTGTGGTTTCTTCTGTGAAGGAGCTGGCACGTTCTTATAAGGACGCGCAGGTTGCTTTGGAGGTCGGCAGAGTGTTCGACACCGATCAGACCTGCATCAACTACGAGAATCTGGGCATCGGTCGTCTGATCTATCAGCTTCCCACCACCCTTTGCTCCATGTTCCTTTCCGAGGTGTTCAAGAAGGGCTCATTGGAAAGCCTTGACAGAGAAACTCTGCTCACCATCCATGCGTTCTTTGACAACAACCTGAACGTTTCCGAAACCTCCCGTAAGCTGTTCGTTCACCGTAACACCTTGGTCTACCGTTTGGAGAAGATCAACAAGCTTACCGGATTGGATCTCCGTGAATTTGATTCTGCCATCACCTTCAAGGTGGCATTGATGGTTAAGAAGTATCTCACCTCCAAGCCCAATATGTTTTAAGGTATGATTCATTTCAAAAACGTTTCCATGGCGTATTCCAACGGAACGGTTGCGCTGAAGGATATCAATCTACATATCGACGACGGCGAGTTTGTATTTCTGGTAGGGCATTCGGGTGCCGGCAAGACCTCCCTGACCAAGCTTTTGCTTTGCGAAGAGAGGATCTCCGCAGGCTCTCTTGAGGTGAACGGCTATCGCTTGGATAAGATCCGTTCCCGCAAGATTCCCTATCTCCGCCGTACCATGGGCATCGTGTTCCAGGATTTCAAGCTGTTTGATAAAATGACAGTTTATGAAAACGTGGCCTTTGCCATGCGAGTGATCGGCGAAAAAAACGCCGTCATCCGCAAGCGAGTTCCCTTCTTTTTGAACGTGGTGGGACTATCTGATAAGGCGGACAGCTTCCCTGCCCAGCTTTCCGGCGGCGAACAACAGCGCGTGGCCTTTGCCAGAGCGTTGGTGAACAACCCATCTCTCATTGTGGCGGACGAGCCCACCGGCAACATTGACAATCATTTGCGCGACGATATTATGGATCTTCTCCTGCGCATCAACAAGCTGGGGAAGACCGTGATCGTGGTCACCCACGACGAGGATCTTTTGCGCCGTTACCGCAAGCGTACCATTGAGCTTCGCGGCGGCGAGATCATTTCCGACGGGCTTGGCCGCAGTGTCTCCGAAATCGGAGGTGAGCTTGTATGAGATGGTTCCGTTCTTTTTGCTATAATTTGAAACAAGGCTTCAAGAGCATTTTCCGCAACAGCATCATGTCCACCGCCTCCGTGCTGGTTTTGCTTTCCTGCATGATCATCGTAGGCACCTTTTACTTGGTGATCGCCAACATTGAAGAAAACTTCAACCGCATGGACAACCTCAACGTAATCGAGGTGCGTATTCCCGCCACCTATTCCGACGCCCAGATCAAGGAGATCGGGGAGGCACTGGGTGCCATCTACGCCGATCTGCCGATTTTGGAGGGTGAACCGGTGTTTGTCTCCAAGGAGGAGCATCTCAGCCGCTTCAAGGAGCTTTACAAGGATCAGGAATGGAGCTCCTTCTTCGACGAATCCCTGAATCCCCTTCGTCCCAGCTATGAATTGACCTTCAGCAACGAGGCGGACATTTCCGAAGCCGCCAAGATCATCCCTCGCATCGAGGAGATCAAGCTTTCCGACGGCAATCTGGCCGTTGCCTCCACGGATATTTCCTCCAGCATTAAGCTGTATGAGAACGTGACGGGCATCAAAAAGACACTTTTGGCGGTAGGGCTTTGGCTGATGGGTATTTTGCTGGTCATCTCCTTGTTTGTCATCATGAACACCATCAAGTTGGGGGTATTCGCCCGCCGCAATGAAGTGATGTTCATGCGATATTGCGGTGCCACCAAGGCATTTATCCGCACCCCCTTCCTCGTAGAGGGTGTGATCATCGGGCTCTTCTCCGCCGCATTGTCTTTGGGAGTGGAGTATCTGCTGTATCGCTACGTGTTGGCAGGGGTTGTGGCCTCCGTGACCACCGCCGTTTCCGGCGAAGGAATCCTTCTTTCCCCGTATACCGAGCATCTTCCCGTTCTGGCCGTAGCATTCTGTGCCATCGGCTTATTCGCGGGCTTGATCTCCGGCAGCATTTCCTTAAAGAAGTATTTGAAAGTTTAATACATCCCCCTATTTTTCAGAAAAGAGTTGTCCTATGACGTTTTTAAAGCCCCAAAAATTGATCTGCCTGTTCCTCTGTCTCTGCCTGTCCTGCGCAGTATTTCTTGCTGCGTTGCATACGGCGCCTGTCCAAGAGGTAGAAGCCAAGCGCACCATCGCGGACATCGACAAGGATATCAAAGACTGTGAGGCATTGCTTTCTCGCTTGCAAAGCGAGCAAAAGGAAATTTCGAATCAGTTGAATGATCTTCAGGGTGAATCCGTCGACAATTCCCAGCGTGCCCACCTTATCGCAGGGCAGATCGTTCTTTTGGGTTCTCAGATCCAGCTGAACGAATCTCTGCTGCAATCCTGCGATATGAAGCGCAGCACCGCCCAGGCAGAGCTGATTCTGGTGGAAAACGAATACGAATACTATTGCGACCTCTTTGCAGAGCTTATGCGCTTTGTTTACGAAAACGGCTCTGTAAGTGATTTTGAATTGTTGTTCTCCTCCGATAGCCTTTCCGACTATCTGGAGCGCAGAGATAACTTTAACTCCATCATGGAATGTGTAAATGACCTGCGTACCTCTGCGGAGCGTTCCCTGCTGAAGCTGGAGGAGCTTACCAGAGAGTACGACATCGCTTGCGAAAAATACGAGCTGTATTTGGCAACCTTGGAGCAGGATCAAAATGACCTGGAAAAGGTAATGGTAGAGTTTGACATTCTTGCCGAAGAGTTGGACGTTACCCTGACGGAGCTTTCACAGAAATTCACTGCTTTGGGCACCACCGCCGCAGAAACAGCGGCTAAACTGGAGCAGCTGAAGAAGGAGCGTTTGGAGCTGTATCAGCAGCAGATCGACGATAACAACGCCACCTTCAAGCCTGTGGACGGCGGGTTCATTTGGCCCTTGGATGAATACGTGACCTACCGTATTTCCAGCCATTTCAGCACCCGTACCAACCCCATCACCGGTGTGGGCACCGAATTCCACTCCGGCTTGGACGTAGCTTGCGCCAAGGGATCTCCCATTTTGGCGGCGGCAGGCGGTGTGGTAACGAAGTCTGCATGGTACGGCGGCTACGGCAACTGTGTAATCATCTACCACGGGCAGAACAATCAGGGCGTTGGTGTCACCACCCTTTACGGACACGCCAGCGAGCTGATCTGTAAGGAAGGTCAGACGGTCAAGCAGGGTGATATCATCGCTTTGGTTGGCACCACCGGTCGTTCCACCGGCAACCACCTCCACTTCTCCGTGCTTTTGGGCGGCGAGTACGTGGATCCCGATGATTACCTGCCCGACGGCTATTACACCAAGCTCCCCAACGAGAAATAACCTATGACGAATCAACCCATGAAAAACGAGCATTTTTCCCCCGAACAGCAGGAAGAGGACGTTTGCGATCTGAATCTGTTCGGTAAAAAGAAGCCGAGGAAGGTCTCCCTTGCAGGGGCGGTCTTCTTCGCCTTGCTGTTATCGGTAGCCAGTTTTTTGGGCGCTTACGCCCTGCTTTCCTCCCAAACCGCCGCAAAACTGCGGGAAATGGACGCGGTGTATTCCAAATATGCCAAGATGGAAGCGTTGCTGGCCTTTATCGATGAAAACTATATCCGCGATTACGACGATGCCCTGCTTTGGGAAAACGTATACGGAGCTATGTTTGATTCCATCGGAGATCCATACAGCACCTATATGACCGCTGAAGAATACGCCGCTTATTTGGCGGATCGTAGCGGAAATTACGTGGGCATTGGCATTTCCGTGGTGTATGACAAAGCCACCCAAGGCGCTTACGTTCACCGCGTGGTCACTGACTCCCCTGCCCAAATTGCGGGAATCCTTCCCGGAGATATTATCACCGCCATCGAAGATACCGTGTTGACCGATGAGACCTATTCCGCCGCCTTGAATCTGGTAGCCGGTGAAGAAGGCTCCTCGGTAAAGCTTACCGTTCTGCGGGATGGCGTGTCCTTGCAGGTGGAAGCCGTGCGAGGCAAGATGAATACGGAAAACGTGTTCTACGAAAAACTGGAAGGAAACGTTGCTTATATTGAGATCCTTTCCTTCTCCGAAGCGGTGACTTACGATCAGTTTGCCGCCGCTTTGACCCAAGCGGCAGAAGAGGGCTGTACCTCCTACGTGTTTGACCTGCGGAACAACCCCGGTGGCAATCTGGACGTGATCTGCAAGTGCCTCGACCTGCTGTTGCCGGAGGGGGATATCGTTCACATTATTTCCGCCAACGGCACCACCGAAAGCAAAAAGAGCGATGGAGAGCATTTTCTGGATGCACCCATGGCAGTTCTTTGCAACGGCAGCACCGCTTCTGCGGCAGAGTTGTTCACCGCTGATCTTCGCGACTTCGGTCTCGCCACCATTGTAGGCGAAAAAACCTACGGCAAGGGGACCATGCAATCCATTTCCCCGCTCTCCGATGGTTCTGCAGTGAAGATCACTCACCGTTACTACAATCCTTCCTCCAACGTCAGTTACGACGGCGTTGGGATCAAGCCCCACGAAGGCTGCGAGGTGATCCTCACCGATGAGGAACGGGATAACTTCTACAAATTGACCCATGAAGAGGACAGACAGCTGCAGAAGGCGCTGGAAGTTCTTCTTGGCAAATAAACAGACATCTTTGATTTTAATATTTACAAGGGAGTAACACATCATGGCAAAACAGATCATTGTTTCCAAAGAAGGCTTTTTGAAGCTTCAGAACGAGCTTGAGTACCTGAAAACAGTAAAGCGTAAAGAGGTTGCCCAGGCGATCCAGAAGGCCCGCGAATACGGCGACCTTTCCGAGAACAGCGAATACGATGAAGCAAAAAATGAACAGGCGGAGATCGAAAGCAAGATCGCTACCCTGGAAAACACCCTGGAAAACGCTGTCGTTATGGATGACTCTGAGCTGAGCACCGATAAGGTAAGCGTTGGTAACACCGTTGAGATCCATTGCATTGACAACGATCAGGAATACACCTACAAGATCGTAGCCGCTACCGAGGCAGATCCCTTGAACGGCAAGATCAGCGATGACTGTCCTTTGGGCAAAACCTTGCTGGGCACCAAGAAGGGTGACTCCATCAGCGTGGAAACTCCCGGCGGCATCCGTAAGTTCACCATCACCAACATTTCCAAGTAAAGAAAGGCATATATCATGGCAGAAGAGACCCTCCTTCCCACCGCGGAGGAAAATTTTTCGGATCAGATCCGTATCCGCAGACAGAAGCTTGCGGAAATGAAGGAAGCAGGCAAGGATCCTTTTGAGATCACCAAGTTTGACGTAACTGCATACGCTTCTGACATCAAAGCAAATTTCGAGACCTTGGAGAACCAGACCGTTTCCGTGGCAGGCCGCATCATGAGCCGCCGCGACATGGGCAAGGCTTCCTTTGTACACATTATGGATTCCACCGGTACCATCCAATCCTACGTGCGCATCAACGACGTGGGTGAGGAGTGCTACAAGGAGTTCAAGAAGTTCGACATCGGCGACGTGATCGGACTCACCGGTTTTGTGTTCAAGACCCGTACCGGCGAAACCAGTATCCACGCACAGGGCATCACCCTGCTGGCAAAATCCCTGACTCCCCTGCCCGAGAAGTTCCACGGTCTGAAGGATCAGGATATGCGTTACCGTCAGCGTTACGTGGATCTTATTGTGAACCCCGAGGTTAAGGATACCTTCGTAAAGCGCAGCTTGATCCTGCGCGAGATCCGCGCATACTTGGACGGCAAGGGCTTCCTGGAGGTTGACACCCCCGTGTTGACTCCCTTTGAGATCGGCGCTTCCGCAAGACCCTTCAAAACTCACCACAATACTCTGGACATGGATATGTTCCTGCGTATTGAGACAGAGCTTTACCTGAAGAGACTCATCGTAGGCGGCTTTGACAAGGTCTATGAGGTAGGCCGTATCTTCCGTAACGAGGGTATGGATACCAAGCACAACCCCGAGTTCACCTCTATTGAGCTGTACCAGGCATATACCGACTACAAGGGTATGATGGATCTGGTTATCGAGATGAACACCATGCTGGCCGAAAAGATCTGCGGCACCACCGTGATCAATTACCAGGGCAAGGAAATCGATATGGGCAAGTGGGAAAAGCTGACCATGGTAGAGGCCGTGAAGAAGTACGCAGGCGTGGATTACAACGATTGGGCCACCGACGAGGATGCCCGTGCTTGTGCAAAGGCGCACCACGTTGAGGTTCCCAAGGACGCTACCAAGGGCTTGGTGCTGATCGAGTTCTTCGATGCCTTTGTGGAAGAGAATCTGATCCAGCCCACCATCATCTACGATTATCCCGTAGAAAATTCCCCCTTGGCAAAGAGAAAGCCCGATATGCCCGCCTTTACCGAGCGTTTTGAGTACTTCATCAACGCTACCGAGTTCGGCAACGCCTTCTCCGAGCTGAACGACCCCATCGACCAGAAGGAGCGTTTCGAGAAGCAGGTTGCCAACAAGCGTGCAGAGGATCCCAACACCACTGCCCAGGTTGACTACGACTACGTTACCGCATTGGAGTACGGTCTCGCCCCCACCGGAGGCCTCGGCTTCGGCATCGACAGATTGGTTATGCTTCTTACCGACAGCGCGTCTATCAGAGACGTTCTGCTGTTCCCCACGATGAAGCCTATCGACTGAAGCATAGCGAGATAAAGGATAAAGTAACGTCGCAACGTGTCGCAACTTGCGTTTTTCGGTTCTTTTCGAATCGTTTGACACCCTTTTTTGCCGGTCGTACCAATAGTTTAACAATTCCGCAAGAGGAAATGAAAAAGCGTCATCGCAAAGATGACGCTTTTTTACGCAAGCATGAAACCGTTAGCACTCCACGGCGACTTTTATCACGCCGTCGCGTTTATTTTCGAAGAGGTCATACGCCTCGTGGATCTTGGCAAGCGGGTAGGTATGGGTAATGAGGGGCTCGGTATCGAGCTTGCCCTCGGCGATGAGGGCGAGGGTTTCCTCACAGTCGCAGCCGTCCACACCGCCGGTTTTGAAGGTGAGGTTCTTGCCGTACATATCGGGCAGGGGCAGGATTTGGGGCTTCTCGTAGAGCGCCACCACCGTGACGATAGCGTTGGAACGGGCACACTTCCATGCCAGATCGAAGGTATTCATACCACCGACTTCGTCGGTGCCGGCACCTGCCACCTCCAGAACCACGTCTGCCCCGCCGTGGTCGCTGTTCTTATGGACGAAATCGAGGCACTCCTCGGGCGTAACAGTCAGCACGTGAGGATAGTGCTGATTCAGAAACTTTATGCGGTTCTCATCCTTTTCGCAGACGATGATGCGCCCCGGCTTTTTCAGCATCACGCAAAGAAGGGTACAGATTCCCGTGGGGCCTGCGCCGATGATGAGAACGGTGTCGTCTTCCGTAATCTCAGAGATCTTCGCCGCCCAATAACCCGTGGCAAGCACATCCCCCACCAGCAAAGCTTGTCTGTCGGTGACGGTGTCGGGAATCTTGTTCAGCCCTTGGTCTGCGAAGGGTACGCGGACATACTCAGCCTGTCCGCCGTCGATGCGACAACCAAGTGCCCAACCGCCATTTTTGTCGGTGCAATTGTTGACGAAGCCCTTTTTGCAGAAGAAGCACTCCCCGCAGAAGGTCTCCACGTTCACCGTGACTCTATCGCCCGGCTTTACGTGGGTGACAGCAGAGCCTACCTCTTCCACGATGCCCACCATCTCATGCCCCACGGTGATGCCCTCCACCGCTTTGGGGACACTGCCGTGCTTGATGTGTAAGTCACTTGAGCAGATGCTGGCAAGGGTCACCTTGACGATGGCATCACGATCGTGTTGGATCGTGGGCTTGGGCTTTTCAACAAGTGAAAAGGTTCCTTTTGACGTATAGGTGTAGGTTAACATACTATTCTCATTCTTCCCAAGGGATCACACCCTGCAGGGCGATCCGGTCGGCGGCCTCCTGCAAAGCCTTGGCGTCTGGGGCGGGAAGGCCGTAGGCGATACCCAACTCCGTTGCGGTTTTACCGAACAGGGTGGCGTAGAAGGTACAGACCGCCAGATATGCGCCGTGGGTATTGGTGTGGGCGTTGTCGTCTCCCCACAGATTATAATTCAAATGCTTGATGGCGTAGGCAAAGGCGCGGTTGACGTAGACGCAATGGGCGTCTTCAGCCTTTGCGGCGGGAGTAAAATGATCGTCAAAAAGCTTGCACTGATCGAAATTCTTGTACCCTGCCAGATCCTTGCCGTAGGGCGGGCGGACGTAGAAGCAGAACACCGCACCGGAAGCATGGACCGCTTCTCCCAGCTTTTTGATGGCCGCAAGGCTCTTTTCTGCTGCCGAGGAAGAGGTCATGGAATTGCCGTTTTCCTGAATGAACACGGCGTCGTAGCCCTTGGCGATCTCGGCAAACACGGCGGGGTCCGCGGCGTGATCCTCCAGGGTACGTCCCCCGGGAACGATCTGCTTTTGGGTAATGGTAATCCCCTTCTTTGCACACAAGGAAGCCAGGGTGGCGGGAATGTCATTGACGTAGGTGGAGCTGTTTCCGATAAACAGGAACTTATAGGAGGATTTGGCAGGAAGGAAGGTGGCGCCCAGCTCGGGAGCAGGTGCTTCCTCGAAGGGGAGCTCCTTATCGGTGGCAATGCCGTAGGCCATTACCTCCGCAACAAACATCCAACGGCTGACGTCTGCCACAATGCGGAACTCCAAGTAACGTGCGGTGACGGGGGTGTTCAGCTCCAAAACAGAAGGGATGCAGTTAGCCTCATCGGTATCCTCGTGGGCGGTAATGCCCACCTTATGCCACGTCTCCCCGTCGTGGGAAGCATATACCCAGGCAAAGGCGGGTGCAGAAATGCCTACGCTCAGGAACGCCTTGGAGCCAACGTAGATCTCAAACCTGTCCATGCAGTATAATCCGTTCAGATCCACCACGATGGAGGCGTAGCCGCGGTCGGAATAATCGTTGCTTACGTTGAAGCCCACAAAGGCAGGATCGGAATACTTGCCGTCCGAGGCGGGAAGCTGACCGTCGGTCAGCGATGCATTGCCTTCGTCGGGGTAGGAGGCGGAGCTATCATCGGGAAACAGGGCAGAACGGGTATAGCTCTTTCCCAAAAGAATATTCTTGTAATCGGGGTTGTCACGAATGCTTTCCATGGGTTCTTCTCCTGTATCTTCGGAGGATTCCTCCGAGGTCTCTTCGCTTTCGGCAGAGGATTCTTGGGAAACGGCGGTACTGCTTTCCCCTGCGGAGGTGATCTCACTTTCCGAGGAGGCGGTCTGCTCTTCCCCGCCGCAGGCTGCCAGCGTGGGCAGGAGCAAAAGCACTGTCAAAAGCAGGGATACGAGAATTTTGATACGTTTGGTTTTCATACAGATCCATTCCTTTCATAACGCATTTTACGGGAGCAATTTGGAGCTCCACTCCCCTTCCGAGAAGCCCGCCAGAACAAAATCTTCTCCGATGAGGAGGGGGCGTTTCACCAGCATTCCGTCGGTGGCAAGGAGGGAAAGCATTTCCTCCTCGGACATGGCAGGGAGCTTGTCCTTCAGCTCCATAGATCTGTACAGCAAGCCGCTGGTGTTAAAGAATTTCTTAAGCGGCAACCCACTCTTCTTCTGCCACGCTGTAAGCTCCTCTAAGGCGGGTTTGTTCTCCTTGATGTCTCGGAATGCGTATTGGATATTGTTGTCATCCAGCCACTTCTGTGCCTTTTGGCAGGTGGTGCATTTAGAGTAGCAAATAAAAGTAAGCATAGTAGGGTCTCCTAACAAAAAGAATGTTTACTTCACAACGTCGTATTCCCAATCCAAAATGCCGCCGAATTCCTGCACGTTGGTGTAGCCCAGCTTGACCAACTCTTCGGAAGCAATTTTGCTACGTCTGCCGCTACGGCAATAGACGAGAATGAGGGCGTTTTTATCGGGAAGCTCGGCTTCCGCGCGGGAAGCGATCTCATACTCGGGGATGAGAATGGCGCCGGGGATATGCCCCTGGGCAAATTCTTCCTCGGTACGGGCATCGATGATGATACATTCCACGCCGGAATCCATGATGGCCTTAGCTTCCTCCTGCGTGATCTGTTTATAAGAAGCTTCGGTCTGACTACCTCCGCAGGCGGAAAAAATAAAGGTAGAAAGTGTAAGCATTATGATCAAAACCCATCCTTTTTTATGTTTCATAGTTATCTCCGGAATTCTTTTTTATATTGTACCACACTTTTTTTGATTTTTCAATGAGATAGATAATTTTCCTTCGCTGTTGACAACCAAATCCCACGATGGTATACTGAAAGTACAAAACACTATGGGAGGTGTCATATGTCCTATTGTAATTGGAGCAAAGGCAATTCTATGATGGAGGCTTATCATGACACAGAGTGGGGCGTCCCGTTGCATGACGACGGAAAGCTCTTTGAATTTTTGATGCTGGAGTCCCTGCAATGCGGACTTTCCTGGCTATTGATGATTAAAAAGAGAGAAATCTTCCGGAAATGTTTTGACAGCTTTGATTACCAAAAGGTTGCAAGATACACCGAAGACGATATACAGCGAATTTTGAACACCCCCGGGATGCTACGTTCCGTTCAAAAGATACGCGCTATCATACACAACGCAAAATGCTTTGAAAGCCTTTGTAAGGAATACGGGAGCTTTGACCGATATTTGTGGAGCTTTACACAAGGGAATACAGTGCTTTACGAAGGCCATGGCGATGGATACATTCCCGTTTCCAATCATCTTTCAGCAAGGATCGCAAAAGAACTCAAGAAGCGAGGGTTCAAGTATTTAGGCTGTATTACCGTGTATTCATACCTGCAGGCCTGCGGTGTGATCAACGATCACGGAAAGGATTGCCCCTGCTTCCAAAGGATCAACAGCGCATACCCCACCGTTTCCCTGCCCTGTCGGGACGAAGAAGGCGTTCAATATTTTGAATAGGTTTTTAAATAGGAAAAACCGCCATCACTTTTTGAGTGATGGCGGTCTTTTTTAGGTTTGCTTAGAACACTTAAGAACTTACTTCTTGAGGATGAATCTCTTCAAGAGCATGTAGTCCATAGAGGTAACCTTGCCGTCGCCGTTGTAGTCAGCACGGAGGAGCTGAGCAGAGGTAAGTCTGATAGCACCGGTAACGTGCTTCTTCAGCATCAGGTAGTCAGCTGCGTTGATTCTACCGTCGCCGTTGACGTCGCCAACGAGGATTCCGGTAGCGGGGATTACCAGGTTCTTACGGTTGGTCAGGTATCTGCCTGCTGCGTCAGCGAATACTGCGTCGCACTCGGGGCAGTACCAGTATTCCTGCATACCTTCTTCGGTAGCGGTAGCGGGAACTTCGGGAACGTAAACCAGTTCGTTCAAAGCGGGAATGGTCAGGCTCAGGTATGCTACGTTGTACTTCCCTTCTGCGCCAGCGAAGAAGGTGTCGCACTCTTCACAGTACCAGTATTCCTGTCTGCCGGTCTGGTGGCAGCCAGCCTCAATGCCGGGAACGTAGGTCAGTTCTCTGTCTGCGGGGATGGTCAGGTTCTTGCGGTTGGTCAGGATCTGACCTTCTGCGTCAGCAAATACTGCTTCGCACTCGGGGCAGAACCAGTACTCGTAAGTACCGTTTGCGTGGCAAGCGGGAACCTCGGGCATGTAAACCAGCTCGCAATCTGCGGGAATTACCAGGTTCTTACGGTTGGTCAGGTATCTGCCTTCTGCGTCAGAGAACACTGCGTCGCACTCGGGGCAGTACCAGTATTCCTGCATACCATTTACATGGCAAGCATCGTAACCGGGAACATATACCAGCTCGCAATCTGCCTCGATGGTGAGGTTCTTGCGGTTGGTCAGGAACTTGCCTTCTGCGTCAGAGAATACTGCTTCGCATTCGGGACAGAACCAGTACTCGGAGGTACCGTTTGCGTGGCAAGCGGGAACCTCGGGCATGTAAACCAGCTCGCAATCAGCCTCGATGGTGAGGTTCTTGCGGTTGGTCAGGATCTTGCCTTCTGCATCTGCAAATACTGCTTCACAGTCGGGGCAGAACCAGTACTCGTAGGAGCCGTTTGCGTGGCAAGCGGGAACCTCGGGCATGTAAACCAGCTCGCACTTAGCGGGAATCACCAGGCTCAGATATGCGATGTTGTATTTACCTTCTGCATCGGTAAAGAAGCAATCGCAATCGGAGCAGTACCAGTATTCCTTCATACCGTTGGTATGGCAAGCCTCGTAACCGGGAACGTATTCCAGCTCAACGGTGGGCTCAATGGTCAGGTTCTTGCGGTTGGTGAGCTCAATGCCGAATTCGTCAGCATAAACTGCCTGACAATCGGGGCACCACCAGTAATCCTGCATACCTGCCTTGTGGCAAGCCTCATAGCCTTCCACATAGACAAGGTCGCGTTCCGCGGGGATGGTCAGGCTCAGGTATGCTACGTTGTACTTGCCCTCTTCGTCAGCAAAGAAGGTCCAGCACTCGGGGCAGTACCAGTATTCCATCATACCCTCTGCGTGGCAAGCAGGAGCTTCGGGAACGTAAACCAGCTCGCAGGTGGGAGCGGTCTGCAGGTTCTTACGGTTGGTCACAACGGTAGCCTGTGCATCTGCATAAACCACGTCGCAATCGGGGCACCACCAGTAAGCCTGATAACCGGGCGTGTGGCAAGCGGTAACTTCATCGAAGTATGCCAGCACAGCGCCGCAGGAGCAAGTGTAAACGGATTCAGAAGCCTCTTCGACACGGGTCAAAGTGTAAGCAACCTTATCGATCCACTCGTCTTCGAAGTTATTGGTGATAACAATTTCGGGGTTTGCCATTGCGCCGTACTCGCCGGGCATGGGGATCTCAATCATGCCGTCGCAATCATCGTCGGTATACTCAACACCGTTAACAGTAACGATGGTATCCTTGATGGCGTCGGTATAGCCGGTAACGATCAGACCCTTTCCGCCCCAGTAACCGCCGTTGGTACCGTCAAGGTAGTAAACGGAGTCGCCGCAAGGAACGTATGCCTTGAAGCCTTCCTTGCTCTTGATTCTAACGGGATCGGACTCAGTGCCGTCTACCATATAGAAGCTGGCGTACACGGAGGTAGCGGGAAGGTTCCAATTCTGATCATACTCTGCACAGATGTTGATCAAAACGGTCTCGCCTTTTGCGAGAGGATAGGTGGTGACGGGGTTGGAATAAACGTCGTCAAAGGCAACGTTTTCATTGTAGTTCTCGTCGATCACCTTGATCTGGTATTCGCCGCCTTCCTTGAGAGAGTTCTCCAGGCAAAGAATGCCTGCCTCATCTGCAGTGAAGGTGTACCAAATGCCATCTACATCGCCGGCCTCGAGAGAGGGGTTCAGAAGATAGCTGTCGGTCCAGCTGAAGTACAATGTCGCAGCATCGATAGGATTGGCCTCGGAGCCGGGTGCGGGAGCAGTGTAAGTAAGGGTTACGGTTACTGCTTCGTCACCGTGGTTCACGAAACCAAACATAGCGTCGCCGACACCGTAGCTGCCGAAATCAATCTCAGCTGCTACGCCATTGGCAGTAGTGCCCAAGGGCATATAGCGGGGACTGACCACGTCTACAGCCGCGCCATCGGAAACGACAGTCATCTGCCATCCACCGATGGGAAGCAAGTAGAACACGGGCTCATCACCTGCAGGAACAGTTACGGTAGAGGGCATTTCATCGATACCGTAAGTATAGGGATCGAACAAAGTGCCGTCACCGCTTGCTGCAACGAACAGGGTGGTTGCCATCATGCACAGAACTACAACGAGAGCTGCAGCCAGTACATGAAGTTTGCGCAAGTTTTTCATGTGTTTTCTCCTTTTGAATTTTTTATTTTTTGTTTTTTATTTTCGCTTTTCAAAAACTACGCAATTTGGGCATGATAACTGAGCGTAATTTTTCATAGTCATTATATCACCATTCGTTTGAAATTTCAATTGGCTTTTTTCACAATTCTATACGCAATTTGTTAGTTTTTATAGCATATATCCAAAGGAACTTTCATGAAAAGGCTTAATCCATGCGAAAAAGCACCGCTATCCCCCCTACAGTCTCTTGAAAACAGCGTACAAATATGGTAAAATGTACCAACAACAAGGAACGGCTATATGCTGCAAAAATCTTTTTTTGTTTTTTTGCAACCAATGAATTTTTTTGACGAGTATTGTGTATGAAGACGTCTTTTTCAAACCAAGCAAGGAGGGAAACGCCGTGACGGACAGGGAGATCGTGGAGCTTTATCACGCCCGCGATGAGGAAGCGATTCTGAGAACCAAAGAGAAATACGAGAAGTATCTCTTGAAGATCGCCTACAATATATTAAACAGTCATTCCGACAGTGAGGAGGGTGTGAACGACACCTATCTTGCCGCATGGAATTCTATGCCGCCCCACAAGCCGGATGTATTGTCTGCCTATCTTGCCAAGCTGACGCGGCGGATCTCCATCGATCTGTTTCGGAAAAAGCACCGCGAAAAGCGGGCTGGATCGGAGTACGCTATGTCAATATCAGAATGGGAAGAGTGTCTTTCCGGTGGAGAAATGCCGGAGGAGACGTTGGAAGCCAACCTTTTGGCGGAGGCCATCAACAAATTTCTGCGTTCCTTGCCCGTTGATGCAAGAAACGTATTCATCGGGCGGTATTATTACATGGATCCCCTGCAGGAGGTAGCGGCATACTGCGGTATGAGCGAAAGCAAGGCTAAGAGCCTTTTGTTCCGCACCCGGAATCAATTGAGGGAACATTTAGAAAAGGAGGGATTTTTCGTATGAACAACCGCACAAGCAGCGAAAGAATCATGGATGCTTTGGATCTTCTGGACGAAGACATGGCGTTGGAAGTGGCAAAGCTCCGCGAAAAGAAAAAGAAACGTCCCGTCCTTTGGCGATACGCCATGATCGCGGCAGGGTTCTGCGTGACCTTGCTGTGCGTACTGCAATTGGCGCCTTTGACGGGAAGAGTCCCGGAGGACGGTGTCACAGGGGACGGGGTTTCCTTGGAAAACATGGAAATACACAATTCGGACGGTACGGAAAGTATTTCTGCCACGTTCAGCAACAGTGAGGAATACAGTGAGGGCGAAACTGCGGGGGATGTCTCCGAGTCCGACGAGAAAGACGAAGATCTCGAAATGGAACCGGAGAATTCCCCGGTTGAAGATCCTGTAGCCCCCCCGGAAACCGACGAAAAGCCTTCCGTCAAGGTGAGAATCGAAGGCTTTGACGGCGAACTTGCCTACTGCACCGTGTTTGTGAACGAGGGCACGATCTTCCCGTCGGGAACGAATTTGTTTGTAAGCTTTGAAAAATGGAAGGATGCCCACTACCAAAAGATCAAGCCCGAGGATCTGACCGTGGGGATGGAGATCTGGGTGATGTTTTCCGGTTATGACGGCGACATCATTTTCGCAGTAATGCTTTACGAATAGGAGGAATGAAAATGAAGCGTATTTTGAGTTGTTTATTATTGGTATGCTTGCTGCTTGCGGGATGTGCCGCAGAGCAGGGAGGAACGAGCGTCGGAACGAGCGTCACGCCGGAGGACATCGGGGCGACGGATCTGTTGAAGCCCATCAAAAAGGAGGATCCCATCGTTACCGGCGTGGTGCGTCCTTACGAATCCTTGATGACTACCTTGGGGCTGAGAATGTTCCAAGAGACCTTGAAGGCTGATCCCGGCGCGGAAAACAAGCTGATCTCTCCCCTTTCCATTCTGTACGCCATGGCAATGGTATCGAACGGGGCGGACGATCAGGAAGCCGTCAAGGCGTATTGGGGCTATGATCTGCTCCACATCAACGAATATCTGTATGAATACACACTTAAGCTTCCCCAGGGGGAAAAGTATAAGCTTCAGCTCGCCAACTCTATTTGGTTTACCGAGCATGAACGGTTTACGGTGAACCGGGAATTTCTGCAGAAGGTAAAGAATTTCTACGATGCGGATGCCTATCAAGCGCCCTTTAACGAGGCGACCTGCAAGGACATCAACGAATGGGTGGAGCTGAAAACCGACGGGATGATCAAGGATATTCTGGATCAGATCCCCTACGACGCGGTGATGTATCTAGTCAACGCTTTGGCCTTTGAGGCGGAATGGCTCTCCACCTACGAGGAGGTCCAAGTGCGGGAGGGTGTCTTTACCAAGGCGGACGGAACTGAACAGAAGGTAGACTTTATGTACGATTCCGTGAGCCACTATTTTGAGGATGAAAACGCCACGGGCTTTATGCGGTATTACAAGGATATGAAGTATGCCTTTGTGGCAATGCTTCCGAACGAGGGGGTCACGCCGGAGGAGTATATTGCCTCCTTGGACGGCAACGACCTGCATACCATGCTGAAGAATCCCCAAATGACCTCCGTGGTTACCTCTATTCCCGTGTTTGAAGCGGAATACGATGCCGATCTGAGAAGCATTCTGGGGGCGGCAGGCTACCCGGTGGACGGCACCTTTAACGGGGTGGGAACCTCCACCGCAGGAGATATTGAAATCGGCAGAATTCTCCACAAGACCTACATTCAGGTAGGCCCGCAGGGTACGAAAGCCGGGGCGGCTACCGTGGTGGAGATGAAGGATGAATGCGAAGTGGAAACGCCCCAGGAGCCCAAGGTGGTGCATTTGGACAGACCCTTTGTGTATATGATCATCGATTGCGAAAACGCCGTTCCTTTGTTTATCGGTGTGCAAAACAACGTGGGAAAGTGATTTTCTGACAAAGCATAAAAGGAGGTAGTTTCTATGACGAAGAAAAGATTGCTTGCGTTTTTACTGCTGTTGTGCGCGGTATTTACCGCAGGATGCGCTGCAGCGGAGGAACGCGGCGGGATAAGCGAAGACCCCGGGAAGCTCCCGGTGACCTGGGAGGATATTTCCGCAAAGGATCTGCTGGCAGGTATCAGCAGAGAGAAAATAGAGCTCACCGCCGTAGTGCGTCCTTACGAATCCTTGATGACTACCTTGGGGCTGAGAATGTTCCAAGAGACCTTGAAGGCTGATCCCGACGGGGAAAACAAGCTGATCTCTCCCCTTTCCATTCTGTACGCCATGGCAATGGTATCGAACGGGGCGGACGATCAGGAAGCCGTCAAGGCGTATTGGGGCTATGATCTGCTCCACATCAACGAATATATGTATGAATACGCACTTAAGCTTCCCCAGGGGGAAAAGTATAAGCTCCAGCTCGCCAACTCGATCTGGTTCACGGAGGATGAACGGTTTACGGTGAACCGGGAATTTCTGCAGAAGGTAAAGAATCACTACGATGCGGATGCCTATCAAGCCCCCTTTAACGAGGCGACCTGTAAGGACATCAACGAATGGGTGGAGCTGAAAACCGACGGGATGATCAAGGATATTCTGGATCAGATCCCCGCGGATGCGGTGATGTATTTAGTCAACGCTCTGGCCTTTGAGGCGGAATGGCTCTCCACCTACGAGGAAACCCAGGTGCGGGAGGGTGTCTTTACCAAGGCGGACGGAACTGAACAGAAGGTAGACTTTATGTACGATTCCGTGAGCCACTATTTTGAGGATGAAAACGCCACGGGCTTTATGCGGTATTACAGTGGCATGAAGTACGCCTTTGTGGCTATGCTTCCGAACGAGGGGGTCACTCCGGAGGAGTATATTGCCTCCTTGGACGGCAACGACCTGCATACCATGCTGAAAAACCCCGTGAACACCTCCGTGGTCACCTCTATCCCCGTTTTTGAAACGGAATACGATCTGAATCTGCGGGAGGTTTTGGACGCGGCAGGTTACCCGGTGGACGGATCCTTTAGCGGAGTGGGGATCTCTGCCGAAGGTCCCATCACCATCGGGCGGGTTCTCCACAAGACCTACATTCAGGTAGGTCCCCAGGGTACGAAAGCCGGGGCGGCTACCGTAGTGGAGATGATGACAGAAGGTGTCGAGGACATCGAGCAGGAGAAGCCCAAGGTGGTGCATCTGGACAGACCCTTCGTGTATATGATCATCGATTGCGAAAACGCCGTTCCGTTGTTTATGGGAATCCTCGGAGACACCAACCAATAAAAAAAGACGAAACTGCCGTCCTTCCCTGCCGGGGAGGGGCGGCGTTTTTTCGCCATAAAATGTATTTTCCCTTGACGGAAGGGAAAAACTGTGATAAAATGTCTATACTATATAAATAAGGAGGGAAGTTTATGTTCAAACGCTTGCGCATTCTGCCGGGCTTGGTCGTCTTGCTGTTATGCATAGGGGCTTTTACCACCACGGCAGCAGACGTTCATGAGCTGCTCCCTCGAAACGCATTTTGGCAGGGCACACCCGATGGCGGTGCTTACGTTATGCTGGAGGAATCCGGGGAATCCTTTTTGTTCTACACCTTTGATTCCAAGAAGATCCCCTCCACCCAAGCCATGTATTCCCAACCCGTTGTGATAAGCACGGCAGATCACTCGCTGGTGTACCACTTCACGGTAAAAGAAGGAAGCTGTGCGATTCAACTTCTGCTGGAGGGCAAAAACGGAGAAACAGTTGCCCTTTCCCTGAGCAACGTCTTGGGCATGGGGGAGGCTTTTGAAAGCGGAGTCCACAAGGGTGCTTTGCCTCTGAGCCAATTATGCAGTGAAAAAGAAGCGGTGTTCTTGGGACTTCGGGTTGAGATCATGGGAAGCAAATTACAGATCTTCGACTTGGAAGCAATGGCAGACAAAGATGTACCCGAGGACGTTTCGGAAAACCAGTCCTCCGCAGATCCCCTTCCCCCCGAAAGCGAAGGAAGCATTCCCGCAGAGGAATCTGAAAAGAGCCTGACACCCGAGGAATCTCGTGATGCCATCTTCGTTTCCAAAGATGAGGTCAGCTTTTCCGAAACAACAAACGCCGCTACCACCATGTTCGTCACAACCCTTTCCATTGCGGGAATCATCATCGCAGTTGCCATCGGCATCTCTCTATTCCGCAGAACGCGGCCGTATTCATAATACCAAAGAGTCGCAATCCTGCGGCTCTTTTTTATTTGACAAACCCCGCGGCGTATGGTATACTGCAAGCAACAGGAGGTGCGCTATGACCCATTTTATGTTCCTTCGTTCCCGTCCCTTTGAGAAGATCAAAAAGGGAGAAAAAAACATTGAGCTTCGTTTGCACGATGAAAAACGAAAAAAGATCCGTGTGGGGGATAAGATCGTCTTCCGCAAGGAGGGCAAGCCTTTGGAATATTTGCTTTGTGGGGTAACCGCATTGCATCCATATCTCGACTTTGAGGAGCTGTTTGCTCACTTGGATCCCATAAAGTGCGGCTTCGCCACCGGGGAATCGTTATCCATGGAAGGGTATTATGCCAAGGAAGAGGTGCAACGATACGGCGCCTTGGGCATTGAGCTTGCCTTGGAAAGCACCCATGCAGAAGGAATTCCTTTAGCAGAAGACGCCGAAAACATTCTATCCGCCGCACTCACCGCCGCCATGCCGAACACCGCTGTGGAAATAGCGTTGAAAAGCATTCCCGAGACGGAGGGAGAGCTTCTCTTGGTTGCCATCGGGAAAGCCGCGTGGCAGATGGCTTTTGCGGCGCACCAAGTCTTGGGAAGCCGTATTTCCCGCGGGATCGTCATCACCAAGCACGGACACTCCATGGGAGAAATCGGGAATCTGACAATCCGCGAAGCGGGACATCCCGTGCCGGATGCTCACACCTACGCCGCTACCGAGGAAGCCCTGACCATGACGGCAGAGCTTACGAAAAAAGACCGCGTTCTGTTTTTGATCTCGGGCGGTGGGTCTGCGCTGTTTGAAAAGCCCTTACTGCAGGCGGAGGAAATGGAAGCTGTTACGGCGGCATTGCTTGCCAGCGGAGCGGATATCACGGAGATCAATACACTGCGCAAGCGGTTTTCTGCAGTGAAGGGCGGTAAATTTGCCCGCCACGTCTCCCCCGCCAAGGTGTTTTCCGTCATTCTTTCCGACGTATTGGGCGACCCTATGGATATGATCGCATCCGGCCCCGCTTACCCCGACAGCGCCACATCCGCGGAGGCTGTGGCCATTGCAGAAAAATATGCCCTCCCGCTATCTCAAAAAGCTTGGGAGCTGTTGCGAGAGGAAACGCCCCGTGAGCTTCCCGGTGTGGAAAGCCACGTTACGGGGTCTGTAAGATTGCTTTGTCGGGCGGCGGAAAAGGTCTGCCGTGAATCGGGCTACGAAACGGTGTTGCTTACCGATACCTTAAGCTGTGAGGCGAGAGAGGCAGGCGCAATGTTTGCCTCCCTGGCAAGAGAACACGCATGCAGGGGCAAAAAGGCGTTCATCGCAGGAGGCGAAACGGTGGTGAAGCTGAAGGGCAAGGGCAAGGGAGGCCGCAACCAGGAAATGGCGCTTGCCGCCGCCATCGGCATGGAGGGGCTGGAAAACGTTCTGTTTTTCTCCTTGGGCTCAGACGGCACAGACGGCCCTACGGATGCGGCAGGAGGCTTTGCCAACGGCAATACCGCGAAAGCTATAAAAGCCAATGGGATCGACCCGGCTTACGCCTTGGAGAACAACGATGCCTTCCACGCTCTGCTTGCGGCTGGCAGCTTGCTGTTCACAGGCCCTACGGGCACCAACGTCAACGATATTTCCGTTTTGTTAATAGGAGAATAAGGATGAAAAAGAGCGATCGTGAAAGATCGCTCTTTTGTTTACGTATGGAGATTACTTTCTGCCTCTGTTGAGCATCTCGATGATGTCCTTAATGTCGGAATCCTCGGTGATGTCTGCGGGGGTCTCGATGGGCTTTGCGGTTTCTGCAGCAGGCATGGTGCGCTTCTTGTCAGCCGCCTTCTTGTTTGCCTCAAAGCCGGTAGCCACCAGAGTGATCTTCATCTCATCCTCCAGAGTAGCATCCAAAGCCGCACCGAAGATGATGGTCGCATCGGGCTGAGCCTCGCTGGTGATCATAGCTACTGCGCAATCGATCTCGTCCAGACCGATGTCGGGAGAAGCGGTGATGTTGACCACGATGCCCTTTGCACCGCTGATGTTGGTTTCCAGCAAGGGAGAAGACATAGCCATCTTGGCTGCCATCTCTGCCTTGTCCTTACCCTTAGCAGCGCCAACGCCCATGTGAGCAAGGCCTGCGTTTGCCATAACAGCACAAACGTCAGCAAAGTCAAGGTTGATGATACCTTCTACGGTGATCAGCTCGCAAATGCTGCGAACACCCTTCAGCAGAACGTCGTCTGCTTCTGCAAATGCGTTCAGGAAGGTGATCTTCTTATCGGTCAAGAGCTTCAGACGCTCGTTGGGGATCACGATCAAGCTGTCTACGATTTCAGCCAGCTTTTCGATACCCATCTCAGCCTGAGCCATTCTCTTGCCGCCTTCGAATACGAAGGGCTTGGTAACGATGGCAACGGTAAGGATATCCATCTCCTTTGCCACCTTTGCAACGATGGGAGCCGCGCCGGTACCGGTACCGCCGCCCATACCTGCGGTGATGAACACCATATCTGCACCCTTGAGTGCATCCTTGATCATGTCGATAGATTCATCGGCAGCCTTTTCACCAACCTCGGGATTGCTACCTGCGCCCTTACCCTTGGTGATCTTCTCGCCGATTTCGATCTTGGTGGGAGCGCTGGACTTGAACAGCACCTGGGAATCGGTGTTGATGTTGATAAATTCAACATCGGAAGAGTCAAAGGAAGCGATCATGCGGTTGACTGCGTTGCCACCACCGCCGCCCACACCGACGACCTTAATCACGACGGCATTGGGATTCGTGCTAAAATTTGACATAAATTGATCCTCCGAAAACTTTATATACTTTTTTACATTTACTATAATAACCTTTTTTATTCAATTTTGCAAGAGCTTTTTGCGTTTTTCTTAGGAAAAATACTGACTTTTTTCGACATCAATGGCAAAAATTGAATCATTCTGCAGGCAAGAGATCTTTTTCATCCAAACGAACCGCCGCTTCCCTGTGATCGGAAAGGTTGATATATCCCGTATCCGCAGGATCAAGCTTTTTTATGATCTCCGCCAGGAAGCGAATCTTGATATCTATATTATCGATGTCCGCAAGGTACACGGTAAAACGATCGTCATAGTTGATGGTGATGTCAAAGCGGCTGACCATATTGATATCACGGATCTTTGCCATCATTTCATATTTGGAAAGATGGTCGTAAAGCTCCTTGAGATAATCTGCGGTACGGGTATCCACAAAGGTAACGCTTTCCCCTACCAAGCAACGCTCCACGGAGCTGGTGGAAACCCTGGTAAGCCCCCGGGTGATCTCTCCCCCGCCAATTCTGCCAAGCACCTGCAGGTCACCGGAAAGCAGGTAGGCATCCTCTCCCAGCACCAAGGTCATTTCCGCCTTCCGTTCGCTGACGGTGACGGTGATCACCCCCGGCAGCTTGCGGGAGATCTCCACATCCCCGATATAGGGCAGAGCCTTTCGCAGAGTGTCCTCTGCCTCCTCAATACCAAAGGAGAACAGATTGTCTTCTATGGCAAAGGGAAGGTTTTCGAGAATCTGCCCCTCGGTATAGATCTCGTTGTTTTCTATACGGATCTCCGATATGCGGAAGAAGACGAAAAAACACACCACCAAGAAGACCACGGTAACGGACACAAACAGGCTGACGTAAAATACCGTTCTGCGGCGACGTTTCTTGTCCTGTTTGCTGCGCAGGGCATCCATATTGGCATTGCTTCGCACGTATTTGCGTTGCTCTTCCATGGGTGTTCTCCTTCCTTTCCGCAGGGGTAGATCATTCTTCCGCCAGACGGATAATTTCGCTTGCGATGCGATCCGCGGAATCCGGTGCGGCAAAATTACGAATGCCGTCCTCGATACGCTTCCGTTTGTTTTCGTTTTCCAGCAGATCCTTTACGGCAGTCTTCAAAACCGTGCTGTCCAGCTCGGATTCTCTGTATACCACCGCCGCCCCTGCGTCTGCCAGCAGGCGGGCATTTTTGTATTGGTGATCCTCCGCCACGTGGGGACTGGGGATCAAAATCGCCGCTTTGCCTCGCACGGCAAGCTCCGCCAAGGTCATAGCACCTGCACGGCAAATGATCAGATCTGCCGCCGCCTGACGGTATGGCATATCGTAAAAATATTCCGCTATGGTGAGATTGCTGTGGGTGTCCAGACCGTTTTCCTTTGCCAAGGCGGAGAAATGCTCAAATTCCACTCTGCCCACGGCATGATCGTGGCGAATGCCCGTGGGGACGGTGTATTGCTCCATAAGATCAAAGCAAAGCTCATTGACCCGTTTGGCGCCCATACTGCCGCCGAAGGAAAGGATATACAGCTCATCCTCACCAATGCCCAAGACCTTTCTTGCCTCGGCACGGGTGATGTGATCCACGTGAATGGGGTTACC
This sequence comes from Eubacteriales bacterium, assembly GCA_045612545.1. GTDB lineage: Bacteria > Bacillota > Clostridia > Oscillospirales > CAG-382 > Coliplasma. The sequence goes on from JAZKZH010000017.1 coordinate 64,895, forward strand.
CGTAAGCATAAGCTTTTCCCGGGATTCTTCGGGGAAGAATTTCTCGCTTCCCTCAAAGCTGATACAAACCACGTTTGCCAGCTTGGACAGCTTTTTGGTGGTCACGCCGGGGAAGGTATTCTGCTCATGGATCAAGCAAGGGATCCCCAGCTTGGAGGCCGCCTTCACCGTGGGCCAGCTGACGTAGCCCCCCGTTCCAACCACCACATCGGGTTGACGCTCCTTCAGGATCTTTTTTGCCTGACGAACGGAGTTGACCGCTTTGAACAAGGCCTTGCAGTTTTCCTTCAAGCCCTTGAAGTTGAGTTTTCTGCGGAAGCCCTGCACGTCTACGAAATCGATCTCGTAGCCCGCCTTGGGAACCAAAGTGCTTTCGATGCCACGCTTGGTGCCCACAAAGGAGATCTCCACTTGGGGATCCTGCTTTTTCAGAGCTTTTGCTATATTCAATGCGGGGTTGACGTGTCCGCCTGTTCCGCCGCCGCTTAATACGACTTTCATGGTGTTCATTCCTTTTTGGTAGGATTTATGCTTTTTCGGTATAGGAATAACGGGAGACAGCCAGCACCAGACCCATTTCGCAAAGCAAAATGATCAAGGAGGTGCCGCCGTAGCTGAAGAAGGGCAAGCTGATGCCCGTGCTGGGGAGGGTGTTGGTTACCACACAGATGTTCAAAACCACCTGAATGATCACGTGGGAGATGATGCCCATCACCAGCAGAGAAGAAAATTTATCTTGAGAATGGGTTGCAATGTAGAAGCCGCGCCATGCGAAGGCCGCGAACAGACCGATGATCATCACCGCACCGAAGTAGCCCATTTCCTCGCAGATAATGGCGAAGATATAGTCGTTATAAGGCTCGGGCAAATAGCCGTGCTTTTGGTTGCTCTGCCCCAAGCCCAAGCCCCAAAAGCCGCCGGAGCTGATGGCGTAAAGAGATTGCGCAGGCTGCCAGCCTTTACCGCCGGAAGCGTTGGACATAAAAGAGAAGGGATCCTTCCATACATCCAGTCGCTGAAGTGCGTGGGGAACCACCATGGCGATGATCTCCCTACCCCATATCACCAAGGCCGCACCGCCTGCGGCGAGAAGGGCTGTGACCGCGCTCAAAAACTTTGCCCCGGTCCCCCCCAGGATCATCATCACGTAAACAATGATACAGCAGATGATGGTGGCGGAAAGGTGGCTTTGCATCAAGGTGGTGGATACTGCCATCAACAAGAAAATTCCGAAGGGCAATACACCGTAGCGAAAGGTATGCATTCTGTCCCGATTGCGCACCACGTGGGTAGCGCATATCAGCACCAGAGCAAATTTCAGAAACTCGGAGGGCTGGAATTGAACGCCTGCAAGCACGATCCAGCGGGTAGCACCGTTATAGTTCTCACCGATAAAGGGCACCAGGGCGTTCATGCCGATTGCTCCCAAAAAGATGATGTAGGCAGCTTTCCGCAGGAATGCCAAGGCCAACGGACCGCAGGCGGCGATGATCGCCATCAGCGAAACGCCACCCAACACGTACCCCAGCTGAGGTCTTGCCAATGCGTAGGAATCCCCGTAACGGTTGGCGGAATGCGCATAGGAGGCGGAGAATACCGCAATAGAGCCTACGCACACCAACAGCAAAACGATAATGAGGAAAGGACGATCCATTTCTCCCAAAAAGCGGGTCACCGTGCCGGGCTTCTGACGGACGGTCAGTTCCCGTTTGGTGCGTACCTTCATGGAGGCAGGCTTTTCGGTTTCCGTTTGCTCCGCACCGGGGGAAGCTTGGGACTTGATTTCTGCGCTCATGAGAGAACCTCCTTTCCGAGTATTGCCAAAAAGAACTTATGCTAAGAGCCAATAGGTCAAGCCGCAGCACAATGCGGTGACCAAAGAGAAGGTGAATACCACCCGCACCTCGCTCCACTTGCACATTTCAAAGTGATGGTGGATGGGTGCCATTTTGAAGATTCGCTTGCCGGTGAGCTTAAAGGACAGCACCTGCAATAACACAGAAACGCCTTCCACGATCCAAACGAGGCACAGCGGCAGTAACAGCAGCTCACTCTCCATGGTGAACGCCAATGCCACGGTAAAGCCCCCCAAGAACAAGGATCCGGTATCGCCCATAAAGATCTTTGCAGGGTGGAAGTTGAATACCAGGAAGCCCAAAAGCCCACCTGCCAAGGCAGAAGCAAGGGCGATCACACCCGTATTCTGCCAAAGCAAAGCGCCTGCGCAAATAAAGAACACGCACTGGATCAGGGAAACGCTGCCTGCAAGACCGTCGATGCCATCGGTAAGGTTGGCGCAGTTGATCACGTAGACAGCGACCAGCACCATAATAGGATAGTAGAACCAGGAAAGCTCCAGACTCTCCAAGCCGAACAATCCGTACAGCTTCAAAGCGGTTCCCGCCTCACATACCAAGGCACGGTATGCCAAAAAGCCTGCGGCGGTGAGGATCTGCAACGCCATTTTCTGCTTGGCGGTAAGTCCCTTGTTCCGCTTTTTGAACAATTTCACATAGTCATCGATGAAGCCGATGAGGCAGGAGCCCAAAGCGAGGATGGCAATACCGCCCCAAGCGGGGTCAAAGCCATCTCCATCCAGCACCGCCCAAAGGGTAAATGCGATCAAGGAGGAAAGAATGAAGAACAATCCGCCCAGCACGGGGGTTCCCTCCTTGCACTTGTGCCAAGAGGGGCCGATCTCCAGAATCTTTTGCCCCAGCTTCACCTTACGAAGCACGGGGATAAAGATCTTCAGAAGGAGGGCGGAAAGCAGGAAGGATCCTGCCATGGGGAGAAGGATGCGGTAGAGAATATCCATGTTCTTCTATGTTCCTTTGAAATATTTCGTAAGATCAGTCGCTGTGACCCTCGTATCGACACTGGATCACCACGATGGTACCGGAAGCTACTTCCGTACCGGGCTCAATGGACTGGGAGATAACGTAACAGTTACGGGTATCGCCGTCGAACACGCCCTTGATCTGTACGTTCAACCCCTTGTTTTGCAGGGTGCGCAAAGCCGATTCGGGCGTTTTATCCACAACGTCGGGAACGGATACGGTGGTTTCGGACGTGGATTCCTCGGTATAGAGGATCACCTTACCACCCACGGCTACGCTCTGCTCGCCCTTGGGCATTTGGGAAACAATGGTTTTTCCGCTGCCCTTGATCTCGCACTTGAGACCCAAGCCCTCCAGAATCGCCTTGGTATCCTTGGCATCCATGCCGGTGTAATCCCGAATAGTCACCATTTCCACAACGTTTTCGGTATCGTCGGGAGAAATGCCCATGTGGGGCAGAACCTCTGCCAAGATCCGTCCCACTGCAGGGGCGGCAACGGCAGAGCCGTAAATACCGAATTCGGGGTTGGGAGTATCTACCGTGACCAGAATAGCGATCTTGGGATCTGCCGCAGGGGCAAAGGTCACGCAGGAGGAAACGTAGTCATCCTCGCGAAGGGTATCTCGCTTCTCGGAGGTACCTGTCTTGGAAACCACGTCATAGCCGCTGACGCAGGCATTCTTGGTGGAATTCACCAGGTAGGACATGATGTCCTTGCACACGTCCTCGGAGATCACCTGGCGGGTGCTTTCGGTAGAGAAGCTCTGCACCACGTTTCCGTTGGCATCGGTGAGGTATTTTCCAACGTGGGGAGTTACCAGATAGCCGCCGTTGGCCACTGCGGAAAGCGCTGTGATGTGCTGGAGCATGGTAACCTTGAAGGTCTGGCCGAAGGAGTAGACCGCCAGCTCCACGTCACCGAAGTTAACACCGGTGGTGCCATAGTAGATGGAGGATACCTCGCCCAGCAGGTCAGAGCCTGTTTTTTCGGTGTATCCGAAGTTTTCAAAATAGTTCTGAAACTCGCTGTGACCCACCGCCAAGCCTACGGAAGCGAAAGCGGGGTTGCAGGAGTTGACCAAGGAATCGGCAATGGTCTGCCAGCCGTGGTCGCGAACGGAGTGGCAGTGAATGATCTGCCCAGCAATGGTGATCTGCTTGCCGCAATTAAACAACTCTGTGCGGGTTGCCGATCCGTTTTCCAACGCCATGGCCGCGGTAATCACCTTAAATGTGGAGCCCGGCTCGTAGGTTTGGGTGGCGATGGTGTTGTTCCACATCTCGTTCAGCAAAGTGGAACGGTAGGATTTCGGGTCTTCCCCTTCGTAAGCGTCCAGCTTTTTCTGATACTCCTCGGAAAGGGTGGTATATTCGTTTACGTCAAAGTTGGGGTAGATGGCCAGAGCAAGGATCTCACCGGTATCTACGTCCATCACAATGCAGGAAACGCGCCCTTCGGGCTGATGCTCGTAGTAAGTCTCCTTCAAATGCTTTTCCACGATGCTTTGAATGGTGACGTCGATGGTGGTAACCAGATTCAAGCCATCCTGGGCGGCGATGTAGCTTTCGTAGTTATAGGCCAGCTCGTTGCCGTTGGCGTCCTGCGCCCGTACCGCTCTGCCGTCAATACCTCTCAAATACTCGTCGTAGGTGAACTCCACCCCCAAAAGGCCGTTGTTATCCGAGCCCACAAAGCCCAGCAGGTGAGAAGCCACGGTACCCTCGGCGTAGGAACGCTTGGTGCCTTCCTCCAAGGCCACCTCCAGCTCCAGATCATTTTCGGAGATGAAGAGACGAACCTTGTCCTCTTCCTCTTGGTTGATGTCCTTCTTGATCACCAGGTACTTGTATTTCAGCTTGGAATCTCCCAAGCCGTAATATTTGTCCAAAATATATTGGGCGTCCACGCCGTCCAGACATTCCGCCAAGCCTGCCGCCAACCATTGCAGATAAGCGGTTTCTCCCATAGCGGGGCGATCCTCTTTAACCTTGGTGGCAGAAGCATATACGTCCGAGGGAGAAATGAACACCGTTTGGGTGGTAACGCTGGCTGCCAATTTGGTGGTGCCGTCGGAGGCGTAAATGGTGCCGCGCTTAGCTTCCAGCGTCACCTCATAGGTATATTGCTCCACCGCCTTGGCGGCGTAGTCATAGGGATCAATGATCTGCAAAAAAGCAAGTCTGCCGCACATGGCCAAAAGGGCGACCACCATCACCACCAGCACGATACGGCTGCGAAGCACGATGGTCTTGTGGGTCAGCTCTCTGCGAGGCTTCTCCTTGCGCTTTTTTTCCTTGGGGGCGTTCTCCAAGGGAGCGTCCTCCCGGGAGACGGTCTGTCCGTTCCCTTTTTCCTGCTCGGTTACGGGAACTTTTTGCTTGGGTTGCTTTGCGGGATCTGTGGGTTTTCGTTCCATATCCGTGCAGTTTTCCTCCAAAAAAATACTTTATAAAAAGACGGCAAACGGGTAAGAGGCATTTCTGCGCTTCTTACCCTTGTTTTCCTTGCTATTGGTACTATATTCACCCTTCGCTTCGTTTATGAAAGGCCGGGGGGATCATTCCCCGAAGAATCCTCGCATAACCTCCGCCAAACCGGAAAGCAGGAAGCCGAAGCCGCTTTCTTCCTCGTCCTCGTATTCCATGATCTCGGTCTTGTCGTCGGGGCTGAGGGTGACGATGAACTTATCCAGCGTGTCCGCCTTCACCATACCCAGCTCTTCCACGGCAAACTGCTCAAAGGCGGCGCGGTCGTCCTTGTTGTCCAAGCGCACCTCCAGCTTCTTCTGCTCGCTTTGCAGCTTGGCCATGGTGTTTTGCAGGTCACGGATCTCACCGTTGTACTGATCGATCTCCGCATAGTTCATCATCATAAACAAAAACAAAGCGGTGATCATTGCCAGCACCAAAACGATTCCCAGGGGGAAAGGCTTACGCTCCTTGCGTTCCTTGCGGACGGTGATAAACTTAGGCTCACGGACAGCGTGGCGATGCGCCATGCGCTTGCTCTCTCTCTTGGAAAGCTGGCGGGGCTGACGTGCAGGGGCGGCAGGTTTCGTGGCCTTAGGCTGGGGAACGGAAACGGAGGTTCCGGCACGGTTTTCGATTTTCTTTACGGGTGCAGTTTTCTGTTCCATCTCGTTTCCTTCCTTTTCTTTAAAGCTTCTCGCAGACCCTCAGCTTGGCACTGTGGGCGCGATTGTTCTCGGTAATTTCCTGCTCCGAGGGAAGCAGGGGCTTTCTGGTCAGCACCTTCACCGTAGGCTTCTTGCCGCAGACACAGATGGGGAAATCCTTGGGGCAGGTGCAGGGGTTTTCCTCTCTTTGGAAGCTGTTCTTGACGATTCTGTCCTCCAAGGAGTGGAAGCTGATAATACTCATGTGTCCCCCGCTTTTCAAGCAGGGTATTCCGCCTGCGATCATGGCGGAAACGCTGGAAAGCTCGGAATTCACCTCAATGCGAATGGCTTGATAGGTGCGCTTGCAGGGGTGGCCTTCCTTTTTATTCTGCTTGGGCATAGCGGCGGCAACGATGGCCGTCAGCTCCGCAGTGGTATCGATGGTCTTATGCTCTCTGGCGTGGAGGATCTTATCCGCAATTCTGCCGGCAAAGCGTTCCTCGCCGTAATCCCGCAGGATACGGATCAAGTCCTCTTTGGAATAGGTGTTCACCACGTCATGGGCGGTGAATGCCTGGGTCTGATCCATGCGCATATCCAAATACGCATCTGCTGAATAAGAGAATCCTCTGGAAGGGTCGTCCACCTGAGGGCTGGAAATGCCCAGATCTGCCAAAATGCCGTCTACCCCGTCGGGGGCGTATTCGGCGGCAATCTGCCCGATCTCGGAGAAGTTGCTTTTCACCAAGGTGAGGCGGGGATCATTGAATTTCTTGCGGGCGTTTTCCAAAGCAATGTCATCGCGGTCGATGGCAATGACTCTCCCCTTTTCGGAAAGGCGGGACAGCAGCAAGCCTGTATGCCCTCCTCCGCCCAAGGTGCAATCAATATAGGTTCCGTCGGGATCGGTAAGCACCGATTCCACGGTTTCGTTCAGTAAAACGGTAATGTGTTTGTATTCCATCAGAAGCCAAGCTCCTCAAGAACAGGGAGGATATTGCCGTAATTCTCGGCATCCAATGCATCCCAACGCTCTTCGTCCCAAATCTCCAAGCGGGTATCGTCACCCACCAGCACCACGTTTTTATCCAAGGAAGCAAACTTTCTGCAATCGGCGGGGAGGGTCACTCTGCCCTGACCGTCCAGAGAAGTATCGAATGCGTTAGCAAAGAAGTAGTGGCGCACATCCTTGGCCCTGGTCTCGGGCAGGGCTGCGATCTTGGCGGCAAAGGCTTCCCACTCCTTCATGGGGTAAAGGCGGAGGCAGTTCTGCAAGCCTCTGGTGACCATAAAGGTCTCCCCAAGCTCCTCGCGAAGGCGCACGGGAATGAACAATCTGCCCTTGGCATCCACTGCGTGACGGTAAGTTCCTGTGAACATATCTGCCTTCCCTGCTCCTTTCCTTCGCATTTTTGGGGTTTCGCTCCCCTTTTATGGGAAAACTATGGTATTTTCTTCCTCAAAATGCCTTAAATTACCACTTGTGTTTTCATTATAAGGAAAGAAAAAGAATCTGTCAAGAGCGACTTTGGCGGGATGGAGGCGTTTGAAAACCCCTTTTGTCTATTTTTGTCAAGAGGGTAAAAAACAAGGTGATACAAGGGTTTCTTCGTTTTTTTCGTCGTTTGTTGTCGGGTTTCGCTGTCGCATTATAGAAAATTTTCGTCAGTTCTTGCAAAACATTTGTTTTCTGCCTGTAAAAGAAAAAAGCCCCACAAAAGGGCTTTGCCGTCTAAAGCGGAAAAATGCAAAAAAAGAACTTGACAAAGCGGTTCCTTTCTGCTATAATACCGCTGTTGTCCATACTTTGCTAATGTGGCTCAGTCGGTAGAGCAGTTGATTCGTAATCAACAGGCCGCGGGTTCAAGTCCCGCCATTAGCTCCAGAAAAAAGCACTTGCGTGAGCAAGTTCTTTTTTCAACTAAATCCACTGTCGCGGATGAAATCGCTTCGCGATGAAATCCGACTTCGTCGGGATAGAAGAGGCGGATTTAATTTCATCTGAGGCGGCACGCCGAAGATTTCATCCGAGCTTGCTCGGATTTCATCGTGCAATCAGTTGCAAAGCAACTGCGCACGATTTCATTAAAGATACAAGGCTTACGCCTTGATTTATTTGCGAAAGTATGATATAATTAATTTAAGAAAGGCGGTG
>JAZKZH010000018.1:0-42070 GCA_045612545.1 Eubacteriales bacterium
CCGCAAAGAGGCAATATACGAGCCTTGATGGAGATCGAGATCTATTCCAAGAAGAATGATCAAGATAAATGCATTGAGCTTTCGAACGGTATGTGCGGCGAAGCTATGCATGATTATTTGCGTGCTCTTGCTGTTCGAGCAAGGAGAGTATCAATTCTTGGCAACTCGAAAAAACAAGAAGCCATATACGCTTGGCATCAGTTTTTGGATGCTATAAGGTTCAACGATAAAATGTTTGAAGATATAACAATTCATACTAAGTGGTTGTATAGCGCACTCAATAATCTCGCTAATGACTATATCGCGATATCCGAAATTGATAAAGCTTTTGAGGTCATCGAAGAGCTTACCGATGCTTTGCTTCTCGATTATAGCGCGTGCAAAGAGAAGGGCGCACACACAACGGCAGAAGAAATTAAAAACAATTTCAAGTTCTATCTGCATAGCTGCTATAACGGTTGCTTCTCGACAGAAGATAATCTGATAGCAAGAGATGCTCGGTTCAAAGAATGTGAGAAGAAATTGTCGGCTGTGGTTGATTGAAATTTGTAACCTACTGTAACCTGTTTCGAAATAGGTTACAGTAGGTTATTTTTTTATTCCTCTTCCTCGGTATCCTCGAAAAGAATACCCAAATCAATCATGCCTTTTGCCTGTGCAACTCTGCGGTTGGAATCTTTGTGAAGCTTTTCGATTGCATCGTTGGTGAACCTGCAACGCCATCCCACGATATGAACCAATACATCCAAGAACACTGCGTAGCGGTATAGTCCTTTTGAGATCCTGCTTCCCAGCGGACCGATCTCGTTTTTGATCGCTTTCCTGATCTCGTCGGAGAGCAGATCGCTGTTCTTGTCAATGACAAGTCTTGTGATATATTCCTCGATAGCCTTGGAAGCAAATGCAGAGAAGGAGTTAACCTTTGCTTCTCCAAACAAAATTTCCGCGCGCTTCACCAGCTGTTCGTCGATATATATCGTTGTTCTCAGCTTTTCATTTTGTTCTTTCATTTTGTAATTCCTTTCGTGTATTCTTTTTCCTCACACCGAAAATATGGCGTAAAACAGGCGTATTTCCGAAATACATCATACTTTTCGAGTGTGAACCTTGTTTTTGGGGACTTGGGTTAGAAAAATCGGTCGATTCGTTTTTCTTTGCAGAAACACCCCAAAACCGCGTATTTTCGGTCGGCGTTGCCGTCCGATGTCAGGCGCTCTGCGCCGCAAGGCGGCGAAACACGAGTGTGAGCCAGCCTTGCTTTAACCTGCTACTAAATAATCCCCATTATTTTTGCAGTTTTTCTTGTATTTCTTGCTTTCCGGTTTAAAACAAAAAGCACTGCAAAAACACAGTTTTCACAATACTTTTTTGAAGAATGCAAAAATCGACGGTAAAATACAAAACTGTAAAAACGAGATACAAAACACCGCTTTTGTGCAAACGTTTTCTGCGATCTCCTTTTCTTTGTCTATACCGCCGCAACACTTGCGCCTCGCACTGATACAAAAAGCAAAAGAGGCTTCGAAAAGCCTCTTTTTGAAGGTGCTATACCTCCCGCCGAGGATGGGGAAGACCTACGGGCAAGCCTTGGCTTCTGCCTATTCTTCGAACGCTTCTTGACATCCATGATTACGGCGCACCTAAAGCAACCCATCTCCGACCCGGTCCGTATCCTCTCCGAGGAGCCGGAATATTCCACAGACAATACCGATACACTTGAATCCTTATTTTTCTAAAGCAAAAAAGCGTACCGCCCGGGTTTCCCCGAGCAGTACGCTTTCTTCTTTTATTTCATTTCCACTGCATGGATCACACTGCCGTAGAAGCAGGCTACAAACAAATAATCCAAAGTCACCTAGTCTAATATGCAGTTATTTTCCCGTCGGACATATGGTAACGAACGTCCGCCTGGTTGGCAAGTTCTTCCGAATGGGTGACCATAATCACGCATTTTCCCAATAGGTGCGCCAGATCCTTCAAGAGCGCCACTACCTTTTGGCTGTTTTCGTTGTCCAGATTCCCCGTGGGCTCATCCGCCAGAATGATGGATGCGTCGGAAGCCAGTGCTCTGGCAATAGCAACACGCTGTTGTTCTCCGCCGGATAAATGGGCGGGCTTCTTTTTGAAATGGGATTCGTCCAGCCCCACAGACCTCAAATGCTCCATCGCTTTGGAGGTCGTACGCCCCTTCGTATCCCCAAAGCCCAGCATTACGTTTTCCAAGGCTGTCAAATGGGGGATCAGGTTGTAAGACTGAAAGACGATGGCAACGTTTTCTCTTCTGTACCGGGCGGGTTGAATGGAGGAAATATCCTCACCGTCCAAGGTAATGCATCCCTCCTTCGGGCGGTCAAACCCCGCCAGCAGAGAGAGTAATGTGGATTTGCCCGAGCCGCTCCGCCCAGTCAAGGCGTATAGCCTGCCGCTCTCAAAGACACCGCTGACGCCCTTCAAGGCGTGGGTGACGCCGGAGCGCCCTACGTAATCGTAGCATACGTTTTGCACTTCTAAAACAGACACCGTTATCCCTCCTTGTACATCATATTTCGCTTGGTAATGCGTCTCGTCAGCGTATAGGCGTAGACGGAGAACACTGCCACTACCGCCAAAAGCCACCCGTAAACCGCAAGAGATGCTTCATAGGTCAGAGAAAAATCAGCCTCCGCATACTTCTTTGCGGCGTTTTCCATTTGCTCGCGGAGAATCTCGCTGTTTGCCATATTCTGCGCCACCAAGGAAAGGCTATCGGCGGAAGCGTGTGCGTTTTCCAACGCTTGCTTGCTGATCATACCGCAGATCCCGTTTCCCCACAGATAAGCCGCCAGGACGCCGCATACCAAAGCGGCAAGCATCACCGCTCCCAGCTCCAGGGTGAAGGAAAAAGAAATACAGCGTTCTTCCCGCCCCAACGCCCGCAGGATATAGATCTCCTTCTGCCGCTTGCGGAGGGCGTAAGCCAGGAAAACGGTTAGAATCAAAATGCCGAAGAGAACGGCGGCGTAAAGGATTACCCCGGAAAAATTCCCCATGCTTTCCATCTGCGCCAGCACGAACTTATACTCGTAGTCCGAAGCTTTGATAAAATAGCTATCCCCGTCCACGCCCTTTCCCATAAGACCGCTGATGATATCGGCAACCTCCCCCGGGAACGCCGTAGTCATTTCGATCTTCGAAAGCCCCACCTCGCCGAAGGCATCTGCAGCGGGTCTTACAAAGGTTTGTTGGTTATCCCGCAGGGTATAATAATCCTGCGCTTTGTAGATGCTTTGCCAATAATCCCCGCCGGCAACCATCACCGCGGCTGTCTTGGCACCGTCTTTGCAGGTATAGTACCCGCAAACGGGAACGGGGAGCATGGGCGGATCGGGCTTCTTTTTCAGCTCCTCAAAATGGGTAAGCAGATAACCGGGTATTTCGGCATCCAGCTGTAACCCGTAACTTTCCGTCTTGTACCACCCAACGAAGAACACATCGGGCTGTCCCAACCCGTCGTACAGCGCCTTGGGAAGCAAAACGCCGTCTTCCGGGGAAGCACCGGGAAGATAGGTGACGGAAAGATCCTCTTTTCCCACCCCGAGCACCTCGTGGAGAAGCTCTTCGTGGGTGCAGCCCGCAACGCCTACCTCCGAAAAGCCAAGCTGACGACCCAACACAAAGGAGCCGTTCTCTGCCATGGCGTTCTCAAGAGCCAAGTATTCCTCCTCCGTGCAGAGCAATCCTGCGGAGAAGTAATACGTGTTGCCAATATATCGGATATCCGAAAGCCGTTCTTCCGCCCGAAGGATCTCCAGCACCTGCCCGTCCAAAAGCTTGGTGTTCAGATCCACGATCTCGTAACCGCCGTCCTCCGTTTCCACCCGCTCCAGCCGTTGCTTCAGGGTGATCTCCATAGGGATCTCCGTGGTGCGGTTCAGCTTTTCCATGGCATCCCCGCAGGACGTATATACGGAATTGCACAGCAAGATCAGCACCGTGGATAAGAACACCACCAAAAACACCGTCAGGAACACGTTGGGAAGACGGATGATATTTTTCAAAGATCCTTTCATTTTCAAGCATCCTCCTGTCTGCTCAGAAGCCGAATGGGTTTGCTTTTCAGAATGCTCCACAAGGAAGCACCTACGGACAGCAAGACCGCGGGGATAAACACCGCAAAGGCGCTCCCAAGGCAAGTGCGGATAAAACCGACGCCGATGGAAGCATCAAACATTTGGGATTCCAAGAGCATGCCGTGAATAGTATCGGAGGTGGTCACTGCCAAGGCCTCGGCGGATACGTTTCCCGCCGCCCCGGACAAAAGCGCCATGGCGGCAGATTCTCCGAAAATCAGCAGGCACCCCACCGCCAACAAGCTCCCCGCCGCTATACAGCAGAGAAACTCGGTAAGGGAGCTCACCGCAAGGTACCCTTTGGAATGTCCTGTCGCCAGCAAGATCCCGTATTCTTTCTTCCGGGAGACAGCTATGGACCGTACGTAAACGGCCATCAGCAACACCGCAACGGCAACGAACACGTACCGAGCGATCAAAAATGCGTTCTCCAAAGAGCGCACGCCTAAGTTATTCGTCTCGTAAATATCGGACACCTTAACGAAATACGCAGGATACCCTTCGCACATCCCGTATCGGTTTACCAACGCCTCCACGTCGCCGATCAAAGCGTCGTCGGTAAGCTTGATCTGGTAGTTATAGCACCCCAAAGCATAGGCTCTGTCAAAGGTGGAAAGGGGCACGAAAATACGGTTTTGGGGCAAGTTGTAACTCAAAGTAATATTCAGATTGGAACGCTGAACGTGATCCGCGTAGATACCCACCACGGTATATTGCTCCATGGTGCCGTCTTTCATTTTGATCTCAATGGTATCGTTTACGCCCACGCGATTGGCTTTTGCTATCTCCTCGCCGACCAAACACACCCTTGAGTCCTCTCTGCGGTCTTTTTCCGTCAAAAGCCGTCCTTCCGTCAAGGTCAGCTCTCCCCGCGCGAACCCGGACACCTCCATACAATCGGTGACCCCGTACAGCAAAAAGTACCCTGTATCGTCACACCACGAGGGAAGATAGGGCTGCAGGCTGGTTTTCGTCTGGCCGTATACCTCCGCCGTATAGTCGGTGATATCAAGGAAGTATTGGTGGATCTTCTGCAGAGACTTCCAATTCCCGCTGTACATTAGATCTACCGATTCGTATCCTGCATTGTAGACGGGGTTGCTTCTGTCCACCAGCAAACGGTAATAGCCCCCGTAGGGATTTTCGTTCCTGGCCTTGTAGATCCTGCACACCTCCACCACAATCACAGAGAATGCCAACGCCAAAACCACGAAAAAGACGAGAGCGGAAAACAAAAGGGAAGAGCGTCCGTGGCGGCAAAAGCTTTTGAATCCGTATCCCGTTGCATTCATTCCCCGTCACCTCCCGTCACTTCGGAAAGGGGCTCGTATACGCTTTCTACCACAGCACGGCAATGGCATAGGTGTCTGGTTACGATATAGACCTGCTCCCCGATCACCGTATAACCGTCTTGAAGCACCATGGAAGAGGTATGTTTTTCGGCCTCGGAGAGCACGGCGCCGCATTTTTTGCAGGATTGGTAATGGTTTTCTCCCAAATCATTCCACACCGCCGTGTGCTCCCCCTTGCAGTCATATCCCGAGTCCTCGGGCAGGAAAAAGGTGGGCGGGGAAGGATCTATGTTCTCCAGCTCTTCCTGCATAGAAGCGTTGGTACGTAATTCTTTTTCGCCGCAAGCTGTCAGTACAACCAGGAAAGCCAAACAGAAAAGCAAGCTTGTGGCGGCCCTTGCCCAATTACAAAACATTGTGGAACTCGATGCAGTAATAGTTTTTCGTTTCATCGTAAGCATCCCCCAAAAATGCTTTGAGATCTCTCAGATTGCTTTCCAAGGTGGTATCCTCCGACCAGACGGGCGTATAAACGGAGATCTCGTACACCCCGGGAAGGCAAGCGCCGTCTTCATCCCGTGCGGGATTCAACGAAATGAAGTGCTCCCCCGCCGCTGTGATGATGGTAAGCCCCAGGGGATCGAAATAATAATCCGCTTCATCGGTATAAAAGGTGATGGTATCCCCGCTTCTTGCCGCGGAATATACCGTCAGACTGTGACCGTTGCCGTCGTCGTACAGCATTAGAGCAGGGGAATAGGTAACCTCTTCGCCGTCGGCAGGGAGCTCGATCTCGAAGAATTCCAGTTCATTCCCCTCAAAAATTTGTTGCTTGCTTTCTTCGGAAACGGCAGAGCTTTGACTTTCTTGGGTCTCGACCGAGCTTACGTCTGCTTCTTCGCGGCTGCAAGCGCTCATGCCGAACAACAAAAGGGAAATTGCCGCTATTATGTAAAATTTACGCATATAAAATCCTCCCGAAAAATTATTTACTTCATTTCCACCGCGTGAATAACGCTTCCGTAGGAACAAGCCACCAACAAATAATCCAAGGTCACCTGCTTCACACTGTGAGCAGGCACGGTGAGCTGATACTGATAGTTGCTGAACACACTGCTGTTTTCTCCCAATCCAGCGGTGTAGGAAGCCTCAAGAACCTCACCCGTCACGCTGTCCCGCACAAGGATCGCCAAAGTACCGTGATCCCGCAAATGCAGAGTAATGGTTCTGTCTTCATCTCCCTGATTTACAAAGGTGAAGTGATCCTGATACTCGATCATCCAGTTTGCCGTGTTGGCAGGCGCACCCGACCCGTCTGCGTGGTAGTTGTCAATGATAATTTCCGCACCGTTGGAAGCGTGCCAGATGAACTCCACCATATCCATACCCACCGCCTGGTGGTTGTTCTGGGGGTTCAAATGGGTCATCCAAGTGGTACTGTTCACCACGTGATCCTTATTGTTGAACTCCTTGTAGGGCGACCCCACGGAAGGCACGTAATCCGCATAGCGGTTAGTGTAGGTCACAGGCAGTCTCCCTGCCTTGTCATCGTCCCCAAAAGTCCACTCCATATAGTTATCGATGACACCGTGATGGTACGCAATGCCGGAATACTGCTGTGCGTAATTCCCCGCCACGTAACCCAAGGCCTTGGGCTCCTTTTTCACCTGCTCCGCATTGGTATAGCAGTACATGGTGCCCGTCACCTCACCGCCCGTCACCGTAAACTTCACGTTGCCGTTGGCACAGCGGATGTTGTTCACGTAGTGGTTGGCGGAGTTATCCACGTTGATGTTTCTGTAAGCGTCCGCAGAGGTGCCCCCGATCACCCAGAAATACTCTCCCGCAGGCAAGCGGTAGGTGGTAGGCTGGTATACGCGGGGCTCATACTTGCGGTAAGAATAGTCCAAGTGCGCATACTTGGAAGTGATCCCGCCGTTGGCGTTCAGATAATCCGCCGGAAGCTCAAAGGACGTATTGTAAAAATCATACCACGCCAGCTGACCGAACCAAGTGCCGATCCATTGATACCCCACGTTGGTGATGGTGATATACACGTCGTGGTCGGTGTTGTTCTTCAGCTGATACCCCAAGTATACGTTGTTCCCGGAATAGTTTGCGTGCTCAAAGGTCACGTACACCTCGCCCGTCAAGCCTTCGTTCCGCATGAACGCCTTGCCCACGTGCTGAGCGCCGAACTGCTCGGGATTGTTGGAATAAATGTAAGTCCCGCCCTTGCGCTTGATATAGTTCACCTCGGCGGCGGTGAGCTTGTCATTGCCGTAAACGTCGTACTCAATAGGCTCATTCCTCTCGGGCACGTCGTAGGGGAGAGTTACCAAATGGTTCTCCGCCTTGGTGGTGATCTTGAAGTCCGCTCCCGCTTCCTCCGTCTCCACCTCTAAGGTGTAAACGGCATACTGCGTTAGCTCTACGGAAAGCTCTACCCCGGAAGCCACCTCTTCGCCGTCCTGCAGCAGGGTCATTTCCTTCACCCCGTCCCCAGCCAGGGAATAGGTGTCCGTATAGGGTGCATGCACCGTGTAGACCCGCTTACCGTCCTCACCCGTCACGTCGTCAATGGAGGAAAGGCGGAAGCCCTCTAACTCCAACACAGGATCATTCGGCTCTTCCGGCTGGGAGCTTTCTTCGGTAGCAGAGCTGTCTTCCATAGAGCTTTCTGCCGAGGACTCTTCAAAACTCACCTCTGAAATCGCCTCGGAGCTGACCCCCACACTTTCTCCAAAACTCTCCTCGTTGCCTTCACTGCAGGCGGCAAGTCCCGCACATCCTATCAGGATCGCCAACAAAAATGCAAGCCATCTTTTCATAACGTAACCTCTTTAGTATACTTTTTGAAAATTTTAACATAGGAATGTTATCAAATTGTAAAGGAAAC
Organism: Eubacteriales bacterium; assembly: GCA_045612545.1. Lineage (GTDB taxonomy): Bacteria > Bacillota > Clostridia > Oscillospirales > CAG-382 > Coliplasma. The sequence goes on from JAZKZH010000018.1 coordinate 8,301, forward strand.
CCCGTCTTTTAAAAGTTTTTACGGTTTTTACCTCTCCACACCTCCCGAGGAGGGGAGTAACTGCAACTGAACCTCCACGTATCTGACCCTCGCTCTTCTGTCTACGTACGCCATGGAGGTGACCGCAGTATCCTTACCCAGCTATTCTTCCTCCCGCTGATACAAAAAGCAAAAGAGGCTTCGAAAAGCCTCTTTTTGATACGCGCTATGCTTCCCGCTTCCTGAGCCGGAAATAGGAAATGAAGGAGAGATTTTTATACTACTTGATCTCTCTACCGAGCCGCAGAGGGAGGAGGGGGCGGTTCTTGAGCAACAATGCTGACGATGACCGAAATCAATTGAATCTGCCCTTTCCAGTCCTCTGGCATCTCAAACTCCATGTCGGTGGTTTGGTAAAAAATATCCTTGTGTTCGCCATCTGCGAAGGAGTCTCCAACGTATAAGAACTGTTATTTCTTTCGTTATTAATTAATTTGATAAATCGACGTTTCATTTTTACTATCTCCTTTAATGTTTATATGCCCGACTTCTCATCGCTTCAAAACGTAATAGAAATTAGTTGCTGATGCTTTTGACGCACACGATTCCAATCACATCACCTTGTAGTTCATCGGGTAAAACAAATGAGCTTTTATCTTCCCATAATACATCGGTGTAAATAATATAACGTCCAATTCTATATTCCGTTGGCGATCTACCGCTTTCTACCGGAACTGCGCTACCTTCTTGGAGTGTTGAATCTATATAGTAGATGCCTCCCTTGTTATCAAATACAACAAATTCAGCGGAGTAGAATAATTCCTTATCATATGTATTAGCAACCTGAAAACTTGCAGAGACGGCAACATGTGCTTTATCAAAGAAGCCACCTGTGCCGTTTATAAATGTTTTACCGGTTGTAATGCGAACCGGATCCATGGTTTTTAGATATTTTGAAAAAGCAATTCCGCCAAAGCTTTCCGTTGTTAGTGTGTATTCAAAGTAATCAAATTGAATTCCAGGATTAAAAATGAAATAGTTTTGATATCCAGAGGCAAAGCCTTTGAAGGTTTTATTTTCCTGTTGAATCATTGTGCCGTTAGCTTCAAAATAGGAGCCTTTGATGGTAATTGTGTAGTCTTGTTTCGTTTGATTTTCAACCGTCATTATTACAACGTGATTACCATTATAGTTATATTTTTTCTGCTTGACAATGATGCCGCCTGTGGGACGAGACACCTCTTCCGAAGTAACATTGCCGAAAGACTCGTCATCGGAGGATTCGGGCGGTTCTTCGGAAATGGCAGATTCGGAATCTTCATTTGCAGACTCGTTCGGTTGTGGTTCGGGAAATGATTCGTCACCGGAAGCAGTAGGGAAGAAAACCGAGATATCATCATAGTCCGAAATAGGATCAACGTACGAGGATTCATTCGAAGTAGATTGCGAGTGATCGTGCGAGCAAGCGGCTGCGCTAAGCACGAAAAGTAGAATGAGGATCGAGGTAAATATGCGCTTCATAACTATCTCCTTAACAATGAATTATAATTGTTATTGCTCGCGTTTTCTAACGAGGACATAGCATAAACCTGCAAATAGAATACCGCAACCGATTAAAAAACTAATACAAAGAGCGGCATCTGTTGAGGATGTATTTGTCAGTGTCACAAAACTTTCGAATTTTTCAGTGTCATAAACATGCATGTAGTTCTGTAATTTTCGCGCAGTGTGAGAAAGGTAATTCAAAAAGATCCCACTTTCTGCTACGGAATATAGTACTACCGCATAGTTTGTAATGGCATATGCCATACACAGCGATGCAGATAAAATAGCACTGCGGGAAAAAGAGCCAAATAAATATGTTAGGCATACATAAAAGGTGATGCAAGGGAGTATTCGTGTGAACTCAATGCGTGTCAGTCGCACAAAACTCTCGACCAGATAATCTTTCATATCCATTCCTTGAACACCGCCGCGTGTATATACATAAAGATTAACTTGAAAATAATTCATGACTGCAGACAATATGTAGATGATTGAAATCAATGTCAGCAAGCGTGCGAATATATATTGAAAAGGTTTTATTCCGGCTGCTTTTTCTATCTCAAAAAAGTCATCTTTGTAATCGCGTATAAGGATGATTACTGTTGCGATTATAGAAAAAAAGGGCACGATGTAAAGCAAAAGCGATGTCACCGAGTTATTTAGCCACTGAATGAAAATGTCATATTTAAGTACATATCGCGGATCGGTATCCATGATCAATTCATTGAGGCTCATATCGTAGGTTCCATGAAAGCCTCGCAATGCTGTCACGATAGCTACGACGGATAATATTATTAAAGATAATCGAAACGTGATTGAACGAAAGAGATTTCTGTTTGTTGTGACAACAATAGTTTTAAACATTCCCTTTACCTCTTCACGCCGCCCAAGGCGTAAATATACGAATCCTCCAGGGTAGGAGTCACGGGAACGGAACCTTCGAACTGAGGAGTTTCTGCGACGTAACGCACCCTGGGTCTGCCGTCTACGTACGCTACGGAGGTGACCACCGTATCCTTGCGGAGCTGCTCCTCTTCATACTGCGACCCGGTATGCTCGTACAGCTTGCCGTTAATGCGATTGATAAACTCGGCTTTCTCGCCGAGATACTTCACCTCGCCCTGCTCCAAAACGCAGATGTTGTTGCACAAATGCTCAATATCTGCCGTGATATGGGTGGAGAAAATGATGGTTCTTTCCATTGCAATCTTTGAGAGCAAATTCAAGAAATACAACCGTTCCTCGGGATCCAAACCTGTGGTAGGCTCGTCGATGATGAGAACCTTCGGGTCACTGATCAACGCCTGGGCAATCCCCGCACGTCTCAACATACCGCCGGAATATTTGCCCAAACGCTTCTTCTCCTCGCCAACCAGCCCAACCGTCTCAATGGCAGAAGCAATTCTCTCCTTCCGCTCCGCCTTATTCTTGATACCCTTCAGAATACAAACGTAGTCCAAAAACTCCACGATGTTCATTCGGGGCATCAGCTTGGTGCTCTGAGGAAGATAACCCAACGAAGACCGGAACTCATCCTTGTTCGCCTTCAGCTCCTTGCCGTCAAAGTAAATCTCGCCGTCGGTAGCGTCCATGATGGTCGCAACGATCCGCATCAGTGTGGTTTTGCCTGCGCCGTTGCGCCCGATCAACCCGAAAATACCCTGCCCGATCTCGATATTGACTCCGTTCAAGGCTTTCTTTTTCCCTCTGGGATAGATTTTGGTTAAATTCTTAATTTCAATTTTCATGTGTATTCCTTTCGTGTGTAATTTCTTTGTGAAGCCCCGCCGTGGGGTATCTGTTGATGGTGGGAAATTCGCACTATGTGTGCCAGCCTCCCCTTAGCAAGGGGAGGTGGCTCGCTTCAGCGAGACGGAGGGGATTGTCCCAAAGCAAAACTAACTTCTGAACGCCGGGTCAACCCCCTCAGTCGGCTATCGCCGCCAGCTCCCCCTTCTAGGGGGCGCCTGTGTCGCCTCAGCGGAAATTGTAGCATCTTTCTCTTGCTGAGGGGTAAGATTCTCACAGGTAATCGCGTTGAAATATGTTTTGTCTTTATAATCGCATCGTTCGTGCCAGCCTCCCCTTAGTAAGGGGAGGTGGCTCGCTTCAGCGAGACGGAGGGGATTGTCCCGAACCGTAAACTAACTTCTTGAGTTCCCCTCAATCATTAAACCCTTGATGCAGTTTTTCTCTTCTTAACAAAACGTAAGTAATCACTAACATAAACACAGCCAGCCCCAAGAACAAGATCCTGTTGTACGTCCACAACGGCCCCACCTGATAATATTCTGTCAAAACCCTATCCCCCAGAAAATAGTTGGACAAAAACGGGTCAAACAGACACTTCCGTATATCCTCATATCCCGAGTGAATATTTGTATTCAGCGTGTTGAAAATGGTATACACCAAGATCCCCAAGCCTACGGGGGCGTAGCAGTTCTTCGTCGCCACCCGCACCAGCAGGAACAACGACGCAAAGAACAAAATAGTCACAAACGTGGACGTTGCCATATACACCTTGTAATCTTCGGGAATCACAATGGGAATCCGTATCTTCGTTTGGCTATTGGGAATGAACTCCGTGTACTTGTAAAGCACCACCAATGCCCCCATGGGGATCAGTGTGTAGAGCAACACCGAGAAGAACTTGTAAAGCATCAGCTTCACTGTCTTCACCCCGCAGGTCAAGGCAAGCTCGATCTCGAAGTTATCGTACAGCAAGAACGAAATGGGCAGGATCAGCAAAAACGGCACGAACAATTCCGTGTAGTCGATAAATCCCTTCTCCGGCAACGCCGCAATCAAAGGCGACGCCTTCCATACCCGAGAGACGACTACCATCAATACCGTCGCCAGGACAAGGTAATATTTGTTTTTCCATAAAGAACGTAGAAATAGCATACAACCTCCTAAACGGTGCGTTTGTAAATGCGGAGATAGGAAATGAATGAAAAGAGTAGAGATGTTCCAACGAGAAACCCGATTCCGATAATTGCATCTGCGGTAGATAAATCAAACACTTGATATGCAAACTGATAGTTTTCCGTATCATAGAGCTGAAAATACAACCTCAATTTGCCGGGCAGAGGGGAGAAGTAATCAAAGAATTGATTCATAAAACGGCTGATGTATTGGTACCGATAGGTGATGGAAACATAATAATATGACAGCATCAATACGCAGGATACCGCGGCAGTTGCATACCCTTTTTTCAAAAAGACACCCAGCAAATAGGTCATCGTGAGATAAAACAACAGCTCGGGTAAAATGACGCAGAAATCAAACCGTAACATCCGCACAATGGATTCCCATAGATATTCCATCGGTGTTAGCTTGGGTACGCCGCCTCTTGTAAAAATGTAAAGATGCAAACAGACTGCGTGAGAGATCACCATGCACACCGTCACCACGGTAGTGATAGCAGTCAGTCTGCCTGCGAGGTAGGGGAGATGCGGCAATCCGCTTGCCTTTTCGATCTCAAAAAAATCGTCTCCGTAATCACGACTGAGAACAATGATGGTCACCACGATGGCTACTAAAGGAAGTGCGTATAAAGCCAAGGTTGAGATCCCGGAATTGGCAATCACTTCTACAAAATCATTGTACGATACGCGCACCCCGGGCTCGTCGTCCCCTACGTAATATCCTGCAAGTGCGCCCTGTGCCGCAACAATTAGCAAAATGCAAAATAGTAGCCAGAATGTTCCTGAACGCAGGATGTTTTTGAGCGTGTTTTTATAAGTGATGAAATACATTGCGTCCTCCATACTTACTTTTCAAAGTCAAAGATGGTTTCCTTTTCGTAGTTCAGATGATAGTTATACGTTTCGTAATCGTGCTCAAATTCATGTGGGTAACGATCTACCTCGTGTAAGCATCCGATTCCCTTGATTTCACCTAAATACCTCTCGGGCCAAACAAGCTCATCTTTTACCGTTTGATAAAGCGGAAAAGCATCGAATCTTTCTCCTAACGAAACACCCAAAGACGGTCGATCTGACTGTGCGTAAATGGCAATAATTTCGCCTCGGTCGTTATACAGAACCCAGTGCATAAAAAATTGTCTGCTACCCGATACGGTATTGATTGCAGATGTATACGCCGAAATAGTGGGATAGCGCTTGGCATCCTGATACTTGACAGCAAACGGATGAATATGTACGTCCCAGTCATCGTTGATATACCCAAATTCAAACTGAACGTCGGTCACACGAATTTCCTGAATGCTGCCGTCGTATTCCACGTAAGCAAGCTTTTTTGCCTCGTCAAAGGAAAGCGTATACGTAAAATCTTCAAAATCGATTTCCGGGCGGAACAAAAAATAGTTTTCATATTCGGCGTAATATTGGATGAAGGTCTGGGTTTCCGTCAAAAGCACGTTGCCGTCTTCATCCAGATAACTTCCTTCAATGGTAACGCTGTAATCCTTCTCCGTCAAATTTTTGATATACAGCAAAACCAGATCGTCCCCGTTGAAATGCTTTTTGATCTGTTCTACTCGGAAGACACCGCCGTTGATCTCGATTTCTTGTATTACTGCGCCGTCAAACAACTCCTTTTGCTCCTTGGGCTCCGAAGGCTCACTGCTTTCATCCCCGGAGGCTTCTTCCGAGAATTGCTCGTCGCTTCCTTCCGCCGAGCTGTTCTCGTAAGACTGCTCTATGCTATCGTTTTCTGTCACGGAAAAAGAGTTATCTTGCGTTGTTACAGAACCCTCGGCAGGGTGCTTTTCTGTTCCGACCGCACCTTCTGCGCAAGCACAAAGGAACAGTGCAACGCATAACAAACCAAGGAATAATTTCATAGCTTTCATAATAACCTCCTGCTGTAATACAAAAACGTTTCATTCCGTTTTTGATGATTCTTTCAAATGATTGATTTAGAGTTTTTGTTTTATGCTTGCACTATAAGAAGCATAAATGGGTATTAAACGGTTCTTTTTCGAATCATATACGCGGAGATAAGTGCAGATGCGGTTGAGATTCCCAGTAAAAAGAACCAACAAATAGCTGCTTTATCAATGGATGTATGAAAAGTTTTTTTCATCCATTCAAACCACTCAGTGTCATAATAGTATACAAAATAGATTAACTTCAACGGGCTTGAAGGACGTAGATATTCTAAAAAAACACCGGTGTTTGCAACGTTGAACATATCCCAAAGATAGCAAAATATGATGTACGCAAACCCAATAACTGCTGCGCCGATACCGCTTTTCAGCAATACCCCTGCGCAGTATGTAGCGCATACGTAAAAAATAACGCAAGGTGGAACTGTGGCAAAAGCGTGGCGCAACAACCGTATTGTTGAGTCACAAAAATACTCTTCGGTTGACATTTCATCGCAATCCAACATGGGAATTACCTGCCCATGAAAATACACAAAACAAAAGATTATGGTAATGACAAAACAGATGAATGAAGCCGTTGTCAATCGAGCAAAAACATATTGCCGTGCTTTGATCCCGCGAGATTTTTCCAACTCAAAGAAGTTGTCTTGGTAATCTCTGTTTAGAATTAGCGCTGTGACGATTACAGTAAAAATAGGAATCGGATAATGCAGAAGATTCTGTAATACGCCGATACACTTTTGTATATAGGTGCGATATGAAAAAACAAATAAGGGATGTCCCTGATCTACTACTTGTCCCAGCTCGTAGCTGTAACTTTGATGCGTGATACTTATGATTTCATGGCATACAAAAATCAAGAGTATTGCCAGCGCAAGCCAAAAAGTTTTTGCGCGAAAGAGCGTTTTTGCAGTAGCTTTGCAGATTGAGAAAAACATAAAAAACTGCTCCTTAAACAAACGGCTCAAATTGGGGATATATGGATTTGGGAATCGGAACGTTGCCGGGATCCTTTGAAGCGGCAAGCAAAATGACTACTGTTGTAAATTTGCCTTGTAAAGCTTTCGGCCATGTAAGCTCACCTTCCGTTATTTCGTAATATGGAGTCAATGTGGATTCCGCGTAAGAGTTAGGCGGGATATCTACCGTTCCGTTTGCCTCTATGGAAAATATCTGATCGTTTTCATCGATAATGATAGACAGCGTAGCCACAGTAACGTTTTCTGTGTTTTTGCTGTTGTATCGAAGCCTTGCTGTTATCATGGGATATGGCGTCGTATGATCCCCCGTGATTTGGTAAATCGGCCATCGCTCTTCCCTCAGGTTGGACAAACTGTAAGAAAGATTCTGTGCATAGCATTCTTCGCTATATTCCGTTGCGGAAAAGGTATATGTAAAACTCGAGAACGTTATATCGGGAGCAAAGAGGAAATAATTCCGATATCCGGCTGCAAACCCGTCAAAAGAATGCGTTTCTGTTTTTAAAATCGCGCCTTTTTGATCGTAATACGTACCACTGATTGTCACGGAGTAATTTCGAGAAGTATCGTTTTGGACTTCTATGATTACGAGATCCTTGTCTTTGTATTGATATTTTTTATCTTTTACGGTAAAACCATCGACTGCTCCGGAGCTTTCGTTTTGTGATGTATTCTCACTTGTATCCGGTGGAAGAAAAAACGATGTGTTTTCGTACGAAAACTCAGTATCTGAAAAATCCGTATAGGATAGCTCCGAGGTAGATTCTTCGCCGCAAGCGCATAACGAGGTTAACATAATTGCGAAAATCAGCAGGTGTAACACGCTTTTTTTCATTGCTTTTCCTCCCACTCCAAAATATACGGTGTTAGTAATTCTGCAGCTAATGCAGTAAGCGAAGAGCCTTTTTGCATATTAAACAGGGGTACCGTGATGGCGTGATCGTCATAAAAGTTGAATAGGTCAATGTCTCCGTCGGGGCAAAAGGTAATAGCGACATCTCGGTCACTATACAGGGTAAATCCGTTAAGATAAATAATAGCTCGATAGTGGGTGCGTTGCTCCTGGTTGCCTCCGCCGCAAAAGCTTTTGGCGAGCGTCTGGAACCCGGTTTCAAATGCTTTCATTTGATCGGCATTTTCTTTTTCATCAAATCGCAGTCGCGCAATAACGGATAACGTTTCTGCCTCGTATAGCTCAATGATGACTACATTGCCATCCGAATCATACTTGTTTCTTCCGATTTGTTCGGGGAGCGTCTCCGCGGACAACAAATAGATCGAAAGAGAATCGTCTCCGGCGGCAAGGTCGGGGATATATTTGATGCTTTGTTCGTTTTTATCAAAATAAAACGCCCCAAACGAATACTGCTTTAAAATGTCGCGGTGTTTCTGTGAACTGCCTCCCAGTTCATAAATATTGGTAAGCGGGGTTTTGAGCGTTTTCCAATCCTCGGTTTTCAACGGTTGAGCGCTCGTAAAAATGAAGTTGGAGCCGCTGTCGAATCCGTCGTAAAACTCTGCGTGCAATACCTCGATACGTTGAAGGATTGCGTTCCATAAGTCTTTTCGATAATCAAAACTGATATCGGAGGGGACGTCATATAATATCCTGAAACAGGAAAAATATTCTTCCGATTGATAAAAGGGCAATCCCTGATAGGTGTTTTTGGTTCCTGTGAGCGTGTATACTTGGATCACATCGCAGTTCTCAAAAAGATAGATGGTGTCGGCAATGATCTCGTTCGTTTCGTCGGCGGAAAGGCGAGGCAAAAGCCCGTTTTCACGTTGTTCTTTGTATTGCTGAATGAATGTCGAAGAATAAATTGTTGCTATCGCTTTGCCGTCAAGCTCTGTTATCTCTCTGTGTGTAGTTGGCTCATAAGGACTTTGTCCGGGTAAGTCGTCTTCGGTTTCGGATTGTTCTTCGGAAATGTCCTGTTCAACGTCGCTTTCTGTTATCAATGAAACATCGCTTGTGATAGAGCCATCTGTGACATCACGATTTGAAACAGTTTCTTCTGTCGAAAGGTGAGCCATGGTTTCGTTACAGCCGAATAAAAATATCGAAGCGAGAATCAGTGTTAGAATATGAGTCTTTTTCATCTTAAGCCTTCTCTCTTAATTATACCAAACCACATACGCCTCACTCCTGTTCGAAGTCAAATAGTGTACCTATCCAATTTGTTGTTTCGTTGGACGGCTCAAAAGGTGGCATTTCATCAATCTTTGGATAATCTTCTTCTGGGAAGACCGTTGCGCTTACCCAGTGGATGCAAGGAATTCCACAAAGCGTACCTGTGAGCTGTTCGGGTAAAACAAGGGTATTCTTTACCGTTTGGAATATCGGAAATGCACTGCGGGTATCTCCTAATGATGTGTTTCCCGGTGAGCTATCGTTATCTCCGTAGATAGACACAATCTCGCCGTGTTCGTTGTAGATTACCCAATGAAGCCATGTGAAACGGGTTGCGTTTTGCTTATTGGCTGCATTTGTAAAAACGACAAGAGTTGGATATTTATTTTGATCGTTCTCTTGGATGACCAGCGGCTCAATATGAAGCAAATGTTCCTCCGTGTGAGAAAACCGGTAAGATACATCATCCGCTCGAACTTGTTGGATATTACCGAAGAAATCCTCTACGGTTATGTCAATAGCATCTTCAAAAGATAGGGAATAGGAAAACTCGGCAAATTTTGTTTTGGGGCGAAAGAAAAAATAGTTTTCATATCCCGCGTAATACTGAATAAAGGTTTGACGTTCTGTTTTGAGAACCTTTCCGTTTTCATCCAGATAATTGCCGTCGATAGTCAGACAGTAATCTTTTTTTGATTGGTTGATGATATGCAGCAACACAACTTCTTCCTTGCAGTAGTCCTTCTTAATTTGGCTTACTCGAAAGCTACCGCCGTCAACTGCTATCTCTCGAACCTCAGCACCGTCAAACAAAGTCTCGGGCATCATAGGATTGGAGGAATTACCGCTTTCCTCATCGGTGGTTTCCTCTAAAGATTGTTCAATGCTACTGTTGCTGTTTTCGGGCGGGGGAAAAGAGCTTTCCTGCATCGCCAAAGAACGATCAAAAGGTTGACTTCTTGTTTCATCCGCTCCTTCCGTACAAGCGCACAGGAGTAGCAAAAAGCATAACAAACAAAGAGATAACTTAACAGCTTTTTTCATACAGACTCCTTAAGATATAGGTCTGCCAAGTTCTTGCTCGGCCTCTTCTTTGGTCATGGCGCGGAATGGGATCACCATAGCTTGTATTTCTCCCTGCAAATGTTCGGGCCAGCTATCTTGGTTGACGGAAATATCATCCAACGTGTAGTATATCGTAGTATCTGCTTTAATTAGCTCGCCCGCGTTGGTTTGCTTGGCAGTCGAGCCCAAATAGGCAATTTCTCCCCGGTTGTCAAAAAAAATAATGTGCATTCTCGCGTAGATATAGATATCGTTTTCATTTTTGAAGGGAATTCTGGTAGTCAGTTGGTTATACATAGTGTAATCTCCTTGCATAACCAATTCGCCCACGTGAGCTTTCCATACTTTCAAATAAGCATCCTCTGCGTTCCACTCGTAGGGAACCATATTTGACAGATAGCACGGCCCCTCATGTTCTTCCACCGATAAGGAATATCTGTAATCCGCAAAAGCAATTTTCGGGCGGAACACGTAATACGTACTGTTTCCTGCGGCTATGTCCTGATAAGTTTGGGCTTCCGCCTTCAAAACTGCACCGTTCTCGTCAAGATAGGTGATTGCTACGGTAACTTCGTAGTTTTTCTCCGTCTCGTTGGCTACGCTCAAAACCACCACGTCCTCGGGAGGGAGATTCTCCAAAAGCTGATAAACGTATTTTTTTCCCTTGACAACAAATTCTCCCCCGGCGGGAACATGCGCGGAAGAATCCTCCGTTTCCGAACCCTCCACTACGATTCGTGATTCATTATCGTAGCTTTCAATGGGATCTTCTGACTGTACGGTGTATGTCGGTTCCTGCTCGCAACCGCACAAAACCGAAAGCAAGCTGCAGATCGTCAGCAGCGAAACGATTGCTTTTTTCACTTGTAGATCACTCCTTTGGTTGTTATGCGTATATCCTAAAGCCTTATTGTTAACCAAAAATGAAATTTTGTAACGTTTCGAAAAATAAAAGTGTCTTTTACCGAAATGGTAAAAAACACTTTTTACTGAACAGGTAGTATGGTTTTGTGTTCCGATAGGTTCAAGTATTCCGAGGCTTCCAACGAAAATTTCGTAAAATGGATATGGACGTATTCATCGCCATTCATAAAATCCCATCTGAAGATCGCTGTCTCTTCGCATCCGGATGAAAACCAAGGATTGCGTAGATTGTGCAGCTGCTGAAGCTCTTCTTGGGAGAGGGGGTCTTTCAGATCGGTGTAAAACGAATAGACCCGGGTATTGTCCATGGCAAAAGCACAATTCAAAGGATTCACCCGCAAGAAAATGGCGTTGATAAGAGCGTTGTCTTTCGTGATCCCCGATGTTGCGCAGTCAAATGCTTTCAGATTCCCCTCCAAATCCCGCACCTTCACCACGTCATACGTTTCAAACAGCTTCACCGTATCGTTGATGAGGTACAGCATCTCCTCACCGGAAAGCCAGAACCACTCGTCGTTTTCCCGCCGTGTGCGGATGTCCGTAATCTGCTCCTCCGAGAAAATGGTCACAACGCTTTTCCCGTCCTCCTCTGTGACGGTGTTGTAAATCTCAAACTTCTTCTGCAACAGCTCCTGCGCCGTGGGAACGGCTATGGCGTGTTCGGGGGTCAGGAAGTTGCCGTCATTGGGTTTCACCCCGCCATGCAAAAAGGAGAGGGACATGATCCCGCCGCCCAAGAGGAGCATAAACGCTACCACCAAGGCGGAGGTCTTGAATAAAATACCTGTGTTTCGTTTCATAGCAATCTCACGTAAGCAGTAGTGCCCACGCCCACTTCCGATTCAAATGCAAGCACTGCACCGTGCGCCTCCGCAATGCGTTTGCACAAAGCCAGCCCCAGCCCCGTGCCGCCTTCCGTGCGGCTTCTCGCCTTGTCCGTGCGGTAAAACGGCTCGGTAATATGCTCGATCTGCTCTTTGGTCATGCCGGTGCCGTTGTCGCGGACATACAGCGTCTTCACACCGTCGATCATTTCCGCACCCAGGACAACCTCGCCGCCTTCTCGGCAAGCGCGAATGGCATTCTCCGTCAAATTCGCAATCAAAACCTCAATCAGCGTTTCGTCCCCCTCAAATTCAAAATTGCCGCCCGCAAGACCAAGCTTCACCTGCTTTTCGGAAGCGCGAAGGACAAAAATATTCTGCATCTTCACCATCAAGCCGCCTGCGGAGATTTTGCCTGTTTGAATCCCGTTTTCCCGTATAAACGCAGAGTCAAGCAAAATTTGGCTGATCCTCTGTAGCCGCTTGGATTCCGACATAATGTCCAAAAGAGTCTGCATGCGTTCTTCCTCGGAGAGGGTATGGCGAAAAGAATATTCCGCCGCGCCGTAGATGGAGGTGAGTGGCGTGCGCATTTCGTGCCCCAAGTTGTCCAGCATGGTCTGTTTTTGCTGTGCGGTGGTTTTCAGCTCGTCCATTTGCCGGTTGATCTTATCGGACATAGCGTTGAAATCCTCCGCTAGCTCGGCAAACTCGTCCTTGCCGCTGTCGTCCGCACGGGCAGAAAAGTCCCCTTTGGAGATTGCTTTGGTGGCATCACGGAGCTTTTGCAAGGGCGCATAGAGCTTACGCTGAATGAAATACAAAGCCAGTGCCAACACCACCGACGCCAATCCCGAAACCAACATAAATGAAATGGAAAGGGATTTCAATTCCTCGTCAAGATAGCTGATATCCTTTGCGTAAGTAATGGCAAACCTGCCGTCGCACATGGTTTCGGTGATAAAAAGGTGCTTCTTGCCGTCGATCTCGGCGGTGCTGTGGGTTCCCGCCCGGGGGATGGAATATCCCTCGGGAACGTCCGATTGCAGAACCGTCTCTCCCTCCGCAAATTGCAGATAAATACCTTCCTTGCTGTAAAAAGTAACGTAGGAAAGGGCGAGGGTGTTTGCTTCGCCGCTTATTTCGTAATCACGTTCAAAGGCTTCGATAATCACCAACTGCTCCGAACGGCAGACTTGCTCTGCGGAATCATAACTACGGTTGTGGGTGTATAACGCAAGAGAGAATATACAAGCGTTCAAAAGCACCAAAAATAGTAACAGCGTTATAAAATATGATTTTTCAAAGAATCTGCTTCGTTTCATAATTCAAATCTGTATCCCACACTGTAGATCGTTTTGATTCTGTTCTTTAAGCCCAGCTTCTTGCGAAGGTGCTGAACGTAAACGTCCACAACCTTCTCGGTGTCGCCTTCGTAGTTATACGCCCAGACGTTGTCAAGAATCTGTTCGCGGGTGAGAACACAGTTCTTGTTGGTAATGAACATATCCAGCACGGCAAACTCCTTTGCGGTGAGTTTGATTTCTTCAGCCCCTCTGAAAACCTTCTGGGATTCAAAATCAATCATCAGGTCGTCAATAGGGAAGAACTGCTCGCTTCGGTTGGTTCTGCGGAGAACGACACGAACCCTTGCCAACAGCTCGGGCATTTCAAACGGCTTAACGATATAATCATCCGCCCCCAGCTCCAAACCGTTGAGCCTGTCGTTCAAATCGCTTTTCGCCGTAACAAAGATCACGGGCATCTTCTTAATATGCTTCATCAACTCAAAGCCGCTTATCTTCGGCAGCATAACATCAAGTATAATCAGGTCAAAGGTATTGTTGGTAATGAAATCCAACGCTTCCTCCCCGTCAAACGCCGAGGAACACTTGTGCCCGATATATGTCAATTCGTCCGTAACGTGCTTGTTGATCAATACTTCGTCTTCTACAATCAATATTCTCGCCATACTCCACCCTCCTATAGGTATGATTATATCACAGTTTAAGTGCAAAAGGTTAACAAAAAATAAAATTGTTTGAAAAAACAAAGAAAAATATTCTCAATATCAGAGTTTACATTCACCGTAATATTGTAAGCGTAATTAGCGAAAAAGTTGCAATTGCTTGTAACCGTCAGGTGCCGGATTACCGAAAAAATGTTCAAAAGCATTGAAAAATGGCAGATTTTGTGCTATAATATTTTAACGGTGGGCTTGGGCCCAGCCAAGTCAACCGTGTGGAAGAATTCCATGCGGTTTTTTGTTTTTTAGGCGCCTTTTAATGAGCGGAATTATATATATTCTATATTTCGCTTCGAATGCAATAAAACCCTTATGTGGCATACAGGAGTTGCACCTATGAAAAAGACATTAAAAGAAATTTTTGAAACAGATATTCGTTTTGACGAAAATATCCTTTCTGCCTTTGAAAAAGGGAAACTAATCTTTTTTATAGGGGCGGGAGTTTCGCGTATTATGGGTATCCCTGGTTGGGGTGATTTTTCAGCACGTTTAATTCGCAAAGCATTTCCGGACTACAAAGAGCAGAATACTATTTTAAAAGAGATTTCTGATTGCAAAGAACGAATTACAATTGCCTATAAAAAGTTTGAACAGGATGATCGTCTTGAGAAGTTTTACGAAGAGTTTGGGAAAGCAATGCAACCCGATCCAGGTGTGTTTGCCGCAAAGAAAAACATTTACGAGATACTCAACCGCTTTGATGCATTCTTTCTGACCACAAACGCAGACAACCTGTTTGAGGAGGTTTTAGGGAGCGCTTTATGTCACGAGGATTATAATACGTCAATTTTAAAAAATGAACATAACCGGAGACAAAATCACCTGTTTTATCTTCATGGGCATTACACTGATGGTATTGATATAAAGAATAATAATTTGGTTTTCACAGCACCGCAGTATGTTACGAGATATAACGATGGTAAATTTATCGAGTTTTTAGAATGGATTTTTGCGAAAAACAATACTATTATTTTTGTCGGATATGGTTTAAACGAATTTGAGTTAATTGACTATATAGTAACAAAAGTACATCATGATGAAGAAGCCGGCAGAAAAGTATATTTGCTGTACGGATTCTGCGATAATGAAGATATTTTGTATGAAGCGAAAAAATCATATTTTGAAGCGCTGAACATCGAAATGATTCCGTATGATATCGGAAAAATGGGATATGATTCGCTAATATACGTTCTCGAGGCTTTGAATAGAGATTATAACAAAAAAGTAATAGTTCCTGTTACAGATACAATATCGAAATGCATACAAGAGCTGAATGATGAAAATTACGCTACAATTAAGCGTTTTTTGAAGAACGAAGAGCTGGCACATACTAACGAGGTACAGATCGCAAGAGAGATAATTAGATGTGGCGGATATGATTGGGTGATTCGTTTATATAATGACGGTTTGTTTTCACCCGCGCAACTTGATAAAAAAGCCGAATATCGCGCATGGCCTCTTTTGGAAATTTTTGCTTCTTGGGTAGAATCTGATGATGAGCAAGCACAGGTTGCTGCAGTAGGTTTTTTGAACAGCATAACGACAGAACAAATAAATAATTTAGCTAAGAGCTATACTTCAATCAATAAATACATTATACAGATTGTTTTCGCACTAAAAGCTGACCATGCGAAAGCAAAGTATTTAGATTTGATTCGAAAAATAGTTGGAAATAACAATTTGTTTTTCTATGAATTCAGCCGAATCGAATCATTTGAAAGGGTGGCACATTGGGACAAGCGGCTTTTGAAAAGATTATTTGATAACGTTTTTGCGAAAACAGATTTTGATTCTTTTGGTGATAGTCAATTGTATGCCGTTAACCAATTGATGAACCGATTTAACGCATTAATTAGCGATAAAAAAATAGCAACGTTTTTGTTTAAATATTTTAGGGATGTTGTTTTTTCTGAGAGTAAGAAAAACTATAATTTGTTTTTGCGCATTCATGATCTTGACAACATCTATAAAAATCATCAAGACTATTGGAAACTTGCCATTGGTGAAATTAAACTATCTTTTTCGCAGTTTAACAAAAAGGTTCAGCATAAACATATTGTCTCTTTGATAAGCGGTTCCGACATTGCCGGATGCAAGTTGGGATTATATTTGGCGCGCAAATTTGATCAAGATATTTCCGAGTTCCTTTCCAGTGAAACATTGTTTGCCGACTATGGGTTGTTTCACGAGTATTTTCTTAACATACGATATCATTCGGAGAAGGGGTATTTGACAGACCATATCGAGGAAGAAATAACGAAAGTGATTTGTGCTTCAAAATTCGGGATAGATAAATATAATGTTCCCAGCGAAAAGGAGAGAGAGTATTACAATAACTTAATTTTATCTAAGCGAATGGCTTTGCTTCAGCATTTAAAAAACAAAACGAGCAAAAGAGAATACGACAAGCTTTTGAAAGAGGGGGGGACCCCGTACGAAAGTGTTCAGATTGCAGATGATTGTGATTATGTTCATAGTATGACTTGGACGAATGAGATCAAAATTACTCGTGATACTTTCCGGGGAATTCCCTATGAAAACTGGTGTGATAAGTTGGTCATGGAGAGCGAAAAAACAAGCAATACTTTTTCGCTCTTGGATTGTGGTCGGCAATTTGCCCGAGTCGTTTTTGAATTAACGGCAACACAATTTGATTGTGCGATAAAATCGCTGAATGCGCTTCCCGAAATGCTCTTTCTGGGCACCATGAATGAATTTAGAAGCAACCTTGAGCGAATTGTTTCAAAAAGAGTTCTTGTGGATGTTTTACTCGACTATCTCAAAAGCTTAGTGGAGACGAAAACGAAACACAGGAGGATTGCAAAAGAGATTTTTGACCATTTGGCTACAGTTGAAATCAGTGAAGAAACCATGGCCAAACATATGTTAGAGGCAACAATCCCGTGGATTGCAGTGTCGATTGAAGAAAGCCAATCGCCTTCAGGAGAAAGCCATATATTGACCGATTTAATAAACAATGGGGATTTTTACAAAATAACCGTTCTTATAAATTCGTTTGTTGCTTTAAGAAAACTTAACAGTTATTCGCTCTCCGAAAATGATGTTGAATTGATTGAAAAAACTTTAGCAGCTAATGATACGAACCAAATCGTCAAGTATTCCTTATGTTATCATTATCAAAACCTAAAATATATCGGTGCAAAAAACTTCGAAAGGCTATTCGAGACATTGCTCGGAGAGAAGGTTTTTGATATAAAAGCATTGCTGTTTTGCATTCTTAATTCTGGATATGTCTTTGCCGAATTGACTGAACTTGTCGAAAGGCATTATTTGAACGAAATACCGTTTATTCCAGAAGATTGCCAAAATAGCGCCTTGCAGGAACGTTTGTATAGTTATATTATTTCGGCGCGAAATTATGGCCAATTATCCTTGCCCACGTTCGAAAAAGCCTACAAAGATGAACGTTTCTTGGAACACTTTTTAAGATGCATCTCTATATGGGCTGAAAGAGACGATTTTGTTTTGGACGACTGGCTCATTCCTTGCTGGCGGTATATTAAAAACAACTGCGAAGTTCAAAAACAACAAAAACTGGGCGAATTGCTCATGCACTCATTGGAATATATCGTCGATCCAACCGAAGCGCTTTTGGATATGTATTTGGACGTAGTAAGCTGTTTTGGGGATCGAACACATCTTTACCTTACAATCACGAACTGTCTCAAGTTTTTTGAAACCAATGCGACAAAAGCTAAGGAATTTATACTGAAGATATACGCTTTAGATGGTTATTTCCCGGTAGATCATTTGAAAGCTATATTAAGTAAGTTCAACGCGTTTGACTTCGGTCGTGATGCGAGAACTCTTTTGAATATGTTAACGGAAAAAGGTGAGATAAGCAATGCTCAAAAAGAAGAGTTGGTGAAGATACTTGAATAGTAAATTATACGATGTAATGCTCCATTTTTTTAATTCTTTGCAAAAGCTGTTCTACAATAGATAGGAGGATAATAAGTTCATGTCATCAATAAAAGGAAAACTGTTTGAGTTTTTTGTATATCGTTTATTAGTATCTTGCGGGTTCAGACCGGTTAATCCGGATGGATTATTAGTATATAAAGAAGGTCCGGGGCTTATGGTACAAGGCGTTGGGCAACCGCATAATGCCGATGTTCTTCTTTCTCCACCAATTCAAACGCCTTTCTATTATCCCACGAGATTACTTGTCGAGTGTAAGTGTTATAACGATACTATAGGATTACCGCAAATCCGAAATGCACTTGGTCTGCGCGATGATATTAATAACTTTGAAATTGTTACAAAAGAGATCCTTGAAAATAGAAAGCATAATCGCAGCAGCAAGCCTAAATTCTATGATATGAAAAGGTATGTGTATCAAGTTGCTGTTGCGTCTATTGACGGATATAAATCTACAGCATCTGCTTTTGCAAAAGCTCACAGAATTCCGCTGATCTCTTTTGCAAAAAGTGCATTATTTGCAGACATCAGACGCGTCATTTCCGAATTGGATGAGGTCTCGAAAATGGACTGCGAGTTAGCACAAAGAATTTGTTCACGCATAAATGATATGATGTTTTATTCCGAAAACGAAATATATGTGGGGAATATCGTATGTAATGAATGGAGCGCATATATTGCGGAAGTAGAAAGGATCTCAAGGCAAATTACAATTGGATTATTGGAAGATGGCACCCTTCTTTTTCTTCTGCAGAGCGGGCAAACGCGCGAACAAGTCTACAACGTTGATCCTCGATACAGTGGCTGCACAATCCATTGGTATAGCGAAAATGACAGTACATGGGTACTTAACGATCGCGGAACAGCTTATTATTTTGAACTGCCTAAGGATCTTTATAGCGATTGGAAACGTTCTATAGGGCAACAACGAAAAGATGCGTTAAGAATTAAACGAGATTATTTTTCTAAAATCGTTCTTTTTCATAGAACAGAAGGCGGAAATGAGGAAATTACAATCCTTCACCTTTCTGAACAATTTATGGATGATGCAGAACGATCGCTAAGTGAAAAAGATGAATAGTACAATATCACAAGTGTAGTTCTGAAACGAGCTTTCTCTTTGTTTATAGCGACCCAACTATTGACACTTGACAAAGGGATGATTTAGAGTTAAGATGTCAACGTCGAGAGGGAAGAGGTTATATTCTTCACTCGGAAGATAGGATTTAAAAAGGGTGTTGTTAACTTAAAACAGCGCCCTTAAATTTTTCTATATTATCAAAAAAGCGACTTTTATATAATGAATGGGGGAGAGGGCAAGAGCATCAATAAAGCATCAAAACGCAAAACTGCGACGCGCGAAGGTCCCAAACAAGGCTTAAAATCTGTAGATTTTGCAAGGCTTTTTTGCGGTTTGAGCCACTCCAAAACCGTTGGTCGTGGGTTCAAGTCCTACTGCCCCTGCCAAAAAATCCGTACACGCAAGTGTGCGGATTTTTAACTTTTTCACTTTTCACTAATTCGCGTGTGCGGATTTTTTGGAAGGTAATAGGTAATAGTGAAGAGTGAATAAGTAAGGTAGCTTTTCGCCTTGGCGAAAGGCATTTTTATTATACCCCTTGCTCTCCCCGCAATTTTGTGGTATAATGAGAAAAAATGAAAGGAGGTAACAGAAATGGTTACATATTTTGGTTGCTATAAATTCAACAAAGAATGGTTGCTTGTAGAGATGGCATTAAATATATCAAGTGCGGAAATCGATTGGGATTCGATTGTCGTGCCGGATGAAGAGCTCGATGAAAGTGATTGGCAATGTCCTTATATGGAGCAATATTTGAATGCAGATGGAATTGAAAAAATATGTGAAACATACGATGAGCCCGAAAAAGAGGTGAATCCTTGTCGCATCGCATTTTTTATCTACAAAAAAGGCTCTCGTACATTGAGAACACCATACGGCGATTTTGACTTAACCAATATTGAAAAATTGCCCAAACGTCTAAAAAGCATTATCGAATTTGAAGAGGATTGATTTCAAAATCCTTTACATAGCCTCGTTTACAAGCATGGAGCAGCCCCCCCCGGAAGACAGCTGTTAAGTGTAACTCCCATCACCGCCAAGGGATAAGTCTATATTTGCTGAAATGATTACGATTCTGAAGTTGGTAGATTTATTTCCGCTGATACCACGGATGTTCTTGCAGCATCTCCCACTTCGTTAACGGATAAAAACCTTTTTGCTTATTGTGATAACAATCCCATCATGTACAAAGATGCTGATGGTGAGTTTTGGCACATTTTAACTTAATACGAAGAATGGGTCGAGTGCTTTACTAGACTCCAGATTGCTGACAAAGCCTATCTTTTCGAAGGTAGGCTTTTGTTATGCAAAAAGAAAAAGAGCCGCGCATTAATGAGTATAGTGATTGAATTTTGAAAAAATATGATATGATTTTTTTTATCACCTACCTATCGTAAGAAAGGTTATGTACTGCCGTGTTTTTTTATCAACCTCTTGCTCTTTTTTTTATTTTTGTGGTACAATACCAATATAACACAATAGATTTGAATTTGCTTCAGGGCGAGACTTCGCTTATATCAATTCATGAGAAAATTTCCTAGGTGATAAAATGCTGAGTTCAAAAGAGAAGTTGATCCTTGCACATAGAATGAAAAATCGAATCAAAGAGGATATTCCGAGCTGGATCATCAGGTATCGTTGAACTTCTTTGGTTACACCCATGAAACTGCAGGGAAGTTCTGGGATATGGTTCTCAAGCTGTATCTCGGCACAGAGGACGAAAGCGTATGCCGTAGCGTTGCAGAAAAGGCAATGATCATCGGCTACACTCGCATGCTTCGCCGCGCGGCACGCCGTCCCAACGAAGCAGATAGCCCCGCCAAGATCGCAAGATGCAAGGAAATGCTGGCGCTCCTCCTTTCCAAGACCGACAGCCTCTGCTTCTGATTGCTTAACGTCCTATTACCAAAAAAGAACGAAGTGTTTTGCTTCGTTCTTTTTCACTCTTGCATTCCTTGCGTTTTTGTGGTACAATTTCACCAACGGAGGTGCTCTCTATGAAAATCTATGCCAATTTACATACCCACTCCACCCATTCTGATGGTCCTTACTCTCCCGCAGAACTGGTTAAGGTCGCCAAGGCCGAGGGCTACGGTGCCCTTGCCATCACCGATCACGATACTGCAACAGCTTATCCCGAACTGAAAAAAGCCTGCGCTGACGAAGGCCTGGAATGTATCTTCGGCGTGGAGTTTTCTGTGCGCGTACCCAAGCCCTATCACATTTTGGGCTATGATTTTGACCCCGAATACCCCGCAATGAAGCAATACCTGGCAGAGAAGGCGGCGCGGCAGACGGATAATACCAAAGGCTGCTTCGACTTGGCTGTGAAAAACGGCGGCATTGCAGGGATCACTTGGGATGAGGTTCTGGAGTTCAACCGCGGCATCGCATGGCTTTGCAACAATCACGTTTTCAACGCTATGCTTGCCAAAGGGCTTGTAAAGCAGGAAAACTATATGGCTTGGTTCTTGGAGCATTTTGAAGTCCAGAGAGGATACTTTCCTCCCAGCTATGATTTCAAATCCCTTCCCGAGCTGATAGATCTCATAAAAGCCGCCGGAGGTTTTGCCATCGTCGCCCACCCCCACGGTTGCCTTGATGATATGGATGACCTGATCGCCCTTGGCATCGTCGGCCTTGAGGTATGCCATCCCGATCTCACGGAGGATGAGCAAAAACGCGCCCTTGCCATTGCCCTTGAAAAATGTCTCTTCATCGGCGGCGGAAGCGACCACAGCGGACTTTGCGGCGGATATTACGGCTCCTATCCCTCGGAGGAAGAGCTGAAAAAATCTTGCCATTACATTCCTGCCCTCAGCGCAGGAACCTCAAAAGAGTACTTCGAAGAACTGAAAACGAGAAAGCTAAATCGATAATGCTATAAACGCAAGGATATGATTTGATCGTATGTGTGCTTTGATGTGAAATCTGTCCGTGTCATAGGAGACAAAATGAACTTCAATATTTATTATCCTACACCGCCGGAATATTGGAATCCCGACAATGATAACATTGACGTATGCATTGAATTTGAAAACGGTCGTCAATACACCGTGGTCGTAATCACCCCGGACAATCTGAAGTTCTTGATGGAGAAGGACGGCACCCGCTACGTAGAACCTGCAAGTCCGTTTTTGATTGCAAAAAGGTTGGATATGGAAACCATAGAAAAGCTTATCACAGATCTTGTCCAAAGCGGAGACTTCTTTATGAAGGCCTATGGCGGAGATAGTGAAGCGTGATAATAATCACACCGCAATCACGTCCGGACGGAGGAACACATGATTATCAAAATCGAATTTTCCGATGGCAACAAGCTTCTTTCAGGCAAAATGTTGTCCCTCGAAGAACTGAACAAAACCGCAAAACATCTTTTTGGCGTATACTACGGGGAAGCCTTCGTTTGCTCCTTTTGCGCAAGGTTAGGTTTCAAAGACTTGCCCTATACCGAAGGCTACGCGGATTATATCGTAGACTACCAACGGCAGATGATTTTTGTGACACCGCACACATTTCCCAGAGAACTTGGCGGCGCAAAAGTTCTGCACTTCACCGAGAGTGGGGAGTTCGCCCCCGTATTATCCGCGGGCGGGTCTATCGCCCACAAGGTCTATTATCTTGCCGTCTGTAAGTATGAAAACGACCCCGATTACCATCTCTTCCACCTGGACGAGAATTTGAATGTGGTCGCTGATGATTGCCGGGAAAGTCTCGAAGTCTGCATGAACCTCACAGATGCAGAGTGGCTTTGCCACAAGGATCGAAAATAATGAAGGACTACAGATATTATTTGAACCAATTTCTGGAGAATGTTCATCTTGCTCAGCTAACTTAATACGAAAGTAAAGCTTCCGTAAATAATCACAATCGTGCAGCAGATATCAACAAGAACACCGCCGAGGATTTCCTCGGCGGCTTTTCATTTCCTACCTCTTTGCTTTTATCCCAATGCCTTTTCTAGTCTCTCCGTTAATTTCGCAAACCATTCTTTCACCCGATACGGCTCGTAGTATTCCCGCAACAGCTCCTCTCGGAGGAACCGTACCATCTGCGTGTTATCGGCGGGGGAGTCGGCTACCTCCCATCCACGCACCAAAGGATGGGTCAGCTCGTGCGCCTTGATGGCAGTTGACTTCTCCGCACACTCCACGGAACGGGTGAGATGCTTCTTCACTATCTCTTCATCCTTCCCCAAAGAGGCTTCACTCTCCGCAATCAGCATGTGCAGGTTATAAAGATTCCGCAAGGTTTCATACCCCATGTCATCTCCCGGATAAACCGTTTCATAAAGCTGTGCCACCGTCTTGAGGACGTCTTGAACGTACTCCTTGCCGTATTGCTTCACACCCGTGTCGTTCAGCCGCACCGCCATATAGAAAAGCTTATCGAAATACCAATGATTCGCAAACCGAAAATCCCCCATCAACCATTTCTCATTGTCCTCGATCTGCATAAACATCATTTCCTGGCTGTGCATAATGGAGTAAGCTTTTTGCACCCATTCCTTGGCTTTGCTCACGTTACCGTTTACGTAATAAGTGCGGGCGATCTGCTCAATGGCTTGCCCCTTGTAATAGCTGTCCGTCACGGGATCGTACTGCGAGGCATAAAGCTCCGTTCCCAATTCAATAATTTCCTTTTGATACTTGACCTTGTCCGTGTCAAAATAGGTGGACATCAGCATTTCCTTAACAGCAGCATTATTTGGCATCTTCTGATACGCCTCCTGCCAAATAGGGATGATCTCCTCCCGTTTGCCGTCGCGGAACAAACTTTCTGCCTTTGCGCTACATTCTGCAATAAACTTCTCTTCGTCAATCACCTCAGCCTGTAAAAGTGCGTCCACCGTGATTCCGAAATAGCGGGAAATGTCCGGCAGCAGTGAAATATCCGGAGAAGTCACCCCGTTTTCCCACTTGCTGACTGCTTGGAAAGAAACACCCAAATATTCCGCAAGCTTCTCTTGTGAGACGCCTTTTTCTTTTCGCAACATCTTTAAATGTTCTGCAAGATTCATACCCATTGTTTTTTCTTCCTTTCCTGTTTCTTGTGGCCACGAAAATAGTATAGCACAAAACAACAGAAAATCAATAACCGTAATTTCTACATGATTGCGCCCTCCTCAACTAAAAGTAGAGCGGAAACGGCTCTGCATCCTCTTGCAAAATCTCATGTTTTGTGCTATCATATCTTCATAGATCTTCAGAGGAGATTTACCCTATGGACTATACCCAACCTCTTCGCTACCACTATAAACCCGCCAGGGGCTGGATGAACGACCCCAACGGACTTGTTTATTTCAAAGGCTATTACCACGCCTTTTATCAACACGCTCCCCATCATCCCGTCCCGTGGCAGGAACCCATGCACTGGGGGCACGCCCGTACCAAGGATTTTCTCCACTGGGAAGAGCTTCCCGTGGCACTGACTCCCGGTGACCCCTACGACGGTGGGGGATGTTGGTCGGGCACCGCCATCGTCAAGGACGACAAGCTCTATTTATTCTACGCCGCCATCACAGCAGTCTCTACCATCGCAGTGGCGGTCTCCAAGGACGGCATCCACTTCGAGAAATATGGGGGCAATCCCGTCATCGCGACCTTCCCCACGGAGGGCGGCCCCGACTTCCGCGACCCTGCCGTATGCTGTATGAACGGCGTGTATTATTGCGTGGTCGCTTCGGGACATCCCGAGACACAAACCGCACGTCTGCTTTTATACCGTAGCGAGGATCTGCTGACCTGGGAGTTTTTGTCCGTCATGGGGGAGTGGCCTCACGCCAAATACGCCGAATGTCCCTCCATCGTTCCCTTGGGCGGCAACAAATGTATGTTAGCCACCTCGGTTTGCAATTTGGACGAAACCCATTTCTTCCAAATCATGACGGGCACCCTGGAAGGCGGAACCTTCCACTGTGAACTTACCGACCGTTTTGACAAAGGCCCCGACCAATACGCAGGGCAGCTATTTGCCTCCGCAGACGGAACGCCTATGCTGATGACTTGGATTCCCGGCTGGAAATTCGCCCGTTTTGCGGAAGGCGTGGACGTAGGCTGTCTCTCCATCCCCAGGCAGATCGTTCTGCAAAACGGCCATCTCTGCGGCCGCCCCGCGGAAGAAGTGGCTCATTTGCTCAAACCCTCCGACCCTGCCGTGAAGCTCACCGAGGAAGGCTTTGTGGTGGAACGCACCGCAAGACCGCCTCTGATCCACACAGGGGAAGTGCGCGACCTGCAGATCCTGCGGGACGAATATATCATGGAGATTTTTGTCAATGGCGGCGAGACTGTGTACTCTCTGCTGCTGTGCTGAATGAAAGGTAGGCATATTTATGGAAAACATCCGTATCACAAATGTAGCTTCCGGTAGGGAATACATGATCGGCACCTTTTTGCCCGGCGAACCTCAATATATGGATAGAGACTATGTTTTCAACTATATTCCTGAGGAACTTCAGGGATGTACCCATATTTTGACCTGTGGCAACGATAAAATTCTTCCCGAAACGGAACCTTGCTTCACGCTTCATGCAGACAACGAAGTGGATGTCTACGTCCTTTACCCGGATAAACAGCCCGTGATCCCGGAGTGGCTGAAAAGCTTCGAACGCCTCCGCATGAACGTCACCCGTGCCGACTCCCGCGCCGACAACCTGAAAGGCTACTTTACCCTGTATAAAAAGCATTTCCCTGCGGGGGATATCACCTTCTACGGCAATTCTCCCTTGGAGATGTTGGCCAAACCTTGGTACGTCTCCACCGGCGGCATCAATTACTGTATGTATACCGTGGCAGTGAAGTGAGTGATCAAGGTAAGAAACCGTTATAACCGTTTTCTATATATCATTTCTCCGGTTATTTCGTTATAATTCCCCTTGTAAGGAGATGATAGAATGAATTACGAAAATGGAAAAGATATTTTTCCTGAAGCTCTGCTGAAGCAGATTCAAAAATACGCTTCGGGAAAGCTTGTCTATATCCCCGTGGCGGAAACGAAAAAGCGCTGGGGCGAGTCTTCGGGCTATAAACAATATCTCGCCGAACGGAATTGTACCATCAAAGAGAAATTCAAGGCAGGTGCCGGCATTGAACAATTGGCTGATGAATTCTATCTTTCCTGCGAATCGATCAAAAAGATCGTATATTCTAAGAAGGAGGAATTACCATTGGACTACAAATGCACACTGTCTTCCGCCCGCGAATTTGCTTCTAAAAATATGCTTGAAGAATGGGTTCATGCGTATCTCTTGTCCGACGGAAGAAACAAGGAGTTTTCCGACGGCTTGAAGTTGTTCGACAGATTTTTTCTCGGACCCGTCAAAATGCCGCTGTCTCTGTTTACCCGCTGCTGCGGCCCGGAAGAAACTATGAAATGGCGTGTCAACGAAGAGTGGTTTGAAAAGCACGTATCCAACCTGCAACAGGTGATCCGCAGAGAAAAGGATATGCCGCCGCTGATCGTACACTATCTGGCAGAAGACGGAAAAGACAGCTTTGAGCTGAACGACGGAAACCACCGTCTGGAGGCCTATCGTCGCTTGGGAATTCGCGAGTATTCCGTCATCGTCTGGATTACAGAAAAACACGAATACGATTTGTTCATGAAAAAATACGCTCGCTATTTTGTCTGAACCAAAAACACACCGCCGATCTTACCCTTCGGCGGTGTTTTCTCTTGCAGAAAATCATATTTTGTGCTAAAATAGTATAACTTCCCTTACACACTTTCAAGATTTTCCGCACTTCTATTGACGAAGGGCCCATCAATTCTATTCGAAAGGAGGCAAGCTATGGAACTTCAAAAGCAAACGTCCCCGCGCACACCCCTCCCCGACGAAGCCATCGTTACCCTGTATTGGAACCGCGACGAAACCGCCATCGAGGAAACAGACTTCAAGTACAAAAACTACTTGTTTTCCGTGCTCCGCAACCTGCTGACCGACTCTATGGACTGCGAGGAATGCTTAAACGACACTTACTTAGGCACGTGGAACGCAATCCCTCCCACCAAGCCCCACGTGCTCAAAGCGTTTCTTACCACCGTCGCCAGAAGAGCTGCTATCAAACGCTATCACAAGGGAAGAAAGAAGACCGCTGTTCCCTGTGAACTGACGGTATCTCTTTCCGAGCTGGAAGATTTTCTTTCCGACGACGGGGAAGTGGACACCGCTTTTGACGGGGAAACCCTCGGCCGCGTACTCAGCGATTTTCTGCGATCTCTTAATACCCGCAAACGGTATATCTTCATGAGCCGCTATTACATAGCAGACTCCATCGAAAAGATTGCCCGCGACCTGAACGTCAGCCGTTCCACCGTCAACAAAGAGCTTGCCGCCATCCGCAAGTCCTTGAAAGAAAAACTGGAAAGTGAGGGTTACCGTTTATGAAGAAACAAGAATGGAGCGAAGGTCTGAACCACTTGGACCCCGCCCTTGTAGAAGAATACGTCCTGCAAAAAGAATCCTTAAAGAAAAAATCCGAAAAGAAGAAAAAATGGCGCCCCATCGCCTCCGTCGCCGCCTGCTTATTGTTGATCGTCGGTGTCTCCTTTGTGATTCCCAAGACACCCTCTGTTCCCACCTGGAGCAACGCTTTATATACTGCGGAAGAGATTGCAACATTCTTTGGCGCGATGCATTATGAAGGCGGGGCAACCAATTTTTATCGTGAAATATACGTGAACGATGAAAAATATTTATACGTTGACTCCCTTCCTGCAGACGAGTATCTGGGGATCTATCAATATAACCGTGAGGGGACAGAGTTAAATAACAGCGAGCTGGAAGCTTTTATCGAAAGGATTCTCCCCGGAATCTCCAATGCCGTGGGTATTGCAGTACCCCAATATGCAATCAAAGAGAAAGAGGATTATGGAAGCAGAAACAGCTTGCGAGCCGAAATTGATGAAAGTGATCATTCTTGGAGTTTTTCGCAAGATCTTGTGAGTGAGCAATTCTTTCTCTACCGAGGCTTTAACAATGGAAAGCAAATTGCTTTGAACAGAGAGATCCTGAAGATTGATCAAAACCTCTCCGACAAAGAGATCATTGTTTCCCTTCAACCTGTTAAAAACAAGCTGTTTGAAATTTTCGGTGTTTCTTTCCCGGATGTGAAAATTCACCGTTGGTTTTCATATGCTGAGCAGGGAGCCGACCAGGTCACAGTATATTTTTACAATGCTAAGGATCCTGTGAATTCTATCCATGGTTTGAATACCCTTGACTCAGATTATATTGCAATTCATTTTCAGGCTTTCGAGGACTTTCCCGAAGAAAACGCAGATGGCACCTTGTCAGCTCAATACGTTCGTTACCTTCGCAGGAGAACTCCCTCGGAAACACAATACGTTTTGATCGGTAGCGAAAAAAGGATCTCTTTGGAGGAGGCAGAGGCACTTTTATATAACGGTTATGTCTTCGGCGGCCATTCTTGTAAATTATGTATGGCGGAGCAGGAAAAGGTAAGCTTCGTGGGGTACGATTATGTGGATTTGGAATACGTGTGCGACTACGAAACAGGCTTGCCCAATATTGAGATCCCTTTCTACGCCTTCTACAAGCAGATCGGCACCGCACCAAACGGAAAACTGATCTACGCCAAGACCTACGTCCCCGCCATCCCCGTCAGCGGATATACCGAGTATTTCGAAAAGCAAAAGGAAAACCACGGGAAATAAACCTTCCCCAAAACGGAATACGAGCCATACCCGGGCTGAGCGTCTGCTCAGCCCTTGCTTTTTCTTCCCCGGTATGCTATAATCATCGGGATCTTTACAGTTTTTCGTGTTTTTGTCGACTGTATGTATGAAGGGCCTTTCAAATTTATAAAAAGGAGGTGCGGTATGGAGCATCCCACCAAAAGCGGAAGTATTCTTGCAGATGAAGAGATCGTAGAGCTGTATTGGAGGCGCGATCAGCAGGCAATAGGGGAGACCCAGCGGAAGTATCAAGGCTTTCTGCTGTCCATAGCCTACAACGTCCTGGGAGATCGTTCGGACAGCGAGGAATGTATTAACGACACCTACCTGGATGCGTGGAACGGGATCCCGCCTGCGAGACCCGCCCACCTGAAGGCGTTTCTGGCCACCATCGTCCGACGTAGAGCCGTGGATCTCTACAAAGCGAAGAACCGCCAAAAACGTCTCTCCTCCGAACTGACGGTATCGCTCTCGGAGCTTGAGGAGATCATCCCTTCGAAAGACGATCCTTTTGCTTTGCAGGAATGCAGGGAGCTTGCGCGAATCCTGAACGAGTTCGTCCGCGGACTTTCCGACCGCCGTATGTACGTTTTTATGAGCAGATATTACGCCGCACGTTCCGTCAAGGACGTTGCAAAGCTGCTTCGTTGCAGTGAATCAACGGTCCACAAGGAGATCGCGTCCATCAAGCGCGGCCTCAAAGAAAAACTTGAAAAGGAAGGCTATTTTTATGACAGAAAATGATCTTTTAGACGCCGTTACCAACATGGACGCCGACGTTGTACAGCGCTTCGTTGCCATGGATCAACGTCTTGCTGAAAAGAAAAAAACGCCTCTCGGAAAAACATTTCTCGGCGTAGCCGCCTGCTTATTGTTGATCGTCGGTGTCTCCTTTGTGATTCCCAAGACACCCTCTGTTCCCACCTGGAGCAACGCTTTATATACTGCGGAAGCTATCGAAGGATTTTTTCCGAAATACTTTAGTGACGGCGTGGCGACCAACTCGTACACCAAGGTCTACTTTCCCGACGATCAATTCTTACATCTGAACCCCTTGACGGAGCAGAAATATCTGCCCCTGTATCAGAGGAACGTCCTTTCTTTCGAAGAAGACGAGGAGGCTTTTCGGGAGTTTTTGGATACCATTCTCCCAAAATTGTTCGCTTCTCTCGAGATTTCGATCCCGCGGTATGAAATCGAAAGGCGTAAATTCTTTCAAGATGGATTGACGATTACGTTCCCGGAATTAGACTCTCCCTATATGTCCGCAGCCCAGACCGACCGCCGCTATTCTATATATTTGTATCACACCTATAGTGAGAACCGAGAGATCACGCTGGATGGGGAGATCGTTCAGATCGATCAACGCTTGTCCGATCAAGAGATCATCGCATCTTTAAGCTCTGTCAGGGAAAAACTATGCAACGTTTTTGGGGAGTCCTTTCCCGATACGAAGATCATTCGCCGCTACTACGAGTATGATGCGGAAGGGATAACCGTTTACTTTTATGATAAAAGCGCACATCCCTTGAATGAGTTCCAAGCCAATCCCGTCTCCGATTCTATTTCTCTGGAATTCTATTACGACGAGAATTCCGAAGACGATATCGCAACCGACGGCATGCGGAAGGCTTCGAATATCATGTATTCCCGTTCCCGCGGTACCATGGCGCAGGAATACAGCATGATTACCGCAACCGAAAGGATCTCCTTGGAGGAGGCTGAGGCGTTGCTGTATAACGGCTACGTGTTCGGGGGACATTCATGCCCTCTGTGTATGGCAGAGCAGGAAAAGGTGGATTTCGAAGGATATGACTTCGTATCCATGGAGTACCTGTTTAGATATTACTATAACACAGACCGCGAAGTGCCCGACACGGGGATCCCTTTCTACGCCTTCTATAAAAAGATCGGCACCGCACCAAACGGAAACCTGATCTACGCCAAGACCTACGTCCCCGCCATCCCCGTCAGCGGATATACCGAGTATTTCGAAAAGCAAAAGGAAAACCACGGGAAATACACCGTGGAGACTGAACCTCTGCCGGAATAAAGCATTTTTGATATAATGCAACAGCACCCTTACCGCTTTTGGCAAGGGTGCTGTTTTCTATTAAATCATTGGATAAAGTTGGGCTTTCCCGCGTTCATCATACTCCCCGTCGTAAACAAAGGTCGTTTCGTATTCCCCAAGCAAGGTTAACAGCTCGTCTCTGGTAATGGGTGCGCATTCCTCTGTACCGTATTCGATCACGTAGTACGCATCGTCAAAGTACCAAGAATCGTAGCAGAAGTTCACCCGAACGATCCCCACCACACCCTCTGCCGTTTTGGCGTACCAGCCGAAGATCCCGTAGGCTTCCTGCTTCATGTCTCCGTATCCTTCGATATGCGGGGGAGTGATCTGCCCTGCATCAAAGGCTTCCTTCACCGCTTGCATTGCGCCGGAGAGGTTGGGCAGCGTTTCCAGATCTTTGTCTGTAAAGCTCGCCTTGGAATACTCTGCCTCGTAGCCTCCCCCAATCCAAACGTATTCGTTGGTGGCGAATCCGTTGATATATCTTCTGCAGGTCAACTGAACGGTAGGGCTCAAGCCGTACAAACCGTAGTTAATGTAATATGCGTAGATCCCGTTCTCGGGGTTCAGAATCCGCTCTGCAATGCTCGCCGTCTCCTGCGGCAGATCCGAGAGCAGCGCAACGGAATGCTCTGCGTCGTAAGTCTCGCTTCTTGCCTTTTCTTCCGCCATAGAAAGATCAAAGCCTTCTTCTATATATTCTTCAGAGTAGGCAGTTGACTTCCTCCAACGATCCGTGGAGTGCCACAGCGAAACATCAAAGTTACCTTCCGCATCGAACGCCATAAGGGTTGTGTGAGTCCACGAAAAAATAGGTAACGTGATCTGTTCCGCACATTTCTGCGATGCGTTATACAGAACGGCTTTTTCGTAGGTCACTTGAAGAAGATCCTCTGCAAAAAGAACGTCGTACACCGTATAGTCCGTTTCGTAGCCCTCGGGAATCATCAGGTAGAAGTCTTCTACCATCCGCTTGCCCTTTAACAGGGAGATCAATTCCACCCGTACCAAGCGGTTTTTGTTTTGCCTCCAGCCCCCGTAGATGGTGTAGGTGTCGGGCAGCATTTCCACCGCTTTCATGGTAACGGAGATTCCTGACGTATCGATTTCTGCGGATGAAGATCCACCTATACTGCCTTCTGATCCGTAAAACAGGGGAGCATTATCAGAAACCTGTACCCCCTTGATGGGAAGCTTGCCCTCATCCTTGCTTTCTGCCGATTCTGTGCTTTCCTGTCCTTCCGGAAGACCGGGGAATACCAAACTGCAACCCGCAATTACACATATACAAGCCGCCGCGGCGACCCAGCGGATCCATACAGATTTTTTTGTCCCCTTCTTTTCACGTGCCTCCTCCACCAGATCGTAGTCGATGCCGTTCAATGCATCCAGAATATTTTTACTTTTCATATCACAAATCCTTCTTTCTCCAAATGTAGCTTCAGCTTGTTTCGCGTTCGCATCAGCATGGATTTCACCTTGCTTTCGCTTACGGAAAAATCCTTGGCAATTTGAGAGACGGAATGCATATACCAGTAACGACGGATAAATACCCGGCGTGCTTCCCCGGGGAGACTGCGCAAAAACCGGTTCAAGGAATCTTTCAGCGCCACAAGATCGCCGATATCCTCTTTTCCGTCCGGGATACATTCCGACAGTTCCTCCAGAACCAAGGTGAAGCGGGAATCCTCCCGTTTCTTTGCCGTCCTTTTCTCCAGCCGGTTAATGGATAACTGCCTTGCCATCCTGCCGAGAAATGTTTTCAGCGGATTAGGCTGTTCCGGGGGAATCACGTTCCACGCTTTCATATAAACGTCGTTCACCGTTTCCTTTGCATCCTCGTCGTCCTGCAGAATGCCGTAAGAAATGTAATGCAGATACCGCCCGTATGCCGCCTGCGTCTCGCAAATTGCCGATTCATCCCGCTGCCAGAACAACTCAACGATCTTTTGATCTGTCATAAACCGTCCACCTCCCAAATCTGCTGTTTTCAAAAAGGCCTTTCACCCCAATATACAGAAAAAGTCTGCCTTCCGTCGCGCCATAACGAAAAGTTTTTGCCGTCTTTGGATATATGATACCATACACCACTTCTTTGTGCAAGAAAATTCTCCGGGGAAACCCCAAAAAATAATAAAATGCTCTTTACTTTTGGAAGAAAATAGGGTATAATGACTCTGCATGTAAATAAAACCAAAATAAGGAGTGTCATTTCCATGAAACTTTCCCCTCTCCAGACGGCAAGATATCAGTATGCCCCCAAGCTGCCCGGTATGCTGAGAAACGGTATTTCCGAGATCTGTGTTAAGAACGGCGGCGCAACCGAGAGCGTAGCAGACCAGGAGAAGATCCAGGCTCTGTTCCCCAACACCTACGGTAAGAACGAGATCACCTTCCAGAAGGGTGCCAACACCGCTGAGGCAAAAACTCAGAAGGTCGGCGTTATCCTTTCCGGCGGTCAGGCTCCCGGCGGCCACAACGTTATCTGCGGTCTGTACGATGCACTGAAGGCAACCGACAAGAACATCGTTCTCTATGGCTTCAAGGGCGGCCCCAGCGGTCTGCTTGAAGACAGCTATATCATCTTTGACGACGAGTATATCAACCAGTACCGCAACACCGGCGGCTTCGACATCATCGGT
>JAZKZH010000019.1:0-42220 GCA_045612545.1 Eubacteriales bacterium
CGTTCTGCTGGGCAAGAAGTGCTTCGCTCTGCGTATCGCATCTTTCCAGGGCAAGAACGAAGGCTGGATGGCTGAGCATATGCTCATTCTGGGTATCGAATATCCCGACGGAAGCATCAAGTATGTTACCGGTGCATTCCCCTCCGCTTGCGGAAAGACCAACCTGGCTATGCTGATTCCTCCGGAAGTTTATGCTAAGAAGGGTTACAAGGTATGGTGCGTAGGTGACGATATCGCTTGGATGAGAGTCGGTCCCGACGGTCGTCTGTGGGCTATCAACCCCGAGAACGGCTTCTTCGGCGTAGCTCCCGGTACCAACGTTAACTCCAACCCCAACGCTCTGGCTTCTACCATGGAAGGCACTATCTTCACCAACGTTACCCACAACCTGGATGACAACAACGTTTGGTGGGAAGGTCTGGACAAGAATCCTCCCAAGAACGCTCTCAACTGGAGAGGCGAGGTTTGGGATTATACCAAGTATGACAAGGCAGACAAGGTGAAGACCTCCGGTGCTCACCCCAACTCCCGTTTTACTGCACCCGCTAAGAACTGCCCCTGCATCTCCGCAGAGTTCGACAACCCCGCAGGTGTACCTTTGACCGCTATCATCTTCGGCGGCCGTCGTGCTAAGACTGCTCCTCTGGTTTACCAGTCCTACAACTGGACTCACGGTACCTTTGTTGGTTCCATCATGGCTTCCGAGACCACCGCTGCAGCTTCCGGCGCAGTAGGCGTTGTACGTCGTGACCCCATGGCTATGATTCCCTTCTGCGGCTACGCAATGGGTGACTACTTCCAGCACTGGTTGAACATGGAGAACATCGCTGACGTTGTTCCGAAGATCTTCCACGTTAACTGGTTCAGACTGGATGAGAACGGCAACTTCATGTGGCCCGGCTTCGGCGACAACTTCCGTGTTCTGGAGTGGATCATCAAGAGATGCGAAGGCACTGTTGACGCTGTAGAAACCGCTATCGGTTACGTTCCCAAGGCTGAGGATATCAACCTGGAAGGCCTGGACTATGAGATCTGCGAGGGTCGCAAGTTCGGTCTGGACGATCTGAAGAGCATTCTTACCGTTGATAAGGACGCTTGGCTGGAGGACTTCGAGAACATCAAGGAGTTCTACGCTACCAAGATCGGTGACAAGCTTCCCGCTGCTCTGCAGAAGGAATACGACGATCAGCTCGCTCGTCTCCAGAGCCTCTAATTGCCTCTGTAAAACAAAATTTCCCGGAGTTCGATATCGAACTCCGGGTTTTGTTATTTTAGTCCCAAACGCCTTTTATACAGTATTCTTTAATGCGTTGCGCATTTTCTTCTTTGGGTTTCTTTTGATTCATGCAAGCTGCGTTATAAGCTGCTTCGTCTGGTTGATAAACCCCTGCAATTGTTTGTTTTAGGAGTATGTAGTCCGAAGGATTCACCTTACCATCGCCATTGATGTCGCCTTCAACTACGAAATAGTAGGTGGCCCCTTCACCGCGGAAGCTGTCTCCTGTGGCAATCATTTCGCCTACTGTATCGATGGTTACATTAACCGAAAAGATTTTATCCAGATCGAATACTGTGGTTCCGGGAGTGAGTCCCAGAAGATAGTCGTTACTGTATTTATAAAGCGCGCTTTTCAGTTTCGGCTTTACCCGGGAAGCAATTCCCCAATTGTTCAAAAGCCAATTGTTGCGGCGTTCCAGCCATGCACGTAGGTAAGCAACATTTTCTTCGTAAGTAGAGTCCGGGATTCGCATAAGATCAACATAAACCCTATTGGGTCTCCACGCCGCTTCGGTGAAGTTGCGTTTGATGGAGGTTGAGGCACTGGCGATAAGACTATCGATTGCGTTTGTTCCCATGGCATTATCACGGTAGAGGTTTACGATGAGATCTTGAATCTCCAAATACCGCTTGTATAACATCTGCTTGTATTCATCAATCAGCAGTAGATCATCGTACCAAATGTGATTGCCCCAGATTCCTTCGGCGCTGTCGCCGAAGTTATTATTGTAGGATACATAGTATGTTGAAGAGCAATTTCCGGAAGAAAGATCATAATCCCACACGGGCCCACCATAGATTTTGCCATCTTTACAATAAAAGCGTGTAGAGCCTACCACGATATCAACGTTTTTGAAAAATTCCAAGCAGATATAGGAATCGATAATAGAATCCAAATCGAAATATTTCTTTACTTGCTCGATATTTCGGGAACGGATGGCGTTTTCTGCTTCTCGAAGATGGTTTTCGATAGCGGCGGTTTGTGCACGGGTTGTATTCTCTGGTTCGTTGATGCCAAAGCGGTGACCGAGAGATGTGGTGATATAGGTTGTGCCTTCGTCGGTTCTTGCGTCACGTTCGATGATATAGTCGCCTTTGGAACAATCGATATCTACACGAGACTCGTCTTCTGTGGCAGCCTCGCAGAGCTGATAGCAGCCGACGTAAGTGCCATTAAAATACACATCCACCAACATGGAATCAAGGGTGTATTGCATTCCCAACTTTCTGGCGAACTCAAACACCATGTGGTTGCGGATCAATGTCGGGTCATATAAATTGGCAATCAGGCAGAATCGCTTCCCTTTTCCCATGCCAAATAAGTCGGTGTTGGAGCTGAATTTGATATTATATGGTTTTTTTGCGCCACTGGAGGTGGAGTTGCCACGGATGCGTACCGTAGCGTTTTTATCTGCTACGGAAGTATAGGTGCCTCCTACCTTATCGACGGCAATTACGGTGCAATCCACGTAATATTGAACGTTTACGCCACTTGCCCCCTCAATATAAATTGCGGGCACGTCTTTTGACCTTTTGTAATTTTTGCCTCCGTATGAAAAGCTGTCATTGCTTGCGCCGGCAACGGGAAGTGCGGAAAACGTAGCTCCGAACAGCATAACGAATGCGATAAAACATGGTAAAATACACCGAAAGATTTTTTTCATTTGGTCACTTTATCCTTCCGAAAGAAATATACCGATAATTTCATTTCTATTTTAACATACGGAAAGCCTTTTTGTCAATACAAAAGTTTCCTTGCGAAAACGTCTATTAACTTTATGGAGAAATATTATTTTCCTATTGAATTTTCCGTAAAATTGTGTATAATAATATTTGATAAAAAATTTAAGGAGAAAATCTATGAAATTTAAAAGAGTCTTATTGGTGTTGTTGTCGACGATTTTGTTGCTATCCGTTTTTTCTTTCCCCACATCTGCGGCTTCCTCCTATTTATTGGGTGACGTGAACGGTAATGGTAGCATTGAGACCAGAGATTATATTCTGTTGAAGCGATATATTTTGAAAACTACCAGTCTCACCGATGTTCAAAAATTGTGTTCTGACGTAAACAAAAATGGTAAAGTTGATGCTCTTGATTACGCCATGATCAAGCGTCATATTTTGAAGACTTATGTGATCACAGGTGTTGTTGAAATGAAGACAGCTACTGAGAAGATTGTCTCTGCAATCGGCAAAAATGGTACAATTTCCATCGACTTTGATAGTACCATTGGAACTTATACTGCAGAGGCCACCGTGTCTTTCGTGACCGTGAAGGGCGTTTTGAGCTTGCAGGGGCACGCAGTGACATCTCAGGGGATTATCATTGATATGACCATTCCTCTGTCTGCAGTCTCCAAAGAATATTCCTTCAACGGCGTCGCCTCTATGAAGGTTGGTACCGTAACCATTAACGGTAATTGCCAAGGCAAAATGACTGCAGCGGATTATTCCGTGGATCAAACCGGATTCGACAGCATTTCCTTTACCTCTGAGCCGATTCAGTTTAACGCAGCACAGAAGGTCCTTTTGGAAGGCTACTGCAAGGAGGCCATGGATCAGTTCCTTTATAAGGCAAACCAGCTTTTGGCGAACAAGAAGATCGACGTTACCATTGGTGACTTGGGCTTTACCAATTACCTTGACGAGATCAATAAGGGTTGGGTCAAGTATTAATTTCAGATGAACTCAAATTTCCGGCAACCTGTTTTGGTTGCCGGATTTATTTATTATCCTATTGGCTCTAAAAAAGCACCGCCAAATCGCGGTGCTTCTTTATATTGGTTTAGTCTTCCAAAATCTTGTCGATCAAGCCATATTCAAGAGCTTCCTGCGGAAACATCCAGTTGTTGCGTTCGGTGTCTCTGGTGACTTCCTCCACAGACTTGCCTACGTTTGCGGCCATAAGGGTATTCAAGCGGTGTTTGATGTCCAGCATATGGCGGGCTTCGATCTCAACATCGGTGGCTTGGCCCTGCGCACCGCCAAGAACTTGATGGATCATTACTTGGCTGTTGGGGAGAGCAAATCTCTTCCCTTTCGTGCCGGCAGACAGGAGGAAAGCACCCATGCTGGCGGCCATACCCACGCAGATGGTAGATACATCGCACTTCAAATGGCGCATGGTGTCATAGATGCCTAAGCCTGCAGAAACGGATCCACCGGGAGAGTTTATATACAGACAAATATCACGCTGAGGATCCACTGCCTCCAGATACAGCATCTGAGCAATGATGGTGCAAGCAAGGTCATCGTTCACTTCGTTGAATAACAGGATGATACGGTCTTTGAGAAGGCGGGAAAAGGGATCATAGCTACGCTCGTAGCCGCCTTCTTTTTCGAAAAATTGGGGTGTGACGATCATAAAATCTTCTCCTTATCTTGAGGCCACCATCAGACTTTCGCCGGGTGGAAACTGTAAGTATAACGAATGGGAAGTTTATTCGTAGATGGGATGTGCATTGCACAAAGCATCAACCTCGGCAATGACCTGCTCCTTGGTTCCATCGAAATCACGGGCAACCATACCCATGAGCTTAGCAACCTTCACCATATCCTCTTCTACAAAGCCACGGGAGGTGACAGCGGGAGTTCCTACACGGATGCCGCTGGTAACAGTGGGCTTTTCGGGATCATTGGGGATTGCATTTTTGTTGGCGGTAATGTGAACTTCGTCAAGACGGATCTCAAATTCCTTGCCGGTGACGCCGAAGGGACGGAGGTCCAGCAGAATCAGGTGGTTATCTGTGCCACCGGAAACTATGTTGAAGCCTTCCGCAATGAGAGCGTCACAGAATGCCTTGGCGTTCTTTGCAATCTGCTCTTGGTAAAGCTTGAATTCGGGCTTCAAAGCTTCGCCAAAGGCAACAGCTTTTGCAGCGATGATATGCATGAGGGGGCCGCCCTGCGTACCCGGGAAAATGGCTTTATCAATTGCCTTGGCATATTCCTCTTTGCAGAGGATCAAGCCACCGCGAGGACCGCGAAGAGTCTTGTGAGTGGTTGTAGTTACAACGTCTGCATAGGGAACGGGACTGGGGTGAACACCGGCGGCCACAAGGCCTGCAATGTGAGCCATATCCACCATCAGCTTGGCGCCAACCTTATCTGCAATCTCGCGACAACGCTTGAAGTCGATGATGCGAGCGTAAGAAGACGCTCCTACAACGATCATCTTGGGTTGACATTCCAGCGCGATGCGTTCCATTTCATCGTAATCGATGAGATGAGAATCCTCAGAAACTCCGTAAGGAACGATATTGAAGTATTTACCGGAGATGTTAACGGGAGAGCCATGAGAAAGGTGACCGCCGTGGGCAAGGTTCATGCCCATGATGGTATCGCCGGGCTGGCAGAGAGCAAAGAATACCGCCAGGTTAGCGGAGGCGCCGGAATGGGGCTGAACGTTGGCGTGCTCTGCACCAAAAAGTTTGCAGGCGCGTTCGCGCGCAATCTCCTCCACCTTGTCTACCTCGTAACAGCCACCGTAGTAACGCTTGGAGGGATATCCTTCCGCATACTTGTTGGTAAGAATGGTTCCGGCAGCGGCCAAGACGGATTCGGATACAATATTTTCGCTTGCGATCAACTCAATGTTTCTGCGTTGACGAGCAAGCTCGCCGCTAATTGCGGAGGCGATCTCAGGATCGGTATTTTGAAGTAACTTAATGCTGTACATGGTTAAACCTC
Organism: Eubacteriales bacterium; assembly: GCA_045612545.1. GTDB lineage: Bacteria > Bacillota > Clostridia > Oscillospirales > CAG-382 > Coliplasma. The sequence goes on from JAZKZH010000019.1 coordinate 5,968, forward strand.
TTTTTTGAATGATGATTAGACGATAGGAGCGGTTTCGGACTCCCACAGAGAAGCGGGATATTCGCCGTTTTCCGCCAATGAAACGAGATAATTGCGAAAATCCTCGCGATCTGCACGGTAGGTAACGCCCTTCCATACGCAAGGAGTTTCGACCAGGCTGATGGAGCAATCCTTGGAATTGATCACATCCTCAGCAAGCTCCGTGAGGTAGCTTTCTCCTTTGATCAGGTCTGACGTGGGATCGGTGAGGAAATTGCGGAGACGCAACTCGACGAATTCAAAGATCTTCGGGGTAAAGCCCCAAAAATTCATGGATACGGGAGTGTCTCCGTGGATAGAAATCCAATCGCCTTTTTCATCCTCGAATTTTGCACCGTTTCCGTCGGGAAAAATCTTTTTGCGCTCTACTATGGCGGAAAGGAGTCCGTTTTCTGTTTGACAAATGCCGCGGGAGACGGACCCGTTTTCGGAAAGCGTATTGCGCACAACGTAGCCGGGCATGCAGAATTCACCGTCCGAAGCGTTGTCCATAAACGATTTAACGGAAAGAAATGTGCCGTACCCATAGAAATCATCGGCATTGAAAATAACGAACGGTTCGTTCACCACGTTTCTGCAACAATACAAAGCGTGGGTAGTTCCCAAAGGTTTTTCTCTTCCCTGCGGAAAAGAAAGTCCTTCGGGGAGATCGGTGGGATCCTGGAAAGCATATTCCACTTGGATTTTGCCTCGGATTCTCTTGGCGATGGTTTCGTTGAAAATCTCAAGATTTTCACGTTTTATGATGAAAACAACTTTTGAAAAGCCTGCACGGATGGCATCGAAGACGGAATAGTCGATGATGAACTCGCCCGATGGGCCTAAAGGATCGATCTGCTTTAAGCCGCCATAGCGGTTGCCCATTCCTGCGGCTAAGATGACTGCAGTCATTGAGGGCTCCTTTCAAGCAATGATATCTTGCTCGGTGATTTTTAACGTCTTGACAGAGGGATCTGAGGGGATACGGTACATATAGTCAGTCATAAGCTTTTCGGTGATGGAGCGTAGACCGCGAGCACCGGTTTTTGTTTCGAACGCCTTTTTTGCAATGGCGTGAAGAGCTTCTTCGGTGAACTCCAATTCTACACCGTCCATAGCAAAGAGTTTTTGATATTGCTTGGTAAGTGCATTTTTTGGCTCTACCAAAATGCGTGTCAAAGCTTTCTCGTCCAAGGGGTGCAAAGCAGTGATGACAGGTAATCGACCAACCAGCTCGGGAATAATGCCGTAACGCACAAGGTCGGAATTTTCCACATGAGAGGTAACGAACGCATCGTCTCTTGTAATGCCGGATTCTACGGCGGTGAAACCAACAGATCGGCTACCGAGACGGTTGCGAATGATCTCATCCATGCCATCAAATGCTCCGCCGCAGATGAAGAGAATATTGGAGGTATTGATCTGAATGAATTCCTGATTGGGGTGTTTTCTGCCACCCTGAGGAGGAACATTGGATACGGTACCTTCAATGATTTTCAAAAGCGCTTGCTGAACACCTTCACCGGATACATCGCGTGTGATGGAGCGATTTTCGCTTCTGCGGGCAATTTTATCGATCTCGTCGATGTAAATGATGCCTTTTTCCGCTTTTGCCACATCGAAATCGGCGGCCTGGATCAAACGGAGCAGGATATTCTCCACATCCTCGCCGACATAACCCGCTTCGGTGAGCGTGGTTGCATCTGCGATTGCAAAGGGTACATCCAGCATTTTGGCCATGGTTTGGGCTAATAGTGTTTTACCAACACCGGTAGGACCAAGAAGCAGCACGTTGCTTTTTTTTAACTCTACGTCATCGTCCTCGACGATTTTATCCTTCAAGGAGCGGATACGCTTATAGTGGTTGTAGATAGCAACTGAAAGGACCTTTTTAGCCTCATCTTGACCGATAACGTAACGGTCGAGGACGTCCTTCATTTCGGAAGGTTTCATCAAAGGCTTCTCTTCTGTGGGAAGAAGGTCTGCTTCCTCGGCAGGAAGCAGACCGATATCCTCTTCAATAAGTGTTGCTTCGTACGCATCTGCAATTTCGGTGCAGAGATCCAAACAATCCTCGCAGAATTCTACGAATCTGCCGGAAACATTCAGACCGGTCGTATGTGCGGAAGGTCTACCGCAAAAGCCGCAGACCTTGTTGTTGTGATTGGGCATTGTGTTTTCCTTTCTTCAACCTCGTTATGAGAAAGGGAAAAAGGAGTTACGCATTTTCCTCGGTAGCTTTGGTGGTTACTACTGCGTTGTCCTTGATAACCTGGATCGCTTTTCTCAGAACGATATCTTCGGAGATGCCTTCCTCGGGAATATTCTTCTTAACGTAGTCGATATCTACATTATAGCCGGAAGCGATCTTCTTATATTCTTCTTCCATCTCTTTCTTGCCGGCTTTGATCTTCTCGGTCTTTGCAACGCGTTCGAGAGCCAATCTGGACTTCACCTGACGCTCTGCTTCTTCCTTGAAGGACTCGCGCAGCTTTTCTTCGGTGCTGCCGGTGTACTGATAGTACAGATCCAGGCTTGCGCCCTGGGACTTCAAGCGATAATCGTAATCATTTACGTAACGGTCGATCTCAGCATCGATCATGCATTCGGGGATCTCTCCGGTCATGTTTTCGATGAGCTTGTCGATGAGCTGCTTCTCAACCTCTGCGTCTGCAGAGTTGTTCTTGCGCGCTGCGATCTTGGAAGAGATGCTTGCTTTGTATTCTTCAACGGTGTCGAATTCGGAAACGTCCTTTACAAACTCGTCATCCAACTCGGGAAGCTCGGTCTTCTTGAGCTCGTGGAGAACGATCTTGAACACGGTTTCCTTGCCTGCCAAGGAAGCTTCGCCGTAGTCCTCGGGGAAGGTAACGGTGATGTCGAAGGATTCGCCAACGTTGTGGCCAACGATCTGTTCCTCAAAGCCGGGGATGAAGTTGCCGGAGCCAAGCTTCAGGGGGTGCTTCTCGCCCTTGCCGCCCTCGAAAGCAACACCGTCCAGGAAGCCCTCGAAGTCGATGGTTGCCTCGTCACCCAACTCTGCAGCGCGATCTTCAACAGTGAGAACGCGGGCATTGCGGTTGCGGACGGAATCGATCTCGCGGGTAATTTCCTCTTCAGAAACGATAATCTCGGGACGCTCGGCGGTGAGACCCTTATATTCGCTTACCTTAACAGTGGGCTTTACGATAACGGTAGCCTTCAGCACAACACCCTCATCGCCGGTGGAAACCAACTCAATGTCAGGGCGAGATACAACGTCCAGTTTAGCTTCTGCGATTGCGGCAGAATAAGCCTCGGGCAGGAGGTTGTCGATTGCTTCTTCATAGAAGACGGCGGAGCCATACATCTTTTCGATCACGCTTTTGGGAGCTTTGCCACGACGGAAGCCGGGAACGTTCATTTTGGCAACGTTCTTGCGATAAACCTTGTTGACTTCAGCATCAAAGGCTTCTTTGCCGAGAACGATCTCTACTTCGTAGGTGTTTGCGGAAACTTTTTTGGAATTTTTCAGTGCCATTTCTTTTTCCTCCGTGTATATACACGCATTTTTAGATACTATATATTGTAGCGATTTTTTTCAAATTGTCAACACATATTCGTGAAATCATTTATTTTTGCAAGTTTCGAAAAAAATTAACAAAAAAGCCTTGTTCTTTTGTATAGTTATGTATATACTATTAGCATTATAAAGCAGTTTGGCGGTGTTTTTTACGAATCAGGAAGAAATGAACATGACAGAGGATTTTGAATCGGATACCCGATTTGCTGACTCTGTGGACAATTATACAGTGAATAATCTTAAGCATAGGGAAAAATCACGCAGCGGATCACAGGTCACTGCCCTTTTGATCCGAAGCTTGATCATCGCTTTTTGCATCGGATTAATGGGGTATTCCGGTTTTCAAATTATTTCGAAAACCGTCGAAGACAAGAAGGCAGAGGAAGTCTACGAGGATTTGCGTGTTGATGAGGATTACTATATTTCTGTTTTGCACGCAACTGATCTTAAGGAGCCTAATGCTATGCCCACGGTATTGGAAATGTTGGGGGCTGAGGGTGAATATGAGGACTATATGCCTTCGGACATCATTGCTCCGGACAAAGCGCAACATTATTCCACCTATTATCGTAATTATATCGAGAAGTCTGCCCAATACAAGAATATGTATGGCTGGATCTTCATGACCGATACCAATATCAACTACCCGTTGATGAAGGGCAAGGATAACGAATATTATTTGAAACACAACTACATGGGATCCTCCACTCGATCCGGTAGCATTTTTGCAGATTGCTCCCTTTCGGACAATTACTATGCCAACCGCAATATGGTTGTTTACGGTCATAATATGCGTGACGGAAGTATGTTCAACACATTGAAGTCTTGGTGCAACGACGCTTCTATCAAGACGTTGGCACAAACTTCACAGATCGAGATCTATACCCATGAAGGCGTCTATATTTACGATATTTTCAGCTTTTACGTGGATGACAGCAATGCTTTTGCCAGAACAGTGTTTACCGATGAAGCCGATTATTTGGACTTCTTGAAAAGAATTGCAAGAAGATCCAATATCAAGACCAATCGGGAATATAACGCTGAGACCAGAATATGCACCTTGATTACCTGTACCAACGGTTCCAATAAGGACTCTCGGTATGTGGTTCACGGTATTTTGAATCAGTTTATTCCTTTTGACCCCGAATCCTAAACCAAAGACCGTCGGTGATTTGCACCGACGGTTTTTCTGTCCGGATTATTCTTCCAAAGCGGGAGCCGCAATGCGATAGATCTGGGCGATGGGGATTTGATGCCCGTCTTCCATCAGTACGGTTCTCTCCAAAGGATCTACCGCCAAAACGGCTCCACCGGCGGTATGGAAGGCGCCACCCTCCTTGGTCGCATCTTGGAGGAAGTACAGGATCTCGGCGTAGGGGCGCTCCCCTGCTCTGCTATAAAGCAGATTCAATGCTCGCTCCAGCTCCGCTTGAAGATCTTCTCCCGGTATTGGGCAATTTTCTGTAACGCGGCAAACTTCCTTGATCTCATCGTCATATCCCGTCAAAGCGGCAAAAGGAGCGAACTGGGCGGCTCTATTTTCTGCTGACATACGCTCTTTCTTAAATGAGGGTGGCCGCGGAATTGTAAAAAGTGTACTGTTGTATTTCATGGTATTAAGCTCGATGGCCTCCGATTTGCCGATTACGTTCTCTTGCGGTAGCGCCTTCTTCGAAATTCATTCCTTTCAACAGAATATTCTTGCCGTATTTTTGCTTCATGGAAAGAATTGCGCTTTGCAAGCGGTGCTCCGCCTCTAACGCGGCCTTTTCTTTTTGGTGGCGCTCCTCTATGGCGGCGTAGTCCACAAACATTTCCAGCTGGTATTCGCTTGGAACACCTTGCGCTTGGCGCGCAGGAAGGATACGGTCTGCTGTCAGCGTGATTTTTCGCACCAGCAAGATGGGATCGGCAATTCGGTTGAATAAATTTGTCATTGCTTTTACGATTTCGTTGCCGGAGGAGGTGTAGTAAGGTAGGGTTTCTGTTCCGTGGGCATGTTTGGGGATTTGCCTGCCGTAGTGATCACAGGTGATTTTTCCTTTGTATTTTGCCGCTCGTAGGGGGTCCGACAGATTTTCCGCATCGTAGCCGATGGTGAGGGTTACGCGGTCTGTCATGACACCCTTTTCCACCAGATCGTATGCCAAAAGATCTGCCATTTCCCGCACGATCAATCTGGCGCCTTTCCAATCGTAGGGGTGCTGCAAGACTTGACCTGAGTTTATGCTGTGGGCGGATGGCTTATAGGATTTGATATGGGAGATTGTACATGGTTCAAAGCCCCAGGCGTGGTCGATCAGTAATTCCGCGTTTACGCCGAATAGGCGGTATAGCAGCTCTTCGCCTTGGCAGGATAAAGAAGCTAAGGCGATATCTCCCATGGTGTAGAGACGGTTTGCTTCCAGCTTTTTTGTGTAACCTCCTCCGACACGCCAGAAGTCTGTCAACGGTCGATGCTCCCACAGGGTTTTGCGATAGGTGTATTCATCCAGCTGCGCAATACGTACGCCATCCTTATCCGCGGGGATACGCTTGGCGGTAATGTCCATGGCCACCTTGGCAAGGTACAGATTGGTACCGATGCCTGCAGTGGCTGTTATGCCGGTTTCTCGAATTACCTCTTGCAGCAAGTTGCGGGTAAATTCGTGAGGTGTTACTTTCTCGTACTCCAAATAAGGTGTAACATCTATAAAAACTTCGTCGATAGAATACGCGTAGATGTCCTCCGGAGCGACATGGCGCAGATAAATTTCGAAGATGCGGCTACTGTAACGCATATAGACGGCCATCCGAGGCTTGGCGATGATGAAATCCAAGGCTAAGGATGGATTTGCCTTTAACTCTGTTTCGTCGCAGGATTTTCCCTTCAAAACACCTTCGGGTGCTTTTAACGCTCGTATTTGATTGGCGGATTTTACCTTGGGTAGCACTTCGAAAAGACGGGGTCTGCCCGATACTCCCTGCGCTTTCAACGCCGGAGAGACGGCGAGGCATATGGTCTTATTCGTGCGGGAGGCATCGGCTACCACCAGGTGTGTGGTTAATGGATCTAAACCCCGCTCTATGCACTCTACGGAGGCGTAGAATGATTTTAAATCAATACATACATAATAGTGTTGTTTCATAGCCCGAACCTCTGTTCGATTTTTCAACTTGATTATACTCCTTTTCAGAGCGTTTGTCAATAGAAAAATGAACAAATGTTCCTCTTGACGAAAAAGGAACGGTGCTTTGGGAGCGAACCAAAGCACCGAAAAAATTAACTTGCTTGGAAGGAGGAGGTTTTTGAACCTACGGTAATGGTGTAGGTCTTCCCTTTTACCAAATCGGAAGAACTCAAGATTACCAAGCCAAAGGGAAGCTCCGGAGTATAAGAAAACAAGATATTACCCTCGTCATCCTTTAAGAGGATGGCGGTGCCGGCGGTTTGCGTTCCGACGGTAACGGCGATAACGCCTTGTGTCGACCCACTGAAGGTTTTTGCCATTCCTCCCGAAGCGCCTGTACCGATAAAGGTGCCGCCGGTGATGTCTCCGGTTTTGTCAAAATCCAGAATAGCCGTATCGCCGTATGTGGGACCGCAAACCGTGGTAAAACCACCGGTGATGGAAAAAGTGCCATTAGCGTCGATGCCATCGCCTCCTGCGTTGATATAAAGTTTGCCGCCGGAAATCACAATACTGCCGTTGCCGGTGGACGAACCGCCGGGCGCTCCGCCCGGTCTGCCGCCACCGGGTCTTCCGCCGGGACGCGCGCCTCCGAAGTTATCTCCCCCACCGAATCCACCTTCGAATCCGCTGGAATCAGTACCACCTGCGGCATTCAATCCGTCGTCTTTGGCATAGAGAGAAATTTCTCCGCCGGAAACGGAAACGTTTAGTGCCTCTAAGCCTTCGTAGCATTTGGTAATGTTGATCTTTCCATCGGTCACGGAAAGTGTTTCATCCGCATGGAAGCCGTCGTCTCCCGTGGAGATGGTGAAATCACCTCCGGATACCACAATGGAGGTATTGGAATGCACGCCGTCATCAGCGGAATTGATTCGAAAGGTTCCGCCGGATAGCGACATGCTACCGACAGCTTTGAGACCTTTCATGCTCTCGCTTCCGGAGGTCACCGAGGAACCGCCGCCTGCAATGATCGTATAGTTTCCGCCGGGGATCTGCAGGTAGTTGCTTGCACTGATTCCATCGCCGCCGCAATTGATATCAATATAGTTGTCTTCGAGATAAATGAATCCTTTTTCGGTGTCCTCGTCGTTATCCGCTTGGAGACCATCCTTTCCTGCGGTGATGTTAAGGGTGCTGTTGGCGATACGAATGCTATCGTTGGCGGCAATTCCGTGGGAAGCCGCATTGATTTCGTAGACACCTCCGGTGATGACGAGGTCATCCTTGGAAACGATGCCGTGAGCTGCGGGAGATTTTACAGTCAGTTTGCCTGCTCCGTTGATAGTGAGATCTTGCTTGGAGAACAGGGTGCTGTCGATGTTATTCTCATCTATAGCTACAAAACGATTTCCGTTTGAAAGAGTATTTTCGCTATTTTCCGCCAAGGTCAGGAATACCTTATCTCCGGAAAGAATATACAGTGCAGCCGAGGTTTCGTTGTGAATGGAAACGTTATCAAAGATGATCTGAAGCTTTGAATCATCGGGAGGGTTAACGATGATCATTCCGTTTTTCAGTTCGCCGGTCACGTAATAAGAAGTATCGTTTTTCAGCGTGACCACGCTTCCGTTAATTTCCACAGCGGAAGAGTTGGCTTCGGCGGTATCCCCCGTTAGACGAACGACCACGCATTCCTCGGTGTTATAGTCGTTTTCTTGATCTCTATCGGTAAACATATCGGAAACGTTTTCTGCAAAGCTCATATCTACGGAAATCGTGTCATGGCTTTCTACGCTCTGGTCGCCTACGGGAAGCGATTCCATTTGGCATCCACCAAGCAGGCAGACGCAAAGAAAAACGGCAAGCGTTTTGAAAAATTTCATTGAGGACTCCTTTCGCAAAAGCAAAAACGTCTTTGGGAGCATATTAAGGCACGAAACTTAAATCTACTCAAAAATTTTGAGTTGGTTTAATGTGTATACGGTATAAATATAATTGCATTTTTTATAAGATGTGCTATGATAGCTGAGGAAAGGTGGGATGGAAATGCGAATCCTTCTCGCAGAAGACGAGCCTTCCTTGTCGAAGGCATTGGTGAAAATTCTGGTAAAAAGCAACTATTCCGTGGACGCGGTCTTCAATGGCAGGGATGCCTTGGATTATCTCAATGCAGATAATTACGATGCGGCAATTTTGGACGTTATGATGCCTCAAATGGACGGGATCTCGGTTTTGAAAGAGATTCGTTCCGCGGGAAACCGTATCCCTATCATGCTGTTGACCGCCAAAGCCGAGGTGGACGATAAGGTAATGGGATTGGATAGCGGGGCAAACTATTATTTGACAAAGCCCTTTGATACCAAGGAGCTGTTGGCAAGCTTACGTGCCATCACGCGCTCCGCCGCCGAGTTGGACGCTAAGCTGAGTGTGGGTAATATTATTTTGGACAGAAAAAGCTTCACTCTTTCTTCCTCCAGCGGAGCTTTTCGTTTGGCAAACAAAGAATTTCAAATGATGGAGCTTTTGATGAACAATCCTCACACGCTGATTTCGGCTGAACGGTTTCTGGAAAAGATCTGGGGCTACGACAGCGAATCCGAGATCAACGTGGTTTGGGTTTACGTCTCCTATCTTCGGAAGAAGCTGAATGCGCTGAATGCGGACGTGGAGATCAAGGCTACCAGAAACGTCGGGTATTCTTTGGAGAGACGAGTATGATCAAAAAAGTCAGAACAAAATTTATTTTGCTGTCGTTAACCTCTATTTTCGTTTTGCTTTCCGTGTTGCTTGTGGGGATGAATTATCTGAATTACCGCATGGTGGTAAAAAATGCAGACGAGATCTTAATGCTTCTTTCTCAGCACAAGGGGCGATTCCCTATGGACGGTGAACAAGGATTTCCGGGGCTTCCTCCTCATATGTCCCCCGAGCTTCCTTACGAATCCAGATATTTTTCCATCTCCTTTTCGGAAAACGGCAAGGTTTTGTCCGTGGAGACCAGTAAAATTGCTTCCGTAGACAAGACCAAAGCCGTTGCTATGGCAGAAACCGCTTTGAAGGACGGAAGTAAAAGCGGATTTGTGGGGAAATACCGCTTTGCCGTTCAAACGGAAGGCTTGGAAACCATGATCGTATTTTTGGATCACGGAAGGAAACTGGAGGACTTCCATAAATTCTTTATGAGCAGCTTATTGATCGGCGGGATCGGATTCCTCTTAGTGACGTTGGTCATTGTTTTCTTTGCGGGAAAGATCATACGACCTATTACGGAGAGCTACGAAAAGCAAAAGCGATTCATCACCGATGCGGGACATGAGATCAAAACACCTCTGACCATCATCAACGCCAATATCGATTTGTTGGAAATGGAGCTTGGAAAAAACGAAAATCTGGATGAGGTAAGGCTGCAAAGTCAGCGGCTGACCACCTTGACCAACGAGTTGGTTCTTTTGGCTCGCATGGAGGAAGCGGATCGAAAATTACAGATGATCGAGTTTCCTGTTTCGGAGATCACCGAGGAGGTGGTATCCTCCTTTAGGAGCTTGCTGATTGCCCAAGAGAAATGCGTTCATATAAACGTCACTCCCATGCTCGCTGTCAAAGGCGACGCAAAGGCTTATGAACGCCTGGTTTCCGTTTTGCTGGACAATGCGGTAAAGTATTCCCCTAAGGGCGGAAACATCAGCGTGAGCCTCTCAAAACACGCCAGAGGGGTTTTGCTGACGGTTGAAAACGATACTGCCGACAAGATTGATCAGAAGAGCTTTGAGCATATTTTCGAACGTTTTTATAGAATCGATTCCTCCCGAAATTCCGAAACCGGCGGACACGGTATCGGCCTCTCCCTTGCCCATGCCATAGTCACTGCACACGGAGGAAAGTTACCCCTTTTCCAAAGAGGAAAACAGCTTTGGCGTAAACGTGTATTTGCCTTAAATTGAGAAGACAACGACTTGATGACAGCCGTTGTCTTCTTTTTTACAGGAGAGCCGAAACGGAGGGGAACAATTCAACAGATCGTTTCAAAATGCCGTTTAAGTGAGCCAACAGAATTCCGTAGTTGGTGACGGGAACGCCTGCCGATTTACAAATGTCCAATCGGTGCAGCATTTCCCTTTCGGTAAGGGTACAACCGCCGCAATGGATTATCAGACGGAAGTCGGCGAGATCTGTGGGAAATTCTCCACCGGAGACAAAATGAAAGACCGGCTCGATTCCAAATTTCTTGCGAATAAGAGCAGGAATCTTTACCGTACCGATATCCTCGCACTGGCGGTGGTGGGTACAGCCCTCGGCAATGAGAACCTTATCACCGTTCTTGAGGGTGGAAATTGCAGAGGCACCAGCGGTGACCAAAGAGAGATCTCCTTTGTATCTTGCCATGAGGATGGAGAAGGAGGTCAGCGGAATTTCGGAAGGAACTTGTTTGTCCACAGCGCCAAAGACCTGGCTGTCGGTGATCACCATGCGAGGAGGGACGGAAAGCTTTTTGAGGGTTTCGGATAATTCCGTATCTCGGCAGATCATAGCGGAAGCTCCGCAATCCAAAATATCGCGAATCGTTTGCTGTTGTGGCAGGATCAACCTGCCCTTGGGAGCTGCTTTATCAATTGGGACAACTAACACGGCTACTTCTCCCGGGGATAAAAGATCGGATACGATCTTTTTTTCATCGGAATGTTTGCCGAGCGAAGCTATACGCTCTTTGAGGAGATCTATGCCGAGATTTTGCAGTGCGCTGGTCAGGACATACGGGTGGGTGGTTTCAACAGAAGGGTGAGAGAGATCGCACTTGTTGAATGCAACGAGATAAGGAATGTTCTTGTCTTTAGCGCATTGGATCAGAGCGTTCTCTTCGTCGCCAAGGGGAAGCGTGCAATCTGCAACGATGACTGCAAAATCTGTTTTGTGAAGCACTTGCAACGCTTTCTCAATGCGAAGCTTTCCCAAATCTCCCTCATCGTCGATGCCGGGCGTGTCGATGATCATCACCGGACCAATGGGAAGAAGCTCCATGGCCTTATAGACCGGGTCTGTGGTGGTGCCTTTTACATCGGAGACAATGGAAAGGGATTGATTTGTAAAAGCGTTTACCAAACTGGACTTTCCTGCATTTCTTTTGCCGAAGAAAGCGATGTGGAGGCGTTCGCCTTTAGGTGTTTCGTTCATTCCAGCCATGTATCACCTCTTAAAAACGGAAGTCTCTTTCTCCGGAAGCGATTTTCTCCAGACGATCCAGCACGATGCCACGAATATTTTCGCGGGGGATGCTTCGAAGCTCTTTGCGGATCAATTCTTCCCCTATCTTTCTGGTTTCGGGAGAAGCATAGTCCTCCAAATATTCCTTCAAGGTCATCAATGCATTCGGCAAACAGCAATTGTGGATCTGCCCGGATTTGCAGAGGGCCATGAATCGGTCGCCTGTACGTCCCTCTCTGTAACAAGCAGTGCAGAAGGAAGGGAGATGTCCCAATTCCATCAACCAACGGACGACTTCGTCCAAGGTACGGCGGTCAGAAAGATCAAATTGGGCAGAATTTTCCTCTTCGGGCTCCGGCGTAACATATCCGCCAACGCTGGTTCTCGAGCCGCCGGAGATCTGGGAAACGCCCAGTTCCAGCACTCTTGCTCTGGCCTGAGGAGATTCTCTGGTAGAAATAATCATCCCGGTATAAGGAACGGCTACGCGGATACAGGCAACCAGTTTTGCGAACGTATCTTCGGAAATGCCGTTATCAAACGCGCCGGGATCGATGTCGTCCGCGGGACAGATGCGGGGTACGCTGATGGTGTGAGGACCTACGCCGAACACCGCTTCCAAATGCTCTGCGTGCATAAGCAATCCCGCGAATTCGTAGCGGTAAAGCTCGAGACCGAAGAGAACGCCCAATCCCACGTCATCGATGCCGCCCTGCATGGCTCTGTCGTGCGCTTCCGTATGGTATGCGTAATCGCTTTTGGGGCCGGTGGGATGCAGTTTTTCGTAGCTTTCTTTGTGGTAAGTCTCTTGGAACAAGATATATGTGCCGATACCGGCGTCCTTCAGCTTGCGGTAATTTTCCACGGTGGTAGCGGCGATATTTACATTGACGCGGCGTATAGCACCGTTTTTATGCTTGATGGAATAAATGGTTTTAATAGACTCCAGAATATATTCCAGTGGATTGTGTACGGGATGCTCCCCCGCTTCCAAAGCGAGGCGCTTGTGCCCCATATCCTGCAGAGCGATGACTTCTGCTTTGATCTCTTCCTGGGTAAGTTTTTTTCTGGCAATCTTTTTATTCTTCAGATGGTAGGGACAATAAACACATCCGTTGACGCAATAATTGGAAAGATACAAGGGAGCAAACATTACGATGCGATTGCCGTAAAACTCTTCCTTGATCTTTTTTGCAAGCGCGTATACCTCTTGGTTTTTATCTTCCAGCTCGCAGGCAAGAAGGACAGATGCTTCTCGGTGAGAAAGTCCTTTGTACTGCTTGGCTTTTTCGATAATAGCGGTAATCAGTTCTGCATCGGTTTTATGAGCGTCGGCATAGGCAAGAGTTTCCATGATTTCATCATGGTCGATAAACTCTTCCGCCTTCATGGATTTGGGATTGTACATATGATTTTTTCCTTTCGTTACTGTTTTGAAATATGATCTCCGCGATGAGTGACCACACGGTATCCGATAGATTCCATGCGGGAAGAAAGATCTGAAAGCGCTTTGGCGGATTCTGCTCCCGTGTAAAGCTTGTTGTTATAAAGCATATATTTTTCCCGAACGTTTTCGGGAGAGAGGTTGGGCATGCATACGTTGGCGCCCGCTAAGATTCCCAGCTCTCTTCCCATTGGGTGAATGCTTCCCAGCGCGGTGGTTGCGGGAATCAGTGCGGTGGGAAGTATCAACCTTGCTAACGCTACCATTACAAGGGTCTGTTCCAGGGTTCCTTGTTTTGCCGCCGAAAACGGGGTGTCCTTGTGAGGAATAAAAGGGCCGATTCCCACCATATGAGGTTGAAATTCCTGCAGAAACAGGAGATCTTTTGCCAAATGGGCAGGTGTTTGAAAGGGAGAACCCACCATGAAACCACAACCCACTTGATAATCCAACTCTTTCAAATCGTATAAGCAACGAATTCGATTTTCCAAAGTCAGATTCTTGGGATGAAGCTTACTGTAATGATCTTTGTCCGCGGTTTCGTGGCGGAGAAGGTAACGATCGGCACCTGCATTCTTCCAAAGGCTGTATGTCTTTTTTGGATGTTCGCCTACGGAAAGCGTGATGGCGCAATCCGGAAACAATTCTTTGATGGAGTGAACCAAGGAAGCGATCTCCCGGGGAGCATATCCCGGGTCTTCCCCGCCTTGCAATACAAAAGTTCGGAAGCCGGACTCATAGCCATCCTTGCAACAAGCAAGGATCTGTTCAGCGGTCAGACGATAACGGTCGACGTGGGGATTTCCCGCTCGAATGCCGCAATAAAGGCAATTGTTTTTGCAGTAGTTTGTAAACTCAATCAATCCTCTGACGTATACGTCTGTTCCGTAGTGTTTCCTGCGAACCTCATCGGCTGCGGAAATAAGGGCTTGTTGGATGGATGTGTCTGCAGAAGAAACGAACTCTGTCAATTCCTCCGCTGTTAGCATTTCTCCGTTTTTCAGCCGTGCAAGAGATTCGATCATACCTCGCCCACCTTAGAATATAACGCTTTTGCGGTCACTCCTGTAAGCATACCTGCCTTCCCCGCAAGAGAACTGATCACATCCTGAGGAGCGTCTATCACGATGCTGATCAGATTGATTCCGCGCGATCGGTACGGAATGCCCATACGGCCTACGATATAGTCTCTGTATTCGGATAAAAGCTTGTTCAATGCCTCGGCAGATTCCGGCTCATCCACAACAATGGCCAGAAGAGCGACTCTGTTTGCCATAAAAACCTCATTTCTGCCAAAACAAAATGCTCCCCGAAAGGGAGCACAAAACGAACCTACACTTTGGCAGGCTTATAAAATTCGTATGGCATCCCTTTCGCATGAGGAAAAACCTTTTGCGTCAGCAAATACATTCTACGATTGGATTATAACATGTTTTTTTGCTTTTTTCAAGAGGGATTGAAAAATCTCCTGACAAAATATATTGCCATTCATATGGTATTTGATTGACATTTTCCACAATATGTGGTATAGTGTATAAAATGATTGGTGAGGAGATGACCCAGTTTTGAAAAAAGTTCTCTCGTTCATAGTATTACTTGCTGTTATCCTCCCTGTAACATTGCTTGCAGGTGCAAAGGATGCCATTACGATCAGCTTGCAGGAGGGCGAGATCGTTTCCGGTGTCAAGGAGATTATCATTTCCGGAATAGAGAACCCAAAGGTAACTGTTGACGGCAATCAAGTTGACACTCACCTCGGCACGTGTTATTTTGGATTTTCTGCGCAGGGCATGGATACTGTTGGCGGTACGTTGCATTGCGATGGAGAGGTTTTTGATAACATTTCTCAAAACGGATCTGTTTACGGTTTTGGATTTGACAAGCGTCAATTTGCGGGGGACGACGTTATTTTAACCTATGTTCCCGCTTCCACCGGCTTTACCTACGGAGAAGAGATTGTCTATGGTCAATATAATTTGGATGACCAAAATATTTCCAAGGCGTTTTTAACATTG
Organism: Eubacteriales bacterium; assembly: GCA_045612545.1. Taxonomy (GTDB): domain Bacteria; phylum Bacillota; class Clostridia; order Oscillospirales; family CAG-382; genus Coliplasma. Next base: position 21,319 of record JAZKZH010000019.1, read on the forward strand.
CCGGATGGATCAAGAATAACGCCGGATCACGTTATACTGCATTATCCCGTGGTGGGGTCTCATGAGACTGTTGCGGTGCGGGAAGCTTATTCTCCTCAAACTGTATTCGGTGTTGGGGATGGTTGGGAGGCAGAGACCAATATGGGCGGCACGCTGCCGGACTCCCCTATTTATATCTCCTTTGAGTTTACCGGACTTGCCAGACGACTTTACAGCGATCAAAGCTACGTTGCTTCGGTCAACACTGCAAAGCTTTCCGATGGAAAGCACGTATTAGCCTTGACCAAGAGCGGCGAAACGCTGAGCGAGATCTCTTTCACGGTAGATAATACCGGCCCCGAGATTTATTTGGAGCTGCTTTTCGGAGCTGCTCTTATCGAAACTGATTCTATTCGTTTTTCCGCTACGGATTCCTCCGGTGATGTGAAAATCTTTGCGGATATCGATGGCGAACGATATTTTCCCGAAGACGAGTTGACCTATATTACGCCCGGCAAGCATCTGCTTACTGTAAAGGCAACTGACGTTTGCGGTAACGTTTCCATCACTTGTGCGGAGTTTACATTATATCAGGAAGCTCTTTCCATAGACGAGAGTCTCGAGAAACAAACGGTAGACGCTGTGATCGAGGGCAATTCTTCTGTCTTTACCTATCACATTGGCGCCGAAAAGAAGTTTACCTTTGAGTATCTTGGTTCCACCAACGAAAACGGCATGATTGCGGTTTCGGCGTATGATTACGTTGCCGGCGTGTACGAGGAGCTGGGAGTGGCTTACAGCGGCGCGAGAGCGGTATTTGAAGTTTCTGAAGAGCGCTTTATTTCCGGAGGAGAGGTCAAAATTTCTGTTTCTCCCAAGCTTTACGTTTCGGCTTCCGATACGGTGGTTTGGATTACGGATACACAATACTATTCCAATTACGAAGATCTGAACGGCGTTTATGAGTTAATGCTCAATTATTGCGTAGACTTGTACCAAAAGAACGAAGCCGGATATGTGATTCATACAGGAGACATTGTAGATACCCATTACGACGCAGACAAGGCCGCAACTGAATGGTTGTTTGCAAGCAACGTTCATAAAATCCTTGATGAAGCCGGGGTACCCAACGGTGTTTTGGCAGGAAATCACGATACCGGCAACGTTCCCCCTGTTTTGGACAACTATAATCGATATTTTGGAAAACGCAGGTACAATCAAAATATTTGGTATGGCGGTACTCCGGATAACAACGGCTGCCATTATGATTTGATTACCATCGGAGGAGAAGAGTATTTGTTCATGTATCTTTCCAACGGTGTAGAAGCGGATGCTTTGACTGTTGCCTGGGCTAATGCGGTTTGCAAAGCTTACGCGCACAGAACTGTGATCTTATGTGTTCATCCTTATCTTGACGTGTCGGGTTCTTACGTTTACAATTCCAATGATCCCGGTGCTTACAACCATTCCAGAGCATATGAAATTGCAGAGCAGATCATCGCGCCCAATAAAAACGTGGCGGCTGTTCTTTGCGGTCATGTTCACGGAGCGCAAAGGGTACAGCGAGAGTTCGGAAAAGATCGTTACGTTTGGGAGATCCTTTCGGACTACCAATACGCAGAGTTGGGTGTTGACCCGCAACACGAATTGAACGGACATTCTCTGGATGGCGAAGGGTATTTGCGATTGATCACCTTTGGTGACAATGGATTGATGAAGCAAACAACATACTCTCCCCTTCACGATGATTATAATTTCTTTGCAGATGACCAGGACACCTTTGAGGTTACTTTGCAGACTGCCGCAGGAGGCGTTACACTGCAAACCCAGATTGCGGCCATTTATTTCGAAGCTGCCAAGCCTGCTATGGCACAGCCGGAAAGTAAATCCGGACTGGCGGTCATTCTATTGATTGCAGGTGTTTTGATCGGCGTAGATCTTTTGGGTACGTTTATAGTTATATTTGTAAAAAAGAGAAGAAAGCTGAAAAAGCACATTGCGGAAAAAATGAAAAAGGAATAAAAGATTGACAGCCGTTTCATAAAATTTGGAACGGCTGTTGTTTTGTTCTGCGTTTGTTGCAAAAAACATACATTTAAAGGATGGGAGGCGGGACGATGGGAAAACGGCTATTGTTATTTTTGTTGGTGGTAATCGCTGTATTTTGCGGAATGGTCGTGCTTCTGCTTGGTAACATGGAGGAAGAAATGAAAATTTACGTAAAAACAAAAGGCAATTCCGCCCTTTCTTTGACCCTACAGAATGCCTTATATGGGCATATTCAAAAAGAGAACACAAGATACGTAGAGGTTGACAAAGACGCTTCCAATCGCGTTACAGCTATTTATATTCACTCCAGGCCATTGTCTTTGCTTGTGTCGGAAATGAATTTGCTTCTTTTGAAGGAGCTTGAGGAATTTAAAAGCGACGGATTCGGACTCCCTATCGGGAATCTGACTTCCGTCGCTTATCTATCCGGGAAAGGATTTAAGATTCCGCTGACTGCGGAACCGTTGGGAACTGTTGCAGGAGAGGTACGAACCGATTTGATAGACGCGGGAATTAACCAGACCTTGCACAGAGTAACCCTGTGCTTTGCGGTTACGGTTCGCTATTATTCGCCTCTACACGAGGTTGCGGATACACTATATTTTGAGGTGTTGATCGCAGAAACCTTGGTGGTGGGCGAAGTGCCAATTTATAAAGAATGAGTTACCGTTTGTAATCATTTAGCTTTCTGCCGATCTCAAAGGACAAAATAGAGATCGCGCTGCAAGCAGGCAAGGAATAGTGGCAGTTTCTGGGGTATTTGATCTTAACAACCATATCGCACTGCTCCATGACCCCTGCGGAAATGCCGCGACGTTCTCCACCGAAAATCACACAGAGGGGGCGACGGAAGTTGCAATGGAATACATCCTTGGCGTGGTCATTTTTTGCTGTAGAAACGAGCCTTATTCCTTTTTCTTTGATCGTTTCGCAGGCTTTCGCAAGGTCGGGAACTGTACAACAAGGCAAAAGCTCAGAAGCGCCTGCGGAAGAACGTACAACGGTTTCTGTTGCGGTGAAGAAATTACGTTCCGGAAGGATAACGCCATCCACACCGGAAGCATAGAGAGAACGGAGTGCGTATCCGAAATTGAAGGGGTCTTCAATACCGTCCAGAATGGCAAAGTAGCCGTTCTTCTTTGCGAGGATCTCTTCTAAGCTAAGAAAGATGCGCTCCCCTACCTCTGCGGCGATACCACCTGCTGTGGTTCCCTGCACTTGTTCTGCAAAGGCATCGGTTGTAAGGTATGTAACGGGAATACCGCTTGCCAGCAGCATCTCGTATTGACGTTTTTCGGCGGCCCGCAACGTGGAACGCATAACGGAATCGAAACGATCCTTTTCCAAAAGAATGCGGAAAATTGTACGGCTTTTAGATTCCAAAATGCTTTTTACAGACACAAAGCCTGCTACGATTTGTTTATTCATCTGCTTGTACTCCTGCCATGGCTTCGAGGTGGGCGGGATACTCACCCTTCACTGCGTTGGTCGCATAGGTCATAAACAGCACGTCGTTAAACTGATTCTCAGCCAAGAAGGCGGAAAAATCCTCGTCGTACAGTGCTACGTCGATATAATGGATCTCAGAGTAGTTTGAAATCAAGAACGGAAGCATAGCCGCGGCACTACCATCACCAACGATCAAAAGCTTTTTTCCTGAGGCACAAGGAGACTCCAGCTTAAAGCGAGGCGCTGTTGTTCCGAGGTAAAGCGAATACGCCTTGGAGGTGGAGGTAAGATCGTTGTTCAGCAAATTGTACTTTTTGGAAGTGGAGCCATTTCTGTACACAGTGACTTTGCAGGCATCGGTATCTACGTTTTTGTAGTAGCGGAAGGTGTCTGCATTCTTCTCAAGATCCTCTGAATAGGTTGCTCTATAGAAGCTGCCGAGAAAACCGGAGAGCTCGTGTGCTTCATAGGCCTCCAAGATAATAGCGGCATTGCCGGATTGGGCGCAAAATTCTTTATAAGCAAGATGCGCTGCGTCGGATGTCCAGTTCAAATCGGTATTGAAATACAAGTATTCTCCGCTGTCATATTTCTCAGAGAAAGAAGAGAACAAATCCACTACCTTCACAGTATCGCCTAGCGCGGAAGAAACACTGTCGATAAAACTCTCTTGGGAGGAGTTAAAGAAGTTGTCCTGGTTCTTGATCTCGCTACTGATCTGACCGTTTAAAAAGCCGATACGAGTAGGAACGGGCATACAGTAAAGATTGGTACCTTGGGGAATTTTAGCGGCCAAGGCGGCCAAGGAATCGGTGTACATTTGAAGCGTTTTATTACTGTGGTTGAATTGCTCTACCCCAACTCCGTAGTAGAGATAGGTGTAGCCCATGTTGTTAATGATCCAACCATGAAACAATTCTTCCTCGGGAGGATCACTTGTATCGCCGCTTTCCTCCGAAGTGGTATCAAAAGAAGGTTCGTTAGGTTTTGATTCGTCCACCGAAACCTGGATATCGGGAGCGCTTTCCTCCTTGGAGTTTTCGGCAATAGAGCTGTCGGTGCTTTCGGTAAAGGAAACAGACTCCGAAGCAGCAGGATCGTCGGAAGATACCGCTTTTTCGCTGTCGCTATCTTGCATGGTGATGATCATGAATGCGATTACCGCAACAGCAAGAATCAAAATGAAGCCTATGAAAAAGATATTCTTTCCGCCGAGACCGCCTTCGCTGTCTTCATCTTCAACTTCATCTTCGTCTTCTGAATTTTCTGCTTGATCTACATCATCAAATTCAATTTCTTCCTCATCCATGGAAACAAAATCGTCATCCTGAGAAAAAAGGTTGTTATTTGCCATTGTTGTAATCGCCTTTCTTTTTTTTGAAATAAGTTAGGACAAGTCAATACGTATTGATTTAAAACAGGAGGTAATAGTCTATCACCTCCTGTTTGTGCTTTTACGAAAAGTCTTCGTCATCCTCGGGTTTTTGGGGAGCAATCGTTTCTTCGGAAACGATTACCTCATGCTCGGGCTCCTGAATAGGTTCAGGCTCGGGAGAACGCAACGCAGCAACCTGATCTTCGGTAACGCCCTCGGTAAAGCAAAGCTTAAACTGCTCGGCATCCATGGTTTCGTACTTCACCAAATAATCGGCAACGAAATGGAGAATCTGAATATGATCCTTCAGAATTTTTTCAGCCAGCTGATAGCCATCGGTGACGATGTTGAAAATCTCTTTATCGATAGCGGAAGCAAATTCCTCAGAATAATTGATGGAATATCCGGAGGATTTGCCAAGGAAGATGTTCTCGTCAGATTTGCCATATACGATGGGGCCGAGCTTTTCGCTCATACCGTAGCGGGTAACCATTTTGCGAGCGATCTCGGTAGCTCTTTGAATATCGTGGGAAGCTCCGGCGGAAATATCATCCAGGATCAGCGCCTCGGCAACACGGCCGCCCAAAAGCATTGCGATGTTTTCCTTCATCTCGTTGCGATATACGCTGGTTTTATCATTCTCGGGAAGCGCAAGGGTGTAACCCAATGCGTGCCCGCTGGGAATGATAGAGATTTGATGAACAGGATCCTGCGTGGGAAGAATATGGCCAACAATGGCATGGCCTGCTTCGTGGTACGCAGTTTTTTTCTTATCGCTGTCGGAAATTACCAAGGAGCGCTTCTGCGGTCCTACAATAACCTTTAAGGTGGCGTCTTCGATTTCCTTCATGTTGATCACAGCCTTCTTGCGGCGTGCCGCAAGGAGGGCTGCTTCGTTCAAAACGTTGGAAAGATCTGCACCGGTCATGCCTACGGTGGATTTCGCTACGGTATCCAGATCTACATCGCTGCCCAGAGGTTTATTTTTTGCATGAACTCTCAAAATAGCAGCTCTACCCTTGAGGTCAGGGAAATTCACAGTGACCTGGCGGTCGAAACGACCGGGTCTCATCAATGCGGGGTCAAGAATATCGGGACGGTTGGTAGCAGCGATTACGATAACACCATCGTTGACACCGAAGCCATCCATCTCAACAAGCAACTGGTTCAAGGTCTGCTCGCGCTCATCGTGACCACCGCCCAATCCTGCGCCTCTGTGGCGACCAACGGCGTCGATCTCGTCAATAAAGACGATACAAGGAGCGGTTTTCTTCGCAGTTTCAAACAGGTCACGAACACGGGAGGCACCAACACCAACATACATTTCCACAAAATCGGAGCCGGAAATGGAGTAGAAGGGCACACCGCTTTCCCCTGCAACGGCCTTTGCCAGCAGAGTTTTACCTGTACCGGGAGGGCCAATGAGCAGGACACCACGAGGTATTCTTGCGCCGAGATCGGAAAATTTCTGAGGATTCTTCAAAAATTCAACAACCTCGCGGAGCTCCTCCTTTTCCTCGTCGGCACCGGCAACATCTTTGAAATATACTTTGTTTTTCTCTTCGGATCCCAGCCTGGTACGAGCTTTGTTGAAAGAATTCATTTTGCCGCCCAAGCCGCCGCCGGAAGCCCCGTTCTTTGCGGTTCTGGAAATGAACAGCCACCATATCAAAACAAAAGCGCCGATGACAATCAGATACGGAAAAAGCTGCACCCAAATGGAAACTGCGGTAGACTCGTAGTTAAATTCCTTTAAAGTTCCTTTCGCAAGCTGACGACTAATCTCTTCGCCGAGATCTTCGTAGAAAAGGGCAACATCTCTTAAGGAATGATAGTAAAGCTTATCGTCCGCTGTTTTATAGGTCAAGGTATTGTTCTTGGAAACTTCAAATTCCACGACCTGTTCGTTGCGGAACATGGTCAACATCTCACTATAAGAAACCTCTTCTGCGGTTGCTCCGGAGAACAAAACGCTGGCGAGAAAAACAGCTCCTACAATGACTGCGATCCATACCAAAAAGGATTTTCCGTTATTTTTCATTGGTTTTCAACCACCCTTCTTGTGCCTTGTTCGGCAATATAGATTTGAATCTTTAGATCCGCCTTGCTTTCTTTTGTATAAACGCGGTCGGCAACACCCACAAAAGGAACTGCGATAATGCCACGATCATCTGTGAAAAGAGGGAGTATATTTCTCAAAGCAATCGGCATCTTGGATTCTGACATGAGTTTCTTTACACTTCGATTGACGCCTTTTAACCGCAAGCGGTCGCCGGGTTCTCTCGACCTATAGCGAATCATGCCATAAATTCCCTCGGAAGACAAGAGAATCTCTGTATATAAATTGTAAACAAATTTCGGCGATTTCGGTTTGTCGCGGCAAATAATAACCATGCCGTCGAATAAAGATATTTCGTCCGACGCAAAGTTTCCCGGTTCTAAAACAAGATGGGCATTTTTTTCTTTTCGGCAAATGCAAAACGCACCGTGTTTTACAATACATTCATATCCGCCGGGAAGCGAGAAACGAGCATCGTTTTCAGAATACACAGCCTCCATTATTGTATCCAAATGTTGATAACATAATCCCATCCCTGTGATTTTTTGGTGGTTACGAGAAATGATTCTTCGCAAAAGAGCGGGCGGGAGATGTTTACCTGCTTGAATTTCTTCCAAAGGAGGCAGTAGGCTATCCAAAAAAGCTTCGTCTTCGGAAGCGTAGCGAGACAGACGATGCAAGGATTCCTTGGCGGCCGGATTCACTTTCTGTAAAGCCGGAAAAACAGTATGACGAAGGAAATTCCGTGTATAATCTTCGCAGGAATTTGTGCTGTCTTCAACAAATGAAAGATCATGCTCTTCGGCATAAGCAAGGATAGATTCCTTGGAGACCTCTGCCAATGGACGGATATAATGGTCTCTTACCACGGGAATTCCTGCGAGTCCTGCCAGGGTAGTGCCGCGAATAACATGGAACAGAACTGTTTCGGCATTATCATCCATGTGATGAGCAGTGGCAAAACGATCAATCCCGTGGGAAGCGCGCAAAGACTCAAACCATTCATACCGTTTGAAACGGGCAAATTCTTCCATGGACATTCCGCTTTGAGGTTGTAACGCAGGAAGGTCAAGGGAGCATTCATAAAACGGGATGTTGTAGAGACTGCAGAGCGATTTGCAAAACGATTGGTCTCTATTTGCTTCCTCGCCGCGGATGCCATGGTTAAAATGGCACGCAGAAAGAGAGATTCCCAGGATTTCCTTCGATTGAAAAAGAACATGCAGCAATACAGAAGAATCTGCGCCTCCCGATAGGCAGACGCAGATATGCATGCCGCTTGTAAGCATGTTATGCTTTTGAATTGTGGTAAATACTTTATTCGGCAGGTGCTTCATCGCGGTCATCCGAGGTAACAAAGCGGAAATGTCTACCGTACCAGGCAAGCTTAACGGTACCGGTAGAACCATGTCTGTTTTTTGCAACAATGCAATCACAGATCTCGTGGTCGGACATTTCATCTGTGGAGCGTTCTGAAGCCGTGTAGTATTCGGAACGATAAAGGAAAAGAACGATATCAGCGTCCTGCTCGATGGCACCTGAATCTCGCAAATCCGTTAGAGCGGGCTTCTTTTCTTTTTGGTCCTTGGACCCACGGGAAAGCTGGGAACAAAGAATGATGGGAACACCAAATTCCTTTGCCATGATTTTCAAGGAACGAGTGATGTTGGCCACTTCAAGAACACGGTTATCCGTAGATTTGTCTCCGTGCATAAGCTGAAGGTAATCAATAACGATCAATCCGAGATTCTTCAGCTTGCGAAGCTTGGATTTCATTTCGGCAACCGTGATCTCCGAGGTATCGTCGATCCAAATATTGGTTGCTGAAAGTGCCGAAGCCGCTTCTGCCAGGCGCTTCCATTCGTCGGGATCCAATTTTCCCGTTCGCATGGATTTACTGTCCACCAAGGCTTCCGAACAGAGCAATCGAGATGAAAGCTGATCGGAAGTCATTTCCAAGGAGAAAATGGCAACGTCCTTGCCGGAATTCTTGGCGATGTTACAAGCGATATTCAAGCAAAAACTGGTCTTACCCATACCGGGACGGGCACCAACGATTACAAGGTCACCGGCACCTAAGCCGATCAACACTCTGTCCAACCCTTCATAATTGGTTCGAAGTCCGGTTAAAGATTCGGGGTCATTTTTAAGAATATTCAGAGTGTTATAGTTTTTTAAGATAGCTTCTTGAACATGTTCAAAATTTTTGCTGTACTTGTTGTCGGAGATTTCGTAGATGCGGCGCTCTGCCAGTTCGAGAACATCGGTAACCTCGCCGACTTCGCTATACGCACGGTCAGAAATGTCGTTGGAAGCATCAATGAGCATACGAAGCATCGCTTTATCTCGAATGATCTTGCCGTATTCAACTACGTTGGAAGCTCTTGCGGAAAGGTCGGCCAACAGCTTGATGTATTTTGCGGCATCTCCTTCGGTATATGTACCCAACTTGGTCAAGGTGGAGATCAAGGTGACCAGATCAATATCCTTGCTTGCAAGGAACATGGAGTGCATGGCGGCGAAGATCTGCTTATGCTGCTCCAGATAAAATTCGTCCGGGGACAGATGCGAAACATCGTCAAACTTCTGCGGATCCACGATAATGGATCCCAAAACAGCTTGCTCTGCCTCGATAGAATATGGCATTTTACGAATAGAATCCAATTCAGCCATGAAATGCTTCACGCCCTTTCGCTCTATGATGATTCTTGGAAGTTTAGGCTTTTACAACGATCTTAATTGTAGCGGTTACGTCGCGGTAGATCTTAACATCGGCAGTGTACTCCCCTGCTACCTTGATGTTGCCCAGCTCGATCTTCTTTTTGTCGATCTTGATCTTTTGCTCGGACGCAAGTTTTTCGCTGATATCCTTGGTGGTGATAGCGCCGTACAATCTTCCGTCTGCACCGCCGGTGGTTTGGAATGTCAAAACTACGTTATCAAGCTTGGCCTTCAGCTCCAACGCCGCCTTGCGATCCTCTGCTTCGCGGAATGCGTTGGCTTCCTCGCGATTCTTCAGTTCGGTAAGTACCTGAGCATCGGCAACCTTAGCAAGGTTTTTGGGGAACAGAAAGTTACGTGCGTAACCATCGGAGACATTGATCACTTCCCCTTTTTTGCCTTGCGCTTTTACATCTTGCAACAAAATAACTTTCATGGAATAAATTTCCTTTCTGGGATGGTTAGGTATTCAAATAATCATCGATAGCTTCTTGCAGCATTTTGCGTGCTTCGTCCATATCGTTTAAAGGTCGTCCGTCTTTGGACAATCTTGCACCCGCGGATTGGAAATGACCACCGCCGCCTAAGCGGCTGACGATGTTCACCACATTGAAGGTGCCGTCTGAACGTGCGGATAAGCTGATACCGGAATCTAAGGTATACAGCACAAAAGAGGCTACAATGCCATCAATGTTAACGAGACGCTCTGCAGACTTGGCTGCGGCAACCATATTGTTCTGATCTGCTTCGCCATCATAATAAGAAATCATGAATACGTCGCGGAATACATACTTCATTTGTTCGAATCGATCGATGCGATCAAATTCAGCAAGATCGGTTTTGAACAAAAGCTTTGCTTTGGCAGGATCGGCACCGGCCATACGAAGATAGGAGCAGGCACGGAACGTGCGGGAGCCGGTATCTCTTGCGAAGAATTGGGTGTCAAGCAAAATACCGATCAGCATAAGCTGAGCTTCTTCTGCTCGCAAAAGTCCATCGGGAATAGATAGTTCCAAAATCTCGCACACCAATTCGGAAGCGCTTGAGGCGTTGGGATCGATATTGGTGGGAGTAAGAACGTTTTCTTCCAAATGTTTATCCAGCGTGTGATGGTCGATTACAATGACACGTTGAGCGCTGTGATATAGATCCTCAGCATAGAAATTGCTGGGATTGGAAGCGTCTGTAATGATCAGAAGCGTATACGGGGTCATTAAATCCATACCGCGTCTTGCGTCAACAAACATGGTATCATATTCAGGGATAGACTTCAGCATATTGAACGCGGAAGCTATATTCACCTCGCCTACGTCGGTAACGATGTTCACCGTCTTGCCGAGATAAGTGGCAAGCTTGGCAATACCGATATTGGAAGCAATGGAGTCGAAATCGGGTCTTCTGTGACCCATTATCAAAACATTGCTGCTGGTGCGAATATTATCCATCAACAAGTCGCGGCAGATACGGGAACGAATTGCCGTTTGCTTCTGGACGGTTTTTGTTTTGCCGCCGTAGGTCAAGAAGCCATCGGAGGTTTTGATTACGGCAGTGGCACCGCCCTTTTGGAAGGCGATACGCAATGCGGAAAGAGCGCTGCTTTCCTTTTCTGCAAGGCTACCTCCCTCTTCGGAGATACCGATGGAGATGGTGAGCGGCAAAGTGGTGCTACCGGAGGATAATTGTGAAACGGTGTCGATGATAGAAAACTTATCCTCCGCCATTGCAGCGATGTGACGATGATCGAACAACATGAGGAATTTGCCATCTTCGTATTCCATCAAAATGGCTTCCACACTTCTGGCCCATTCGGTGAGAGCAAGGTTGATTTTAGCAGAAGTCAGACGAAAGGTCTCGTTGCCGTTTTGAGAAAGCTCGGAGGCGTTGTCCACAGCAATATACGCCAAACGAACATTACTGTCTGTTAATTCCTTCTTCAATGCAAACTCTCTGGACGCATCCATGAGAAAAGCGGCGTAGTACGTCTTACTTTTTGTTTGCAACTCGATGATTCGTACGTGGAAGAGGCCGTCTCTTGTTTCGAAATCAAAGGTTTGTTTCTCTTCGTCGTACAAGCTCTTCATTCTTTCATAGGAGAACGTACCGCCAAAAATCTTATCGGCACGAGGCAATGTAACGTGAGAGGAAAGCTCCTTCAGATTTTCAAACCGTTTGTTAGCCCACCAAATCTTGTCATCCTCGCCAACTACCAAAACGGGAGCATCGATAGACTTCAGAATATTGGGCAATACGGTGGAAATTGCGCCGGTACGATAGCGGAATAGGTGAAAACGACCGCCGGGAGTACGCAAGAATACAAAGATTCCGTAAAACACACAGATAACAGAGAAGAACAAGCCTACCATCACGGAAAACTGAAAGATGGTAGCAGTTGCAAACAGCAAAATCAAAAATGCAATGACAGAATCGAGCCATTTTTGCAGTTTACTTTTCACGGTATAATTCACTCCTTTCCATAAGGCTCCGCAGAAGCCTTTCTTCGTTTTTTCTTAACACATTATTATACACCAACAGAGAAGACTCTGTCAAGGTCAATTTTAGTTTTTTTCCGGCAAAGCGCAGGCAACTCCGGTTGCTGGCAAGTTGGACTTGCGATATCGAGAAGGCTTGTCTAAGGGAATTTCCATGGGATCAAACACATTGGCAGAGACCAGTTTTGCGCCTTTTTTCAAGGTGAAAACAGCTGCACCGGAAGAGGAACGAGTGGATTTTTCCACGATCTGATCCTCCTTCACAAGCAAGGCTCTACCGTCATCGGAGCGGAGGAAATATTCTTCACCTTTGTGCGCAATGAAAACGCCAACGGCGCGACAGCCTGCCGCCAAAGCATTGGTCAGCTTTTTACGGTTGGTTTTGGTTTGATATGAATCCAAAGGAATGCGGACAGCCTTACCGTTTTCATAGAACACAACAAGATTCCCCTCGTAGGATTTCAAAGGGACTGCGGCAACTACGTGCTCGTTTTGGTCGAAATTCAGCACCGCAGGAACATAAGAGCCCAAAGCGGACGCCTTGCAATCGTCAAAATCGTTCATGCGGGATTTATAAACCTGAGCACAATCCGTAAAGAACAGAACCTCGTATGCATTGGAAATTTCCTGCTTGTAAAGCAAGCTGTCATTTTCCTTGAATTTCTGGACATCACTGCCGCGAAGAGAGGCGGGAGTGCATTTCTTGAAATACCCCTCCCTACTTAAGAACATAACGCAAGGATAGTCTTCAATCGTTTCGGAAAGATCAACCTCTTGCAACTCGCTTTGATCCAAAATGTGGGTTTTACGAGGCATACCGTACTTCTCAGCAATTTTGGTAAGCTGCTTGCATATGACGGTTTTGATCCGTTTGTCGCTGGAGATCAAAGATTTCAGATCTTCAATTTCCTTTTCAAGATCCTCAATCTCGTCGATGCGGTTGATAATGTATTCTCTGTTCAAATTACGGAGCTTGATTTCGGCAACGTATTCCGCCTGGGTTTGATCGATGAAGAATCCGGCCATCAAATTGGGAATAACGTCTTTTTCATTTTCGGTTTCGCGGATGATGCGAATAGCCTTATCGATGTCCAGGAGAATCTCTCTCAAACCGTACAGCAGGTGGAGTTTATCGCTCTTTTTGGAAAGATCGAAAATGAAGGTTCTGCGCAAACACTCCACACGGAATGCCACCCATTCATCAAGGATTTCAAGAATCCCCAACGTTTGGGGAACGCCACCAACCAAAACATTGAAATTGCAGGAAAAATCGCATTCCAGAATACGAGACTTGTTCAAACGGGCAATGAGCTTGTCCACGTCCGTATTCTTCTTAAGATCAATGGCAATCCGAAGACCGTTGATATCGATCTCATCGCGGATATCGTTTATATCCTTGATCTTTCCGTTTTTAACAAGGTCAACGATAGCTTCCTTGATTTTCCCGGCTGTGGTTGTATAGGGGATCTCTGTGATCTCAATGCGATTTGCTTTGGGGTCATACTCGTAACGAGAGCGAATTGAAACAGACCCTCTCCCGCTTGTATAGATGTCGCGCAGTTTATCCCGATTATAAATCAGCAAGCCACCTGTGGAAAAATCCGGTCCCTTAACAACGTCAAGAAGCTTCTCCACGTCAAAATCGGGCTCTTTGATAAAGCGAATGGTAGCTTCGCAAATTTCCCGAAGGTTAAAAGAACAGATGGTACTGGTCATACCTACGGCGATGCCATTGTTGGGAGAAACAAGAATGTTGGGAAAGGAGGTTGGTAAGATGGAAGGCTCCGTGGTGGTGTTATCATAGTTGGGAACCATATCCACTGCATCTCTGTCAATGCCGTCGAAAATCTCCTCGGAGATTTTGGCTAGCTTACACTCTGTATATCGGGAAGCAGCAAAGGCGTCGTCGGAATATTGCTTACCAAAGGTACCCTTGGATTCAATAAAAGGATGCAAAAGGGTTTCTCGACCTGTGGTCAAACGAACCAACGTCTCATAAATGGAAGCATCGCCATGGGGGTTGAGCATCATGGTTTGGCCAACTACCTTGGCACACTTGGTTTTAGGACCGGTGAGAAGCCCCATCTTATACATAGTATAGAGAAGCTTTCTGTGAGCAGGTTTAAAGCCATCGATAGCAGGAATCGCGCGGGATACAATTACGCTCATGGCGTAAGGCATATAGTTGCTTTCCAAAACTTCGGTAATTCTGACATCAATGGGATCTGCCGCCAAAATGGGGGCTTCGGTATTCTTTTTTCTTTTAGCCATAAGTCACCCCTGTTATACGTCGGCAAGATCGTAGTATTTCGCGCCGTAGGTGGCGATCATTTCTTTTCTGCCGGGAAGGTTATCTCCCAAAAGGACGTCGAACATTTCGTAGGTTTTTTGTTCATCCTCGGGCATGATTCGAATCAATCGTCTGGTGGCGGGATGCATAGTGGTGCGAGACATCATATCCGGTTCGTTTTCACCAAGACCCTTGGAGCGTTGGATCGAGAACTTCTTCCCTTCCAGCTTGGCAAGGATCTGCTGTTTCTCCACATCATTGTATGCGAAATAGGTTTCGTCCTTGCAGTTGATCTCGTACAAAGGCGTTTCCGCAATATAGACACGCCCTTCTCTGATCAGTGTGGGAAGCAGGCTATAGAATAAGGTTAAAATCAAGGTGCGGATCTGATAACCGTCCACGTCAGCATCGGTGCAGATAATGATCTTGTTCCAACGAAGCTGATCCAAATCGAACGTGGAGAGGTTCTTACCCTTTTGAGGCTTCAGCTCCATGCCGCAGCCGATGACCTTGATAAGATCGAGAATAATATCGCTCTTCATCACTTTTTCCGGTGAAGCCTTCAAGCAGTTCAAGGTCTTGCCACGGACAGGAATGATGGCTTGGAACTCTGCGTTTCTCGCCAGCTTGCAGCTGCTCAAGGCGGAGTCGCCCTCTACGATATACAGCTCACACACATCCGGATCCTTGGAACGGCAATTCACAAATTTTTCTACGGAGTTTGCAAAGTTATCCACAGGGGCGGTAAGCTTCTTTTTGATGCTGGTACGCATTTGATCCGCCGATTCGCGAGAACGCTTATTCACAAGGATCTGCTGACATACTTTATCCGCCATGGCAGGATTTTCGGCAAAATATGCATCCAAAGACTGCTTGAAAAACTCCGTCATTGCTTTGGTTATGAACGGGTTATTGATTGCCTTTTTTGTTTGGTTTTCGTAGGATGTCTGCGTGGAGAAAGAATTCACAACAAGAACCAACGAGTTTTTGATATCATCAAAGGTAACCTTGGTTTCGTTTTTGGAATACTTGCTTTTTTCGGAGCAATACTTATCCACGGCGTATACAAATGCGGCTTTTGCGGCCTTGTCGGGACATCCGCCGTACTCCAAAAAAGAGGCGCAATGATAATATTCCAGCAAATTCACTTCGTTGGAGAAACAGAAGGCAAAATCAATTTTTAACTTATAATCCGATTTGTCAGGACGGTCTCTGCCTACACGCTCGCAGGCATATTGTTGAATAGGTGTCATCCCGGTGTCACCGACCAACTCAGACATATAGTCAGATATACCGTTTTCGTAGTAGAAGCTTTGATCCTCTATGACTCCGTCGGGAGATTCCCAGTGAAGATTCAAGGTCAGCCCGGCATTGACCACAGCCTGCTTTTTCATGGTGCGGTAGAAGAAATCATAGGGAATGGCGGTATCGGTAAATACCTCAGGATCACTTTTCCAGCGAACGACAGTGCCGGATCTATTTTTGGGGCAAGTTCCCTTTACCAGCTCTCCCACGGGTTCGCCCTTGCGGAAGGAAATGCTATACTGAGTTCCTTTTTGGTAGGAGATGACCTCCATAAACTCGGAAGCGTACTGAGTAGCGCAAGCACCCAGACCGTTCAAGCCAAGAGAAAACTCGTAAGCTCCCCCCTCGGCATTGTTGTATTTGCCGCCGGCATAAAGCTCGCAATAAACAAGTTCCCAGTTATACCGCTGTTCTTTTTCATTCCAATCCAAGGGAACGCCGCGACCGAAATCTTCAACAGTCATAACACGGTTTGCGTCCACGGTTACATTGATTACCTTTCCGTGACCTTCTCGAAACTCGTCCACGGAGTTGGAAAGGATCTCAAAAAAGGAATGCTGACACCCTTCCAGACCGTCGGAGCCGAAAATAACGGCGGGACGTTTTCTCACACGATCGGCGCCTTTTAGCATTGAAATGCTTTGGCTGCCGTAATCTTCTGTCTTCTTCGCCATAAAACAATCCTGTTTCTTTCGTGATAATTACTTCGTGGGATCGTAGAAGCCAACCTTGCGATATACCTTAGACAAGGTCTTCCGAGCTACGTAGGAGGCTTTTTCAGCGCCTTTGATCAAAATATCGTTGATATACGCTTTATCGTTCATGTAACGCTGATATTCGTTCTGGAGAACGGACAGCTCGTCCGCAACAGCTTCGCCTACGGCAAGCTTGAAATCGCCATAGCCCTTGCCTGCAAACTCAGATTCGATCTCCGCAAAGGTTTTGCCGGTAACGGCGCTGTAAATGCTCATCAGGTTGTTGATACCATGCTTACCTTCGGCAAAGCGAATCTCGCCGTCGGAATCGGTGACGGCCTTGCGAATCTTGCGAATCACTACGTCCTTGCTGTCGAGCATGAAAATTGTACCATCCCCTGCTTCCGACTTGCTCATCTTCTTGGTTGGATCGGAAAGAGACATGATGCGGGCACCGGTTTGAGCAGTCAAGCCCTTTGGGATTTTGAAGGTTTCGCTGTAAGCATGGTTGAAGCGGGTAGCGATGTCTCGCGTAAGCTCCAAATGCTGCAGCTGGTCATGACCCACGGGCACAAGATCAGCTTGATACAACAGGATATCCGCAGCCATAAGAACGGGATAAGTATACAAGCCGCCGTTAATATTATCGGCATGACGGGAAGATTTATCCTTGAACTGTGTCATGCGGTTCAGCTCTCCCATCATGGCATAGCAATCCAAGACCCATCCAAGCTGAGAATGGGCGGGAATCATGCTCTGCAAAAACAGTGTGCTTTTTTCAGGATCAATACCCGCTGCAAGATAAATAGCCGCAGTCTTGAAGCAATTCTGACGCAGCTCCGCAGGAACCTGACGGACAGTAATGGCGTGAAGATCCGCCAACATATAGTAGCAAAGATATTCATCCTGAACCTTTACCCAATTACGCAATGCCCCAAGGTAATTACCAAGGGTCAACGTACCGGAGGGCTGGATACCCGATAAGACGACTTTTTTCGTTTCATTCATTTCCATTTTCGGACACCTCGTTTTGACACGTTAAAGTAGCCAACTCACAAAAAGTAGCCCCTATAACAATTTTATATTACTATATTTTGTATTATAACACATAAGAAAAGAATTTTCAATAAAAATTTTATAGAAAAATGTATTTACTTTTTTGTTTTCTTGTTGTATAATCAAAAAAGAAAAATTATGGAGGTATTTTTTATGAAGAAAGTAATTGTGGAAACTTCCGCAAGACACGTTCATCTTTCCGAAGCAGATCTAAAGATCCTGCTTGGTGAAGGCCAAGAATTAACCATTAAGAAGATGCTCTCCCAGCCCGGCCAGTACGCCAGCAATGAGAGAGTAAATCTTGTTGGACCCAAGAAAGCCATCAACAACGTTCTCATCCTTGGTCCCGTTCGTAAGGAAACACAGGTTGAGATCTCTTTGACCGACGCAAGAACCTTGGGTGTAAATGCAGAGATTCGTGAATCCGGTGATATCGACGGCACTGCAGGCATTAAGCTTGTTGGCCCTGCAGGAGAGGTTGAAATCACCAAGGGTGTGATTGCCGCTAAGCGTCACGTTCATCTTGATACCGCTACCGCAGAGGAGATGGGCTTGAAGGACAAACAGATCGTTTCTGTTAAGGTTGGCGGTGAAAGAGGTCTTACCTTTGGTGAAGTTGTGGTTCGCGTGAACCCCAATTTTGCGCCTGCGGTTCATCTGGATACCGATGAAGCAAACGCAGCAGCTCTTTCCGGCGAAGTATTTGGCGAAATTATCGCGTAAAATATTGAACCGTATTGATTTTTTAATAAAAGTATTGTAGAATACTTTTGCTTGATGTCGCTGAATTGGTTTTTGATATGACGGTGGCACAATTATTCAATTTAATACCAAAATAAAAGGAGATAAACAACATGAGCAATGAGACTTACGAGTACGCAGTCAGCCATGAAGTGGCTGAAATGTGTGTAGTCAAGAATGGCCCTAACCACGGTCCCGCTCCTCTGCCCGAGGAAGGCATGTGGGTGCAGGCAAGACAGATCGGTGACATTTCCGGCTATACCCACGGTGTGGGCAGGTGTGCTCCCCAGCAGGGCGCTTGCAAGCTTTCCCTGAACGTTAAGAACGGTATCATCGAGGAGGCGTTAGTTGAAACCATCGGTTGTTCCGGTATGACTCACTCCGCAGCAATGGCGGCAGAGATTCTTCCCGGTAAGACCATTTTGGAAGCATTGAACACCGACCTCGTTTGTGATGCGATCAACACCGCTATGCGCGAGCTGTTCCTGCAGATCGTATACGGCCGTACCCAGTCTGCTTTCTCTGAAGGCGGTTTGGTAATCGGTGCCGGCATGGAAGATCTTGGTAAGGGCGCTCGTTCCATGGTAGGTACCATGTACGGTACCAAGACCAAGGGCGTTCGTTATCTGGAAATGACCGAAGGCTACTGCACCAGAATGGCTCTGGATGCAGACGACCAGGTTATCGTCTACGAGTTCATTTCTTTGGGCAAAATGACCGACTTCATCAAGAAGGGCATGGAACCCAACGAAGCATACGAGAAGTCCAAGGGCACTTACGGCAGATTTGCGGATGCTGTTAAGTACATCGACCCCCGCAAGGAATAATTGAAGGAGGATATACAACAATGGCAAAGTTTGAAGGTTACGAAAGACGCGAAGCGAAAATTCTCGCCGCTCTGAAAGAATTTGGCATTTCCTCCATCGATGAATGCAAGGAAATCTGCGACGCCAAGGGTATCGACCCCTACAAGATCGTAGAAGAAACCCAGCCCATCTGCTTCGAAAACGCAAAGTGGGCATATGTTGTTGGCGCGGCAATCGCAATCAAGAAGGGTTGCACCAAGGCTGCTGATGCCGCTGCTGCAATCGGTATCGGTCTGCAGGCTTTCTGTATCCCCGGTTCCGTTGCTGAAAACCGCAAGGTAGGTTTGGGCCACGGTAATCTGGGCGCAATGTTGCTCTCCGATGAAACCGAGTGCTTCTGCTTCCTGGCAGGTCACGAGTCTTTTGCTGCTGCAGAAGGCGCAATCAAGATTGCTCTGAACGCAAACAAGGTTCGTACCAACCCCCTGCGCGTTATCCTGAACGGTTTGGGCAAGGACGCCGCTATGATCATCTCCCGCATCAACGGCTTCACCTATGTACAGACCAAGTTTGATCCCTACACCGAGACGGTAGAGACCGTTAAGGAGGTTCCCTACTCCAACGGCCCCCGTGCAAACGTTAAGTGCTACGGCGCTGACAACGTTCCGGAAGGCGTAGCAATCATGAAGAAGGAGAACGTTGGCGTTTCCATTACCGGTAACTCCACCAACCCCACCAGATTCCAGCATCCTGTTGCAGGCACCTACAAGAAGTGGTGTGTTGAAAACGGCGTGAAGTACTTCTCTGTTGCTTCCGGCGGCGGTACCGGACGTACTCTGCATCCTGATAACATGGGCGCAGGTCCTTCCTCTTACGGTATGACCGACACTATGGGTCGTATGCACTCCGACGCACAGTTCGCAGGCTCCTCCTCCGTGCCCGCTCACGTAGAGATGATGGGTCTGATCGGCGCAGGTAACAACCCCATGGTTGGTATGACTGTTGCTGTTGCAGTTGCCATTGAGGAAGCTTCCAAGTAAAATTTTCATGAACACCGTTTCGTTTGAGACGGTGTTCTTTTTTATAAAAATGCAAATTACAACAAAAAAGAGTAAAGGTATTGACAATTTGTATAAAAAATGTTATAATAAACCGAGTATTCACAAAAGAAAGGAGAGCATATATGAAAACTTTAAAGAAAATAAGTGCTTGTATAGGCATCTTCTTTATGTTTTGTTTCATCTGTGTCGGCTATGCCGCCATTTCGGACAACCTTTTGATCACCGGCTCGGCGGAAACAGATATACCCTCGGGATTGTTTATTGTCGACGTTTCGGTTAAGAGCGAGTCGTCTGTTGATAAAAACACGGTGGAGTTTATTCCGTATACAACAACCGTCAAATCTACCATCAGCGGGTCCAGCCGCACCGCTGAAGGCAGGGTCACCTACCTTATTACTGTACTCAATAACACAAAGCTGACTTATTCGTACAGAGATATCTATTTCCAAGCGAATTTGAGCGGCTATAACGGAAACCAATACGTTTCAGGCACCAACGGTACCCGAAATATCGGCGTTGTGTGCGAATTGAAGGATGCCGACCCGGCAGATAAGATCGTCAAACCCGGTGAGACCCTCGAATTTGAGGTCACTTATACCGTTGGTACCAGCCGAGACCGTAATACTAACTGGGCAACCATGATCAACTACCAGTTTGGTATCAACGTAGACGGCGAGCGTGAAGCCCTGGATATCATTGAAGCCAAGTTCCTGAACATTCTGAATACCCAGTCCACTTATGATCAGCTGATCGACGTGCTGGACAATAAGTTTGACGGACGTCAGGAATGGACCTCCAACTACATCGGAAACGTGCAAAGCTCTACC
>JAZKZH010000020.1:0-15704 GCA_045612545.1 Eubacteriales bacterium
TCCCCAGTCGGGAGGCACCCAGCTACAAAAAGTCCTCGGCAACCTGCAGATCGGCAATCCCGCCTGCCGCCTTGATCTTCACGCCGGGGCCCACATGGGCGGCAAACAGAGCCACATCCTCACGGGTGGCACCGCCTCCGCCGAAGCCGGTGGAGGTCTTGATATAGTCTGCGCCGGACTCGGTGACGATGCCGCACATACGGATCTTCTCCTCCTCGGTGAGCAGACAGGTCTCGATGATGACCTTCAGAAGCTTGCCGTCGCAGTGCTTTTTCACCAGACGGATCTCTTCTTCGATCCGGTCGTCCAGCCCGTCCTTCAAAGCGCCTACGCAGATCACCATGTCGATCTCGTCGGCACCGTTCTGCACCGCATCAAATGCCTCGTAGGCCTTTGCCTCGGGGGTGGCGTAACCGTTGGGGAAGCCGATGACGGTACAGATAGCAAGGCGGTTCCCCACGTATTCCTTGGCGCGTCTTACATAGGCGGCGGGAATGCAAACGGAGGCGGTGCCGTAGGTCATGCCGTCGTCACAGAGGGCTTTGATCTGTTCCCAGGTGCAATCCACGGCAAGCAGGGTGTGATCCACGTGGGAAAGAATTTCTTTGAGTTCCATATTGTTGATTCCTTAATTACGTGTTTTTTATAGTTTACCACAAATTCCCGCCCATGGCAAGAGAAAAATGTTTGCAAAAGCCGTTGACAGAAAAATTTCTTTTGTGCTATCCTGTTTTCATAACAAATCCAAAACATTTGGGGTATAAAATATTGCCAAAGGAGGGTAAGCTTATGGCAAAAATTCTCATCGTGGAGGATGAAAAACCGATCCGCAATCTGCTGAAACGCAATCTGGAGCTTACAGGGCACACCTGCCGAGAGGCGTGGGACGGAGATACCGCCGCCCTGCGGATCGGGGAGGAGCCGTTTGATCTTCTGCTGTTTGACGTGATGCTCCCCGGCATGGACGGGTTTGAGCTGTTGGAGCTGGTACGAACACGGTTAAAGCTCTCCACCCCAGTGATCTTTTTGACCGCCAGAGAAAGCATTGACGACCGATTGAAGGGGCTTTCTCTGGGGGCGGATGATTACGTCTCCAAGCCCTTCGTCATCCGCGAGCTGCTTCTGCGGGTGCAGGCGGTACTGCGTCGCACCGCGAAGGAGGAGGAAAGCCTGTTTTTTGACGATATCGAGGTGCGTTTTTCCGCCAAGAAGGTGTTCCGAAACGGGGCGGAGGTGTGTCTCACCCCCAAGGAGTACTGTCTTTTGGAAACCTTGATCGTCAACAGAAACATCGTTCTTTCCAGAGAAAAGCTGCTCTCCTTGGTGTGGGGCTACGATTACGAGGGAGAATCCCGTACGGTAGACGTACATATCCGCCAGATCCGCGCCAAGCTTGATCTCAAGGACCGTTTGAAGACCCTTTACAAAATGGGGTATCGGTTTGAATTGACTTAGGGAGAAACACCTATGAAATTCCGAGAGAAAACCTATTTGTTCACCTTGGTGCTGTTTTTGGTGATCCTGAACGCAGGCATCTTCTCCCTGGCCTTTTACACCTACGAAAACAACGTGAAAGCCGCAAAGGACATCGCCGCAGCGGAGGAGAAGGTGATCGCGGAGGCCTTTTCCAACGATATTGCTTATCTTTCCAGAGAGGAAAGTCTTCTGCGGGTAATGAAGGCTTACGGAGAGTTTTACCAAAAGAAAGGAATCTATCTCTCCTTCACCTTCCCCGAAGGAGAAACGGTGTCTACCCTGCCCCACGGGCTGATCCCGCCCTCCGCAGGGTACTCCAAAGAGCAGAGGGCAGAGGAAAGCCGTTATTTCCTCATCGGAGAAACGGTGACGGACAAGGGCTTCCTTTTGGTCTACGCCAAGGATATCGGCTATTTAGACCGGGATTTTGCGCAGTTGGCGGCAGTCTACGTTCCCGTTTCCATCTTGGCCTCCCTCTTTTTGGCGTTTTGCTTGTTTTTGCTATTGCGCAAGCTGGCCGCCCCCTTGGAACGACTGCGGAAAGCCACCGACGAGATGGCGCAGGGGAATTTTGCCGTCCGCGCTCCCGACACGGGAAAGGACGAGTTCTCTTTGCTGGGAAAGGATTTCAACCGCATGGCACAGTGCGTAGAGGATCACACCCGCCGTTTGGAGGAAAGCGCCGCCACCAAGCAACGGATGCTGGACGATCTTGCCCATGAAATGCGCACCCCTCTCACCTCCATTCGGGGGTATGCGGAGTTTTTGCAGATCGCCAACATCCCCGAGGAGGAGAAGTTAGAGGCGGCAGACTACATCATCTCCCAAGCGGAACGGCTGGAAAAAATAGCGGAACGGCTTTTGGACGAGGCCTTTATCCGTGAAAACGGTATTCGCTTGCAGGAGACGGCTTTGGACGTTCTGGTAGAAAACACCGTGAGGCTTCTCGCCCCCAAGGCAAAGACGCAGGGAGTCTGTTTGGAGAAGGAGACGGAGAAGATCACCGCTTGCTGTGACCCCCTTTTGCTGGAGCTGCTGCTTTCCAATCTGGGAGACAACGCACTGAAGGCCTGCGGAGGCAAAGAGGGTGGGAAGGTGCTTTTCCGCCTGTACGCCGAGGGAGACGGTATGCTCCTTTCGGTTTCGGACAACGGGAGAGGCATGACGGAAGAACAGCTTTCCCGCATCACGGAGCCATTCTACCGCACGGACAGATCCCGTTCCCGCAGTGAAGGGGGCACGGGGCTGGGGCTTTCCCTGTGCAAGCAGATCGCCGAAGCCCACGGGGCAAAGCTTTCCTTCCGTTCCGCTCCCGGAGAAGGGACGATAGCGGAGGTAAGGTTGAAAAAGACATCCCCTCAGTCAGCTTGCGCTGACAGCTCCCCTTGCTAAGGGGGGCCAAACGACCGCAGCGGATATTTTGTGTTATCAAAAAGCAAGGTTGCCTGCGATACAAAACTTGAAAACCTTACAAATACATAACAATTCCAGAACAAATCCAGAACATTTGAGGAATATACTGCTTTTCGAGGACGGGAAAAGCTCTGCCGTATCGGTAAAACGACGTCGGCGGCGGGACGGTTTCCCTCCTACAATTACGAAAGGAAAAAAAGTTATGAAAGCAAGAAAATTACTTTGGATCACCCTGATCCTTGTAACCGCCTCTGCGCTTCTGCTCACGGGCAGTCTGGCATTGCTGGCAGGTGCAACGGAGGGAGAAGCTCCTTTGCCTGAGTTTTCCACCCTTCCCGACGTTTCTGAGATCACCGCCGAGGGCGAGAACGTAGAGCTTCCCGCCACGGGAGAGGCAGTTCTCACGGAAAAGGACGGCAAGATCATCGCTTCCTTCCTGAGCGAAGAAGAACTGACTTTGCTGGCTGAGCGCCGCGAGGGCGGTGAATGGCTCACCCTCTCTCTGGAGGAGATGACCGCCATGGTGGAGGAGACGGTGCGTATGTTCTACACTGCTCACACCTTGGAGGTGGGCAGCCTGGTGGGCGGTGTGTATACGGTGAAGACCTACAACGGCTATCTGTATTATACCTCCGACGAGTACGAAAAGCTGGATATATGGACTGCACCCGACGTAGCCAAGGACGTTTTTGACGTGATTCTCTGGCGTCTCTTTGCGTACCACGATGCGATCACTGCCGCAAACGGATGCAACTACGCATTCGTAGATATGCCTCGTCTGGAAGATAATCAGATTCGATATGCCGCCTACAACAACGGACATCTGACCGTTTGCAATGAAACCCAGGAAACCGCAGCATACGATTACATCTGTCTGGCAGGCGCTACCCATACCATCTCTCTGGTTGAGCATTCCGGCAACGGTTCTTTCTGCGAACGGGACGAGAATCTGCGCCCCATCTGCGCTACGGAGACCCCTCTATTCTATGACGAAACCTTTGAGAATGCCTTTGTAAAAACCGAGCTGGTAGAAAACTCCCACAGAGTCCAGATTGAGATCTACAGAGAATCCACCCATGAGCTGGTTGCAAGCCTTGTCATCGACAATCCCGAGGAAGCAAAAGTGATCTATGACACCTTCATTACCTGTTTGCAAAAGGCTTGTGACGAGTATTTCAACTACGGCTCTGCGCAGGATTACGCTTACAGAAGTGAGTACCGCGTTGTGGTAAAAATGATGGCCACCCACGAGAACGAAGTGATTTCCGATCAGTGGGACAGATACATCGCATACCCCTACGGATACACCAACGAGATCTACGGTCAAGCATGGAACGGCGACATTTGGAAATATATGGATTACCACGTTCCCTTCGGAAAACCCCTCTTGGATCTTTTGGACACTTACGTAACTCCCTTGATCCCCGCAGAATAAGCTCTTTCTTGTTCAGAAAGATTGGCTCGCCTGCACGGCGGGCCTTTCTTTTTCGTGTGGGGGGGACCGCCGACTTGGTCACGCGCTGCAGTTCGGCATAGAAAAACTACGCATAAGCCAAAAGAAATGTGCCGACTTGACTTTTTGGGATGAGGCTCAAAAACTTTTTTCAAAAAACATTCAAAAACCCGTAGGAATTTTTCTTTTTCTGTTGTATAATGGGTGAAGAAGGAAAACAGGAGGTTTTCGTATGTTCAAAAAGCTTTGTATTTTGGTTGCGTTTATTTGCTTGCTCTGCGCTTTGGCGGGGTGTAACGAGGAGGAGCCAAAGGAAGGCAGCTCCATGGAGGTATCTTTTATTTTGGAGGTGTCGGGGGAGGAGTCCAAGGAGGAATCCAAGCTGCCCGATGGACCCTATGAGGTTTCCGAGAAAAGCTCTGCTTTACCCGATGAATCCGACGAGGTTTCCGAGGATAGCTCTGCTTTACCCGATGAATCCGAAGAAGTGTCCGAGGAAAGCTCTGATTTGCCCGATGGGGAGCTTTACCACAGAGATCCCTTCCATCCCAACGACAAAACTCCCGTGGTGGTGCCGAAGGACTTCCCTGCCCTCTCCCTGTTTACCGACGGGACGGCAGTGCGGGAGGCGCATACCTACGCCTTTACGGAAAATTATTTGGTAACCAAGATCACCGAAGAGGGCTTTTACGGTACCTTTCCCTACTCCCATGAGGCAAACGTATTTGTTTTTGGTTCCTTCGAGGGGATCTCCGTGGGGGATTACGTGCGCTTCAAGAATACCGACTACCATCTGATAATAAAAGGCAGCAGGTACTTCCATGCCTTCCCCGCCGAGACGGTGAAGGAACTGCGTATTTTGGAAGAAGAGGAACTTGAGGATATTTTCGAGTTCGAGGTTGCTGAAAAGCCTGTGATCTACCTCTACCCGGAGGAGGAGACAGTGGTCTCCGTAAGGCTGGACTACAAGGGGGATCTGACCTGCACCTATCCCCACTACCAAAACGGCAAGGGCTGGGAAGACCTCACCGTGTCTCCCGACGGCACCATCCGTAAGGACGGCAAGGAATTCTACTGCCTGTATTGGGAAGGAAGAGGAACGGCAAGCTACGATTTCTCCAAGGGCTTCTGCGTGAAAGGGGAGGACAGCGCGGCGTTCTTAGAGGAGATTCTGCCGAAGATGGGGCTGACTCCGCGGGAAGCCAACGAGTTTATCATTTACTGGCTGCCCCGTTTGGAAGCGAATCCCTACAACGTGATCTCCTTCCAACAGGATGCCTACACGGAGACGGCTCCCTTGGAGGTCTCCCCCACCCCCGACTCCATGCTGCGTGTGTTCATGGCTTTCTACGGCGCGGAGGAATACGTGGAGATGGTGCCTCAGGAATTTGAAGCGTTTCAGCGCGTAGGCTTCACCGTGGTAGAGTGGGGCGGCGCAGAAGTAAACAAATAAAACAAGTCAATCCCCTCCGTCTCGCTGATCGCGAGCCACCTCCCCTTCCTAAGGGGAGGCTTTTTTATGGGCGGCTTTTCGATCCAAGGCGATAGCCGACTGAGGGGGTTGACCTTATGGACGTTTTCCCGATTTTCTATTGCAAAGCGGGGAAAAATATGTTACAATGAAAGAAAAACGGAAAGGTTCGAAAGTATGAGAAAAAAGAAGCTGCTTGCTTTGCTTTCTTTTGTGCTATGCTTTGTATGCTTGCTGTCCGCCTGCGGACAAGATCTGCCGGAGGTAGTGAGCCAATGGGAGTCAAGCTCCTCGGAAACAAGCTCCGAAGAAGGCGGTGAGGAAATGGAAAGATCAGATCATTTGGCGTTGGGCGCCATTTACGGATACGGATACGGCTGTACGGTGGAGAGTGACGGCGAGCTGACGGCGCTGACCGACGGAAACACCGGTAACTTCGTGACCCTCAGCACGGACATCAACAAGGATGGGAAGGACACCCTCTCCCTCACCTTTACCGATTGGTACAGTAAATCCCACACGGTACAGATGAAGAAGGACTACATCACCCTGACGGTGGATCTGGGCTTTGTGGCTCGGGTGTCCGAAATCAAGCTGGTAACGGAGGGATATTCCGGGAAGGCAATTGAACTCTTTACCTCTGACGACGGGTATAATTTCACCAATTATTTGGGTATCTTTGAAGACACCGTTTTGAAAACCGACGTGGAAGCCAAGGCGTTGCTTTTGGTGCTCCCTGCTTCCGCTTCGGAGGTGGTGAAGATCTCGGAGATCGTGGTAACAGGCGAGGCCAAGCACCAAAAGAAAGCCCTTGCCGCAGAAGCAACCGTGGTTTCCAAAAAGGACACCATCACCGGCAAGGACGGCAAGGTGGTGCAGGTGGACTTGGGCAGTGTGCAGAACGTCTCTGAGGTGCTGTTCACTGCAGACAGAAGCAAGGCAGAGCGTCTCACCGTGCGGTATTCCGCAGACGGAAAAACTTGGGAAGACTTGGGGCAGAGCTACCTCCATTCCTCGGGGACTGATCTGTATCGCTACCTTGTTACCCGAAACCACACGGTGGAGGCCAGATATCTGGAGATCTACACCTACGTGACCACCGGTGTTTCCGCCCATGGCGTGACGGTTTTCGGTTGCGAGGAGGCGGTGGCTGAGCCGGATTACGATTTTATCCGCAGAAAAAATCAGCTCAGCAATGCCAACGTTTCCGCTTACAACAAGGCTTCCTTGAACGGCAAGGAGAATGCAAGCCTCACCGATATGTCCTTCGTGAATTTTGTAAAGGGCAACGCAGGGACGAACACCATTGAAGTGACCTTGGAGCAGAGTTATTCCGACCTTTGCGCACTGGCGCTGAACACCAAGGCGGCCTCTCTTACCGATCTCGCCGTTACCGCAGAAGGCAAGGAGGTCACCTTCTCCGTCTATGAGCCCCAAGTGGCAGGCTCCAAGGTGACCTATCTGTTCTTTGAAGCCTCCGTGGCAGGGGACAGCGTAAAGCTTACCTTTGTTTCCGACAAGGCGCCCGAGATCAGCGAGGTCATGGTATATTGCGGTCAGCCTCAGCTCCCCTTGGTGCGTGGCGGATTCTTCCAGCTTCCCACCGCAGGGGGCAGTAACCAAGCCTCCCAGAACAGCGAGTACGCCTGGTACCTGCAGCTGAAGGGTATGCGGGACTTGGGTATGGAATACGTGGTGCTTCAATACAGCGCCCATTACGATGCAAGAAGCACTCTGATCAACGGCAAGAACATCAAGGCGAAGGGCTTCCGTTACACCGCAACCTACGGCTGTGAGGACGTTCCCAAGGCTGTTTTGGATGCGGCGGAAAAGCTGGGCATGAAGGTTTACCTGGGCACTATGCACGACGCAGATTTCACCAACCCCATCACCAACATGGAATCCTATGAGGGCATGGTGGATGCGGCCTTTGCGGTGATCAAGGATATCAACAACATGTACGGCGATCATCCCGCCTTTGCAGGCTATTATCTCTCCGACGAGACCTGCGATGCATGGCTAAACCTGAAGGGCGGCGTGGATGCGGCAAGATACGTTTACAAGAACCAGTCCGACTATATCCGTGAGATCGCTCCCGAGGCAAAGATCATGATCGCTCCCGCCATCTGGAGAAGCGGCAAGCCCGAGCAGGGTGCAGACAACCTTTACAGAATGCTTGCCCCCGATAAGGAAGGCGATAAGCCCATTGTGGACATTGTTGCCGCTCAGGACTGCCTGGGCAGAGAACAGACCCTTTACGTCACCGACGAGGCGTACGCCTCCTTTGAAGCCTACGTGGAAGAATGGGCAAAGGCGGTCCGCCGCGCGGGGGCAGAGTTCTGGCACGATGCAGAGGTGTTTGAGATCATCGGATCCTCCAAGCGGGCGGACGAGGTGGTGAACTCCTTGAACATCGAGCTGAAGACCTCCGGCACGGTGATCGTGTTTGATATTCCTCACTACTTCTCCACCTATTCCATGGGCGCTTACAACGACGTGAAGAACTGCTACAAGGTTGCCATCATGCGTGACTACGTGAAGTATTACAGCACCGTGAAGGACTACGAGTTCATCGGAACCGAGGCGGAGCAGCCTGCAGTAAATACCCATGACGGCAAGGTGGTGGATACCTCCGGCAGACTGCCCGTTGTGAAGCCCGTGATCACCACCAAGAAGTACAACGAGGGGGTTCTGCAAAACGGCACTCCCGATCCCGCTTCCATCACCGCTTGGCAAGACTTCAGCCTTGGGAACAACAGCGGGGCGAAGCCGCAGTACGCTTTGTATTGGGATTCCGATGCCTTCTACGTGGTTTTGAAAACCGATGACACCACCGCCAGCTACGGTAAGGGCGTTTGGTGGGAAGGCAAGGATGACTTGGTACAGATCTGGATGACCGCGGACGGCTCTACCGCAAGCGGTGTGTTGGATCTGGATACGGGCATCCGTTACTACCTCCACAGAACCGCCGAAAGCAAGTGGACGGCAGGAGGCGCCGCAGGAAACTTGGTGACCTTCTCCGGATTCACCTTTACGGAAACAAACGGGGTTCTGGTGATCAAAATGCCTTGGACCTCTCTCAACGTGGAAGCTCCCGATGCAGGCTCCGGCGCGGTGATCGGCGTGAAGCTCCAGTACATCGACGGCGCAGACGGCTCCTGGGCCTCCTCCGACGGGACGAAAGATCAGTCGTTACAGGTAAAGGCGCTGTATAGTTTTTGAGTTGAGGTACGTGCAAGGGGCGCCGCCCCTTGCCGTCAAAGACGGCTTATCCCCGGCTTAGGGGGATGATCCCCCTAAGAACCCCGCAGTTTGAAAAGATTCTTCATTCGAAGATGATCGAAAACAACCGCATGAGAGCACAAAAACGCAGAATCCTTTCCCGGATTCTGCGTTTTTTCTCTATGCATGGATGTGATGTTCTGCAATACTGCAACAAGCTTCAAAAAAACTCCGCACTCACCGTAGATCCGAAGAATCCACGCTGAGTGCGGAGAAAAGCTATCTTTTATTAAGAAACAAAGGTTTTCTATTTGTTTTGATCAGGGGGCATTTCACCAACATACACAACATAACCGGAACGTTCAGAATAAACCACATAGCCATAAAAAGTCCCATTGGTTGTCATTTCGTAGGAACTGACAAGGTGCTTTTCTTTTCCATCAACATAGATAGTTGTTGATTGTCGTTCTTCTAAACCTTTGCATATTTGATAATATTCCCCATGATATGTTATATACGATTGGTTTTGCATATCATTTTTTATAGCTTTCACTCCAATGGCACAATATATATCAATTGGCAAAACAACCGCAAACAATAAAAGTGTCCACTTAGGAATATCCCATTTTTTTATGGCTATCAAGACAAAAACAAAAGCCACCACAGAAAGAAACACAATAAAAATTGTTCCCGACAATTCATGAACATAGTGTCCTTCCATTATTTCTTGATATTTTTCCATGGAGCTCCTTTCAATCAAGCAAAAATAACATCAAATAAAATATCACTAATAAATTCAGCAACGTCAAACCGGACTTCATTCTTTTTTCCTAATGCCTTAAACTTTGCATTAACGGACGGATGCCTTCATTGTTATACTTGTAAGAATTACTTCCGAAAGACTTAAGCTGTCTGCCCTTTTCCCATGTTGCAGCGGTGCCGAGATAGTTAGTGGGGTTGCCGTTGGCATCATTATATCTTATCTGTCACGCCTTGTCAAGAAAAAAACGGTGCAGAACCAAATGGAACTGCACCGGGGGGAGCAATATTATTCAATTAAACCTTGTAGATCCGCGGGCAAATCTTCGCCTATATAAACCACGATTTTAGATTTAGATCCATAAACAACATACCCATAGTACTCTCCCGTGTTTTGTGTTAGTGTAAAATGGCTCAATAGATCGATATCCTCGTCTCCGTCCAGCAAAGTTGTCTGGTGATAGGTATCTTCATAACCCTGATGACGCTGATAGTAGTTGCCATAATATACAACATAAGATTCGTTCTGCATATCATTGTATATATTGATTGTTTTTATTGATCCAACAGCAAGAAATACAAGACCAACCAGTAAAATAGAAAGCGTCCATTTCGGTAAGATATCCGACTTGATCAATCGAAGCAAGAGCAATCCGACAATAATTATGCCTATCACAAAAGCAATAGTAATAAGGAAATCTCTGTGAAAGGCCTGTTTAAGCACATTTTGATACTCGTTCATGTTCACACTCTCCTTCATAATCATGCACAAAGATATTTGATCAAGAAATCGGTAACTTCTTTTGCAACTTCAAATTCAAGCTTGATTTTTTGCCAAGCGTCTTAAATTCTGCTTTGACTTTCATTGATGGTTGGTGGGCTTCCCAACGGCATTATTATATCTTATCTGTCGCGCCTTGTCAAGAAAAACCAGTGCAGAACCAACTGGAACTGCACCGGGGAAAAGCCGGATATTAAGATGGTTTATAAGAAAGAAATACCTACCGAAAACCAAATATACAATACACCAATGCACAAGAGAGAAGCTAAACCGATGACACTTGCAATGGCAGAATTTCTTTCCGCGTCATAGTCTGTACTCAGCAAATTATATAGGAATTTATGTCCTTCTTTTTTGGTTTTGTCAATCGTTCTTCTTTGATCTTTTTCATTGGACTTGATCAGAGCAAGCCATATTTTTATCACTATGTAAGTCAACAAAGCAAAAACAGCAACAATGATAATTGCTCCAAAAATCAAAATCTCAATCACTTTGATCACCTCCCGTTTTACGTTGATTGCCTATCGGTCACGATTTCCTTAACGATATTTGTCGGAATCCCCTTTGCACGGTGGTGCAAAGGGGATCATTTTTACTTCTTCAGTTCTTCGATCTCGTTTACTCCTCATTAGAAAGGAACTGCCTCAGAACGTCATCAAGATAGTCGCAAACGCCTCGAAAATTACGATGGATCAAGCCGTTGGGAATCCTGATGACACGAAGGCCAAAATCCTCCAAATAAGCTGTTCGAATGGCGTCGTAGCGCATACCTGCCGCGGTGAAATGGCCGGAGCCGTCTAACTCAATTACCAATTTTGCTCTGGCGGAATAGAAGTCGGCTATATAGTGCCCCAATACCTTCTGCCTGGTAAACCGTGCGGGATGGTTTCGGAGGAAATCGTACCAGAGGTGCTTTTCCTCTCTCGTCATATTCTTCCGCAGCATTCTTGCAGTGGAAATAATGGCTTTGTTGTATTTGCGTTCCATAAAGCCGATCCTCCTATGAAGAATTTACGGTTTGTAGTTAGTTTTGCAAACGGAACAATCCCCTCCGTCTCGCTAAAGCGACCCACCTCCCCTTACTATGGGGAGGCTTTGCTTACTTCAAGCTCTTGCCAAAGCAGACAAGCGCCCCCGTTTTCAAAGGGGGAGCTGGCGGCGTTAGCCGTCTGAGGGGGCTTCATAAAGTTAGTTTGTGTTTTAGAACAATCCCCTCTTCCCCTTGCTAAGGGGAGGCTTTGCTTCGGTCGGAAGACAAACCAATATCTTCAGCCGCAGCAGGAAGGCGCCCCCTGATGGGGGGGAGCTGTGGGCGTAGCCCACTGAGGGGGGCTTCATAAAGTTAGTTTGTGTTTTAGAACAATCCCCACCACCACTGCGTGGTCCCCCTCCCCTTACTAAGGGGAGGCTTTGCTTCAGCTATAAGGCTAACTAATATTTTTAGCCGCAGCTGTAAGGTTCCCTTTAACATAGGGAAAAGTGGGCATTATCCCGCGCAATTCTTACTTCTTCAGTTCTTCGATCTCGTCTGCGGGAGCCATGTAGCTCTTGATATAGGGGGAGTTGCCTGCGTAGAGCCATTTGTAGCCGGTTTCGGCGGGCTTACAGTAGTGGGCCGCGTTCTGCAGAATTCTGCGGACGTGGGGGATGTGGTAGGTGGGCACGGTCTCGTGGCCGGGCTGGAAGTAGAACACCTTACCTGCGCCGCGCTTCCATACACAGCCGGAGCGGAACACGTAGCCCGTCTCGTACCAGGACATAAACACCAGCTCATCAGGATCGGGGATCTGGAAGGGCTCTGCGTAGACCTCCTCGCAATCGATGTGGAAGTGGGAGGGAATCCCTGCGGCGATGGGATGGGTGGGGTTGATGTTCCACATGATCTCGTGGAGGTTATCGCCCCAAAGCAGGTTGCCGGTGGTACCCACCACACTGCGGAACACCTTGGAATAGTGGCCGGAGTGGAGAACCACCAGACCCATACCGTTATACACACGCTGGCGGATCTTTTCCACCAGCTGGTCGCTGACCTCACCGTGAGCCATGTGGCCCCACCAGAAGAGAACGTCGGTATTTTCCAAAACAGAATCCGGCAAGCCCTGGTCGGGATCGTCCAGTGCCGCCAGGGTTACTTCAATATCATCGCACTCGGAAAGGGCTTTTCCGATCTCGGCATGGATGCCGTGAGGATACAATGCACGCACCACGTCGTTGGTCTTCTCGTGGCGGAACTCGTTCCAGACAGTAACACGAATCTTACTCATATACACGTCTCCTTATAATCATTTTTTTCAGTATAGCACGGTTTTTCTTGGTTGTCAATAAAGCAGATAGGGCTTTACCGCGGTTTCGAAGGTTTTCACCTTGTCCTCCTGCTGTTTCAAGAACGCAGGGAGGTCAAATCCTTCCTGCCGAAGCGCGTCCGTACCCAACAGCAGGTCGACGAAGGCAGGTTCTCCCTCCTTCCAAGGTTGCAGGAAGGCGAATTCTTTATGGGTCTGCTTGATCTCCCAAAGGAGGCGCACCCCCGTCTCAAAGGGCCTGAAGACTCTGCGGTCTGTAATATGCACCTGCACACCGTGGCACAGAGTGTCCTTATGCTTGGAGAAGGTGGGAGTGAAATGGCATTCCCGCAGCTTCACCCCGGGGAGGTTCTTTGCGTTGAAGGACTCCGCCAGCTCCGCAGCCTTCAGCCATGGCGCGCCGATCCACTCAAAGGGGTGGGTGGTTCCCCTGCCCTCGGAAAGGTTTGTCCCTTCAAAAAGGCAGGTACACAGATAAGCGAAGGCGGAGTCCACCGTGGGGATGTTGGGGGAAGGGGCTACCCAAGGGAGGTCGGTTTCGTCAAAGAAGGTATCTCTCGTCCAGCCCTCCAGAGGAATCACCGTAAGGTCACAGCCGATGGATTCTGTTTCGTTGATATACCTTGCAAACTCCCCCACCGTCAGACCGTAGCGGGAGGGAATGGGGTATCTCCCCACGAAGGAGGAGAAGGGGCGTTCCAATATTGTACCTTCCATGTTGCCCCCAACGGGGTTCACACGGTCAAGGATCACCAAGGGCTTCCCTGCCGCGGCGCAATCCTCCATGGCGTAGGACAGTGTGTAAACGTAGGTGTAATACCTTGCGCCCACGTCTTGAATATCATAGACCAGAAGATCCAGAGGCTCTAAGACCTCGCGGGGGATATGGAGGCTTCCGCCGTAGGTGCTATGGACGGGAACGCCGGTTTTTTCATCGGTGTAGAAGGACACCTTTGCCCCCGCTTGATGCTCTCCCCGCACGCCGTGCTCGGGGGAAAACAAGCAAGCCAGCACACCCATCCCGTGCAGAACGTCGATGGTGGAGACAAACTCCTTGTTCATCCCCGTGGGGTTGGTGATCAAGCCTACCTTTTTGCCCTGCAAAAGGGGGTACAGAAGCTCTACGCGGTCGATGCCGCTTTTTACGGTTTGTTTTGTCATAACGCCTCCTTATGGAACTCCCTGCGGAAGGCGGGGAGCAATCCGTTGGCGCGGGTGGGATGCACCCGATTGGTAAGCAAAACGGCGTATCTTCCCTGCTCGTTGACGTACAGCGACGTACCGGTAAAGCCGGTGTGTCCCATACCGAAGGAGCAAAGCTGGAAGCCAAGACCTCGGTTTTCATCCATACCGGGGGTGTAGTTAAAGATTGCCTTTTCGAAGGTTTCTGGCTTTAAGAAGCCCTCACCCCCGCGGGAAAGCATGGTGGCAAACCTCACGCAATCCGCCATGGAGGCAAACACACCCGCATTGGCGGAAACGCCACCCAGAAAAGCGGCGTTTTCATCGTGGACGGTACCCCGGGTCTCCCCCTCCGTTGCCACGCAAATGGCGTCCGCAGGCGGGTTGTAGCAGGCGGTGTTCATCCCCAAGGGGGTGAAGACTTCTCGTTTCACGATCACATCCAGGGGAGCATTTTCGACCTGCTCCAAAATCTTGCCCAAGAGAATGAAGCCCATACAGCTATAGATCACGTCCTGCCCCGTGGGAATGGCAAGAGGCTCTTTCAGAATGGTTTCTGCCGCCTGATGGGGGGAGATCCCTCTCAGCCACAGGGGGAAGTGGGCTTTGAACCCGGAGGTATGGGTGAGGAGATGATGCAGGGTGATCTGCTCCTTGCCGTAGCAATTGGGAAAGAACTCGGAAAGGCTCTGCTCGGGAGAAACCTTCCCCTGCTCGTAAAGGCGCAAGAATGCCATGGTGGTACCCATCAGCTTGGAAAGAGACGCCATGTCGAACAAGGCGTTTTCCTCCATGGGAAGCTTTTCGGGGTACAAAGCGCGGTGCCCGCCATAGGCAGAAAAGAGGATCTCCTCCCCCTGCCCCACCACAGCGGAATAGCCGGGAAATACCCCATCCCGTAAGCCCCGATCCAGCAGGGCGGTCAGACGGGTTTTCATATCAGCATCTGCAGGTTGTAGAGGTACCATTTGCCGTTGACCTTTACAAGCTGCACCCAATGGGTGACGGTTTTGCTCCCGGTAGAACCGGTGGCGGTAATGTCCCCGCGGAATACCACAGCCGTGGAAACGCCGTCTCCGATGATGTCCCGCAGCTCTTCCAAAGTGGCGTCATCCACCGTTTCCTTTTCGGAAAGGGTGTAGGCAAAGGTAACGTTTTCCCCGCATTCCGAGAAGTTCTTATCATACCATGCGTCCAAACGAGTCTGCAAGCGGGATCTCACCTGGGTGGCCTTGTCTCCGGTGGATTCCTGGAGGTGCATCAGCATACTGCCGTGGTACAGCTGGATGACCCCCTCCGTATCCTTTGCGGTCATGGCCTGCAAATAGGTCTCCCCTACGGGGGCGGGGCCGCCGGTGACCAGAGAGTAGATCAGTCCGCCCGCCACAATAGCCAGCAAGGGCAAAACGATGCATACGGGAATAAGCACCCGAAGGTCTCTTTTCTTTTTGTTCTTCATGTGAAAAGCCTGCGCTTTCTGAGTTGTTGATGGCTTTATTATACCCTGCGGCAGGAAAATTGTCAAGAGAAAAAGAGAGGCCGCGGTGCAAACATGGTCGCACGCGGGGATAAAAGGTTCTTATTTTATGGGGCGCCGAAGGACGTCGCCCCCTACGAATACGCGGTGGGTGTCGCGCAAACATG
>JAZKZH010000021.1:0-21384 GCA_045612545.1 Eubacteriales bacterium
CTTGTATGCATCGTCGGTGGTGCAGATGGTAACGTCTTCGCCGCCGATCTTACCGTCAACGTAGTTAACTTCCCAAGTGTAGCCGTAGGGAACTTCAACAGCAGCGTTGCCGTTTTCGCCGATGGTCAGGGTGTTCTCCCAAGTCTTAGTGGGAACGTAGGGAGCGATGGTAGCGGTGCAAACGTATGCATCGTCATACCACTTAACATCGGGAGTAGAGGTGGGGACGTTAGTGAAGTCAACGCCGGAAATTACGAACTGATCGCCAACCTTCCATGCAGTTGCACGAAGGATTGCATCGGAGCAGTTGATGCTGGTGTAGTCAACAGAATCCTCGCCATAACCCAAAGCGGGATAGTTATTGCCGTAGTTGGAAGCCCAAACAAAGCCGCCTGCGGGAACTGCTACCTTAGCAGCGAGACCATCGGACAAGCCATTGGTGATCTCAACGATCTCGTATGCATCGGTGCCTTCAACGGGAGCGAATGCAACGTGGATCCACCAGCCGCCTGCGGTGTCTTCCTTGGTGAAGATAACGCCGGAGCCTTCAACGAAACCATCGTTGTAGTGGGTCAGCCAGAACGTCTCAGATTCTGCGGGAGCTTCGGGAGCTTCGGGAGCTTCGGGCTCGTCGGAGCCTGCCTCTGCGCCGTAGATCTCGATCTCATCCATGAAGAACCAAGTGGAGCTCAGCTTAATAGCCAGACGAACATACTGAGCAGACTGACCGGAAAGATCAAACTCCACCCAAGTAACGCCGGGCTCAAACTCGGAAACGGTAGCAACATCGGTAAAGGTTTCGCCGTCGTTGGAAACCTGAGCGATAGCGTACTCGGGAGCGCAGATGCCCCAGTCAGCCTGGTCAACGATGTGCATACGAACGGAGCTCAGCGCAGTAACCTCGCCCAAATCAATGGTGGGGGTTGCAACACCGTCCATGGAAGTGTTTGCTTTTTCGGGGGATTTTACATTGCACCAATAAGCAAACCAAACGCCATTTTGGGTAGAGATGGCGTCAGCAATCACGCCGTCGGTCAAATTTGCGCAATAATTAGGGTTGGATTCGTTTACTACTGCGTTGGCGACTTCTTTACCTGCAGCCAGGTTAACGCTGTCTGCGGAAACGAACATCATACCGCAAACGGAAGCAACCAGAGCAACAACAAGAAGCGTTGCAAGAGTCTTTTTCATGTGTGTTTCTCCTTTATGGATTTTTTAGGTACTTTTATAATACACCTTTTTATTGCATTTGTAAAGTCTTTTTGAACTTTTTTGTTTTTTCGTCATTTTTTAACAAAAAAAGGCTCCCCTTTTACGGGGAGCCAAGATCACTTTTTGGCGATATTGCTAAAGAAATGATTAGCTTCTGACCTTAACGGCCGCTACTGCGCCAACCACTGCCAAAACACCCAGAACTGCGAACAGCAGAACACCGGTGTCGCCGGGCTGAGGAGGCTCAGTCTCCTCAGAGGATTCCACAACAGGTTCCTCGGAGGATTCTTCGGGTTCCTCGGAGGACTCTTCAAAGGACTCTTCAGAGGACTCTTCGGAGGACTCTTCAGAGGACGCTTCGGAGGACTCTTCAGAGGACGCTTCGGAGGACTCTTCGGAGGACTCTTCAGAGGACGCTTCGGAGGACTCTTCGGAGGACTCTTCCTCAACCTCCAACACCGCGATGCCGTAAGCACCGTTAGCGGGGAGGTAGTTGAAATCAACGTCTGCGATAGAAACGGACGCGGTGGTAATATACATACCGGCCAGAGTCACACCCTCAGCCATCTGGAACTTCAAGGTGATCACCAGAGGTTCTTCAGCGGAGATGGGGTTGGTATCGTTAGCATTGGCAACAGTCAATCTGATTCCGCCTTCGAAAACGTGGCCGTAATGATCCTGATCCAGGACGCACATGTTTTCAAAGCCTGCAGGGCAGGAGGTTACGCAATCCAAAGAGTTGTCGGAAGTCACTTCGTTCAAAAGAGTCAGCTCGTTGGGGTCGAAATACAAATAACCCTCAACAGCGCCAACATTCTTACCTTCGTAATCAGCGATGGTAATGGTCGCAGTCACAAGACCGGTCTTATCGGTTTCCACATCAATAACCCAATCAACAGTCTCTTCGTCATCCACAACAGTGCCAACGAGAGTTTCCAATTCAGCCTTCAGCTCTGCAACGGGATCGGAAGCGGAAGCAAAGATCACGCCGCACACGGAAGCAACCAGAGCCAGGATCAGAAGGGTTGCAAGTGTTTTTTTCATAATACATTCTTTCCTTTCTAAGGGGACAATACTTTCATTTTCTAAATGATACCATATTTTTTCTCGTTTGTAAATAGCTTTTGAAGAAAAAAATCAAGTATTTTCCGCCAAAATTCGCAAAATTTCCTGTAACATCCGTTCGTAGTCCTCCCAATTCAGGCTGACCACATCCCCAAGCCAGTGGCCGTCGGTGTAGTATTTTTCTGTCTCGGTGTTCTTAAGAACGGTAAAGATCAGGTTATCCGCAACCTCGTCTCCCTTGCATTCGCGCACCTTTTCCAGCAATTCGTAAAGCTGAATAGCCTTCTTCAACGCCTTGTAACGCAGGGTGAGCAACGGCTTCCCGGAGGGAGAAGGGTACACAAAGTTGGTATCCCCCGCAGCAAAGTCGCCGTAACGGATGTCTTTTCTGGGGTTATCGTTCCACACGGTGTAATTCCAACGCAAGAAGCCCTGCATCCGCGCCCAAGAGGTGAAAACGCCAATGAACAGCGTCTCGCAAAGATCGCTTCTCAAGAAGGTATTGGGCCAATGAGGCGCACAGCAAACGTACCAAAGGAAGCGCTTGCCCGGCATGGTCTCCCGATACTTCTGCAGCAGTGCAAGATGGGTAAACAGATGGTTGGAATAAGGAACGAAATCGCAGATCTCTTCCCCAAACTCCTCGATAAACTCAGAATGATTGATGGCCGCCTTACAGCGGAAGGCAGGCTCTACCCGCAAGAGGCGCTCCATGGAGGCGCGATACTTATTCACGTCGGCAGGCTCGTCCGCCGCTACACGAACTCTATCCATCTGCCCCGTCTTCTTGAAGTAGTCCGCCAGCAAGCGGATATAGTCCTCCAGCTCGGCTTCGGTACGCAGATACTTATAAGCGCCGTCAGCTTCGTCCAGATAGCGGACGTGCAAGGCGTCGGGATCGTCTGCGGCAAGTCTGCCAAAGCCGGCCTCCTCCACGCACCATACGTTCATCAGGCCGTAAAGAGAGATCTCGTCCTTGATCCCGTACTTGGCGCAAAGATCGATATATCTCTGCAAGGGGCCAAAATCTGCCACCAATTCCCCAGAGGCCGTCTTTTTCAAGGGTACGATGGAATACTCGAACAAATTAGCCGCCATGCGGTATTCGCGGAAGCAGGATTGTCCACCCCAAGGAGCCTCGGTCACCACCAGGGTCACCGCTTTCTGCCCCAACTCTCCCAGAGATTTTACATAGGGCTCCAAAACCGCAAAATGCTCGTCGCTCCACAGCTTCACCTCGTGTTTACGAGCGATGTTGGAAAGATGCTGCCACAGATCCAGATGAAATTTATTTTCTGCAGGGGTATGCATGGTCACAGGGGCAACGGTGACCTCCACGGTAACCTCCCCTACCTTCTTTTCATCCTCGAACATCACGCCCTCCAACAAGGACAAGGTGATGGTCTGCTTCCCTGCGGGAGCGTCGGCGGGAATTTCCACCTCGCAATACACGGCACGGGTGTAGTTCGCATCCTGCTCGGTGACCTCGTCATCCAGCAAAGCGTCCGCACGGAAATACCCATCGTCGCATACGTGCATATCCTCAATATGCAGGGAAACCCCTGCGGGCGCGGCGATGCGCAGGGTGGGCAAAGGGCCCTTTTGAGAAAGATGAGGTGCCTTCCCCACGTTCAATGCCCAGGGCGTGTCCATAGAAACCAAAAGCTGAAAAGCCGCGTTCATTCCCCTCGCAGTGGAAAGAGACATGGTTTTAGGCATATCCTCCAGCTTGCCGGAGTGGAACTGCTGATAAGAGCCGAAAACCAGCTTAAAGGTTTCCGGTGCAAGTGCATAACGGATCATGGGAATACTTCCTTTCTTATATACGTCTTGGTTCAGCAAAGCCCGTAGGCCTTGGCCAGCTTTTCAAATGCAGGGAGAGAACGCCGGATCTGTTCGGTGGAAACGCAGTAAGAGATGCGCACGTAGCCGGGACACCCGAAGCTGTCGGAGGCCACCAGCAGGATCTCGAACTCCTTCGCCTTCTCGCAGAAGGCGGAGGCATCCTCCACGGGAGACTTCATAAACAGATAGAAGGCGCCGTCGGGATATACGCAGGAGAAGCCGTAGGAGGAAAGAGCACCGTAAAGCAGGTCGCGGTTGGTGCGATATACCTCCATATCGGCAGTCTTGCCCAAAACGGAGGGCAGCAGCTTTTGCATCATGCTGGGAGCGCAAACGAAGCCCAAAGCTCTGCCCGCACCGCAGACAGCGGCATAGACCTCGGCGTATTCCGCCATGCGGTTGCATACGGCGATGTAGCCGATACGTTCACCGGGGAGGGACAGGGATTTACTGAAGGAATAGCACACCAGAGTGTGGTCGTAAAGGTTGGTGAGATAAGGCACCTCTGCCGAGGAATCGTACACCAGCTCACGGTAGGGCTCATCGGAAAGCAGGAAGATGGGACTTCCGTAAGCTTCGCTACGCTCCTTCAGTAACGCGCAAAACTTTTTCAGCGTTTCCGCAGAAAGCAACGCACCGGTGGGATTGTTGGGAGAGTTGATGATCACGGCCTTGGTTTTGGGATTTATGATCTCCTCCAAGGCAGGGAAATTGATCTGGAAGCCTTCCAGATCCGCAGGTACCACCCGCAAAACCGCCCCGGCTTGCTCTGCAAACACGCGGTACTCCGGGAAGAAGGGGGCGATCACCACCACCTCATCTCCGGCGTTGCAAAGGGCGTTCAGAGATACGGTGAGGGAAGCCGCCGCGCCGCAGGTCATATACAGATCCTGAGGGCGGATCCCCGCGCTGAAGCGGGCGTTAAGATCCTCCGCGATGGCGGCACGCACGTCCGGCGCGCCCTGCGCAGAGGTGTATCCGTGGAGGGCGACGGGATCCGTTTCCGTCAGCAGGTGCAAAAGTCCCTGCTCCACCTCCTTGGGTGCGGGAACGCTGGGATTGCCCAAGCTGAAATCAAACACGTTTTCACGTCCGATCTCCGCCGCTCTCTTGTTGCCGTATTCAAAGGTCTCGCGGATCACGCTCCGCACCTGACCCAATTTTACCATCTTTTCGTTGATTGCCATGGTATTTTCTTCCTTTTTGTCAATGTCTATGCTGGCAGTATAGCACAGGCGAAAGAA
Organism: Eubacteriales bacterium; assembly: GCA_045612545.1. GTDB lineage: Bacteria > Bacillota > Clostridia > Oscillospirales > CAG-382 > Coliplasma. The sequence continues at coordinate 5,367 of JAZKZH010000021.1, forward strand.
AAAAGCAATGTTTTTTCTTAACCTTTTCCGTAGGAACGCATATTTTGGAACAGTTTCACCAAATCTGCACGGGTCATTACCTGCGCCGCGTTCAAAAGTCCGTCTGCCGCCTCCCAGATCCCGGTGGAATCCGCAGACACCAAGGCAGTACACGCCCACGCAGGGGTGGCGTTCAGATCGGAAAACTCCTGCTTGGGGGACATGGCGGGAGTACCCAGCATCCGCATGGCCATGTACACCGCATCTGCCACGGTCACCGGAGAATCGGGAGAGAACCTGCCGTTTTCCAAATATACCCAACCGGTGGCGATGGCGTTCCGCAAAAAGCCCTTCTTCCCGGAAGAAAGTCCTTTGTCATCCAAGGCCTCGGTGTCTGCCACAGCGGTGACCCCTTCATCCTGCCCCATGAGGCACATCATCATTACCAAGCAGTCGATCTTGGAGACCGTCTCCTCCGGATCAAAATAATAGCTTCCCTTTTCCAAGCGGTAGGTCATCACCTCATCGGCGCAAAAGCGAATGGCGGCACCGTGAACGGGAGAATCCGCCAGATCCTCAAAATACAGCCCGGTTTCGTTTTCCGCGACGGTGAAGGTCACGGTCACCGGAGCAGACGAGCTTCCATAGCGATCGGAGGCAACGTAGGTAAAGGAATCCTCCCCTACAAATCCCTCCTCCGGCATATATACTGCCGTTCCGTCCACAATTTCAACACTGCCTCGCAAGGGATATTTCGAAATATCGTAAAGCACCTCGTCCCCGTTGGGGTCAGCCGCCTGCAAGGGCAAAAAGCACACCACGGATTCCAAGGTCTGCCCTGCCACCTCCGCGGTAACGGGCGGATAGTTCTCCTCCTCCGCAACCCGGATCACGCAGGAAAGCTCCCACTCCTCCCACCCCTGTGCGGAGGCGGTAAAGGTGAAGGTCTCATCCCCCGTCTGACCGGCGGGAACGTATTTCAACAGATCCAAGGAGGAAGCGGGAATGGTCTGCCCTGCCATCACCGCCGTCCCTCCCAGCATAAGAACGCCGTTTTCCGGCAACGTACCGATCACAATGTACGAGGTAGCCTCCCCCGTCAGATCCAAAAAGTCCTCGGAGGAAAAGGACAAGTCCTTATGGCTTGCTGTGTGGCGGTAAAGAACGGCCTCCTTTCGCAGATAATCCAATCCCGGAGAAAGCTCTCCAAAACGAGAAGTCTCCTCTTCCGCACCGCAGGCGGTGAGCAAAAGCGCAACCAAGCAAAGCAATATCCAAAAACGTTTCACAAAAAAACACCCTTCCTTTCTCTTTATTCTTATTGCAATTTTCCTTTTGATATGATAAAATAATAAAAAGAAGTCAAGGAAGGTGATCTCTGTGCCCCAATCCATAGAAGAAAGCGCAAAGCTCTTGGAAAAGATGATCGGCGCCTCAAACCATCTGGTCTTTTTCGGTGGAGCAGGGGTTTCCGTGGAAAGCGGGATTCCCGATTTCCGTTCTGCAAACGGGATCTTCAACAGCAAATGGCGTTACCCGCCGGAAACAGTGCTGTCCCACAGCTTTTTTGAAAGTAACCCCGAGGATTTCTTTGACTTTTACAGAGAGAAGATGCTCGCCCTCCACGCAAAACCCAATCCTGCCCACATCGCTTTGGCGGAATGGGAACGGCAGGGCAAGGCCATCTCCATCGTCACCCAAAACGTGGATGGCCTGCACCAAGCGGCAGGCAGTAAAGTGGTGTATGAGCTTCACGGCTCTTCCAACCGCAATCGGTGCATGGAATGCGGCAAGCTGTTTGATGTCCATGCCGTGGCGGACTGTGGGGGCATCCCCCGCTGCGAATGCGGCGGGATCATCAAGCCTCAAGTGGTGCTGTACGAAGAACCGTTAGACGATGAAACCATTACCAATGCGTTAAACGCCATCGCCTCGGCAGACACCTTGATCATCGCGGGCACCTCCCTGAAGGTGTACCCTGCGGCAGGGCTGATCCGCTACTTCAGCGGCGAGCAATTGATCTGCATCGACCCCGCCGCCAAAGAGATGCGGGGTGCCGTCACCCTCCCCCACCCGGTGGGCAAATTGTTCGAAAAGATACATTTATCATAAAGGAGTTCAACCATGAAACGTTCCGAGATCAACAAGATCCTGCGGGAGACCATCGCATTCCTGAAGGAGCAGAACTACGCTCTGCCCCCCTTCGCTTACTTCACCCCCGAGGAATGGGCAGAAAAGGGTCACGAATACGACGAGATCCGTAACAATATGCTGGGCGGGGACATCACCGACTACGGCCACGGCGATTTCAACCGCATCGGTCTGTTCCTGTTCACCATCCGCAACGGTAATCTGAAGGACCCCAACTGCAAGAAGCCCTATGCGGAGAAATACCTCATCTCCCAGGAGGATCAGGACAGCCCCATGCACTTCCATTGGAACAAAATGGAGGACATCATCAACCGCGCAGGCGGACACTTGATGGTGAAGGTGTATAACTGCGGCGAAAACGAGGAGCTGGCAGACACCCCCGTTACCGTAAATCTGGACGGCTGTGTGAAGACCGTTCCCGCAGGCACTGTGCTTCGTCTGCTCCCCGGCGAGTCCATCACTCTGCCTCCCTACCAGTACCATGAGTTCTGGGCAGAAAAGGGCTACGGCCCCTGCCTGATCGGGGAAGTCTCCATGGTGAACGACGACACCAACGACAACCGCTTCTACGAGCCTCAGGGCAGATTCCCTACCATCGAGGAGGACGAGCCCCCGCTGTACCTGCTCTGCCACGAGTATCCTGCCGCTCGCGACTGAGGGTCGCTTCGCTCTCACCCGAAAACAGGTTTTCGGGTGGTTTCCACGTCCCTTCCGCGGGACGTGAGCCCCTTACGGGGTTCGCGGCAAAGCCGCAAATTTTTCTCGCTCGTTAGCCACGGCGAGAAAAACCACTGTCGGTGTCTTTTCATGCGGAATGAATCCGCATGAGCGACGCAAATTGATTGTATGCGCTAACGCGCAGGGGGATCTTTTTATGGAGCAATACGAGGTTTTCTACCGGGATACTCTCATTGGGCATCTGACAGTGAACACAGAGACCAACAGGTATCGCTACCTCCCCAACCCGGAAGGGGTGCGGGAGGTGGAGTCCACCGCCTGTCTGCTTTTGGTGATGAAGGAGGGCACGGACGGATTTGAAGAACCCATCCCCTTTTTCCAAAACCGTATCTACAATATGAAGCGCTGGAACCTGACGGTGGTACATTACCAAACGGACAATTACACCCTACGGTTACTTCCGGAGGTCGGGGAAACAAATCCATAAAAAAACCAAAAACCTCTTGACAAACCACCGAGAATGTGGTATGCTTTGTAGTGCTGATTGCGGATCTGCCGTGGTCGGCACTACGGGCGTCGCGTCGCTTCGCACCATACGGAGGGATATCGAAGCGGTCATAACGAGGCGGTCTTGAAAACCGTTAGGGAGCAATCCCACAAGGGTTCGAATCCCTTTCCCTCCGCCATCTCTAAAAGAGAATAACAGTTTTCATCGTCACCAATGCGGAAGTACTCAAGTGGTGAAGAGGCGCCCCTGCTAAGGGTGTAGGTCGGGTAACCGGCGCGAGAGTTCAAATCTCTCCTTCCGCGCCAAACATAAACCGCAAGTCTGATACAAAGGGCTTGCGGTTTTTGTGTTTTTATAATATAATTAAGAAAAAAGGAGGAGCCGACATGCACTTTGATTTTTTGAAAGAATTATTTCCAAAATATGTTGTTGAAATTTGTTTTGAAGAAGATGTAGAAACCGTTTATATAAGAAACAGTCTGTTTGATTTCCCGATAGTGGTGCACTATTACCCTGACGATTACTACAAATATCTTTTGCGTTTTGCGACACAACATAGAGATACATCTTCAAAAGACGATTTGATAAGCTATATTTCCTCTTTTATAAATGCAGAAAAAGCTGCTATTGAATTTTACCAAGACGGGATGAATCGTTTTGGTGGCGAGATTGAAACCGCTGTTTTGGATGACTTGACTTATAATTCCTTGAGGTTTAAGTTTGGTTATCATGACCTTAAAGATTATACCTTTAGCGTAAGAGCATGGGACAAAAGATTTTGTTTTGATGCCCATTTTGAAAAAGATGATTCCGGCAATGTAACCATTGTGAAAAAATTTGTATCATAATTAGGGTTATTAGCCAGAAAAAGCACTGTGCAAACAGTGCTTTTTTCTATCCGATCCGAAGGATTGGTATGGAATCACGCCGCAGGCGTGTATGGAATTGCCGCAGGCGTATGGCATCAGCCGTAGGCTGTATACAATCGGAACCTCATCCACCATTCGCGGGCGAATGGTCCCCCTTCCCCATAGGGGAAGGCGAGGCACACCTTTGGTGTGCGCAAACAGCCTTCAATCCTTCTTCCCCACAAAAAAGGGCTGATCCGGTCAGCCCTTTTGTCATACTATTTCTTCCGTCTCACTGTCACGACAACGATCACACCCGCGGACGCAACGATCAAGGCGATACATACGATCACCACCGCTGTATGATCCGCATCATTTTCAACCGGCTGTTCTACAGACGTTTCGGAAACCACAGACTCCGCCTCCGCAGAGATTTCTTCCTCCTCGGAACTCTCTTCCGAAGCGGTCTCCGAAGATTCCTCGGAAGGTTCCTCTACCAGCTTCCCGATTGCCGCCACGGCCATGTTACCGGGAGTCAGATCGATCTCAAATACGTCTCCCTTGCGGATGGAGCAGGCCGTCACCTTGCCCAGCCAATTTTCATAAGAGCCAAGGCAATTCTGGGGCACGGAGCCGCCGGAATGTACCACGAAGGCCACTTGATTTTCCTCCAGCTTGAGGTTATACTGTGTCCCCTCTCCCACAATGGCTCTGCGGATGGCAACATAGGTGCCGTCCTCCTGCTCTTCCAAAACGATGGTAACAGCCCACTTGGCATTGCAATTGTTATACGCCTCCGTGGTGGTGCAGATGGTGGCATCCTCCCCGGTGATCACGCCGTCCATGTCCTCCACCTCCCAAAGGTACCCGTAGGGCACGTCACAAGCGTACTCTCCGTTTGCCACGTACTCCAAGGAATCCTGCCAATACTCGTCGCAGACCACCTCCGCAGAGGCAAACAGCCCCGCACAGGCAAAGACGAGCATAAGAGCGGCGATCATCAAGCTGATTTTTCTCATCAATTGTTTTCATCCCCTTTCTTATCACTTTCATGATACCACAGTTCTCGACTTTTGTAAAGAAAAAACTTTTATTCAAAAAGTTATTTTTTTATCCGCGGGGTTATTGTGTTGCATTCTTGTAATTTCTGTGATATAATACCCCCAAAGGAATTCCAATGAAAAAAAGGAGAGAAGATATGGAAAACATCAGAATCCAAGACGATCTTTATATGCACGTCAACGGGGAAACCCTGGAAAACCTGGTCATTCCCGACGATAAGCCCACCGCAGGCGGCTTTTCCCAGCTGGCTGAGAGTGTGGAAAAAATCATGATGGGCGAGTTTGAGACCATGACCGCAAACGAATCCTATCCCAACGACTACCTGCGCAGAGCCTGCAAGCTCTACGCCATCGCCAAGGACACCGAAAGAAAGGCTCAGCACGGCATCACCCCCGCTCTGAAGGCTTTGGCGGTTTTGAACGAAGTGAACACCATGGAAGACTTTGCCCGCCTTTACAAGACCTTGACCCTGGGCGGCATTCCCACTCCCATCGCCATCGGCGTGGAAACCGACATGAAGAACACCAAGCGCCGCTTGGTATACATCCAGGGCGCAGGAGTGATCCTGCCCGACGCTTCCTACTACAAGCCGGAAAGAGCCCAGCAGAAGGAGCAGCTCATCGGCATTTGGGCAAGCGTTGCCAAGATGGTGATGGCGCAGACCGATCTTTCCGCCGAAGAGCAGGAGCAATACGTTGCAGACACCTTGGCCTTTGACGAGATCGTAGCAAGCCTTGCCAAGACCAACGAGGAATGGTCCAAATACGTGGAGATGTACAACCCTATGACCACCGCCGAGGTGGCAGGTATGCTGGGTGATTTTGATTTCTCCGCCGTCCTCACCGATCTGTTTGGAAAGATTCCCGAAACCGTAGTGGTTACCGAGCCTCGCTACTTCGGGGATTTCGCTAAGATTCTGAACAGCGATACCCTCACCCTCTACAAGCACTGGGCATACGTGACCGGCCTTCTGAAGGCCTGCTCCCTGCTTTCCGAGGAGCTGCGCGACATGGGCGGTATGTATATGCGCGCCGTTACCGGCGTGGCAAAGATGCAGGCTGTGGAGAAGTTTGCCTACAACCTGGCTTCCGGTATGTATTCCGAGCCTGCGGGCATTTACTACGGCGAGAAGTACTTCGGCGAAGAAGCCAAGAAGGATATCACCGAGATCGTTTATCAGATCATCGATACCTACAGAAAGCGCATCAAGACCAACGAGATCCTGGGCGAAGCAACCAGAGAAAAGGCCATCCTGAAGCTTTCCACCATGGGCGTGAAGATGGGCTACCCCGACAAGGTAAGAGCCATCTACGACAAGCTGGTATTTAACGAAGAGGATTCTCTGTTTGACATCGTGACCTCTTTGAGAGCCATCCGCGAGCTGGATATGCTTTCCAAGCTGGACGCTCCCACCGAACCGGAGAATTGGGCTATGCCCGGTCACATGGTGAACGCCTGCTACGATCCCTTCGTCAACGACATCACCTTCCCCGCCGCCATTCTGCAGGCTCCCTTCTATTCCTTGCAGCAGACCAGAAGCGAGAACCTGGGCGGCATCGGTGCAGTCATCGGCCACGAGATCTCCCACGCCTTTGACAGCAACGGCGCAAAGTGCGACGAAAACGGCAACATCAACGACTGGTGGACCGAGGACGACTTCAAGAGATTCGACGAAAAGGTCAACCTGATGATCAAGCAGTTCGACGGCATTGAGCTGCCTTGGGGCAAGGTCAACGGCACTTTCATCGTCAGCGAAAACATGGCTGACAACGGCGGTATGTCCGTCACCTTGGATATCATGGCTGAAACCGCAGGAGCTTCCTATAAGGAATACTTCTGCAACTGGGCAAAGGTATGGTGCGTGAAGGCAAGACCCGAATACGCCCAGATGCTTTTGGCAGTGGACGTTCACGGTCCCGCTATGCTCCGCGCCAACATCCCTCCCAGAAACTTCTCTGAATGGTACACCGCCTTCGACGTGAAGGATACCGACCAGATGTACATCGCCCCCGCAGATCGTATCGTGATCTGGTAAAAAGTGAATTTTGCTATCAGAACCGCCTCCCAAGGCGGTTCTTTTTTGCAAAAAAGGCGATCCATTCGTCCCGGCTTGTTTTGGGGCTGTAGGGAACGGCTTTAGGCCGCAGGTCATAAGACGTCCCACAAGAAGAAAGTTTGTTTTGCCCGCGGGACAATCCCCTCAGTCGGCTACGCCGCCGGCTCCCCTTGCTAAGGGGAGCCTTTGCCTCGGCAAGCATAATCAAAAAAGCTATTTCTCGCTTCGGCCAAGCAACTCTCCGGACTCCATGATCCCCATCACCAATCGTGCCCCAAGGCAAAAGGCATAGAAAAAAGCCTCCTGCTCCCCCACCGCCATCAATTCCGCGTACCCTTCGTCCAATTGTGTCAGCTTCTCTCTTTGTTCTGCCGACAATCCCGCCTGCAGTTCGTCACGCAAGGTCGCAAGCCGTTTCATAACCGCCTTTTCTCTTGCAGAAAGCCCTCTGCTTTCGGGATCAAAGCCCATCGCACCGCTCCAAAGCTCTTCAAAAATCTTTTTCATTGCCCCATCCTCCTTGTTCGCTCTGCATTATATCACAATTTGAGATAAATGTCAATATCTCAAAACGAGATGTGGTATAGTAAGATCATAAAAAGCAAAGAAAGGAGCTCCCTATGCGCATCCGTGATTTGAGAGAGGATCACGACCTGACCCAAAAAGAGGTGGCCGCTTACCTGCACATCAAGCAAAACACCTACTCCCAATACGAAAACGGACAAAGACAGCTTCCGCTGGAATGCTTGATCGCATTGGCGAAGCTGTATAAGACCTCCACCGACTACATCTTAGGTCTCACAGACCAAAAGGAAGGTACCACGCCATGAAAATTTCTACCGAGATCCACTCTGCCGCCGCCATCGTTGGCGAAGAGAAAGCCATCGAATTATACGCCAAGGCAGGATTTGACGCCTGGGATTTCTCTATGTTTGCCATGTGCAGATACGATTGGGCAAACAAACGCCTGAAGGAAAACAGCCATCCTCTGGCAGGAAACGACTACCTCGCCTTCGCCCGAAAGTTGAAGCAGATCGGCTTGGACAACGGCATTGTGTGCAACCAGTCCCACGCACCCTTCCCCGCTTACTGTGCGGAGATCCGCGGGTATTTTAAACGTGCCATCGAATGCACCGCCGAGGCAGGGGGCAATATCTGCATCATCCACCCCGATAACTACAAGTCTCCCGAGGAAAATGCGGAGATGTACGCCGAGCTTTTGCCCTTTGCAAGAGACTGCGGCGTGAAGATCGCCACGGAAAATATGTGGAACTGGGACGATAAGTTAGGCCAAGCCTCCCCCGCCGCCTGCTCCTCTCCGGAAAGCTTCTGCGCTCATATCGATGCCTTGAAGGACGACTTTATGGTGGCGTGCCTTGACATCGGTCACGCGGAAATGCGGGGTGTAGATACCTCCGCCGTGGAGATGATCCACGCACTGGGGCACAGATTGCAAGCGCTCCACATCCACGATAACGACAAGTGGCAGGATTCCCACCAGATCCCTTTCTCTATGAAGATTGATTTTGAAGCCGTGGCAAAAGCCTTGAAGGATATCGGCTACCAAGGATATCTCACCTTAGAGGCGGACGCCTACCTCCGCGGCAGAACAGCGGAAAATATTTTTGACGGCATGGTGAACATGGCGGCCGCCGCAAGAAAACTAAACGAATTGATGGTATAATGCCTATGAAGCTTGAATTGTTAAACATCCATAAGTCCTTTGGGGAAAAGCAGGTGCTCACCGGTGTGACCTTTACGGCAGAGGGCGGCAAGGCCTTCGGCTTGTTGGGCAGAAACGGCGCCGGCAAGACCACTTCCATCCGCATCCTCATGGACGTTTTCCCTGCCGACAGCGGCGAGATCCTGCTGGACGGCAAGCCTATTGACTACCGCAAGGTGGGCATCGGCTACCTCCCCGAGGAGCGTGGACTTTACCCCAAGAAGGTCATTCTGGATCAGCTGGTGTACTTTGCGGAGCTGAAAGGCATGAGCCGCAAGGATGCTATTGCCGCTGTGGATTACTGGCTGGAACGGCTTGGCATGACAGAATACCGAAATAAACGGCTGGACACCCTCTCCAAGGGCAACCAGCAGAAGATACAGCTCATCACAGCTTTGGCCCACAACCCCGACATCGTGATCTTGGACGAGCCCTTCTCCGGGCTTGACCCCGTCAACGCCATGCTCTTAAAGGACGTGGTGAAGGAGCAGATCGCTCTGGGAAAGATCGTGTTGTTCTCCAGCCATCAGATGAGCTACATCGAAGAATTCTGCGACCGCATCGCAATTTTGAACCACGGTAAGGTTGCTCTCACCGGAGATCTGCGGGAGATCAAGCGGGATTACCCGCGAGATCGTCTGGTGGTACGTTGCGATTACCCCGAAAAGGTCATGGAGGAATACGGAGCGGCCTGCAAGCTTACAGAAAACGGTGACCTGCTGTTGAAGCTGCATTCCCCCGCAGACAAGCAAGCCGTGATGTCCCGCTTGGTGCAGACCTACAACCCCGATGAGGTGAAGGTGTTCGAGCCCTCACTGAACGACATCTTCGTGGAATTTGCCGGAAACGGGGAGAAGGAGGGCTTGCAAGCATGAAGCAATTCGGAAAAATTCTGACCTTTGAGCTGAAATACTTTTTTAAAAATAAGGTGTTTGTGGGCGTGACCCTGCTCCTTGTGGCAGTGCTCACCGTAGTCATGTTCTTCCCCCGCGTTTCGGAAATGATCGGCACGGAAGAAGGGGACGTCCCCACCGAGCTACCACCCATGCTGGTAAAAGCCCCGGAGGAAAGCAGTGGTGAAATAGTGCTGGGAGTCTTCGCCAACTTGTTCCCCAATTACCAAGTACATTTGACCGCCGAAAGCGACGAAGCCATCAAAACCGCCGTAGCAGAGAAGAAAGTTGACTGCGCTTTCGTCATGACAAGTCCCACCTCCTACGTGTACTATGTGGAGACCCTCTCCATGTATGACACCAATACCCAGATCGCAGGTGAGGCCTTGAAGCAGATCTACCAGATGAACGCCATGATGAACGGTGGCTTGACAGCGGAAGAGGCTGCCGCCATCATGGGAATGCAGGTGGACGGTCAGGTGGAAAATCTGGGCAAAAACCAAGCGGAAAACTTCTTCTACACCTACGTTATGATCTTTGCCCTCTACATGGTGATCCTGCTATATGGGCAGATGGTAGCCACCAACGTGGCAACAGAAAAAAGTTCCCGCGCCATGGAGCTGTTGATCACCAGTGCCAAGCCTGCTTCCATGATGTTTGGCAAGGTCATCGCCTCCTGTCTGGCGGGGCTGACGCAGTTGATTACTATTTTCGGCTCTGCACTTTTGCTGTATCAGTTGAACAAGTCCTATTGGGGGGATAACATGATCATGGAATCCATCTTCAACATCCCGCCGGATCTGTTGGGCTTCATGCTGGTGTTCTTCGTGCTGGGCTTCTTGACCTACGCCTTTATGTTCGGCGCAGTTGGCTCCACCGCCTCCAAGCTGGAGGACATCAACACCTCTGTCATGCCCATCACCATGCTGTTTGTGGCAGGATTCGTAGTGGTGATGACGGGCATCGGATCGGGAGACGTGGAAACGCCTTTGATGAAAATTTGCTCCTTCATCCCCTTTACCTCCCCCATGGCAATGTTCACCCGCATCGCCATGAGCACCGTGCCGTGGTATGAGATCGCCCTCTCCATCGCCATTCTGGTAGCCTCCACCGCAGGCATCGGTATGCTGGCGGCAAGAATTTACCGTGTGGGCGTGTTGCTTTACGGCAAGCCACCCAAGGTGGGCGAGATCCTCAAGATGGTCTTCCGCAAGGCGTAAAAACAAGCAAAAAAGGCAACCGAAAATGGTGCCTTCCATAAAGCAGGTTTACCTACCGATAAGAAATTACACTTGTAGGGGCGTTCTGTGAACGCCCGCGGGCGAACGCAGTTCGCCCCTACGGAAAAGGACAGAGAACATGAAAATTCTCTGTCCTTTTTTCACACGCCTTGCCCTGCAAGGTATAGTGTGTTACACCTTTTAGGTGTACTGTCGGGCGGTAATGAGCCTCCCTTGTGTAAAGGGAGGTGGCTTGCGAAGCAAGACGGAGGGATTGTAAAAACAAAAATTTCATCGTAAAACAATCCCTCAGCCGCCTTCGGCGACAGCTCCCTTTACACAAGGGAGCCTTTGGTTTGTGAGCCCCGAAAGTCCGTCTGCTTTTCCTGACAAGCACTGCTTTTGTGGGCACAAAAGCAATATTTTACTTCAATTTTTCTTTTATCTTTGCAATTTCTTCATTAAACCCTTCGCGGAAACCATACCAGCTTTCTTTCACTTTATAGATGTCAAGTACACGCAAAGCATTCTCGTAATATTCTAATGCTTCGTTATATTCGCCTCTGTCATCGCAACATTCTGCCATCCTGTAAGTGATAAACATGAAAGCATATAGAGCTTCATTAAACTCTTGACATGCCGCATCCCATTTCTCTTTTCCTTCCAATATGGACGCTTTCAATCTCTGATTTGAAAAACGAATATCGGGAATAATATCGATTGCCTTTCTCGCACTTTCAAAATCTCCTTTTGCTTTGTACGCATACGCTAAGAATTGACAAGCATCATATTTTATCGCTTCGTCTTTGGAAAGATCAATAATTTTCAACGCGATAGTGATAACTTCGTCGGGAGTTTCCTCACTGTTCATAACATAAAGTCTGTTAATCAAAAGAATAACGTTATCAGGATATGTCTTCAGTCCTTCATCAATAATATTACGTGCTTTTTCCCAATCGGAGCTACGATATTTCCAGCTTTCTTTTGCGATAGCAAATGCTTTATCTTCAATTTCCTGCAAATTAAAATCGAAAAGAATGTCCATAGATACACCGAAGTAACTTGCCAAAGCAGGAGCTAATGTTATATCGGGCAAAGCTATATTATTTTCCCATTTGCTAACTGCTTGAAAGGAAACGCCGATACTATCCGCAAGCTGTTCTTGAGTAACTCCTCGCTGTTTTCTCAATTCTTTAATTTTGTTTCCAATATTCATAATTCACCTCCGAATTTCAAGACGGCGCCTGTCCTGTGCTTTTATTATATCACGGCAATCTTTTTTTGACAATAACTGCATAAACGAGATTTTTCAACTGTAGGTTGAAAAGCAAAAAACGCATCGCCAATATAGATGATGCGTTTTCCTGATTTATGGTAGACACCCCAAATGGTTGCCTTTGTTTTTACGATTTTTAAAAGATGTCAATAGAAATCTTTGCAATGAAGTACGCACCCAAGAATACCACCGTCATCATCGCAGACACGAAAACAGTGTAGGGCATGAATGTAATTTTTGTGTCGCAAGCTACGGCAACAGCGCGATAGATCAAGAAGAAGGAGATGAGCATCGCCACTGCCATAAACAGCATGGGAAGCAAGCCCCACAGCAGGCCAAAGAGCATATTGGGAATAGAGATGGCGATCACAGGCAGAGAAGCGTACGCAGCGATGTTCACCACATTCATGATGGAGAGGTTCCCCTTCACCAGCTTCACCAACACGAAGGTCATACCTACCAATGCACCTGCGTACAGAACGGCGAACAGCAGGGACATCCAGAACCCAGGCCAAATCTCTACAGATTTGCTTGCGGCCTTGAAAGCGTCACCGAAACCGGCACCGAAAAACTGCATGAACGCTCTGGCAAAGGCAGTAACGTTCAAAAGCTGGGTGAAGATAAAGACCAGAATTCCAACGCCTGCCAGAATCGCGCCGGACCAGGTAGTATCCTTTACGGAATCCTGAACAACAGCTTCCTGACGTACTCCGGTGAAGAAGCCAACGGTGCGGTTGATCAGGTTTTGCAGGATCGGAGGCATACCGCCCTGAGAAGCAGTTTTTTGAGTCTGGGGTGCGGTGCCGCCTACGGGAGTGCCGCAGCTGCTGCAAAACGCCGCGCCCTCGGGAAGCTGATTGCCACAGTTTTGACAGAACATAATGTTCCCTCCATAAGTAACTTTTGTAATTTCTCAAATTATATCACATCCCTCCCCCTTTGTCAACCTTCTTTCGGAATTCCCTCCCCCGTCCCTCGATTTTTCCCTCTCCACCCCTTGACTTTTTCCGTAAAAAAGGGTACAATAAAAGCGCAACTTTTCGAGATGTGGCGCAGTTGGTAGCGCGCGAAGTTTGGGAGCGTGAACAAGCTTCTCAGCATCGAAAAATCAAAAGTGCGAAAAAGCCTTGTAATACGGGCATTTTCGGCACTTTAAGAAAATGCAAAGCAGCGTAGATTTTGCTTTTGACCACAGTTTGTCCCACTTCTACGCAAAAACATAAAAATTCAATACAAAATCGGGGTGTGGCTCAGCTGGTAGAGCGGGTGGTTTGGGACCATCAGGCCGCAGGTTCAAGTCCTGTCACTCCGACCACATGAAAATAATCCGAACATTCTCTTACTTGGAGAGTCGTTCGGATTATTTGTTTTATTCGAGTATCCCAACTTTAATAGCAAGAAATGAAAATAGCCTCCGACAAGGATTTTCCCTATCGGAGGCTAAAATTTTGTTGCACAAGTTAATTAGTTGATATTTCTCTGCAAACAACGCATTTATCCAATCTCTCAAAAAGCACATCAAAGCGTTTGTCTGCCCTCATGGTGTCAAACCAAGCATGCTTAAAGGCTTTTTGATAATCAAGAGGAATGATCCAATTCCACCAATCATTATACTGTAGACTGATTTCCTTGTATTCCTTGCCGTCTTTCACAAGCCAATTGATTTTGGATTCCAAAGCAAAGCCTTCAAGTGCTGGAGATGAACAGCCTATCTTGAACTCGTCATCTGTGATTGACATGATCTGTTCAATCACACGTATAGTGTCTTCGAATGCATCATAAGCTTCATCCATTTTTCCAAGCTTTGCAAAAGAAGCCGCATAACGTATTCCAAGCTGTATTCTTTCCTCACACCACAAATCCGTACCTGTTCCACCGCTGATCAAATGCTTCTTATCGGGAGATAAATTGTTTACAGCATTGAGATAATTAAGCTGTGTTTCGCAAAACCAAATAAAATGATTTGGATCCTTGCAAAGATATACTTGCCAATCATTCGCCGCAGTTATAATATGTGAAAGCTCATACCACAGAATGCCATGCCTTACGGGTTCAATTTTATCAAGCTCCTCGCGCATTTTGTATCTTTTGAACAGCAAGCTTGAACGCGCCATATCCTCTCGGCTGGCATATGTGTCCAAGAAAGTGTCAAGATGATCATCGTCCTCCATATATGACATACAATCAATAACAGCCCAATGATCGTCTTTGGGGCACACACTGAATATTTCTTCTGCTAAAAGACGCATTTCTTCGAGTACCTTCTCGTCTCGGAACAAACGTACTTTCCAAATCTCGGTATACAATCCCCAAAACCAATAGTGCTGATATTCTTTGAGACTGCGTCGTATTTCTCGCATGATATCGATAGTTTTCTGAGCATCCTTTGCACGGACAGCGGTTTCAAAAGATTGCTGAAGCTCAGCGCAAAACTTTTCTTTTTCTTCCTCTGTAACTCCAAGCAACGCATCTATCGACGTTTCAAAAAACGATGCGATCATTGGCAGCATTTCGATATCGGGATATGTTGCTCCTATTTCCCACCGAGAAATAGCCTGTGGAGATGTCCCGAATTTCTCCGCCAATTGTTCTTGAGTAAGATTCATACGTCGGCGGTTTATACGTATTTGATTTCCTAAGTTCAATTTCATACTATATCTCCATTCTGTCACTCTCTGCGCAGAGCTATTGTTTTACCGGTGATAATAGTATATCATATTATGTAGCCATAATCAAGCGCACAGCTTGTGAGATTTTTTCTCAATTTATGAGAAAACTGAATTTGGCCTCGGCAAGGAAACTCCCTGCCGAGGCTATCCTTATATGACTTATATTGCTTATATTAACAGCGAAAAGTTTTTCACTTAAACGCCGGATCGTGGGTCTCGCCCGTTGCAAAAGCATTCGGTCCGGGATCGGACATAGAGAAATACATTTTCGCTGCTTTGGTAGTGCCGAAGTCGCGATTGGAACCGGTGTTTTGCACTTTGTTGAAGGCGTCGCGGAACATCTGATTATGCGCTTCCTCACGGTTGAGGAGGAAATCAATGGTTTCTCTGACCTTCTTATCCTCGATCTGACGGTAAAGATATTCATATACGACCTTTGCTCTTTGCTCTGATGCGATGTTAGAGAGCAAGTCAGCGCACAGGTCACCCGTCACGGTAACGTAATCGCCCGTCCAAGAATATCCCGAGGAATTGATAAGTCCGGGATTCAGTCCGAGCAGAACGTGCGTTTGCACCTCGCCCGCTTGCACCTTGGTCGCGTCCACGTCGTGACCGTTGAGGAGATTGATTGTCTGTGCTACCATCTCCATGTGCCCCAGCTCCTCGGCGGCAATATCAAGGAAAAGATCCTTGATCTCGGGATCCTTGATTCTGAAGCTTTGCGACATATACTGCATTGCCGCCTTTAGCTCGCCGTTACCCCCGCCAAGCTGCTCCTGAAGCAGTACGGCATACTGCGGATTCGGTCTTTCGACCTCTACGGGATGAAATAACTGTTTTTCGTGTTTGAACATAGGATATTTAACCTCCGTTTATGGATTTGATACTATTATTTCCCATAATGCGAGGGCATATACTGCTACATCCTTTTATCATCCGTCGCGGGATTGTCGAT
>JAZKZH010000022.1:0-124015 GCA_045612545.1 Eubacteriales bacterium
CTGCCCGAGGCGGTTGGGATTACTCCTCGATTCTGTCGAAAACCTCGCGGGCACGGAAAAGCAACGAGATGCACCAAACACCTGCCAATGCTACCACGGTGTAGATGATGCGGCTGAGCAGAGAGGACTGTCCGCCGCAGATCCACGCCACGATGTCAAATTGGAACAAACCGATGGCTCCCCAGTTGACGGCGCCGATGATCACCAGGATCAATGCAAGTCTGTCTAACATAGCGTTACAGATTCCTTTCCGAAATTTCGGAGTTGCTCTCCAAATATGGAAGGCATTCCAAGGATAGTCTTTGCGAAATCGAAAAAAATATGCGGGAAACGGTTGACAAAAATCTTTCGTTTGTGTATGATAAAAAACCGAAGAAACAAGAAAGCAGGTAAGTCAGCTATGCATATGCGCAAGAAGAAAAACCGCGATTCCCGTTTGGAACGAGTGAACGGCTATTTTGCAAAAACCACCGCGGAGGGTACCGTTCTTTTGGATGAGACCTTTGCCTCCGAGGGGGAATTGTACTTGGAGATCGGATGCGGAAAAGGTGCTTTTATCACCGAGCTTTCCCGCCGTGTGGAAGGGAAGAGACTTCTTGCTGTAGAGTTGATTACCGATGCTTTGCTCATGGCCATGGAAAAATGCGCCGCGGAGGATTGTAAGAATTTGATGTTCTTGAACGCCAATGCGGAAAAGATCCATCAGATCCTGCCCCCTCATTCCGTTAGCCGTCTCTATCTCAATTTCAGCGATCCCTGGCCGAAGAACCGTGACCGCGAGAAGAGATTGACCTCCTGCACCTTCTTGGAAAAATACAAACAGATCCTGGCACCGGGTGCAAGGATCTGCTTCAAGACGGATAACCGTCCGTTGTTCGATTTTTCTCTTCAAACCTTTCCCGCCTCCGGCTTTGTTCTGGAAAACGTGTGCTTCGACCTGCACAATGACCCCATGAACGAGCAAAACATCGAGACGGAATACGAGCGTAAATTCAGCGAGAAGGGCTTTGCCATCAACCGTTTGGAAGCGTATCTTCCTCTTTGAAGTAGTCCAGAACGATCTGCTTCTCGTCAAAGGGGCGCTTCACACCGCCGATATCCTCGTAGGTCTCGTGTCCTTTGCCGATCAAAAGAATACAATCGCCTTCTTCAGCAATGGAGAGGGCTTTTTTGATGGCTTCCTTGCGGTCGATAATAATCTCGTATTTCCCGCCGGAGGGCTTCATGCCCACCAAAATATCCTCTATAATATCCTCCGTCTTTTCCAAACGGGAGTTGTCTGAGGTGATAATGGAAAGATCGGAATTTTCCCCAATGGCAGCACCCATTCCGTACCGTCTCAGCTTGGAGCGGTTCCCTCCGCAGCCGAAAACGGAAATGATCCGATTGGGAGTATAGCGCTTGATGGTTTCGAATAAGCTTCGGCAGCTGAACTCCTCGTGGGCGGCATCGATGATTACGGTATAGGGGCGATTGGAAGAAACGATTTCCATTCTGCCTCGTACCCGTACGCTTGCCAACCCGTTACAGATCGCCTCCGCAGAGATGCCGAGATCATGGGCAACGGCAATAGCGCCCAATGCGTTATACAAAGAGAAGTATCCCGGAATGCCCAATTCTACCTCAAAGGATTCGTTCCCACAGACTGCCGTAAAACCGGTTTTCAAGCGGTGATCCTCCATGGTAAAGACGGGGTTCTTGGCAGTGTAGAACGTTTCTTTTTCCAAAGAGTATGTCTTGAATGGGCAGACGGCGTCTTTTACGATCTCTGTGAAGTGAGAATCATCCTCGTTTACATAGCAAATCTTGCATTGGTTAAAGATTTGCTTTTTGCACGCCAAATATTCTTCAAAATCCGCGTGCTCGTTTTTTCCGATGTGGTCAGGAGAGAGGTTTGTGAAAATTGCAGCGTCGAAAGTAATCCCGTAGGTGCGGTGCAGCTTGAATCCTTGAGAGGCTGCTTCGATGATCACGGCCTTGCACCCTGCATCCAGCATTTCGCGATATAACTTCTGAAGTATATAAGATTCCGGAGTTGTGTTTGCAGTAGTTTCGTAATGGTCGCCGTAATAAACACCTGTAGAGCCGATGACCCCGGCGGGGATACCTGCCGCCTCTAAAATGCTCTTCAGAATAAACGAAGTGCTGGTTTTCCCTTTGGTACCGGTTACTGCAACGGTAAACAGCTTTTCGGTAGGCTTTTCGAAAAGGTTGGCGGAAGCCAACGCCAAAAATTTGCGAGTATCGTTTGTATAAATAACGGTTGCATCTTCCGGGAGGGAAACCTCTTTGCGACAAGCGAAGACACGAACACCTCTTTCGTATGCTGTTTGAGCGTAATCGTGCCCGTCAAAAACGAATCCTTCGATGCATACGAATACAGTATCTGCCTGCATTTCTTTTCGCGTATCGTATACGATATCCTGGATTGCGGTGGCTGTGTTGCCTTTTACAGTGCAGGGGATACCGCAGAGCAATTCTTTTACTGTCATAGTTATATCCATGCCTTTCGTAGTCCGACGTGCGGACGGTCGGGAAAGATTTTGTGAGCGAAGTCGCAAAACCTCGCCCTGAAAAAGGATCTCTTTTTTCAAATTACTTTATTGAATCGGAAAATTCACCCCGGAATGTGATCTTTGCCATGCTGGAAACGGTTACTTGCTTAGTTTGCGGCTCCAAAGACACTTCTATAGAACCTCCCGGCTGTTCCACAGTTACATTCAAATCAGTTAGCCCCTGTGCGTAAGCGGCAAATACTGCGGCTCCGGAGCCGGTAGAGCAAGAGAGCGTCTCGCCGCAACCCCGCTCCCAAGTACGCATACGAAGGTGGTTGCGAGATAGGGACTGAACAAACTCGACATTTGCACGTTGCGGGAACAGCGGGTGATTTTCCAAAAGCGGTGCATAGGCCAGAAAGCAATCGTCGGAAATATCCTGCGTCAGCACAACACAGTGAGGATTGCCGAAGGAAAGGTAGGTAGCGGCGAAAAACTTTTCTCCGAAAAGAATTTTGCGATCAGAAAAAATAACATCGGGATAAGGGAGCATAACTGATGTTCTCGCCGTTTCTTCGTCTTCAAAACATAGATTTATCTCTCGGAGGCCGACACTGGTCATGACAGAGACAGTCCTTTGCTTTGCGCCCTTGGAGAGGGAAAACAAGGCCGCCGAGCATTGCAATGCATTGCCGCAAAGTTCCGCTTCCGTTCCGTCGGGATCAAAAATTCTCATGCGAAAATCGCCTTTTTCGGCAGGACAAAGCAATACCAATCCGTCGCCTCCAACCCCAAAGTGCCTATTGCACAAAAGTGGAGCGCGCTTATTCGGGGAATCAAAAGGCTGCTTGTGAACATCTATATAAATATAATCGTTGCCGTTGGCGTGCATCTTGGTGAACTTCATGATTCTCTCCTAAAATTATATCATTTTTTAGAATGTTTGCAAGAGTAAAATTCTATTTTTTGAAAAAATTTATGAAAATTGAAAAAAACACTTGTCCTTTTCAGAAAAATGTGTTAATATCTTCATAGTTATTTCCTGTATTTCGGAGGAGCAGTGTGGAAAACGGATTTTACGCAATGGCATTTCGAATGAAATATATCCGCCGCTGGGGCTTGATGTATTCGGTTCATCCGGAAAATCTGTCCACGCATTCTTTGGAGGCTGCCTTGTGCGCTCATGCTCTTGCTGTGATCGGAAACAACCGCTTTGGTAAACAATACGACGCGGATCGTGTTGCCACGAAGGCTTTGTTCCATGATCTTCCGGAGATTTTTACCGGCGACATTCCAACTCCCGTGAAATATTACAGCGAGGATACGCACACCTCCTACGCCGCAGTAGAAGAAGCTGCGTTGGAGAAATTGTTTACCATGCTCCCCGCCGAGCTTCGTCCGTCTTATCGAGAACTTTTCGATTATTCCTCGGAGGAACGATGCCTGATCAAAGCGGCGGATAAGATCTGCGCTTTGTTGAAGTGTCGGGATGAAGCGCATTTTGGCAATCCGGAATTCCGCGAGGCGGAAAAAACACTTCTGCAGAGCATTGAGGAAGCGGGTTGTGAAGAGGCACTATACTTTTTGGAATCCTTCGGCCAAAGTTTTTCCGAGCCGATCGATACATTAATTCAAAACGAAAAACAGTAATCAAAGGAGAACTTCTGTCATGAAAATTGGTCTTATTTCCGACTCTCTTCGTCTGCCGTTTGCGGAAAGCATTTCCGCTGCTGCAAAGCTTGGTGTTACCGGTGTGCAGAAATACATGACCGGCGGCCCCTTCACCGCTGAGAATTTCACCTCAGCGCAGCTTCGCGAGATCCGTGATATTATGGATTCCAATGGCTTGGTATTCTCCGCCATCTGCGGTGACTTTGGCATTGATTTGGATAACGATCCCGTTATCGAAAGATCTCTGCGTGTTCTTGACAAGGCTAAGGAATTGGGCTGCAGCATTGTTACCACCCATATTGGCCATATTGAGGATGACGACAGCCCCCGTATGGAAAAACTGCGTAACAATTGCTACAAGCTGGCAACTTATGCCGATAGTATTGGATCTAAGTTCGCGTGCGAGACCGGTACTGAGAAGGCCGTTGCTATGAAGAAGTTCCTGGATGAGCTGGGCGCAAAGGGTCTTGGTACCAATATGGATCCCGCCAATCTTGTCATGGTTGCCAAGGATGATCCCGTGCAGGCTGTCTATACGTTGAAAGATTATATCGTTCATACCCACGCAAAAGATGGCATCGTAACCGATCAAACCAAACATGGTTGGCTTGAGGTTCCGTTGGGCACCGGCGGTGTTGATTGGGATAACTATCTGAAAGCATTGAACGATATCGGCTTTGAGGGTTATCTCACCATCGAGCGCGAAGTGGGCGACAATCCCGGCGCAGACATTGCCATGGCAGTGGATTTCCTGAAGGGCAAGCTTTCTGCTTTGAATATCAAATTGGGTTGATTACTTATTAAGTTTTATCGTTGAAGGGATTCGTTCTCTTCCCACAAGCATCTCGCTTTTTTGACAGTATATGAGAAAGATCAAGATTTTTGACACCACCTTGCGAGACGGTGAGCAGATGGTGGGTGTTGGTATGAATATTGCGGACAAGGTTCGCATTGCCGGCGTTCTTGCCAAATTGCGGGTAGATTATATTGAAGCGGGTTTTCCTGCCTCTTCTGTCAATGACCGCAAAGCCGTTGAGCATATTTCCCAGCTGGTTCCCGGATGTACCGTGGTGGCTCTTGCGAGGGCCAATCGGGAGGATATCCGTATTGCCGCAGATGCTCTTGCGAAGGCTGAACGGAAGCGCATTCATATTTTCATAGCTACCAGTGATCTGCACTTGGAGTATAAATTGCGTATCTCCAGACAGGAGTGCCTGGAGCGTATTCGCGACAGTGTTGCATACGCTTGTTCTTTGGTGGATGAAGTGCAATTTGCCGCCGAGGATGCCAGTCGCACCGACCCGGAATTTTTGTGCCTTGCCTATCAGACCGCTGTTGACGCCGGTGCGTGTTGCATCAATGTGCCCGATACCGTGGGATATTCTACGCCGGGAGAATTTGGGCAATTGATTGCCATGCTGGCAGACCGAGTCCGCAAGAACGGAGAACCGGTGGAGATTGGCGTGCATTGCCATAATGATTTGGGGCTTGCGGTAGCCAATACCCTTGCTGCCATCGAAAATGGTGCGACGCAGGCGGATTGTACCATTAACGGTATCGGTGAACGAGCGGGAAATGCCTCTTTGGAGGAGCTGGTCATGGCTCTTAAGGTCCGTGCCTCCGTTTATGGTTGCGAAACCAATATTGATACAACCATGCTGTCGAAAGCGAGCAAGACTGTTTCTGCAGTTTCGGGTATTTATGTTCCGCTGAATAAAGCCATCGTGGGTAAAAATGTTTTTGCTCATGAGTCCGGTATCCATCAGCATGGCGTTTTGGCCAATCGTAACACCTACGAAATCATGTCGCCGCAAATGGTAGGCATTCGTGAAAGCTCTATTGTTCTGGGTCGTCTGTCCGGTCATCACGCTTTTGAAGAAAAACTCGCGGAATTGGATCTCCATCCGGAAGCTCCTGTTGTGGAGACCGCTTTTGCCAGATTCAAGGACCTGGCTTGCCGTAAAAAAGACATATCCGATGAGGATATCCGAGCTTTGGTGGAGGAAGCCGTCATGGATTCCCATATCGAAGACGGATATGAGCTCGACACGTTCCAAACGCAGAGTGGCAACCGCGTGAAAGCTATGGCGTTGGTTTCGCTTTCTCGTCGGGGAGAAACCTATTCCGAGGCAGCAACGGGGGAGGGACCCATCGATTCCAGCTTTAACGCCATTAACCGCATTGTCGGGAAAGATTTCAAACTGATCAACTATTCCATCAAGGCGTTGACCGGCGGCACGGATGCTTTGGGAGAAGTGCGTGTACGCATTTCTGACGGGGAACAGGAATACCTCGGGAAGGGCGTTTCTACGGATATTATCGCTTCCAGCATCAAAGCCTACGTGAATGCAATCAACCGAGCGTTGTTTGCCGGCATATAACGAAATAAAAAATAAAATAAATAACTTCTATGGAGGAAAACATGAAGAAACTTTTTAAGCGTTTTCTCGCCGTTCTTCTCGTTTCCATGCTTTTGGTGAGCATGGTGGCGTGCGGTAACGGCAATGCTACCGAGACATCTTCCGATTCCAACGGTGTTTCCGGTGAAACTTCCAAGAATCCCAACAGCGAGTATCTGGATGAAAACGGCATGTATATGCCCAAGGCTGGTGTCCTTGATGAATTCAAGGGCGAGACCTTTGACATTCTGGTGGTTGGTGTGGGCGGTGGTACTTATCAGTCTGACGACTTTACCACCGAGACCGGCGGCAACGGCGGTATCGATTATGGCGACGCATATTACGGCGAGGTTGCGGCGCGTAACGACAAAATCGAGGAAATGTACGGCGTCACTCTCGAGGTCTGGAAGGAAGACGACGCAGCCGGTAAGGCAAAGATCGACGCAACTTCCGGCACTGCTACCTACGATGCAGTTATCCTTCCTGTAGGCAACTTGGCAGCACTTGCTCAGGACAACCTGCTTTGGGACCTTAACTCCACCGAGTTTGAAGGTTTCCTTGACAAAAAAGCTCCCTGGTGGGCAGAAAGCGCTAACAACGCCTATTCCATCGACGAAAAGCTGTACTTCATGACCGGTGATATCACCATCATGAACAAGGTCAATACCTGGTCTATTCTTTTCAATAAAGAGATGATCACTAACTATCAATTGGACAACCCCTATGACCTTTTCGATGCAGGCACCTGGACCTTCGACAAAATGTGTGAGATGGCAACGTCTGTCAGCACGGCATCTCCCACCGTTGCATGGGACGATGATACTGTAACCTGGGGTATGGTTACTGCTGCAGGCGACGCTTATCAGTTCTTTGGCGGCTCCGGTCTGACCGTATGCCAGAAGGACACCAACGATCTTCCCATCCTTACCTTCGGTTCCGAGGCTTCCATCACCATTGCGGAAAAGGTTCTGACCACCATGAACAATTCTGAATGGATGCTGTATGCCACTCAGGCTACCGGCGGTCCTACCGGCAATATTTGGACTGACTCCTTTAACGTATTCAACAACGGTAGAGCATTGTTCCGTCCTTCCGGCTTCTCCGCGGTTACCAAGGCAAGCTCCTGGGCTAATATCGAGTTCGGTATCATGCCTATGCCCAAGATGGATCCCAACCAGGAAGAATACTATACCGTTACCAGCGGCTCCTGGGCAGCAGCCATCCTGAAGAACGGCGGCGACCATCAGTTCGCAGCTTATATGCTGGACGCTTTCGCAGCAGGCGCCAAGAACTACGTCACTCCCGCATATATCGAGGTTAACCTGAAGCGTAAGTCTCTCCGCGACAACGAGTCCGAGAGAATTTGCGAGTACATCTTCGATCACATCGTTTACGACATTGGCGCGGTTTACGACTTCGGCGGAATTGCCTCCATGTTCTCTTCTCTCGTTTCCAACGGAAACTCCGACATTGTTTCTTCTTTTGATTCCGTAGAAACGAAGGCTTTGGAAGCAATTGAAGACGTTATTGACGCATACGCACAAGACGACGAATAATTTATGCACGAAAAGCCCGACTTCTGTCGGGCTTTCCTTTTGATATGTGTGCGAGTTACACAGAATGTTGTTTGGCCGTGGTTTTCTTCTTTTGACGGTCTTGATTTTTCTTTGGACAACAGGTATAATATCCTTGTAAAATAGTTGACAAAGGAGTATTTTTGATGAAGATCCTTGCGAAAAAAATGTTGTGCGCCGTTCTATTGTTGGCGGTGTTGATTTCGGTTGCGGCATGTGGTGGCGGAAGTGACCCAACTGCTTCCGAAGCGGAATCTATCGTTTCTCAAGACGACGGCGTCGATCCCGAACTGTCCTATTTGGATGAAAACGGTAATTACGTTCCCAAACTTGGCATTTTGGAGGAGTACAAGGGGCGCACTTTTACTGTGGTTGTGAGAGGTGAGTATTACGGAACTTATCAATCTGACGACTTTACCACCGCTACCGCAGGCAATGGTGGCATCGATTACGGAGATGCTTACTACACCGAAGTGGGCGCACGGAACGATAAGATTGAAGAAGATTACGGCATCACTCTTGTGGTGGAAAAAATCGAAAATCCGAGATCTGCCATTGAAGAAGATGCCCGGGCCGGCGGTATGCTCTACGATGCTGCTGTAATTCACGTCGTGGAAGATGCCTCTGTTTTGGCGCAGGATGATCTTCTGTGTAATCTGTATAGCCTAAAAAATTTTGACTCCCAAGCTCCTTGGTGGGATGCCAGCGCTAACGAAGCGTATTCTGTTGGACATAAACTGTATTTTACTACAGGCGACATTACCATTATGAATAAGGCAAATACGTGGTGTATTCTGTTCAACAAGGAAATGGTAACCGATTACCAACTGGAAAATCCTTATCAGATGTTCCGCGACGGAATCTGGACCTACGATAAACTTGCCGAAATGGCCTCCACTGTGCATAATGCAAAGGGACCGGAGGATATGGATAATCCCGACGCCGTATATGGCATGGTTACCGCTTATGGCGATGCGTTGGAGTTCTATGGCGGTTCCGGGATGACTCTTTGTGTTAAAGATGCACAAGACTATCCTTCGCTGTCTTTCGGTGAAACCGAGGCGTCTGTCAAACTTGCGGAAAGCGTTCTTACCAATTTGCGCAATGCTGATTGGAAGATCTATGCCCAAACGCAGGGAGTTGGTATGCAACCTGCCTTTAAATTGTTCTGGACTGGCAGAGCCTTGTTCCGCCCTTCCGGATTTACTGCTGTTACCAAATGCCGTTCTCTTGCCGAGATGAACTTCGGTATTTTGCCTATGCCCAAGGTTACCGAAGCGCAGGATGGTTATTACACTACCTCTACCGGAACCTTTGTTGCGTGCATTCCCAAAAACTGCAAGGATCCGGAATTTTCTGCATATATGTTGGACGCCTTTGCGGCAGGTGCAAAGAACTATGTAACACCTGCTTATATCGAGGTGAATCTAAAGCAAAAAGCTCTTCGCGATAATGATTCCGAGGAGATCCTTGAGTATATCTACAGCCACATTATCTATGATGTGGGTAGAGTTTATAACTTTGGCAAAGTTAGCGGCGTCATGTATACTCTTGCTCAAAACGGAAACAGTGACATTGTTTCTGCTCTGGACAGCATTCGTGAGATGGTTTGCATAGACATTGATGATTTGATCGCCGACTATCAAGGAAACGAAACTTAAGTTTTATTTAGTGTATTCTGACCCCTGACTTGCCTCTGCGCGAGTTGGGGGTTTTTCTTGGTGGGGGAGTGCTATCCTATATATTGTGTTATTGTGAATATCCCACATATTTTTGCGGCAAATATCGTTACAGTAAGCGGAAAATACAGTTTTAGAAAATATTTGAAAATTCTCTTGATTTTTCATGATTTTTAGAGTATTATTAGTTTGTAAAAAAATAAAATGGCTGATTTTGGGTCAGCCGAGAAAAAGAAAGGATGTGTTAACTTGAGTCTCAGAGATTCAGGCACGAAAAACAGAGTATTCCTTCGGATTCTGTTAACTTGCGTGTTGGCTTTTGCAATGGTTATTATGACCGGTGTTGTTGCCTTCGCGGAAGAAACTGTAACCGAAACGGAATCTTCTGCCGCACAAACCGAGGAAACTGTCAGTGTTTCCGAGGAACAAAAAGGATTTGCCAGCGGTTATCCTACCCTTGATCCCGATGCACCTATTGGCGAGAAGTTTATGTACGGCTTGCAGGTGGCCGGTATCGGTATGGCAGTGGTATTCCTGGTACTGATCCTGATCATGGCGATCCTGTATGTGTTCAAGCTGTTCGCAACTTCCGGTGCAAAGAAACCCGTAGAAGCACCTAAGGCTGCTCCGGCCGCAGCACCCGCTGCTCCTGTTGCTAACGATGAGCAACTTATTGCCGCAATCGCTACTGCTGCCATCGCAGCTGAGCGCGGCGAGTCCGAATGTGCATTCAAAGTTATTTCTATCACCAAACTTCAATAATTAAGGAGATTGATTCAAAATGAAAAAATACATTGTAACCGTAAACGGCGTTAAGTACGAAGTGGTTGTTGAGAACGCTGATCCCAACGCAACCTACACTCCCGCATCCGCTCCCGCAGCAGCTCCCGCTCCCGCAGCAGCACCCGCTCCTGCAGCAGCACCTGCTCCTGCAGCAGCTCCCGCAGGCGCAGGCGAAAATATTACCTGCCCCATGCCCGGCACCATTGTAAAGGTTCCCGTTAAAGCTGGCCAGGCGGTTAAGAAGGGCGATGTTCTCTGCGTCTTCGAGGCTATGAAGATGGAGAACGAGGTTCAGGCTCCCCGCGACGGCGTTGTTTCCTCCGTTAACGTAAACGAAGGCGCAACTGTTAACTCCGGCGACGTTCTGCTGGTTCTCGGTTAATCACTTTTCTGTGCTTGAAGTAATTTAGAAAGGTGTGAAACGAGAATGTTAGAAGCTTTGAAGGGGATCTACGAGTCCTCTGCGTTTAGCTATATCATTGATGGCTTTATGGATGGCGGTTGGAGATATCTCGTCATGTATGCCATCGTAGCAGTGCTCTTTTATCTGGGTATCGTGCGTAAATTTGAGCCTCTGCTTTTGCTTCCTATTGCCTTTGGTATGTTGTTGACCAACATTCCTACCCTCAGCGATGCCATCTTCCACATGGAATTCTTTGTTCAGGATGACGGTGCTGTGATCAATTGGGCAGAGCTTGGCGCTCACGGCGGTCTGCTGGACTATTTGTATCTCGGCGTTAAATTGGGTATCTTCCCGCCGCTGATCTTCCTTGGCGTTGGTGCCATGACCGACTTCAGCCCCCTGATTGCAAACCCCAAGAGCTTGCTGTTGGGCGCTGCCGCTCAGTTCGGCGTATTCGCCGCCTTCATCGGCGCATTGGTTTTGGGCTTTACCGTTCCCGAAGCGGCTTCCATTGGTATCATTGGTGGCGCAGACGGTCCTACCGCAATCTACGTAACCAAGACTTTGGCTCCCGCACTGTTGGGTGCTATCGCTGTTGCAGCGTATTCCTATATGGCTCTGGTTCCTATGATCCAGCCTCCCATTATGAAGCTGTGTACCACCAAGAAGGAGCGTAGCATCAAGATGGACGTGCTCCGTCCCGTATCCAAGACCGAGCAGGTGATTTTCCCCATCGTGGTGGCTTTGGTGGTTTCTGCCATCCTGCCCTCCGCTCTGTCTCTTGTCGGTATGCTGATGCTGGGTAACCTGTTGCGGGTTTCCGGCGTTACCGAGCGTCTTTCCAAGACCGCTCAGAACGAGTTGATGAACATCGTTACCATCATGCTGGGCGTCTGCGTTGGTGCTACTGCCAAGGCAGATACCTTCCTTGATCTCAAGACTCTGTATATCATTGCTCTCGGCCTGTGTGCTTTTGCGTTTGCAACCCTTGCAGGCGTGCTTTTCGGCAAGCTGATGTGCTTCATCACCGGCGGCAAGATCAATCCTTTGATCGGTTCTGCAGGTGTTTCCGCAGTTCCTATGGCGGCTCGTGTTTCTCAGAAGGTTGGTCAGGCAGAAAATCCTTCTAACTTCCTGCTGATGCACGCTATGGGTCCCAACGTGGCAGGCGTTATCGGTTCCGCTGTTGCGGCCGGCGTCTTCCTCACTCTGTTCCAGTAATTGAAAGGCGGTACTAACTATGGAAAAAAGACCTGTTAAAATTACAGAAACCGTACTGCGTGACTCTCACCAGTCTTTGATCGCTACCCGTATGACCTTGGATGAGATGCTTCCCATCCTGGACGAAATGGATAAGATCGGATACTACTCTCTTGAAGCGTGGGGCGGTGCAACCTTTGACTCTTGTCTCCGTTTCTTGAACGAGGATCCCTGGGATCGTCTCCGTACCATCCGCGATCATGTTAAGAATACCAAGCTGCAGATGCTGTTCCGTGGCCAGAACATCCTTGGCTACCGTCACTATGCAGATGACGTTGTTGAATACTTCGTGCAGAAATCCATCGCCAACGGTATCGACATTCTGCGTATCTTCGACGCGCTGAACGATCCTCGTAACCTGCAGACGGCAATTAAGGCGACCAAGAAGGAAGGCGGTCACGTTCAGGCGGCTGTTTCCTACACTACCGGTCCCGTGTTCACCAACGAGTACTACGCAAAGTATGCCAAGACTCTGGAGGAGATGGGTGCGGACTCTATCTGTATCAAGGATATGTCCGGTCTGCTGTTGCCTTACGATGCTTATGATCTGGTAAAGGCTATCAAGTCTGTCGTCAAGGTTCCCGTTCAGTTGCATACTCACTATACCGCGGGTGTTGCTTCTATGACCATCCTGAAGGCTATCGAAGCAGGCGTTGATATTGTGGATACTGCAATGTCTCCCATGGCTTTGGGTACTTCTCAGGCACCCACCGAGCCTCTGGTGGCTACCTTGCAGGGCACTCCCTTTGATACCGGTTTGGATCTCAATAAGCTGGATACCATCAGCAAGCATTTTGCAAAGCTGCGTGAGAAGTATCTTGCCAGCGGTTTGCTGGATCCCAAGGTGCTGAAGGTTGACGTTAATGCTCTTCTGTATCAGGTTCCCGGCGGCATGCTCTCTAACTTGATTTCTCAGCTGAAGCAGGCCAACCAGTCTGATAAGCTGGAGCAGGTTCTGGAAGAGGTTCCTCGCGTTCGTGCAGATGCGGGTTATCCTCCTCTGGTTACTCCCTCTTCTCAGATCGTTGGTACGCAGGCGGTGTTTAACGTTCTTATGGGTGAGCGTTATAAGTCTGTGACTAAGGAGTTCAAGGGCATCGTTCGCGGTGATTACGGTAAAACTCCTCTGCCTCTTGACCCTGCTTTTGTTAAGAAAATCATTGGCGATGAACAGCAGATCACCTGCCGTCCCGCAGATAACCTGAAGCCCGAGTTGGATACTCTCAGAGCTAAATTGGGCGATAAGGCAAAGCAGGAGGAGGACGTTCTCTCTTACGCTCTGTTTGAGCAGGTAGCTATGAAGTTCTTCGACAAGCGTGATACCGACGCAAAGATTGCGGAAGCTCTCTCTGACGCAGAAGCTAAGTACTACGTGAACATCAAGGAAGTTAAGTAAGCTCCTCAAATTCATATTTTCAAGCGGTAGGCATTTGTTTGTCTGCCGCTTTTTCTTTTTGTGGATGTATTGTATGAAAGAAATTTTCCTGAAACGGACTATATTTTACATCCATTTAACTTGACTTTGCCGCTCATTTTAGGTATAATACATTTGTATTATTATAGTTTGGAATATTTTGCGAATATTTCGTCCCTTGCAAGCAGAGGAGCGCTTCTTATGAACAGCCAAAAAAAGTTTTTGATCGAAATATTACAAGAACATCTTGTTGTCTCCGCAGATAAAGTTGGGGAGGTTCTTGGACTTCTTCCGGAGGCGGGAAAAAGTGAGGCAGACATCATTCTGGAGCGCGGGTATGCCACTGAAACGCAACTTGCTGAAGCGATTTCTGCCAAATACGACATTCCGATGGTTGTTCTGAACGGCCTTCAGATTCCGGAGGATATTCAGGCGTTGGTAGAATATTCTGTTTTACGGCGATATCGTGTTATGCCTTTTGCGTATGCACAGGATGATCCCAACACATTATACGTCGCAATGGCCGATCCGATGAATATCACCGCTATTGACGATATCTCCATTGTGACAGGCTTTCATGTGGAACCGTATGTTTCCACTGCAACCGATATCATGTCTTCCATTGACCGCTACTACGGCAGTAATGCCACGTTGTCTGTGGCGGAACAATATACCAAAGAGCGTGAAAAACTGGCTCAAGAGTCTGAGGCTAGTCGCGAGGATGAGATCAACAATTCTCCCATTGTTGTTATTGTCAACTCCATGATCGAACAGGCGGCTCGCCAAAGGGCTTCGGATATCCACGTCGAAGCGCTTGCCGAGGCTGTTCGTGTTCGTTATCGAATTGATGGCGTGCTTTACAATCGAGTTAAGTATGCTTCTCAGTTAGCTTCTGCTATTATCGCTCGCATTAAAATTATCAGCGGAATGGACATTTCCGAGAAACGAAAACCCCAGGACGGACGCGCTACTTTTATTGTCGATCATCGTGAGTATGATATCCGTGTTTCTTGTCTTCCCACTGTATTCGGCGAAAAATGTGTTCTTCGTTTACAGGTAAAGCAGGATTTTACCAGAGATAAAAAACTCCTTGGCTTTTCCGATGATGAACTTAAGAGTTTTGATCATTTGCTTGCCCATCCTCACGGCATTGTTTTGATTACAGGTCCTACGGGTAGCGGTAAATCCACCACCCTGTATACTGCTCTTAGTGAGTTGAATTCCGAGGATACAAACATTGTCACTGTAGAAGATCCTGTGGAGGCAAACATCGATGGCATCAATCAGGTGCAGGTGAATACAAAGGCGGATATGACATTCGCAAATGCTCTTCGTTCAATTCTTCGTCAGGACCCTGATATCATTATGATCGGTGAGATTCGAGATACCGAGACGGCGATGATCGCTGTACAGGCTTCTATCACCGGACACCTTGTGGTCAGTACGTTGCATACCAACAGCTCTGCCAGCACGATTACTCGTTTGATTGATATGGGTGTGGATAGTTACTTGATAGCAGATTCCGTTGTGGGGATCATTGCACAGCGATTGGTTCGCAGACTATGTCCTCACTGTAAACGTATGAAATTCGCCGAGCCCAACGAGCTTGCATTCATGGGGCTTCCGGAGAATGAAAAGGTTACGCTTTACGAGCCAGTTGGTTGTCAACGATGCAACCAAACCGGATTTACCGGGCGAATTGGCGTATATGAGATTCTGGAGATCACTCCGGAGATCAAATACATGATTTCCCGCAAAGAAAATGCAAGCGTTATCAAAAAAGCCGCAGTTGAAAATGGCATGAGTACCCTTCGTGCCAGTGCAATTCGGCTTGCTTTGGAGGGTATTACGTCTTTCCGTGAGACGCTGAACGTCTCTTTTGAAGAGTAACATCCACCGGAAGTTATCAAAAAAGAAAGGCTTTTTACAATATGGCTGAAAGAATGAAAAATGTGGTTCTTGGTGCTTTGCAGGCAAGAGCTTCGGATATTCATATTTCCGTAGGCAGACCGATTCAGTTTCGCTGTTCCGGCGAATTGGTTTTCTTTGGCGAGGAGATTTTGAGCGAGAATGATGTGATCGCCTGTGCTGAAGAGATCATGGATGCGCGTACCCGCTCTGTTTTGGACAGAGATGGGGAAGTGGACTTTGCCTATTCCTTCGAGGGGCTTTCTCGTTTGAGATGCAATATCTACCGAGAACGTGGTAATTTCGCACTGGCATTGCGTTTATTGCCCATTGCAATGCCCACTATTGAGGAAACTAAAGTTCCGGATGCTGTTGTAAGAGCTGCTTGCAAGAAGCGAGGGCTTGTGCTCGTCACTGGGCCTACCGGTAGTGGTAAGTCTACCACCTTGGCGGCTGTCATCAATTACTTGAACCAAAATTATAAAAAGCATATCGTCACATTGGAAGACCCCGTTGAGTTTGTGCATCCTCATATCCAATCTGTCATCCATCAACGCGAGATAGGAATTGATACCAAGTCCTTTTCTGCAGCGCTTCGTGCTGCCCTTCGTCAAGATCCCGATGTTATTTTGGTGGGAGAAATGCGTGATTTGGAAACGATTTCCACTGCGATCACAGCAGCTGAAACCGGCCATTTGGTGTTGGCAACGTTGCATACAAACAGCGCTTCTGCCACTGTCGATCGTGTAATCGATGCATTCCCTGAGGAGCAACAGCAGCAGATTCGTATACAGTTTGCCAATGCCATTGAATGTATTTTGTGCCAAAGCCTTATTCCCACGGTTGATGGAAAAAGAGAAGCAGCTTTTGAGGTAATGGTTGCAACCAATGCGATACGCAATTTGATTCGAGAAAATAAAACCTTCCAAATTCCGTCTAATATTCAGACTGGTAAAAAATTGGGAATGCAAACTATGGATGACTACTTGTCCGAGTTGTATTTGAAGCGTCGCATATCTTTGAACACTGCCGTGGATTTTGCCCACGATCCGTCCACTTTGCAGAAAAAGATTATGAACATTTGATGTTTAATTCCGAGGTGAAACAATGCCTTCTTATGGATATACTGCGGTAAATCCGCTTGGGAAAATAAAAAAAGGCAGCATCGAGGCCGAAGATTTGGAGCAGGCGCGGGCACTTTTGAAGCGTAGCGAGCTTACGGCTATCGAACTTAAGGAACAGGGAGTTCTTACGAAAGATATTGAGTTGCCGTTCTTAAACCGTGTAAAAGCGAGAGATTTAGGCGTTTTCTGCCGTCAGTTTGTCAGCATCGTCAGTGCAGGTATTCCTATTTACAGTGCCTTGACCATGCTTGCTTCTCAAACGCAGAACACTCGTTTGAAGAAAGCTATTTTGGATACTCACGCCCAAATCGAAAAAGGTGAATCTCTTTCCGACGCGTTTCGTATGCATTCTCCGGATATTTTTCCTCCAATGATGATCAATATGGTTGCTGCGGGGGAGGCTTCCGGTAATTTGGAAAAGACGTTTACACGTCTGGCTGCGCATTTCGAGAAAGGCTCACGTGTAAAAGGTGCGGTGAAGAAAGCTCTGATATATCCTGCTATTGTTTTGATCATCGTTGTGGCCGTTGTTATCATCATGATGGTTGCCGTTATCCCGTCGTTCTCTTCTGTATTTGCAGATATGGGTATGGAATTGCCGTGGATCACAAGAGCCGTGATGGGTTTTTCTGATTGGATGGTGCTCCATTGGTGGAAGTTCTTGATTGGTGTTTTTGCGTTTGTTTTCTTGTTGATCATGTTCTCTAAGACGGATAAAGGGAAACATTTCTTCGGCAAGTTGGCAATGAAGCTTCCTTTGATTGGTGACATGACGGTAAAAAGTGCCAGTGCCAATTTTGCGAGAACATTGAGTACGCTTTCTTCCTCCGGTCTTCCTATGCTGGATTCTTTGGAAATTACCGCAAAGAATATGACCAATATTTACTTTAAAGAAGCTGTTTTGTATTGCCGTGATGAGGCGGCAGGTGGTGCCAATCTCTCCACTCCGTTGGAAAATTGTGATTTGTTCCCTCCTATGGTTTACCATATGACCGGCATCGGGGAAGAAACCGGTGACTTGGAGGAAATGCTTGATCGCCTTGCGGATTATTACGATGAAGAAGTTGAGAGCGCTACGCAGGCTATGCTTGCCGCTTTGGAGCCTGCGATTATCTTGATCATGGCTGTCATCGTTGGTGTTGTAGTTTGCTCTATCCTGCTTCCTATGTTCTCCATGTATGGCGGTCTCGGCAACATGGCTTGAGGTAATTTATGACATATTTGATCGCCGGGATTGCGGCTGTGTTCGGAGCTTTGATCGGAAGCTTTTTGAATGTACTGATCTTCCGTATTCCCCAAAATGAAGAGTTTGTAAAAACACCTTCCCATTGTATGGTGTGCGGGCATCGCTTGGCATGGTACGATTTGATTCCTTTGGTTAGCTGGTTATCCCTTGGGGGGAAATGTCGTTACTGTAAGTCGAAGATTTCAGCCCAATATCCGTTGATAGAAGCTGTCAATGCTGTTTGCTGGTTTTCTGTGTTTGCATGGCAGTTGTCTTATAACGAGACGGAAATCATCTCGTTGCTTCATGCTTTATTGCTTGCGATGATGTGTTCCGCCTTGCTTGCTTTGAGTGTGATCGATTTTCGTACGTATGAAATCCCTGTTGGATTTAATATTTTTATTGCTGTTTTGGGAGCGGTTCGTTTGATCTCGGACTTTTCTGCTTGGGCAAACGCATTGATCGGCTTGTTTTGCATAAGTGTTCCGTTGCTGCTGATCTTTTTGGTGTCTCGTGGAAGAGCAATTGGCGGGGGAGACGTAAAATTGATGGCGGCTTGCGGCTTTATGGTAGGTTGGGAAAAGATCCTTTTTGCCTTTGTAATCGGTTGTATATTAGGGTCTGTTATTCACTCTATTCGTATGAAAATTTCTAAAGCCGATCATGTTCTTGCGATGGGGCCGTATCTGTCTATGGGCGTGTTCTTGTCTCTGTTTTTGTGCGATCCGTTTTTAGAATGGTATATATCACTTCTTATATAAAAGTTGAAGGAAAGTGAGCGATAATGAATATTTCGTTTGGTTCGCCGAAGGTTCTCGGCATTGAATTGGATAATGGTGTAACGCGTGTGGTGGAAATGGATTTCAAGTCCAAGTCTCCCAAAATCTATCATGCGTTTACCGTTCCTACCCCTTTAGATCTTATTTCGGAGGATGGACTTGTTCAGGAAAACGAAGATTTCCGTCAGGTTTTCAAAGAATCGCTTTCTCGCGTGGGCATTGTTGCAGACCGAGCAGTATTTTCTATTTCCTCTTCTCGAATCATCAACCGAGAGATTTTAATTCCCATGGTTAAGGAATCAAAGATTGAGTCTTTGCTGTATCAGAATGCAGCCGATTATTTTCCGGTCAATATTTCCGATTATAAGTTAATCTATAATATTTTGGGAAAAGTCGATGAAGAGGGAAAGCGTATGCACAAGCTGTTGGTATGCGCCGTTCCCAGAGATATGATTCGTTCCTATTATCAGTTTGCCAACTATGTGGGTCTTGATATTGCCGCTATAGACTTTGCTGGCAATGGTATTTTTCAGGCTATCAAGGCTTCGGTTAGGGATTTGGTAAAGGAAACGGTTGGCACGGATAAAACCGAGCTGTTTGTATCTGTATATTCCGAACACGCCATTTTAACCTTTGTCAAGGAGGGTACCATCTGTTTGCAGAGAATGCTCTCCGTTGGCACTTCTTCGATTATGGCTCAGTTGCTTCCCGAGTCCATTGATGAAACTCAACCGATTTCTTTTGATTTTCTGCTAAGAGATCGTGATGACGATTTGTGCTATAGCGACTTGGAACGTGGAGATAACCCGGCTTATGCAGGTGAAAAGGCAAGATGCACCAAAGCGCTCCGCACACTGGTTGTTTCTATTCGGCGTAGTGTAGAATATTATCTATCTACCACCGATACCAGCGGCATTGAAGTGTATTTGGTTGGCGGAGCGGTTTTGTATCGTGGGCTAGGGGATCTTCTTGCTCATCATTTGGATCTGCCGGTAATCCCTCTCGAGAGTGAGCTTGAAAAGAAATACGCTTCTGTAGGAGATTCTTTCCCGTTTACGCTTGCTGAGTTCCTTGCGCCCGTAGGTGCGTGCATCCATCCGATCAACCTGGCAAATCGTCAGCAGGTCAGTTCAGTTTCTGCGCTTGATATCTTCAATGATCGTTCCGTTCAGAACACGTTGCTTGCTATTGGAATCGTTTGCTTCTTGATCTGCGGAGCTATCGGCGCCGCTTTGGTATATATGTCCGGTACAGAGCGTGACGACGTGCTTGCCCATGAATCCGCTTTGAACACTGAATTGATCTCGTTGGGAAATACCACTGCGCATAAATATGCTTACGAGAACGCTAAGGCGCTTTACGAGGCTTTGCAAAACGGAATTAACTCTATCGACAGTTATATGGAGACGTATAACGATCATTTTGTAGAGTTTATTGAGGAACTTGAGCGTAAAATGCCCAAGGAATTCCGCGTAGTTGGTATTTCTGTCAGCGAACAGGGCGTGACCATGAATATTCGCGTCAGCACCAGAGAAGAGGCTGCTTATGTGATCCAGACTCTTCGTAATTGTGCTTCGGTGGTGATGGGAACTCCTTCCAGCATAACCATTACCCAAGACTCGCAGGTGGTAGGCTATAATATTAGCGCACTTTTGGATGAAGAGGGGCATTTGACACGGGAGAATCTTGCTTCCAAGTATAAGGACTACACGCAGGACCAACTGGATTCTTTGATCCCGTTGCTTCAGAGTGGCGTTCTGTCTCCTTCCGATGTTTATTCCAACTACACGGCTGTTACCTATTTAGAGTATTCTATCGATGAATCGGTTTTGGCTATGGTTGAGCTCATGAAGCCCATGTATCCCGACAACCCTCTTGCGCAACAAGCTGATACTATGATGGATGCAATGGTGAATTATCTGAACAATAACCAAGTGGAGGATCTTTCCGTTTTGGATAGCTTCACCTATGTGAACAATCAGATTTTCCCGCTTTCTGATTTTGGTATTACAGAAGAAAACTATAACAGCTATGTCGATAGAATGAAATCCTTTGGCTACACTTGGGAGACCATCTTTATCAAAAAGATTCGCACAGAGTATACCGAGGAGGGGAGCGGCATTAAGCTTCCCCAAGAGATCATAGACACAGAAATCTTATCTTTCTCTGTATCGTTGGAATATACCGGCAATTTTGAGGAACGCGCTGAAGATTCCGGGGACATCCCCATTGTCGATCCTGAGCATTCCGAAGAGACAAGTGAACAGTCTTGAAAAGGAGGACGATTGAATCATGAAAAAGTTCTATATCAGAAAATGGATGATCGCCCTTCTGCTCTTGGTTGTGGGTGTCGTTGGTTTATATATCTGTTACAGCAAAGTTTATGTTCCTGCAGTAGCAGAGAAGGAAAATGCAGAAAAGAATATCGCCATGCTGGAGATCACTCTTGCAACCGCGAAGAAGAATTTGTCTCAGGAGCCTTATTATGCAGAAGAGGCCGCCAAATATGCAGAGATGACGAAGACTATCTTCGATTCTGTAGATATGCCCGGTGCAATTTTGGAAGAAGACCAAATTCTGTTTATTCGCGATTTGGAGCGTATTACCAAGCAAGCTCAGACACAGATCGTTTTTGGTGCAGATTCTCAGTTGTTTCAGACGGGAGAATTAGTGCTCAACGAAAAGACCTTCCCGTTTAGTTATTCCTTGCCTTATGAGGATTTTAAAGAGCTTATCACATATTTGGTTGAGAATGAAGAGACACCTATGTCCCTCGTTTCTCTTACCATTTCCTATGATGCACAGCAGGACACTGTGACGGGGACTATGATTATTCGCCGTTATTACGTCACCGGCTTGGAGGAGTATGAGCCTCCTACGATTCCCGGCGTTCAGGTTGGTACCGATAATATCCTTGGTTGATTTTTTAAAAGACTATGAAAGGAGATGCTTGGCATGAAGAATAAAGGTTTTAGCTTTGTGGAGCTCTTGGTAGCGGTCGCTATTTTAGGGATCGTTTCTCTGCCGATCATCTCCTCTTTTGCATTGGCGACTAAGACTGATTCCAAAGCATACCATTTGTCTGCCATGAACGATGCGGCAGATGATATTGTGCTTATGTTGGAAGAGATGACGGTGGAGACCACCGATGACATTGATCTGGAAACTGCGTTTCTGTCCGCTTTGAGCGAATATTACTCCGAAGTTTTTGAATGCCTTTCGCAGGATGAATTGGAATTTTCGTACAATGGTTACCGGTTTTTTTTGACGGTGAAAGATCTCGAGAATTCCTTTTGCCGTGTTGATGTTCGCGTAGTGTATATTTTTGGTGACGATCCTTTGGCGGTAGAGCGAAGGGAGGCGTTGCGGTATGCTTAAGCAAAACAAAAATCGCGGAGCCGGGCTTGTAACCGTTGTCGCCGTTCTTGCCATTTCCGGTATTCTGCTTTCAGGTTCTGTTTTTCTCGCCTTTACACATTATCGCAATGCTATTCAAAGAGAAATTTCAGAAAGCGAGCTTGCCGAGATTGATGTTTGCGCAGAGTTGATTTGTGCAACCCTTGCAGATAAAGAGTTTTCCGAGGGGGCATTTTGTCAAGCGTTCGAAAACGGCACTCTGCTGCATCTGTTTTTTGCTTCTTTGAGCGAGAGCGAGTTTGAAACCCAAGAAGATCTACCGGCTTTCTTTCAAATTGAAAATGACGTAATTACTTTTTCCGGGTTTACGATTGAAAACATCAAAACAAATTCAGAAAATGATATAAATGCAATCGTTGCGACTGTTTCATATGGAAGTTCATCTCGTAGCGTGTCATTTTATCACATTAACAGAATGTGGAGTTTGGATATCCCGGAGGCCGCAGAATGAAAAAAGGAATGAATAACAAGGGTATTTCCTTGATTGAGTTGATCAGTGCGATTGCGATTCTATCAATCGTAGCGTTTGCCTCTTTCACATTGCTGATCTTTTCTGTTCGATCTAACAATTGGATTGTTACGGGTACTGCAGCAGCTCAGGATGCGGATTTGTTGAATAAGCGTTTGGAAGTGTGTTTTCAAACGGCTTCCTTTCCGTCGAAAACCGACGATTGTGAAATAGCACTTAGTGAAATTTCTTTTGCTGATGATAAGCAGTTGCAGTATGAAGAGGGAGTCCTTTCGCTCGTGGGTGAAAACGATAGCAGCGAATTATTGCAAGATAATCTCCAAGCGTTTCAAATTGTAAAAATCGAAAATAAAAGCCTTATTCGGGTTTCCTATTCTATCGGAAACAGGCGGTTTTCAAGGCTGTTTCGTGTGAATTTAATTGCCGAAACCGAGTAATCTCCTCAGGAGGTCGTATCGATGAAGAATAATTTCTCAGATTTACTTACAAAAGAAAATATAAACATCGCCATCGGTGTCATTGCAGCAGTTTTACTGCTACTGTTTCTTGTGCTTTTTATTCAGTGGAGAGTTGTTGCCAATCGAAAAAAGCGTCCCAAAGTTGAAGACTATACTTTTGCGACTCGTGCTGCAATTTCCGAAGCGAAGGCTAATCTGAAAAATGGCCTCGTTCAAAGCTTCCGGGCTGAATTTGGCGATCAGATTCCGGCCGATACCAAAGCCCTATATCGATTTATGATCGAGGCCTATTCTCAAAAAGCCGGAAGCCCTTACATTTCGGTGGAAAATCTAATTCCGTTTTTGAAAAAACAGCAAGGCGTTTTTCTGCAAGGACGTGATACCCTTGGAGGCGCTTATGTGTTACCCATCGTCATGAGCGAAGGCGGCGAGAAAAGCTTCCGTTTGGAGGGACTCGTTATTACATTTAAATCCGGTGGATACCAGCATTCTGAGACATATCATTTGCGTATTTGCGCAGATAATGTTGGACACCCTATAGAGGAAGTGCTTGATTTTGAATCCTAATATTTTGAAAAAAACGAAAAGGCATTTTTTTGCAAAGAAACTCTTAGCGTTAACGCTATCGTTACTCTTTTTGCTTCCGCTCGTATTATCAGCAGGCTTGACAGGTCGTTGCTATACCGCACGTCTTACAGGTAAGAACGAGGTTGGGGTTGGAGATTCTTTTACACTCCGGTTTGCCCTGGACTCGGGTGCTTATGGGTTTCAAGGTGTGTTGGAATACGATACTTCTATTTTGAAGTTAAGTAATCAGAAGGCTGTAAACGGTAAATATCAGAAGGAATTTCATGTATATGCAGATTCCGGGTTAATTGTATTGACCCATGATCGTCCTGTAACCCAGTTTTTGAACTTGACCTTTTATGTGTTGGATGACGCAGAGGTCGGAGACAGTGCGACTATTCGTTTTACCTCCGGAGAAATTTTGAATAACTCTTTCACCGAAAAGTTAGAAGATGTTTCTTTTACAGTGACCGTTGTGGATACAAAGTCTTCTGAGGCGTCTTTGAGCTCTTTGAATGTTACCGCATACTCCGAGGAGCAGGATGCGAATGGGTTTATGCTCACTTTGAATCCGAACTTTGACGGTGCCACAACTTTGTATAGTGCAACTGTTCCTAACGAATATTACAAATATCAAATTTTTGCAATCCCGAAGGATGCCAACGCAAGTATAAAGACGTCTTTGGCGGGAGAGCTGCAAGAGGGGATCAACACCATTCTTCTGGTTGTTACAGCGGAGGATGGTTCGGAAAAGGAATATACGCTGATGCTGTTCCGAGAACGTCCCCCGGAGATTTCCGAAGTTGTGCCCGATGTAAGTTTCGGCGAGTCGGATGAGTCTTCCGGCGAAATTTCCGAGGAAATTTCAGAAGAGCTCTCATGGGAATCTTCCGATGCGGCTTCAGAGGACGAGAGTCTTTTTGTAGAAGAAAGCGATACATCTGAGGAGTTGTCTATTGAGCAAAGCGAAGAGTCCGTTGTTGCATCTTCGGCACCTACGTTCTCGCAGCCTGAACTTATAAAGCCCTACCAGCCCAAGGAACGGAATTGGAGCGGCGTAATTATTGGTTTGGGCGTTATCGGTGGTGTCGCCGTTGTTGCCTTACTTGTCCGTCTCTTCCTGCTTTATCGTAAAAGGCAGGGTATCTAAAATCACACACGTATTTTAGTGGGAGGTTATTATGTTCCGTATTGCCATTTGTGATGATGAGCGTATATTCAATAGCAGTATGGTGGAGTATATCACCGAATATATGGAATATCGCAATTATCCCTATAGCGTGGAAGCCTTTACAGCACTTTTTGAGCTTGAGCATGCCCAAAAGGAGCGAAAATTTGACCTCTTGTTTTTGGATATTATGATCCGAAGTGATTCGGGCATGGACTACGCCAAGCAGATGCGCGAACGTGGCGATGATACCAATATCGTTTTTGTTTCTTCAAACACTGATTATGCGCTGGAAGCATTTTCCATTTATCCCATTACGTTTCTTGCCAAGCCCATTTCAAAAAAAGATGTCCATGCGTTGCTGGATAGAATGCTTCTTTTGTATACGAAACGTCCTACTATTATGATCAACGATAAATTCAAAGGTAGGACAGTTGTGCAATGCGAGAGCATTTTGTATTTGGAGTCCATGGGACACGATATTGTTATGCAGCTCAACAATGGGGATACCTTGCGTTTTTCCGGTGTGTTTTCTGAATTTGTTCCGGAGCTTCCCAGCAGCTATTTCTTTAAATGCCATCGTAGCTATACTGTGAATATGAGTTACGTTCATCGATTGCAAAACTATCGTTTTATTATGACGGATGGTTCCATCATTCCCATTGCGAAGCCCTCTTATAAAGAAGCTCAGGAGCGCTTTGCTACCATGGTAGGCGCATTATGAAGCGCCGGGATAGAATGCCTTTTTCTGCCTGGTGGCGAAAAAGAAGGTTGTTTTTTATTTCCGTTATTGGAATTTCATTCGTTCTTGCTGTTGTGTTGATGACCATTCTTTCCTTTGACAGCCTTCCCAGAGATCTTGCCTCTCTTGCTGATTCTCAGGAAATCTATGTTATTTTTGAGGAATGGTATTCCTACATCGGATATTTCTTCTGCATGTGCTTTTTCTTGTTTTTGCTTGCTTGCATGTGCGCGGTGTATTTGTTGAATGCCTGGAATAATAAATTCCAATTGATTTCAGTGCTGTTGATCTGGTGTTCGTCTCTTGGTGTATTAAGCAGTCTCGGAAGAATTGGTTTGCTGATTTCTGCGGCTCGTCCTCATATATTTTCCCAGGTTTCAGAAGGATTGGGGCAGCTTGCTGTTCTGCCGCTGTTGTTATGCTTGATCTATTACATGAGGCATTACGATAGGTTGTATATTCCGTTTGTGTTGGCGAGTTGCTTTGCTTCTTCGGCATTGCTGTTTGCTCAGGCTTGGAATGTGAGCGAAGCTACTGTTTCTGTTTTTCACATTATCAGCGACATTGTTTTTTCAATATGCTTCGGTTTGGGTATGTTGTTTGCTTTGCTGGAACGGCGCAAGCAAAACTTCTTTTTGCGTTCCTTTGGCAGTTCGTTAGTATTTGCATTTTTTACGGTTTTGACATTCCATGTGGTTGTGCTTTTTCTGCGCAACGGTTTTTCCGTCGAGAGAGTTCGTGCGTATTTGGATCAGGTTTCTGTTTCTCTCCATTGGGTCAGAAGAAATTTCCTGGATTCGATCGTGTTCCTCGGAACGGCGCTTTTGATCGTGATAAACTATCTGAGGCAGTTCCATCAACACAATTTACAGCTTCAAACTCTCCGATCTCGTGATGAGGCGAACATGGAATATGCGCAAAATCTGCAACGCTACGAAGACTCCGTTCGTAAAATCAAGCATGATATTTCCAATACGTTGAACGTAGCCGCTATGCTTTGCAAGAATGGGGAGTATGAGCAGCTTGAGGATTACTTAGGCAATATGACTGATTATATTGCAACCGTTCGTACAGAACAGTATTGCCGCCATATTTTGACAAATTATCTTCTTTTGATGTTTGAAGAACGACTTCAAAATGTCGGTGCGTATTTTCATTGCAAAGCGGTTCTCCCGCCCAAGTTTGAAATTAATGACGCCGATCTGGCCAGTGTGTTGAACAATATTTTGCAAAACGCATTGGAGGCAGTTGCATTGCTGCCCGAGGAACAGCGCTGGGTTGACATTGTGATTCAAATGGAAAACAATGTTGTTCGCATTGATTGTCGTAATCCTTATATCAAGGAGCCTCGCGCTGCAGAAGATGGACTTTTCCATACCACAAAAGAAGATGGAACAAGGCATGGGTTGGGGCTTCAAATCATATACGAAACTGCAGAAAAATACGGCGGCGTAGCCGTTCCGTTGTTTGCGGAAGGCGTTTTTGAGATCAAGGTAGCGTTGCCCGTCGGAGAACAAGTGTAGAGCAAGCAAAATTCTGTTCGCAAAGCCGTTCTGATCATAGAGAAATCATAAAATAAAGAGCTGTTCTTCGAAAATTCGTTGAACAGCTTTTTCATGCCATAAAACAACGGCCTCTGCTTGGTAGCAGAAGCCGTTTTGCGCGATTGTGTTTTCTATACTTCCGTTCTTCCTTCGATGGCCTTTAGAAGAGTCGTATTGTCGGCGTATTCCAATGTTCCTCCAACGGGAAGTCCGTATGCCAGCCGTGTTACTTTAATTCCTAACGGCTTTAAAAGCCTTCCGAGATACATGGCGGTCGCTTCGCCCTCCACGCTGGGATTTGTTGCGATGATGACCTCTTCTACGGAGCTGTCAAGCCGTGCCAAGAGCTCCTTGATCTTTAGCTTGTCGGGACCTATGCCGTCGATGGGGGAGATGACACCGTGTAATACGTGATATTTTCCACGGTATTCGTGCAGAGCTTCAATAGCTTCCAGTGCACGATTATCTTCAACGCACATAATTACATTGCTATCCCTTGTATCAGCTTCGCAAAAACGACAGATTTCCGATTCGCTGTAACATTGACAAACTGAGCAAAGGCCGATGGACTTTTTTACACCGATCAGCGCTTCGGCAAAGGCGGCAACTTCGTCGTCGCTCATGTCAAGCACGTGATACGCCAGTCGCACTGCGCTTTTCTTTCCGATGGAAGGCAGGGAGGCGAAATGGGCAACCAATTTTTCGAGAGCGGGAGTCATATCAGAACATACCCGGAACGTTCATTCCGCCGGCAATTTTGCTCATTTCCTGTTCGTTGGTGGATTCCACCTTTTTGATGGCTTCGTTAACAGCGGCCACCAAAATATCCTGCAAAGTTTCGGGATCATCAGGATCGATGATTTCAGGCTGGATGGAGATATCAAGGATCTCTTTCGTGCCTTTGATTTTAACGGCAACCATGCCACCGCCTGCTTGAACTTCGTATTCTCTTTCGTCAAGCTCGGCTTGCTTTTCTGCCATTTGCTCTTGCATCTTCTGTGCTTGGCGAATCATGGAATTCATATCGGAAGGGCCTCCGCCCATTCCCTTGGGCAATCTAACTTTCATTTGTGTATATCCTTTCGCATATTATAATTCGTTCATAGGATCGTCTTCCATAGCCTTAGTGCGGTCTCGGAAAACGACTT
Source organism: Eubacteriales bacterium (assembly GCA_045612545.1). GTDB lineage: Bacteria > Bacillota > Clostridia > Oscillospirales > CAG-382 > Coliplasma. The sequence continues at coordinate 28,228 of JAZKZH010000022.1, forward strand.
CGTATGCCTGTCCGGTTACCATACGCACGGCTTCGCTGATCGCCTGCGGATTAGAACCAAGCTGGAGCATTTGATTGGTAAAAGCCTCCGCGGTGATAATAAACTTGCCGTCTTCAATGGAAGCTTTTATTTTCTGAATATAGGGTAATAGGTCGGGATGCCCCATCATTTCTTCAGCAAGCTCGGCGTATTTGGTGAATGTTACACCGCTTCGCTCGGCCGGAGCCCTGTTTGCATTGTTTGTTGCAGTTTTTGGAACGGAAGAAGCGGTCGGTTCAGCCAGTACGACAGGGGAGAGCATTCCGTTTGCGAGCATTTTTTCCAACCGAGAAATTCTTGCCAATAAGGCCTTGCTGCTATCCGACAAAGAGAAGTCGCAAAGCTTGATGGTAGCAAATTCCAAAAGCATCTTTTTGTTGGTGGTGTACTTGCTAATCTGTCCCAGCGTATCTTCCAGTACAGAGCAAATATGGAACAACGCCTCCGTTGTGAGGATTTCCGGATATTCAATCAACAATTGTTCAGCTTCCTTTTGGAAACGGAAAAGGGTTGTTCGCTTGGGAGCAGCTTTCATTTGCTTTAATACCAGAAGATCTCTGGCCAAAGAGGCTACGTCCTCTATGAAGATTGCAATGTCTTTAGAGGAATTGTGTACGTCATCCAGCACTGTCAATGCTGTCGGGGTATCTTTGGAACAGATGCCCCGATAATAGGCAAGAAGCTGGTCAGCATCAGCAATTCCGAGACGTTCCCTGATAGCTTCGGCGGAAATTACATTTCCTTGGCCTACGCCCGAGGTGCATGCCTCTAAAATAGAAAGCCCGTCACGCAACGCACCGTCCGCAAGTCTGGCCAAAAGCTCTGCTGCTCCGTCGCCTAAAGAAATTTTTTCTTGCTCAGCTACAAATCGGATTCGATCGGCAATGATATCCTCGCTTAAGCGGCTGAAGTCGAATCGTATACAACGGGATATAATGGTTGCAGGTAGCTTGTTCAACTCTGTGGTTGCTAAAATAAATACAATGTATTCGGGAGGTTCTTCCAAGGTCTTCAAAAGCGCATTGAACGCGCCGGTAGAAAGCATATGAACCTCGTCGATGATATATACCCGCTTTTTCAGCATGGATGGGGGATAGACCACCTCATCCCGCAGGTCGCGGATATCGTCTACACCATTGTTGCTCGCTGCGTCGATTTCGAGGACGTCGGTGGCATTTCCGCTATCGATAGAGGTGCAAGCGTAACAGCGGTTGCAGGGATTGCCGTTTACGGAGTTTTCGCAGTTAACCGCTTTGGCTAAAATTTTCGCAGTTGAAGTCTTACCCGTACCTCGCGTCCCGCAAAAAAGATATGCGTGGGAGACACGATTTTCCTCGCATTGAAGACGAAGAATGTCGGTAATATGCTTTTGCCCGGAGATTTCGTCAAAGGTACGAGGTCTCCATTTGCGGTATAATGCTTGATACACGGCGTCACCTCCTAATAAAATACGGGATATGCAATATGACCATACAGCCAAGTTCGAACAAAATTTCCATCCGGAAACCCATGCTCTGCCTCAAAACAGGCCGCCCCGCGGCACATCCGCAGATCTGCTTAATGCTGCTTGGTTCCCCACCTGACATGGTTCACAGGTGCGAATTGCGCAGGACCCATTTCTCAACGGCTTTACATGAACGCAGCGACACAAACTTTGTCCTCATATTGGCATATCACCCCTGCTGGAGCGGATTGCAGGTACAAGGCACCGCTAACTCCCCGGATAGTATGGCCATATTCCATATCCCGTTTCACAAACCACAGTATATCACAAAACAGACGTATTTGCAAGTATGTTTTTTATTTTTTTGAAAAAAATAGTAGACTTTTTCACTGAGGGAAAGAAAAACCATATGAAAATCCTTGTAATAACATTGACAAATCAAAGTAAAAAATGTATAATGGTCAAGAGAAAATTTGCAAACATAGGAGACTTTTTTGATCATGGAAAGTGCAACACCTCAAAAGAAAATCAAAAAGCGTTTTTTCTCCTCTGTCAATGAATGCGCCTGGTTAAACGAACTTGGCAAGCAGGGGTATCGACTGCTGTATCGTACGGAAAATTCATATACCTTTGAGCTTGTTGATGAAGTGTTTTACTATAGCGTTGAGTGGCTTGATTGTTCCTCCGAAAGCGAGGAGGGCTTGGCAATCATCGGAGAGCGTGCTTTGCAGGGCAGCTCTTTGGCGACCACTTATTCTTTGTGGGCGTACTTTATCTCTGATCAACCGATTCCACTTTCCGCGGCGGCCTTGAAGCGCAATGCTGTTCGTTATCGTAATACTGCGATTATCTTTTTTGCGTTGGATTTCATTGTCTCTGTGCTGATTGCGTATCAATTTTCCATTCGTAACTTTTTGGAAACCCAAGCTTTGTTTTTGGAGGCGCCGGAGTATGAAGCGGGTTCCAATATCATTGTGAATCTTGCTACGAGAATCGTTTACGGTGGGGAAGTTTTGTTTTATAAATACGCTAACCTTTTCTCAGACTTGTTAGGAAATACAAAAGCTACGATGGCTTTGAGCATCTTAATTCCATTGGCGGTTATCTTTGCAGTTCTCGGTGCATTCTGGTTAAACGAGTGGTTGAGAAACCGACCTGAAAATTACGTACAGGAGGAAAGCCTAAATGTTGGTAAAGGGTCCGAAGCATCAGGAAAAACTTCGAGCAATTGTTGATAAATTTTCTCTGGAAACTATTTTTGAGCCTGCGGATATTGAGGATCGTTATATTTCACGCTCCGATACCAGCCGCCCCGGACTTCCCTTGGCGGGTTTTTACAAAGACTTCGAGAATGAACGTATCCAAATAATCGGCAATATGGAACATAGCTACCTGTGTTCTCTGCCTTTGGAGAAGCGAGTGGCTTCTTTGGAAGCGTTTTTCTCCCATAATTTGGTAATGGTTATCGTGACTGCAGGTCTGCCTATCTTCCCGGAAATGCTGGAGATCGCTCGGCGTACACAAACGCCTTTGTATCGTTCGAAGGGATATACGTCCAAGGTTATTGCAGCTATTACCTCGGAGTTGAACGTATTGCTGGCCGAGCGGATCACTATTCACGGTGTTTTGGTGGAAGTTTACGGCGAGGGCATTCTTGTGATGGGCGAAAGCGGCATCGGTAAGAGCGAAACTGCCATTGAGCTAGTCAAACGAGGGCACCGTCTGATTGCGGACGACGCCGTAGAGCTGAAACGTGTCTCCGACAAGACTCTTGTTGGTTCGGCCCCCGAGCTGATCAAACATTATATTGAGCTTCGCGGAATTGGTATTGTTGACGTGCGCCGTATTTTTGGTATGGGTGCTGTCAAAGACACGGAAAAGGTTGACTTGGTCATTAACTACGAGCCGTGGGACTCAGAAAAGCAGTATGAACGCTTTGGCTTGGATTCGGAATATACCGATCTTTTGGGAATTGAAATCCCTTCCATTACCATCCCTGTCAAACCCGGTAGAAATCTGGCGGTTATCATTGAGATCGCCGCAATGAACCATAGACAAAAGAAAATGGGCTATAACACAGCCGAAGAGTTTAACAAACGTCTGATGGAGTTTACCAGCAGATGATCAAAGGAAAGGCGGAATGAATTATGTATTATCTCGGAATTGATCTGGGCGGAATGTCCATTAAGGCCGGCCTCTGTGACGAAGAGGGCAATATCCTCGTGCAGGAAAGCTGCCCCACAGTGAGAGACGAAGACGGTGATCGCATCACCAAGGATATGGCTGAGCTTTGCTTGCGTGTTCTTGAAAAAGGTGGTGTCCGTCCCGAGGATTTGGAGTATGCCGGCATCGCATCTCCCGGTACCAACGATAGCGATCGCGGCGTGATTGTATATGCATGTACGTTGCCTTTTTTGCACTATCCCATTGCGGAAAAGCTCTCTGCGCTTACCGGGATCAAAAAGATTTATATCGATAATGACGCGAATGCTGCTGCTAAGGGCGAGGCCACTTTCGGTGCTGCCAAGGGCTACAAAGATTCCGTTTTCTTGACCATCGGTACCGGTGTTGGCGGCGGCATTATTGTCGATGGCAAGATCCTTTCCGGCTTTAATTTTGCAGGTGCAGAGCTTGGTCATACCGTAATTATTCACAACGGTAAGCCTTGTACTTGCGGCAGAAAGGGCTGTCTGGAGTGCTATGCTTCTGCAACGGCTTTGATGGAACAAACCAGAGAAAAAATGGAACAGCGCAAGGATTCCTTGATGTGGAAGCTCTGCGATGGTAAGCTTGAAAATGTTGACGGCAGAACTGCGTTTGATGCAAATCGCGCAGGCGATGAGGCTGCCAAAGAGGTTGTAGATACTTATATCGGTTATTTGGCCTGCGGTGTTACCAATTTTATCAATGTATTCCAGCCCGAGGTGTTTAGCATCGGTGGAGGCATCAGCAACGAAAAGGAAGCTCTTTTGGCTCCCTTGAAGAAGATCGTTGAAGCGGAGCAATATTCCCGCAACAGTGACAAAAAGACCATTATCAAAATTGCCGAGCTGGGCAACCGTGCCGGCATCATCGGAGCGGCTTCTTTGGGTAGATAAACCGTTTCCTGCATTATAGTATTACTTGGAGTTTTTGAGTTTTTATGTCTTTGATTTATGATAAGTCCGAAGTGCTGACGTATCCGACCATTGCGCTTCGGGGGATTGTGGTTTTTCCCGGTATTACCACCAGCTTTGAGCTTGGGCGTAAGATTTCGATCGCTTCTTTGCAGTTTGCGATGGAAAACGATCAGCCCGTGTATCTTGCTGTTCAAAAAAATCCGGCCGTGGATGAACCGGGGCATTATGATCTTACCGAGGTAGGCGTTGTTGCCAATATCAAGAGTGTGCTTCGCTTAACCAATGGCAATTTTCAGATTATGGCAGAGGGGCTTTATCGCGCCAGACGAGTCTCTACCGCTTTATCCGGTGATCATTTGGAAAGTGAGATTCTTCCGTATCGCAGATCTTCCTCTCATCCCGAACGGGAAAGAAGAGTCATTGATTCTCTCTGGGGATTGTTCTCCGATTACTTGCGGTATATTAATAAGCCCTCTCCTGAAATATTGGAGGAACTGCATCACATTGATGACGCGGGTGTTCTTGCGGATTTTCTTGCAAGTAACTTCTTGAACAATTTTGAAGATCGCAGGTTCCTTTTGGAAGAAGTAGATTCGGTAAAGCGTGCAGAAAAGCTTTGTGACATTTTGGAAAAGAATATCGCTTTGATGGAGTTGGAAAATTCCATTCAATCCAAAGTGAAGTATCGTTTGCAACGTCGCCAGCGTGAAGCTTATCTTCGAGAACAGCTGAATACCATTCGCGGTGAGCTGGGTATGGATGAAGATGGCGGCGAGGCAGAGGATGGAAACGAGTATATCAAACGCATCGCCGAGGCGAACCTTCCTGAAGAGGTTGCTGAGAAATTGAGAGCCGAGGCAACAAAGCTTGCCAAAATGCCCTTCGGTAGCTCTGAGGCTTCCGTGATTCATAATTATTTGGATGTTTGTTTGGAGCTTCCTTGGGAGAAATTCAGCAAGGATCGATTGGATATCGCCGTTGCTCGTCAAATTTTGGATGAGGATCATGATGGCATCGAGAAGGTTAAAGAGCGTATTTTGGAGTTCCTCTCGGTGAAGCAGTTGAAGCAGGACATAAAAGGGCAGATTCTTTGTCTTGTAGGACCTCCCGGTGTCGGTAAAACCTCGGTTGCAAAGTCCATTGCACGTGCTGTGGATCGTAAGTTCGCTCGCGTTTCCTTGGGTGGTATCCGAGATGAAGCCGAGATAAGAGGTCACAGAAAAACGTATATCGGTGCTATGCCCGGCCGTATTATCAATGCCGTTAAGTTGGCCGGGACGTCCAATCCTGTGATTCTTCTCGATGAACTGGATAAGCTTACCGCAGATTCTCATGGAGACCCTGCAGCGGCATTGCTGGAGGTTTTGGATGGCGAGCAAAATCATTCTTTTAGAGATCATTTTATAGAATTGCCCTATGATCTTTCTTCTGTGATGTTTATTGCTACCGCCAATACGCTGGATACTGTTCCTCACGCACTTTTGGATCGTTTGGAAGTCATTGAGATGAGCAGTTATACTGATACCGAAAAGCTCTCCATTGCTAAAAACCATTTGGTGCCCAAGCAAATGGCTGCTCACGGCTTGAAGAAAACCCAATGCCGCTTCACCGAGGAAGGCATTATGTTGTTGATTTCCGGATATACCCGTGAAAATGGTGTTCGTAATCTTGAACGTACAATTGCTTCTGTGTGTCGTAAAACGGCTAAAGAGATCGTTTCCGGTCTTCGAAAGTCTATTCGGGTAACGCCCGAGGTTGTCAAACGTTTTTTAGGCCCTGTGAAATATTTCAGAGAACAAATGAATGATTCGGACGAGATCGGTATTGTCAACGGGTTGGCATGGACTTCTTTGGGCGGCGAGCTTCTTCGTGTTGAGGTTAGTACCGTAAAGGGATCCGGTAAATTGGAGCTTACGGGTAATCTTGGCGATGTTATGAAGGAAAGCGCCAAGGCAGCCGTTAGTTATATTCGTAAACATAGCGGCGAACTTGGCATTGATTCTGAATTTTACGTAAAGCAGGATGTTCATATTCATGTGCCGGAGGGTGCGGTTCCCAAGGATGGTCCTTCTGCCGGTGTCACCTTATGCACGGCGCTTGTTAGTGAACTCACGGGCAAAACCGTGAAGCGTAATGTTGCTATGACAGGGGAGATCACTCTGACCGGACGGGTTTTGCCCATCGGCGGTTTGCGCGAAAAGACTATGGCTGCGTATAAATACGGCTGTGATACCGTGATTATTCCTTATGACAATAGCGGCGATATCGAGGAATTGGACAATGAGGTGAAGGCTCATCTGAAGCTGATACCCGTTAAAAATGTTTCCGAGGTTCTCCGTTTGGCTGTGAATCCTTAAAAAACGGAGGAACGAGTTATGGAGATGAGTTTCGGAGGCGTGAACCTCCACAACGCTTCTTTGCGACTAACGGCTGGACTTCCGTCGCAACTGGTCAAAGAAGGCGTGCCGCAAATTGCATTCTCCGGTAGGAGTAATGTGGGTAAGAGTTCTTTGGTAAATTCTTTGCTAGGGCGTAAGAAGCTTGCCCGCGTCAGTAGCGAGCCAGGGAAAACCATCACGGTTAATTGCTACGATGTTGACGGAAAGCTATGGCTGGTGGATCTTCCCGGTTACGGTTTTGCCAGACGCCCAAAAAACGAAATTCAAAAATGGTCGTCACTTACGGAGGGTTATTTTCACGATAACAATGCGTTGAGAATGGTTCTTCAGCTTGTTGATTGCAAGGTAGGGCTTACGGCAGATGATCTCTCTATGCTTCGGTATATGGATCACTTCGATGTTCCTTATATGCTTGTAACAACAAAATGCGACAAATTAAATAAAACAGAGTTGCAGAAATCTGTTGGTAAGATTTTGCAAAATCCCGCCTTACGCCCAGGTACGGAGATTATTCTTTATTCATCGGCTAAGGATCTTGGGAGAGAGCAATTATGGCTACGGATTTTGCAATCCGCAACGGTAGATAAAATATAGGGAGTGAATTTTATGATTCGATTTGGTACAGGTGGTTGGAGAGCGATCATCGGAGATGAGTTTACAAAAGATAATATTTATCTTGTAGCTCAGGGTTTTTCCAATTTGTTGTTCGACAAGGGGTTATGCAAACAGAAAGTAATTATCGGTCATGACCGTCGTTTCCTTTCTGACGAGGCCGCAATGTGGTTTGCGGAGGTACTTACGGCAAACAATATTCCCGTGATTCTCATGGCGCGGAGTATGCCTACGCCCATGATTATGCATTATGTTCAAAAGCAGGGGCTCGATTTCGGTATCGAAATCACAGCCAGCCACAATCCTTCTGCATATAACGGAATCAAAATAATTGTTTCCGAGGGTAGAGATGCACCGGTGGAATTTACCGCTGAGCTGGAATCCTATATCGCTAAGGTAGAGCTTTCTTCTGTAAAGAAAAGAAGCTTGCCTAACGAATACAGCGAAATTCTACGCAATCCTTTTAATGACTATATTGATGATATCCTTTCTCAGTTGAATATCGAAGCAATGCGTGCTCATGGTGCTCGTTTGCTGTTTAATCCTATGCACGGCTCCGGTATGTATCCTTTGATGTGCATTCTGTATACCGTTCGTTGCACCGTTGATCCGATCAATTACAATCGAGATGCTTACTTTGGCGGTATGATGCCTGCACCTGCCCCCAGTTCTTTGCAGGATCTTACCGAGCAGGTTAAGCGCGGTAAGTATGAGCTTGGTATCGCTTTAGACGGTGATGGAGACCGTTTGGGGATTATCGATTCCGATGGTACATATATTGATGCCAATAAAATTCTTGTGATGCTGTATCATTACTTGCATGAATACAAGGGTTGGAGAGGTCCTGTTGTTAGAAATTTGGCAACCACCCATATGCTTGACAAGCTTGCTGCGGATCTTGGCGAGACTTGTCACGAGGTTCCGATTGGCTTCAAGTACATCAGTGCAAAAATTGATGAGACGGATGCAATTCTTGGTGGCGAATCCTCCGGAGGTTTAACCGTTCGTGGGCATATCCACGGCAAAGACTCTGTTTATGCTGCGGCTTTGTTTGTGGAAATGATTTCTGTAATTGGAATGTCTCCCTCGGAATATTTCCGTACTTTGGAAGAAAAATATGGTGTTCATTGCATGGTTGAAAGCAATTTGGAGTTTAAGGCCGAGGCAAGAGACTCTATTGTTCACCAGTTGATGGTTGAAAAACAGCTCCCCGTGTTCGATGTTGCTGTTCAGCGCGTGAACTATGAGGATGGCTGTAAGGTATATTTCGCCAATGGCGATTTTGTGATTTGCCGCTTCTCCGGCACAGAACCGCTTCTGCGCATTTTTGCGGAATCTTCCACCGAAGAACAGGCAGAATCTTATATTCGTGCTTTCCGGGAACTTGTTGCGCTGTAATTTTGATACAAAAAGGACGTTGCATGCGTTTGAAATGCAACGTCCTTTGCCTTATTCGAACAATTGTAAAAAAGAGGGCTTTTTTGCCAGGATAACCTTTCCGTTTAGGTAGGACAGTAACGGAAAATCTTTTCCCGGGAAAAATTTAAGGGAGTACGAACAAAGTGCTTGATAAGAATATCCCATTGAACGATCGGCTTTGTTTACGGAATATTTTCCGTCTCCCAGCAAGGGATGCCCCAGAGAGGCAAAGTGTGCTCGTATCTGGTGGGTTCTTCCGGTCAGTAATTCAACTTCTAAAAGAGATAGCTCTTTTTCTGGGTTGGAGCGAAGAACACGATATCGAGTAACGGCTTCCTTGCCGTATTTTTCCGATACACGAACGGTATTTGTTTTTTGATCTTTTTCTAAGCGGGAACGAATTTCCCCTTGCTTTTGCTCAAAAAAACCGTGGACAGCGGTGAGATATTTTTTTTCGACAAGGCGTCTCTTGATGATCTCGTTCATTTCGCCCAATGCGCGTGCGTTTTTTGCGGCAATGACCAGTCCTTCGGTATTTCGGTCGATCCGGTTGCATAAGGCGGGGGCAAAGCAGTTTTCGAGATCGGGATCGTACTCGCCTTTTTGGTATAAGTAGGCGAGAATGTGATTGATAAGCGTATTGTAACTTTCTTTGTCATCGGAATGGACGATCAAACCTGCTGGTTTGTCAATAATCAGTACGTTCTCGTCTTCATAAGCTACGGTTAACTCGGGCTTAATTTTGCGAAATGGCTCTTCCTTTGCGACTTCGCCAAAGAATTCGTCGCTGATGAAAAAGGAGAGAATGTCGCCTTCCTGGAGGATGTAGTTCTCGGAAACCTTTTTTTTGTTTACCGAAACGCATTTTTTGCGTATGAATTTATAAATTAAGGCTGTGGGCATGGTCTTGAAACGCTTGCCCATAAACTTATCGATTCGTTGGCCGCAATCGTTTGGGCCGATGGTCAATTGCCTCATTTTAATCTTCCTTGTTGAAGTCGATTTCAAACGGTTCCGATGATCAAATCTCCAAAGAACTCCGGTCTGTGGAAATCGGGCTCTTTCGTGTCAATGGGCGCCCACATACCGAAGTGCGGAATGGGTGTTTCGTCGCCACATTTGTAGAAGTTGCCTTTCAAAACATCACCTTCCGCAAAGCTATCTTTTCCAAACAGAATCTTGATTTGGGAAAGCGTAAAGAAGGCATCTACGGTCCAGCGGTCATTAAATTGTTTGGCCATAACAGCAGGTAGATCAGACATCAATTCGTGGATGGGCTGTTTTCCTTTTCTGCCGGGGCGCAAAGCGGACAAAAAAGCACCGTTGGCATTCATTTCGAAATTGATGTACAAGGGCTGCGAGGGATTGCAATTTACAAAGAATTCCATACAGCTATCGGTGTATACGGGTTGATTGTACATGGTATAAATGCGCTTAGGATCGCTTTCGTAGGCTTCCATGTGTAAAGCGAGGCCAAGATTTTTTACATAGATCAATTGTGCAAAGGCGTAAGGGGCGTATCCTTCAGTCCACTTGTAACAAGAAATTGTTGCTTTGGGAGCATCGGAAAAGTCGATAGAATCTTTAATAAGAACGTTATAAACGGAAGTGTTGCTCATTTATAGTCTCCTTTGAATCGAAATCTAAAACTATCATACTATTTTTTTTGTATCCTGTCAACCAATTCGTGAAAAAAACCTTGTAAAATGCGTTGGTTTGGTATATAATGAGTTATAGAAGGGGAGGTGCTGATTTATGGAACGCATTCCGACGATTATACAAACGTTTCTATCCTACAAGGAGGCCATTCAGGGGCGTTCTCCTCTGACGGTTAAGGAATACTATCTCGATTTGCGTACTTTTTTTCGCTTCCTTTTGGCTTCCAGAGGAGAGGTTCAAGTAAAGAGCAACGACAGGGAAGCGTTTTCGGAAATTTCCATCGCTGAAATCGATCGTTCTTTTGTTGCAAGTGTTACAACTGACGAAGTGTATGCATATCTTCTTTGGCTTTCCAGAGATCAAAAAAACGGACCTACCGCAAGAGCGCGCAAACTTTCGGCCTTACGCTCCTTCTATAAGTATCATACAACGAAATCTCATCAGTTGGATATTGATCCCACGAGAGATATTGACAGCCCGACGGTACGTCAGGCGTTGCCCAAATATTTATCTCTTGATGAAAGCCGCGACCTTTTGGAAAGCGTCGATCCGGATTCTGACACCGCCAAAAGAGATTACTGTATTCTGACCTTTTTTTTGAATTGCGGTATGCGACTGTCCGAGCTGGTGGGGATCGATCTTAGCCATATCGACAGCGACATGAAAAAGATGGTGGTGACCGGTAAGGGTAATAAACAACGCACCATATATTTGAACCGTGCGTGTAGAAATGCGTTGATCGCCTATTTGTCTATTCGCGAACAGCTCGGAAGGGCTCACTCAGCTACTATAAAGGATAAAAATGCACTGTTCTTAAGCAGTAGAGGAAACCGAATTTCCAACAAAACAGTTCAGTGGATTGTGAAGAAACAACTGAAAATGGCAGGTTTGGAAGGTAAAGGATATTCTACCCATAAGCTTCGCCATACAGCGGCTACGTTGATGTATAACAACGGAGATGTGGATATCCGTGTCTTGAAAGATATTTTAGGACATGAGCAGCTGACCACTACACAGATATATACCCACGTTTCTGACAAAAAACTGGAAGCAGCGATGCAAGCTAACCCGCTGGCGGATGAAGATCCGCTGTAGTCTCAAAGGGGAGATACATGAAAGAAGAGAAAATTACAATTTGCAGCTATGACGTATTGCCGAATGGCAGTGTGAAACCTTCGGCTTTGCAGCGGTATTTTCAGCAAATTGCTTTGGAAGATATTTCGCAACAAGGTGCGTCCTATCAGGAATTGCGTAATCGTTCGATGGCGTTTGTGATTACAAAGCTTCGAATGGATTTCTATGAAACCATCAAATCCGGGGATCAACTGCTCCTTCGTACGTATCCTTACAAGGTGGAGGGCGTAACCTTTTTTCGGGCTTTTGAACTTTGGAATGGGAAAGACTTGGTCTGTAACGCCGACAGCCGCTGGGTTTTGATAAACTATCAAAAACGAACTATACTGCGCCCAACAGATTTACCGTATGTGATAGAGGAAGCGGCACCGACGTCTGATTTCGGCAGTATTCCGCGCCGTATTTCGCAAACCGCGGTAGAGCATACCGCAAGCAGAAGGGTGCTTTTGACAGAGTTGGATGAAAACCGACATTTGAACAATTGCTGCTATTCGGATTACCTGTTGGATCATGCGCCTGTTGATGTATGCAATACCTCCATAAAGGCTATGTGCGTGCTTTTTGAACACGAGGCCTACTTGGGCGATGGGATAGAATTGCGTTATCAGAAGAGCGCTGAGGGCCTTGTAGCCGTGGCATGGAATAAAACTCTGGAAAAACCATGTTTTCAGGCATTTTTTGCTCTTGATTTTTCGTGAAAAGTATTGTATACTGTAATAAGTTGATATTTCGAAGCAAAAGGAGGTGTCCCGAGTGGCAGAGGTGATCAAGGTTGTTTCCCAAAACAAAAAAGCGTACCATGAGTATTTCGTAGACGAGAAGTTCGAAGCCGGTTTGGAGCTTACCGGCACGGAAGTGAAATCGCTGCGCAAGGGTGCCGTCAATCTGAAGGATTCTTTTTGCAGGGTGGACAATGGTGAATTGATGATATTTGGAATGCATATCAGCCCTTACGAACAAGGGAATATTTTTAACCGAGATCCCTACAGAACCCGCAGACTTCTTATGCACAAAAAAGAAATCATGCGTCTGTTTGGGCAGGTTGGTCAAAAAGGATATGCGTTGATTCCTCTTTCCGTTTATTTCAAAGGGAAGTGGGCTAAGATGGAAATAGGGCTTTGTCGTGGTAAAAAGCTCTACGATAAGCGTGAAGCGGACGCGGAGCGTTCCGCAAAACGCGAAATGGAACGTGCTTTCAAGGAGCAAAATCGTTAACAAGGGGGCGTAAAGGTTTCGACTGGGATTTTGAACGAAGGTAAGCGAGCGGAAGCGCATAACTTCCTTAAAATGTGCACTTTAAAATTAAACGCTAACAATAATAGCAATCTCGTAGCTGCCTAAGTGCAGCTTCCGTCATACCCGAAAGTACCGCGGTTTGGGCTATGGCGTCACTTAGCGGTGAACGTGAACGAAATTAAGCTTTGCGTTTCGTCATGATTTTATGAAGCTACTCTTTCTATTGGTTTGAAGGTTCACCGATAGATAGGGGAAGTCAAGAATCTTCTGCGCTCGGAGAAAACTTTCCGGATGGGTCTTAGGACAGGGGTTCGATTCCCCTCGCCTCCACCAAATAAGACCGATCATTTTGATACAAAAAAGTATCTGAATGGTCGGCCTATTATTTTGCTATTTTTGCGATACTATGATATAATCAGTTAGACAAACTTGAATTTGGCGAATAGTTACTGACACCCAAAATAAGGGGGACGCATTATGGAATATCGAGAGCGTGTTATTAATGGCGGGTTATTTCCTTTTCTCAATGCACTGATTCTGGATGCTGAAGATCGCATAGAAATGCGCAATCATGCAGGTTGTAAGAATATTGAAATTGAATTGAGTTCGCTTGAATACCTCTGCTATTTTCCAGTGATTCACAATTTGATTATCACTGGAGGAATTCCCACAGCAGAAGGTTTTGATGCACTTTATGCTCATACAGAACTTGAGCAACTTGTGCTAGATTATGAGGAAACTGATTCTGACGATGAAGGAATTGATCTTTCCTGATTCCCAAATTTGAAATTCGTTCTTTCTCGTTCCAATTTGAATATCCTCAATTTTGTTCCCGATCAGTATTCCGATGTGCATATCGAAGTGTTGAATTACTACCAAGACGGAAAACCTGTTAAGGTCAAATATCATCAAGGATTCGATCTGTACAAGAAGACTTCTTTCTGGTTTGTCAGCCTTGAAACATATGAGGCAGTAGGAATGAAACTTGCCGACTTGCTTTTCCCAGTGGAACGGAAATTTACAGATTGTCATTTTGGTGACAGTTTTTCCGAGAAATTAGATCGCTTAGCAATTATCCCAATGTGTATGCCGACCATAACGCTCAAAGAACGCAGATATATCAGTTGGAAAAATCGATATGCGGATGTCCGGTTGATCATTCCGTACAATGAATTCTTACACGGGAGTAAAGCAGAACGATTAACTTTGTGTAAAAAGAACATACAGGATGCAGTAGAATATGTGCGCCAAAAAGATACCACATTCGATGCAGACAGATTTTTGGAGGCAGTATGGGCGGCATTCGCTGAAATATATCCAGAGTAAAATGTGGATAATTGAGCTGACCCCATGAGTTAGTAAAATTCCAATTTGTCTAACTCTTATTATGAGGGTTGCATTTTTCGCTCTTATGGTTGCAGCTCCAATGCAACCATAATGCAACCATATGAAACCGTATCATTATTATCAACTGTTACCAGAACAAGCAAATCCGAACCGTTTCGTTACGACGGAACTGTTCGGATTTGTTTTTTTGCTTTGATTATCCATATTTAAACACACCGCCGAGAGCAACCAAACGGCTACTCTCGACGGTAATTGTGTGTTCAAAATCCCCACTGCTTCTACCAGGGGAGCGGTAGAAAGGAGCGGGGCTGCAATCATCTTTTGAGCTTTATGCAAGCCCGTTTGGCGAAAACACGGCTCGGAATTATCGCAGAAGTTGCAAAAGCATAATCTGATCCGTTTACGGGTGACAGTGCGTGTGATGCGATAATAAAGATTCGGTGCCCTTTTCAGGGGCCCGGACGGTAATAGCTCCTTGTAGGTGTCGTGCAAGCCACCGGTTGAACCGGTGGTCCTGACTCGAAAACGCACTTTTGCCCGTAGAGGCAAAGGTGCGTTTTTGTGTGCTATGGGTGGCCTGTAAGGCTTGAGATTTTTTGCGAACCGAGAATGCAAAAAGCGGGGAAGGGGGAAACTTTTGCGGTTGAAACCGAAAGGAAAGTAAACTTGTCGAAAGGGATTGACGAAATGCACAAACAATATCTTGCGCTTCCGGAGACCTGGAATCACAACATGATGTCCATTTTGTGCCGGTTGCGCTGGTATACATAATTCTGTTTACATAATTCAACCAAATAATTCTCCTTTTTTTACGAAAATGATTTATTTCGCGATTCTCTATTGAATTTTCTGCGGAAAAGTTGTATGATATAAGCACGTTAGGCAAAGGATTGGATTTTATGGCAAAAAGAAGTGTAAAGCTTGCTTTTATCGGCGGCGGAAATATGGGTGGCGCAATTATACGAGGGTTGGTTTCTTCCGGCACGGTGGAAGCTTCCGATATCTCTGTTTGCTGCAAAAGCGATAAGCGATATCCTGCGTTTCGTGCTCTTGGTGTTACTACGGCCGATTCTATTGCTTCGGCTGTTGCGGCTGCGGATTATATTTTCCTCTGCGTTAAGCCTGGAGGATTTCCGGAAGTTGTTGCTGAGTGCTTAAGAGCTCCTCAGCTGGCTTCTGGTGTTACTTTTGTTTCCATTGCGGCTTCTGTTACGTCTGATTTGATTTGCCGCTATGCAGGCTCTGAAGTGCCTGTTATTCGCACGATGCCCGGAATGCCGCTTCAAGTTGGAGAAGGCACTGTTGCGGTTTGTAAGAATCATTTGGTTGACAATAAATCGTTTGCTTTCATTTGTCGTCTTTTGTCCTCGGTTGCTACCGTTTCTGTGATGGAAGAGCAATTTTTGAATCCTGTCATTGCTGTCAACGGTTCTTCTCCTGCGTATATCTTTCTTTTTGTTCAGGCTATGCTTGAGGGTGCAAAGGAGCTTGGAATTTCCGAGCATCAAGCGTTGCCGTTGATTCTTAAAACGCTTGAAGGTTCGGCACAAATGCTTCGGCAATCTTCTCTCTCTCCGGAAGAAGAGATCCGTCGCGTTTGTAGTCCCGGTGGTACTACTTTGGAAGCTATGAAGGTATTTGAAGATTCTGATTTTGTCGGTATGGTTAAAAACGCTATGAAAGCGTGTGCGAGACGTGCCGATGAGATAACTCAATCTTTGGAGTCATAAAGGCGCGAATCTTTTTCATATAGTGTGGTGAGGTGATTTGATTTGATTTCCCGTCACACTTTCGTTCGCGCACTAGTTCCATATAAGGAACCACCGAACGGCGTAGCGTTCGCAATTAAAGCGTTGCTTCGCCGTCTTTTTGCGGCTATTGATAGGCATTTTTTTGCTCGGAAACGATTCTATTTTCTATTGGCTGTTCCGGCGCTTTGGGGCTTGCTTTTCGGAGGATTTTCTAATTCCGCTTGCTTTTCCTCTTTCTTTCGCTTGTTTCTTGCGTTTCACTCGGTTGCCGTTTTCTTATTCGGCTTTTCTGTTTTTGGAATTGCTCTTATCCCATTTTCCGTTCTTTGGGTTTTTGCTGTCATTGGGAGCTATATAAAGTTTGTCTCTCTCTTTGCGGAAATTCATTCTTTGCTACTATTCTTGTTTGCGTTTGCTTATTTGTTTCTTGCTGCCGAAGGCATTGCTACTTGGCATCGGGGGAGATTAGGGTGGCGCAGAATGTTTCTTCCGGATTTTTTTACATATTTTGCGGCAATGTTGTTATCTGTTTTGTTTGCCGTATAACTTGGAGTTTATCATGCAGGTCGTTACAGGACAACTAACTTTACAATTGAATCGTTATCTGATGTACTTGCGGGATGAAAAAAAGTCTTCTAACAATACCGTTCAAGCCTATCGTCGAGACTTAGAGAAGTTCTTTGGTTTTGCAGCCACAAGAGATATTCGCAGCTTTTCGCAGTTGAATGAAGAGGATGTTGAAGCATATAAGCTTTATTTGCACGGACAAGGGCTTTCTCCTTCTTCTGTGAGCCGCTCCTTGTCGTCTCTTCGAGGTTTATTTCAATATCTCGTATCTGTTGGTATTGCGGAGTGTAATCCCGCTAAAAACGTTCACAATGATAAAGTTGTTCGTAAAGAATTGAATATTTTGACTTCGAAAGAGATTGACGCGCTGCTTGCGCAACCGGATGTTTCTGATGTAAAAGGAATTAGGGACAAGGCTATGCTTGAGCTTTTGTATGCTACCGGTATTAAGGTTTCTGAGTTGATCGGGTTGAATCTTTCTGATTTAAATCTTGGCGTTTCTTGCATTCATTGTGGTGAGGGAGATAATGAGCGGTTGATCCCGTTGTATCCCGTGGCTTTAAAAGCTGTGATGAATTACCTTGAGCATTCCAGAATGATACTTGCTGCGTCGTCAACAGAAAACGCTTTGTTTGTGAATATCTCCGGCGAGCGCTTGTCGCGGCAAGGTTTTTGGAAGATCCTTAAAGTGTACGTACAGTCTGCTAACATTACGAAGGATATTACGCCTCACACTTTGCGCCACTCTTTTGCTACACATCTTTTGGAGAATGGTGCAGATATACATGATATTCAAGAGATTCTTGGTCATCGTGATTTATCTTCTACGCAGAGGTATGCTCAATATTTGAAGGATAAGATGAAAAACAGCTACATGAAGTTTCATCCGAGAGCATAATGGTTTGATTTAGAAAGGTCGTATAATGAGTAAGCTTTTTAATTTTTTCTCCGGAACGAATAACAGATCCGGCAGAGGTGTTTCGAAGGACCAGGCAGAAAAAGATAAGAAAATGGGTGCCGGTTATTTTTTCTATCTGTTGAGAACAAGACTTGGAAAAATATCTGCAACCACTCTGATTTTTACGCTTTGTAATATTCCTATTATCTTGTTTATCATTGGCGCGGTAGGTACGTTTGATCCTGAAGTTGCGGCGCCTGCGACCCCCTTGTACAGCCAGATTTATGGTATGGAGCTGGCAGGGGAGAGTAGTACTGTTTTGACAACACTTCAAGGGATGCTCGGGCTCAATACCGGCCTTCCTGTTACCTCTGTTACATCTGCTGTTTTGATGTATACCGCTTTACTGTTGTTTGTCACCTTTGGCTTGTCCACAATTGGTATGCTTTATAATTTCAGGTGCATTACCCGTGGAGAACCGTTGTCATCCTGGAGCGATTTCTTCCCGGTTATCAAGAAAAATTTGCGTGTGGGTCTGCCTATCGCAATATTGGATGCGTTTATGATCGTATTCATTGTTTACGATTTGATGGCATATCATGCAGGTGCGTCTGTTTCCGGAAGTTTGCTTTCCTTGAGCTCCTTTTACATTGTATTGTTTTTCGGCTTGATCTACTTTGTCATGCGGTACTATATTTATTTGATTACCATAACATTTGATATCAAGTTCACAAAAATGTTGAAGAATTCCTTGTACATGGTTCTCTTAGGTTGGAAGAGAAGCCTGGCTTGTATTTTCTCGTCTGCTGGAATCATTTTCCTGAATTTCTTGCTCTTTAAAATGATGCCGCATTTTGGTGTGGTGTTACCTTTTATTATCACGTTTGGTGCTCTTGGATTTATCGGAGTTTACTGTACGTATCCTGTAATCGATGAATACATGATTCAGCCATACTATAAGGATCATCCGGAGGAGCTGGAAGAGGAAGAAGAGGTCGAGCCCATCTTCACTGACCGCGGCTGATATAATCAATGCACAAAAGAAGGGGGTACAGATTGTCATGTCTGTACCCCCTCTTAAATCCCAATGCAATTATACAAAATGCAAATTTTGTATATAAGGATAGGGGTGGAAAACGAGAAAATCGCAGTTTGTTGGCGACTTTCTCGTTTTTAAGCTATTCCTGGGGTTTCAGCAGTTTTAAAAGGTCGAAAACACTGCGCAACGTGAATATTTCCAAACCATGCTTATTTTTCATTCTTTCTGCATTGCGGAATGGTATCGCTGCTTTTTTGAAACCAAGTCTTGCAGCTTTGCTTAAGCGTTGATCCAATGTGCTGATAGATCTGCATTCGCCGGCCAATCCTAATTCTCCCATTACGATAAGATCATCTGGTACAGGAATGTCTTTGTAGCTGGAAATCAACGCCAAGGCTGTTGCGGCATCGCAAGCGGGTTCGTCAATTCGGATTCCTCCTGCAATGTTGATGTAAACGTCTTGGGCGGAAAAACGCATTCCCAATCTTTTTTCTAAAACTGCCAACAATAGCGACAATCGATTGTAATCATACCCTGAGGCCATTCTCCGCGGCGACGGATAGCAGGTTTGCGTGCACAAGGCTTGTATCTCTGTTACC
The DNA here is from genome assembly GCA_045612545.1 of Eubacteriales bacterium. Taxonomy (GTDB): domain Bacteria; phylum Bacillota; class Clostridia; order Oscillospirales; family CAG-382; genus Coliplasma. The sequence goes on from JAZKZH010000022.1 coordinate 47,490, forward strand.
AGCGGACGTGTACCTTCCATGACGGCAACGGCACAACTTCCGGGTACATCCTTGGGCCTTTGCTCTAAGATTAATTCAGAGGGCTTCTCGATCTCCGTGAGGCCATCGTCGGACATTTCGAACATACCCATTTCGTTGGTGGATCCGTAACGATTTTTTACAGCTCTGATAATTCTGTAAGCATGTTGTTTGTCGCCTTCAAAATATAAAACCGCATCTACCATGTGCTCTAATACCTTGGGTCCTGCAATAGCGCCGTCTTTATTAACGTGTCCGACGATTATGATAGAGATTTGCTCTTCTTTTGCTTTGGAGATCAACTGTAAGGTTGCTTGCTTTACCTGTGTAACCGTTCCGGGAGACGATGGGTAATTTTCGTCATAAATCGTTTGAATCGAGTCAATAATTACCACATTTGGCTGAATGTGATCGATTTCTGGAATGATTTTATTGACGCAGGTTTCGCTTAAGAGCAGTAAATTATCGGTGTGCACTCCCACACGTTCGGCGCGTAATTTGATTTGCGAAATCGATTCCTCACCGGTTACGTATAGCAATTTGGCGGTGTCGCCAACGTGCTGACATATTTGAAGTAGCAACGTGGATTTACCGATGCCGGGCTCGCCGGAGATCAGAACCACAGAGCCTTCTACCAATCCGCCACCTAAAACTCTGTCGAATTCTCCCAGACCTGTCATAAAACGAAGGTCTTTTTGAAAGGAAATTTCAGATATTCGCTTAGCCTTGGATTCGGTTATGGTATCGTATACTTTATTGCCCGAACGGCTGTTCTTTTTTGTGACCGTAGCATCTGCGATAATATGCTCTTCAAGGGCATTCCATGCTTCGCATTCCGGGCATTTACCGTACCATTTTGATGTGACGTTTCCGCAGTTATTGCAGATATAATTCGTTTTCAATGTTGTGCTCCTGTAGGAATTGTATGATTCCGCAGTATATTGTGAACGCTAATTCTTCTCTGTATTCTTCTGTTGATAATAACCTTGCTTCTCCGGGGTTGGATAAGAAGCCGCATTCGATGAGTACGGCGGGTATTTGAAGATGTTTGAGCAGAAATATAGTGTTTTCGTCTTGCTTCGCGATTCTTTTATTGTTTGTAATTAAAAGTTTAGAAGCCTCTTGGATCGTTGTCGCAATGAGTTGGCTTTGGGGATGATTTGATGAGTAAAATGTCTGCAGCCCAAAACAATTTTCTAAGGGAAATTTATTCATGTGAATGCTGACAAAAATTGCGTTTGGGATGGTTGCGGCAATCTGTGCACGGTTATAAAGATCGTAATATTTTTTGCGGTCCTCTTCCCCATCGTTGTATAGGAGCCGATCTTCCGTTCGCGTCATAATAACGGTAAGCCCTGACATACGAAGAAACTCCTCTAACTTTTGGGCAACGGAAAGGTTGAGGACTTTTTCGATATTGCCGTTGGCTATCGCTCCCGGATCTTCCCCGCCGTGACCTGCATCGAGAATGATTGTAACGGGACATGAAGTCGGTGCGCTTTCCACGCCGGCGCTTGCAAAGGTCTGATAGCCCACAGAGGTGACCATGGAGGCAATAAAATAGAATAGAATAACAGCCGCAATCAATATGGTCATTGCGACCAGAAAGAAACGCGGCTCTTTAAAATCTAAATGTGACCGATCTCCCATACCATAAATCCTTTTCGAAATAGTCTTATATGGCATTATATGGTACGGGAGAGCGTATTATACGGACAATTATTTAATCGTGAGAATCCGGCTTGTATTTAATGCCGAAAAAAGTGCGTAACGGCTTATCTGCGGCTCCCAGAAGGTATCCGATGGTCGAAAAGAAGACCACCGGAATTGTATAAGCCAAACATAACCCCCAATTTAATACACCGTTCAGTAAAGAGGCTGTTTGAAACATATCAGCGGATTTGATCAGTGCGTGGGTTTGAATATAGGAGCCATGGATGGCGTAGTAGATCAATTGCGTGGTAACGGTAGGAGAATCCAAAGAAAGCAACTGAAACAACAAGCCCAAAAGAGTGATGAATGCAAGCGGAATTGAGCCTAAAAGCGCAATTTTAAGCCCCAGAGATCTTTTGGGGCGCTTTACATCGATAGGACGATAGTGGTCTTTGAGCCCCAATTGGAACATATTGTCATATTGCAAATAGCAAAGAATGCCTACTGTGAAAATCGAACCGATGATAGCGATCGGCGTGTTATTCAATGCAATGGTTGCCAACCCCACGCTAATGCCCAGGATGGACATTACGATTTGATTGGTCCAGAATTTTACGAGGTTGTCGGAGTAGGAGGACCAAAAAGCCTTCAAGCTTTTCATTTGTTCTTCTTCTTTCTTGCGATGATCCAAATTACCACAGCCGAACCGAGTACTAATACTGCAGCAGCAACAGCGATGACGATTTTGCTGCCTTGATCGTCGCCCTCATTGGGGGCGATGGAATCGTTGGTACCTTCTTCAATGGCCTCCGTAATAGAGAGCGTGTAATCACCGGTGCTGACTTCTTGTAACAGCGTATTGATAACCTCGGGGGCTTCAATGGTCAGCCAAGAGGTTTCAAAGGTACCATCGAGGACTTCGAATACCACACGGAAGCCTAGTGCACCGTCTTCGGTAACACCGGAAGCTTCATCGGCGTTGAGAACCCAGAAATACAAATCACCGTTAACTTGTTCTGCGGGAGTTAAATTTTCGGTGTTCACTGTATCATTGCGCCAGCTGTCGGGCATCAAGCTTTCGTAACGAACGAAGCTGAGCTTTTTACTGTCGTATTTTACATGGAAAAGCAAGGAGGCAACGCCTGCAGGATCCTTGATGCCGTTGAGCGTAATGTCCACGGTAACAAGATTGTTGCCGGGATTTTCGCCTTCGGGAGTGGATACGGTGTTGCTAACTTCCTCTTCGGAGCTTTCGTCGGCAGAGGATTCTTCGGAAACATCGGTGGAGCTATCTACTTCTCCATTGCCATTCAATTCCAACGCCAAAGTTTTATCTGCGAGATCCAAAGTTGTGCCTTTGTTGAGGTCATTGGCATCTACGAGAACGATATCGGTAACTTTGATATTGGTAGAAGCGGCATTTTTGTCCAAAACCTTGAACTGAAGATCGGTATAAAGAACGTTGTCATCCTTTACGCCGTTATCAGTAGCGACGTTCATTAAGGTGTACATGAAGTATGTTGTTCCATCTTCCTTAACGATCTGAGACCAGTCCTCGGCGCAAAGCGTGGCGCTTTCTGAAAAATCCCATCCTGCAGGAGTGTTGTTTTTCCAAGAAACAAGCTCCAGGCACTTGGTATCGTAGTAAAGATTGTAGCTGGCGCAGATAATACCGGTCTCACTGGTGATGCTGGAGACAGCAACGCGCACGGTAACGATATTCTCGTCGTTTTGAGAAGAGGTTTGTTCTGCTTTAAAAACAGCAGACCAGCTTGTTTCTGCAGTTGCAAAGCAAGACAAGCAGATGGAAAGAAGGCATACTACTGTCAGCAGGCATACGATTCTTTTAAACATAAGAAGTCCTCCATGTAAGGTGATCACGGAAAGTCCGTTTTTTTATTTTATAGCGTTTTTTTCATCAATATCTTCAATGGATTTTGTAACGGTGTGCTGAATCGGCTTCCAACCCACTTTTTTGAACAAAGCCACAAACCCAATCGGGATATACGTAGCCATGTATAAAGGGAAAGTGAATACGGAACGGATTTTTTGCCAACGAGAGCAGCCGTGGATATGTTGACCTTCCGTAATCATGGTGAGCAAACCCATCAAGAACATCAAAAGATAGTAGAATCCAAAGAAAACGATTATAATTGTTGCCGCACGTACCAATCCGTTGCTTTCGGGGTGGATGATCCAGAAAATAACATCGCTCATGGCGCATAGGAACGTAACACCAAATCCGAGAATACCCGGCAAAATCGTCATCAACATATCGTAGCAGGCGAAACTTCCGCGAAAAAGTCCCTTAAACAGTTTTCCTGCATATTTTCCGAAAACTTGGTAAAAACCTTTGGCCCAGCGCATACGCTGATTCCAAGATTGGGAAAATTTTTCCGGCTGTTCGTCATACAGGACGGCATTACCGCAGTAACCGATTTTGCCGCCGTTGACAATGGTGTTGACAGTGAATTCCATATCCTCGGTTAATAAGTGGAATGGCCAACCGCCGTTCTCGTCAATCAGCTCTCTGGACACGCAAAAACCTGTTCCGGAGATTGCGCAGCTGGTATTTAGCAGCATTCTGGCATTGTTCAGATACTTCGCCTCGCGAAGGAACCATAAGGAGTAGCCGGCAGAAATCCAGTTTGTTCCGTAATTCTTGGAATTTCGATAAGAGGTTAATGCTTTATAGCCACGATTTAATCCCTTGTTCATTTCCGAAAGGAAATTTTTATCGATGAGATTATCTGCATCGAAAACAACGTACGCATCGCAATCATCGCCAACTTCTCGCAGGTGTGCGAACAGATAATCGAGAGCGTATCCCTTACCAATCAACTCAAGGTTGTTTCTTTCCAACACATAAGCGCCGTGTTGGCGAGAAACTTCTGCTGTATTGTCGGTGCAATTATCAGCGACTACAAACATCTTGAGAAGTTCCGGAGGATAGTCTTGTTTTTTGACACTATCCAGCAACTGTCCGATTACTTGTTCCTCGTTTCTTGCGGAAACGATAACACCAAATTTATGCATTTTGTTGGTTATTAAGGGCTTTTCTTTTTCTTTGGAGAAAAGCACGTAAACCGTGTAGAAAAATTGATAAAAAAACAAAAGTGAAAACGCACTGGTCAATACCATTTCAACGATGGTAATGATCTCTCTGATCGTTTGCATAGAAACCCCCGATCTTCGTGTTCGTACATAAGAATAACCTATTATATCATTCTTTCGTCAGAAAGTCAATCGTTTTTTACAATTCCTATGGGTAGGAAGCGAAACTTGTTTTTGTGAAAATCAATCATTCCGTCCTTTTTCATTCCGGAAAGCTCTCTGCATAGAGCAGTACGATCACAATATAAATAGGAAGCGAGTCCGTTGCGGTCTAACGGAATCTCAAACCACTCTGTTCCTTTGCCTTCGGAACGTAAATATGAGAGTATTTTATCCCGCAAGGAACCGCAGGTAATATATGTCATACGCTGTTTCAAAATCTGATATTGAACGGCAAAAGAATTCCATAGCGCTTTGGTGGCATTCTGTACCAATGGATGGGTGCTGTTACATAATGCTTCATACGAAAAGGACAATACGCTACAAGGAGTATCCGCAAATACCGTATGCTCATTTTTGCAGCCCGGCAAAAAATCAGAGGCTTCGCTGAGTAAGTCTCCCGCTGTATAGATGGTGTAATCCACTTCCCTGCCGTCGAGCGCATAACGAACAGCATGCGCTTTCCCTGAAAGTAATAGGAACACATAACTGCAACGGTCGGATTGGCGAAACAAAGCGCCGCCCTTCGGGATCATGCGTTGCCTGATCTGAAGCGTGGATTCCAGCTCGCTGTATTCCTTTGTAGTAATGCTTTCAAAAAAACGATTCAAAAGTTGCACAGGCAACATCCTTTCTGTAGGCAGTATAGTATAATTTTGTCGAATTGTCAAGCGTTACGTAAAAAAAGAGGTGACTTGAAATCATGGACGAAATGAAACCGAAGGGTTTTCGTAAATTTTTGTATAGTTGCTTGATCGTTTCCTTGTTGGTTTTGGTTTGGGGAGTTGTCTATTTGGTCGTTGGGAATCCAATGCGAATCGCCTCTCCTATAGAAGCTTTGCGGGCTTTGGCTACATTGTCTTTGGAATCTTCGTTTTGGCAATCTGTGGCTTTTTCTGTTGCACATGTGTTTTTAGGATGGTTGTTGGGTTGTTTGCTTGGCGTGTTATTGTTTGCCTTGGAGGCGCTCACACCGATTTCCGGCTTCTTGAATGTGCTTAGAAAACTTTTTTGTTCCATGCCGCTGTTGCCGTCTGTTTTGCTTCTGTGTTCTGCATTGTTTGGGTGCGTTGATCTTATGGTTGCTACCATCCCGATGGTAATGTCTGCCGGAACTATTTGGCAAAATCTGAACCAGGGGCAGGAAACTATAGACTTTAATACTCGGGTATTGGCTGAATGCGGTTCTTCTCGAAAGGATGTTTGGACATATCTTCTTCTTCCCCACTTGACGTTTTATTTTGCAGACGGATTGCGTATTGCATGGAAACGAGCGTACGGCATGGGTATTTTGGTGGAGTTTGTTGCTCAAGTGAATGGAACTTTCGGAGGAGATTTGCAGAGTGATTACACTTCATTGATGACCGAGCGATTGTTCGCGAGAGTGATGTTTATTTCTGTTTTGGGTGTGTTCTTATACGGTTTTGTTGGTTGGCTTGTAGGCAAAATTCGCTTTTCTCCACGGATTTCGCCATCGGATGAATATGCAAGAAACGGGCACAGTTATCCTCTTGTTTTCGATTGCGTGAATAAAAGCTTTGGAGAATTTCACATTTTTGAAGACTTTTCTCACATCTTTCCAAATGGCAAGGTGACCGCCGTATATGGACCGAGAGAGGCCGGCAAAACTACGCTTTTGTTGATGGCTGCCGGCTTATGCAAAGATGATCGGCGGCGTTATCAATTTCCGCCTACTGCGGCCGCGGTTATCATGAAGGAACCCTGTTTAATTCCCAATCTGACAGTTCGTGAAAATCTCTTGTATGTCAATCGAGCTGCAAATACAGAGAAAATATTGAAGTCTTTGGCGCTGGAAAGAGAAACAGATCTATTTCCGTATCAAATTGATTTTTCTACGCAAAAGCGGGTTGCCATTGCAAGAGCCATTGCTTTTGATGGTGGCATTGGTATTTTTGATGAGCCTTTTGAGGGAATGGATGACGATACAAAAGCCCTCTCCGCGGCTGCACTGTTTGGTGCATATAAAGGAAAAACCGTTTTGTTTTCCACACCTTATGAAGAGGAGGCAAAACGTTTTGGCGATGAGGTATTGAAATTGTAATGAATAAATCTAAAAACCATTGCTTTTTCAAGAAAATTCGTGTATACTGAAAATAGTTTTTTGAAAGGATTTTTGAATTATGAAAGCAGTAGTTACGGTAACCGGAAAAGACAGCATGGGAATCATCGCAAAGGTTTCTGCGCTTTGCACCGAGTACGATACCAATATTGTGGATATTTCCCAGACGGTTATGCAGGAGTATTTTGCAATGATCATGTTGGTGGATCTGGAAAAAATGCAATCACCCTTTGGTGCTTTTGCGGAAGCGTTGGAAACACTGGCGGAGCAAAGTGGCTTAAAGATTCATGCTATGCATGAGGATGTATTCCAATCCATGCATCGGATTTGACAGAAAGGATTCTTGGTCATGCTGAATATACATGATGTTCTTGAAACAATCCGGATGATCGAAACAGAGCATCTGGATATCCGCACCATTACAATGGGGATTTCCCTTTTGGATTGTTGCGGCGGAGATCCTAAGGCGCTTCCCCAGCGTATCTACGATAAGATTACCCGTAAGGCGGAACGCTTGGTAAAGGTGGGCGAAGAGCTGGAACGGGAATTCGGAATCCCCATTGTCAATAAGCGTGTTTCTGTTACTCCCATTTCCTTGGTTGGTGCGGGGCAGGATCATGAAGGCTTTGTTAACCTTGCTCTTGCCATGGACCGTGCCGCCAACACGCTGGGAATCAATTTTATCGGCGGTTACACTGCTTTGGTACAGAAGGGGGCCACCCCTTCCGAGTTGGCTTTGATCGACTCAATCCCCGAAGCACTTGCTTCCACAGAACACGTTTGCTCCTCTGTCAATGCTGCCTCTACAAAGGCCGGTATGAATATGGACGTGATTTCCCGCATGGGACACGTGATCCGCAAGACCGCAGAGCTTACGGCTGATCGTCAATGCATCGGCGCTGCTAAGCTGGTGGTCTTTGCCAATGCTCCCGACGATAACCCCTTTATGGCAGGCGCATTTCACGGCGTTGGCGAAGGCGATTGCGTTATCAACGTTGGTGTTTCCGGCCCCGGCGTAGTTTGCTCCGCCATTCAGAGCAACCCCGGCGCTTCCTTTGAAGAACTGGCAGAAACCATTAAAAAGACCGCCTTCAAGATCACCCGTATCGGTCAGCTTGTAGCAGGCGAAGCCAGCAAACGGCTGGGTGTTCCCTTTGGCATCGTTGACTTGTCCTTGGCGCCCACACCCGCTGTAGGCGACTCTGTGGCAAGAATTATTGAGGCAATGGGAATTTCTCAGTGCGGCGGTTGTGGCACCACAGCGGCCTTGGCGTTGCTAAACGATGCAGTAAAGAAGGGCGGCGTTATGGCTTCCTCCAAGGTAGGTGGACTTTCCGGTGCCTTTATTCCTGTTTCCGAGGACGAGGGCATGATTGCCGCCGCCAACAGCGGTTGCTTGACCCTGGAAAAGCTGGAAGCGATGACCGCAGTTTGTTCCGTTGGTTTGGATATGATCGCAGTTCCCGGAGATACCTCTGCGGCGGTCATTTCTGCTCTGATTGCAGACGAGTTGGCAATCGGTGTTGCCAATACCAAAACTACGGCAGTTCGTTTGATTCCTGCCATTGGTAAAAAAGAGGGGGATTCCCTCTCCTTCGGCGGGCTTTTGGGAGACGCTCCCGTTATGCGGATCAACCAGACCGACCCCTCTGCTTTTATTGCCAGAGGCGGCTTGATTCCCGCGCCCATCCATTCTTTGAAAAACTGAAGTCCAGGGCGTATCTGTTTTATGCGGATACGCCTTTTTTAGGAAATGCCAACGCTCGTGAGGACGACTCCCCCATCGGCGTTTCCGCATCCGAAAGAATGGGGCTTTTGCCTTCTGCAATCAGTCTCCATTACCGCAGATAAAAATGACCGCCCGGTATTATGCCGGGCGGTGTTGCTTATGTTTTTTGAATGTTACAGTCTGGAAGCGATCTCTGCTAAGAATTCGGTGGTATAGACCGCTTTTTTGTTTTCCAGGGAAGACAGCAAATACAATTCTTTGGGCATGATACCGTTTTCGATGGTGTCGATGGAGGCTTTTTCCAGACGGTCTGCAAACTCGCAAAGCTCGGGAATCTCGTCCAACTCACCGCGCTTACGGAGTGCGCCACTCCATGCAAAGATGGTAGCAATGGGATTGGTGGTGGTGGGCTCCCCTGCCAAGTGTTTATAGTAGTGACGCTGAACCGTGCCGTGAGCAGCCTCGTATTCATACACACCGTCGGGCGATACCAGCACGGAGGTCATCATAGCCAAGGAGCCAAAGCCGTTGGCAAGCATATCAGACATCACGTCGCCGTCATAATTCTTGCAGGCCCAAATGAAGCCACCCTCGGAACGAATGACGCGGGCAACAGCATCGTCAATCAAGGTGTAGAAGTACGTAATGCCGGCTTCTTCAAACTTTGTGCGGAATTCATTCTCGTAGATCTCTGCAAAAATATCTTTAAAGGTGTGGTCGTAAGTCTTACTGATGGTATCCTTGGTGGAGAACCAAAGCTCTTTCTTCTGATCCAAAGCGTACTGGAAGCAAGCTCTTGCGAAGGAAGCGATGCTCTGCTCGATGTTGTGCTGACCCTGCACAATACCATCTGTTTTGAAATCGTGGATCAATGTCTTGGTCTGGTTGCCGTCGGTGTCGGTCACGAGAATTTCTGCTTTACAACCTGCAGGAACCTTCACTTCGGAAGCTTTATAGACATCGCCGTAGGCGTGTCTCGCGATAGAAATGGGTTTCTTCCAAGAACGAACGTAGGGTGCGATACCTTTTACGATAATGGGGGTGCGGAACACCGTGCCGTCCAAAATAGCACGGATGGTGCCGTTGGGGCTTTTCCACATCTGCTTAAGGTTATATTCTGTCATACGGGCGGCATTGGGTGTGATGGTAGCGCATTTTACTGCAACGCCGTACTTCTTGGTGGCAAGAGCGGAATCCACGGTAACCTGGTCATCCGTCTCATTTCTATGCACCAAGCCCAGATCGTAATACTCTGTCTTTAGATCGATAAAGGGAAGCAAAAGAACATCTTTGATCTGTTGCCAGAGGACACGGGTCATTTCATCGCCGTCCATCTCAACCAACGGCGTTTTCATTTGAATTTTAGCCATGTTATGCGTTTCCTTTCGTGTAATTCAAAAGTCCGCCGGCCAAAAGTATATCTGCCTGACGAGTAGAGTAGTTACCCACGAGATTGACGGTTTCACCGGTGGTGGCGTTCAGCAAGGTGAAGTTGGACTTCCCTGCTGCAATTGCATTTCTGATGTCGGAAAGAACAAGCTTGTCTCCCTGGTTTATCTTATCGTAATCCGAAGGATCGGCGAAGGTCAAGGGAACGATACCGGCATTGATCAAATTTGCAACGTGAATACGTGCGAAAGATTTGGCAACGACAGCTTTAACGCCCAAATACAGCGGAACAAGTGCGGCGTGTTCTCTGGAGGAACCCTGGCCGTAGTTGTCGCCACCGATGATAATACCGCTGCCGGCTTCCAAAGAACGCTGTGCGAAGCTCTCGTCGCATACCGCGAAGCAGAACTTGGAAAGGTACGGAATATTGGAACGATAAGGCAGGATCTTAGCACCTGCGGGCATAATATGGTCGGTGGTGATGTTATCACCAACCTTCAAGGTGCACTCACATGCAATCTCTTCCGCAAGAGCCTGTGCCACAGGGAATTCCTTGATGTTGGGGCCGCGAAGAATCTCAAGAGAGGCCGCCTCCTCCGCAGAAGCGGGGGGAATGATCATGTTGTCATTGATCAAGAACTGCTCAGGCATGGGGAATGCAGGCTGGTCGCCCAATTCTCTGGGATCGGAAAGATATCCTGTCAGTGAAGAATAAGCGGCTGTTTCGGGGCTTACAAGATAGATCTGCGCATCCTTGGTACCGCTTCTGCCTTCGAAGTTTCGGTTGAAGGTTCTCAAGGAGATGCCTGCGCTATTGGGAGATTGACCCATACCAATGCAAGGACCGCAAGCACACTCCAACACTCTGGCGCCGGCGGCAATGATATCGGACAGAGCGCCGCAAGCCGCAAGCATATTGTACACCTGCTTAGAACCAGGAGCAATGGAAAGGCTGACATGATCCGCGACGGTTTTGCCTTTCAGGATAGAAGCAACCTTCAACATATCGGAAAGTGAGGAGTTGGTGCAGGAGCCGATGCAAACCTGATCGATCTTCATTTTGCCGATCTCTTCAAACGTTTTAACGTTATCGGGGCTATGAGGACAAGCTGCAGAGGGCTTTAAGGTGGAAAGATCGATAGAGATCTCCTCGTCGTAAACCGCATCTTCATCGGAAGCGAGAGGGATCCAATCCTTTTCTCTTCCCTGGGCTTTTAAGAATTCGTATGTGACTTCATCGGAGGGGAAAATTGAGGTAGAAGCACCAAGCTCGGCGCCCATATTGGTAATGGTAGCACGTTCAGGAACGGAGAGGGATTTGACACCCTCACCTGCATATTCCACGATCTTTCCTACGCCGCCTTTGACGGATAGGATTCGCAGAACCTCCAGAATGATATCCTTTGCGGAGACCCAAGGCGAGAGCTTGCCTGTAAGATTTACTCGCAACATTTTTGGGGTGTTGATATAGTATGTTCCGCCGCCCATGGCTACTGCTACGTCCAACCCGCCCGCACCAAAGGCAAGCATGCCAATGCCGCCGCCTGTGGGTGTATGGCTATCAGAGCCGATCAAGGTTTTGCCCGGAACGCCAAAACGCTCCAAATGCACCTGATGGCAGATGCCGTTGCCGGGTCTGGAATAGAAAAGCCCGTGCTTTTTGGCGATAGATTGAATATACCGATGGTCATCGGCGTTTTCGAAGCCGCTTTGCAAGGTATTGTGATCAATGTATGCGACAGAAAGCTCTGTTTTTACACGGGGGATCCCCATGGCCTCAAATTCCAAATAAGCCATGGTACCCGTAGCGTCCTGTGTTAAGGTCTGATCGATTCTAATGCCGATTTCGCTACCGGGGACAAGTTCCCCCTCGAGTAGATGGGCAAGAAGAATTTTTTGAGCCAAGGTATAACCCATTTTATGTTCTCTCCTTTCGGCAGTTCAGGGGTAGATAGGGAATTTCATCCAGATTTGCGCGGTATGCAGGGCGTATGATCTTGCGGCAGGTGGCCATTTCTTCCATGCGATGGGCGCTCCAGCCGGCTGTTCTTGCGACAGCAAAAAGAGGGGTAAACATTTCTTGCGGGATGGACAGGATTCTGTAGATCAAACCGGAATACAGATCCACATTTGCGCAAACGGTAAGCGCATTGCGCTTTTCGGACATCAATTCCGGGGTGAGACGTTCGATAGCGTCAAGCAGATGGAAATCCTCGCCAAATCCTTTTTCAATGGCAAGAGATTTGGCGTTTGTCTTCAAAATTTTTGCTCTGGGGTCGCTCTTTGTGTATACAGCGTGACCCATACCATAGATAAGACCGCTTCTGTCTCCGGCTTCTTTTTTTAGGATCTTGCGAAGATAGGAAGCCACCTCGTCATCGTCTGCATAATCGCGAATGTTTTCTTTCATGTCGTCCAGCATTTTGATTACGCTGATGTTGGCACCGCCATGGCGAGGCCCCTTCAGAGAGCCGATGCCTGCTGCAATTGCAGAATAAGTATCCGTTCCGGAGGAGGAAAGCAATCGTACAGAGAAGGTGGAGTTATTACCGCCACCGTGCTCTGCGTGGAGAATTAGACATTTGTCAAGCAACAATGCTTCTTCGCGCGTATATTTTCTGTCAATGCGTAACATAGACAAAATATTTTCTGCAGTGCTTATCCCATGGTAAGGCGAGTGGATGAAATAACTGTCATTATCGTATACACGCCGTTTTGCCTGGTAACCTGCAACCATGATGGCAGGAAGTTTGGCAATGATGGAGAGGGATTGAGCGAGAACATTCTCCATGGATGTATCATCGGCTTTGTCATCATAGCTGTAAAGCGCAAGGACGGAGCGTGCCATCTTGTTCATCAAGTTAGGGCTTGCGGCCTTCATGATCATGTCTTCGATGAAATCCTGAGGAAGCTCACGGTATTCTTCCATAGCGGTGTTGAAAGCTTCTACCTCTCCTTTGGTGGGAAGGTGACCGAAAAGCAAAAGCCAAACTGTCTCTTCAAAACCAAAGCGGTCGTCTTCCAAGCAACCTGCAATCAAGTCCTCTACGTTTACACCGCGATAACGCAATTCACCTTCGCAGGGAACACGCTCGTATTCGTTGATCAAATAACCGTGAACGTTGCTGATGCGGGTAATACCTGCAACAACGCCGGTACCGTCAGGATTACGCAGCCCTCTCTTGACACCGTATTTTGTGTATAAAGATTCTTCAAACGGTTCATTTTTGCGCATCCGCGAGAACAACGTTTGTGAATTCATTTCGTGTTCCAACATAAGAGTCCTTCCGTCATTATAAAATCATATATCAAAGTATATCATAAATTGAAAGTTCTGTCAACAGAAAAATGCAATTTTGATTTACCAAAATTGCATCTTTGAGAGGATATAAAAGTCAAAATGCAGAAAGTTGAATTGTCTTGCGCGACTATTTGCAATAGTGCTTCTGAAAATAATTCAAATTTGATCCGGATCGCAGAGGCCCTCAAACACGGTGCGGGTTGGCCCTTCCATGATGACGCTCTCATCGGAATATACGATGCGAAGATCACCGCCCAACAACGTTACGGTGATAGGAGTGTTCTTGGGGCAAAGGCCGTTTTTCACGGCGGCGACAACAGAAGCACAGGCGCCGGTTCCGCAGGCAAGGGTTTCGCCACTTCCCCGCTCCCAAACTCTCATTTCAAGGTGTGTATCATCAATGACACGGATGAATTCTGTATTCACACCTTCGGGGAAAATTGAATTGCGTTCGAACAGCGGGCCGATCTTTTCAAGAGGGAGACCGAGAACATCGTTTGTGAAAATTACGCAGTGGGGATTGCCCATGCTGACACAAGTGATTTTGTATTCCGCGCCTCCTACAGTGACAAGGCGGTCGATAACTTCATTTCCATCCAGCAAAACGGGAACAAGTTTTGGATTGGTTTCCGGCTTCCCCATATCTACGGTAGCACCTACGACTTCACCGGCTTGAAAAGTGAGACCGATTGTTTTGATTCCGGAACGTGTTTCTACCGTCAAGACTTCCTTTTTAGCTATATTGTGGTCGTAAAGAAATTTGGCTACACAACGAACGCCGTTGCCGCACATTTTGCCTTCGCTTCCGTCTTCGTTGAACATGCGCATTTTAGCGTCGGCTGTGTCGGAGGGGCACACGAAAATGACGCCATCTCCTCCGATTCCGAAATGGCGATCGGAAAGTTTTTTTGAAACGGTAGACATATCCTCAACGCTTTGATCGAAGGTGGAAATGTATACGTAATCATTGCCGCAACCTTGCATTTTTGTGAATTTTAATGCCACGTGAAAGCTCCTTGTGTTCAAATCTCAACGGCGGATTTTCCTACAGCTTCCTTTAAGAAGTCTTCCATGGAATAGAATCCTTGCGTTTTACCCTTCATAAACTCAGCGGCACGAAGGGCGCCTTCTGCAAATAAAGCTCTGCCGATGGCACTGTGTTTTATAGTAATCACTTCGTTGCCCATGCAGAACATTACTTCGTGTTCACCGACAATATTGCCTCCGCGGATGGCGCTGATGCCAATTTCGTTTTTGGGGCGGGCTGCTCTTCTTTGCGTTCTGTCATATATAATCTCGGTTTCTTCGGGGTGGGCTTCTCGGATTGCGTTGGCGATCATCAAGGCCGTTCCGCTGGGAGAATCCAATTTTTGGTTGTGATGCTTTTCGATGATCTCAATGTCTGCTTTGCTACCCATGGAGGCGGTAACAGTTTTGCACAGAGAGATCAGCAAATTGATGCCAACGGACATGTTACCGGAATGAAAAATGGCGACTTCTTTGGAAAACTCCTTTAAGGCTGCCATTTCTTCGGCTGTGTGGCCCGTAGTTGCAATTACCATCGGGATACCGGTGCGCTTGGCAAATGCAATAAGCTCCGGGGTGGCAGTGTGGACGGTGAAGTCCACCAATACGTCGGCAACTTGGCAAACGTCATCCAGATTGTTATAAAGGGGGAAATTGCAATCCCCCGCAAAGCGGTCAACGCCTGCGACAATACGGGCGCCGTAGGAGGCCGAAGCCTCCCCTATTGCTCTGCCCATTCTGCCGCAGGCGCCGTTCAAAATAATATCTGTCATTTGAAACTTCCCTTTCGCTCGTTTAGATCAGGTTTGCCTGCTTCATGAGCGCGTAAAGCTTTTCATTGTCCTCTTCGTCCATCTCGCAAAGAGGCATTCTCATTTCTGTAGTGCAGAAGCCCATCTTGGCCATCGCGGTTTTTACAGGTATGGGATTAACCTGCATGAACAGACCGTTGATCAAGGAGAGATAATGAATCTGCAGTTTTGCAGCTTCTTTAAAGTTTCCTTCAAGGCAAAGCTTTGCCATTTCGTGTGTTTCTCTGGGCATAACATTGGAAAGAACGGAGATAACACCGATTGCACCTACGGACATCAAGGGAACGATCTGATCGTCGTTGCCGCTATAGACATTAAGGCTGTCGCCACAGGCCTCAATTACCTGCATAATGGCAGAAAGATTTCCGCTGGCTTCTTTGGTGGCCACGATGTTGGGATGCTCGGAAAGCTTTTGGTAAGCACTCAAGGAGATGTTTAGTCCGGTTCTGGAGGGAACATTGTAGAGGATGTTGGGGATATCCGCACACTCTGCAATAGACAGGAAGTGCTTGATCAAGCTCTTTTGGCTTGCCTTGTTGTAATATGGTGTTACCAGAAGGACACCGTCTGCGCCTTCGTCTTTGGCAAACTTGGTGAGTTCGATGGCGTAATCTGTATGGTTAGAGCCGGTTCCTGCGATTACCGGAACTCTGCCTGCAACCTTTTCGATGCAATGAGAAATAATCTCGCGATGTTCAAGGTCGGTCAAAGTTGCGGCTTCTGCAGTTGTACCGCACGCAATGATGGCATCTGTGCCGCCTGCGATTTGTTGTTCCAAGATAACATCCAAGGCTTTATAGTCAATCTTTCCGTTCTTGAAGGGAGTAATCAAAGCAACACCCGCGCCGGAGAATACTTTCTTTTTCTGTGACATTGGTTCCTCATTCCTTTGAAAAAACTAAATTGGATTAAGTTCGTACTATAGTATCACGATTTTTTGAAAATGTCAAATGTTTTTCGCAGAAAACAAAGCAAATTAAAAAGATTTAATAGCTTGGTTTCTTACCGTTGACAGTATATGCCGAGAAATTACTTCTGTAACGGTAGATATTCTGCCAATTCATTCATGGAGGGGATTTTAACGGTCGCATTCCCGTGGTCGAAAATGTCGACGGTTCCTTCGATGGTAAATGCTGAAATCTGCGCGATTACACTCAGTTTGTTGATGTATCGATCATCCGCGAAGAGCATAAACCGCATTTCGTCATCGGGATTGGGCAAATATCTATTTGAAATTTGAATGACTGTGTATTCGCCCTCTTGATAAACTGCATCAAAGGGAGTTTGGGCAAAAAGCGGATCCGGTATTGCCGTCTGCTGTTCTGCTTCGGTGGGCATGACAGGAACAATGTCTGCGGTAAGGTCGTTTTCCAGATTGAAAAGGAAAGATAACGTGTCCGTTGGATCATTTTGGAAATCCTGGAGCGTTATATATCTTTGTTCCGTGATGACGAGAATTTTGGCAGGATTGCTTCCGTATTCTCCATAGATCTCTTTTTTGATGTATATGACGCCGTCATAAATGATAACGCGGTTGACGATGGTACAATCCTGCAGGGCTTTATCTTGATACGTGGAAGGAATATTTACTGAGGATACTCCCGGAACGTATGGCACGGTGAAAAAGAGATTTGCCGAAAAAGAGTCATCTTTGGTGGAAACGCTTCCCGAAGCCGTGATGTTCTCAATCGTGTAAGAAAATAATTTTAGATCAATTTTCCCGTTGAATTGGAAGGAGCCGGCATTGCTTGTGTTCAAAACCGCTTTGGCGAGGCTTCCATAGGCGGAAACATCAGTATATTCTTCGGGAGAGGGCATATGGATGGGCTGTTGTTCACAGCTTGCAAGCAGCAGGTTGGCGGAAGAGGTTTTGTAGCGAAGCAAATTAAACCGATCTCCGTTCCATCCGAGAGTTATCTGAGCTTCTTCTGTTATTACATGTAGCGTTTCGTTTGCGTAAGAAATACTCTTGATGGACGATAGGAAATCCAATGAATCGCCACCAATTACTCCACCGATTAATGTTTCAAGATTGTCGTCTTGCGCCCCATCGATAGAGCCGGGAGATGAAAGGAACGATTGTTTGTTGGCGAATACCTTAATACCCGCTACATCCAAATAGATGTTTTTTTCATCATAATGTAATTTCACAAGCTGGCTGATGGTGCTGCTGACAACTGCCTCTGCTACAAGTCTTGAAATATCTTTATCTGCTGTTAACTGGACATCAAGACGGGAAATAACGGCAGAAACCATATCATCGGAATAGTTTCCCGTGAAGGCAAATCGAGTTTGTTCGTTCAGGCAATTTAGCTTGTGGAGGAGATCTTCCAGATCGATACAATCTGCCTTATCGGGTACAGAGAGTGTGATTGCCTCTTCTGTGCACCAAAGTGACGTACTTCGAACTGAGGTTCCTACCCCAACCAGACGGAAAGAATCCTTGGATAAAAACAGTGTTTGCGTTTCAAATTCAAGCTTGATTTGATCTGCTTCCACTGAAATGGATTGCAATTCTTCTTTGCCGAGTATTTCGGTGAATGTGTCTGAAGGGCTTTGAGCGCCGGTAGTGTTATAGACACCGGTGGTGAGGGGAAGAGAGCCGGACAAAGAACCAAGCTTATTCGCCGCAATATAAGCATTGAATAAGTCGTGGCTTAAAAACACCGTGTCATTTTTATAATACAGTTCAAGCGGTTGCTCGTAGAATGTGGTGTTCAGTTTGATCACCATTTCCGGATTAACGGAAAGCACAGCATCGACGTTAAAGCGTCCCTCGGGAGAACGAATGTCCAAATTCGCATAAATCGTTTCGGCGCGAAGCAATGCGGGGTATACAGAGCCTTCCAAAAAGGAGGAGAGTGTATGTGCCTCGAGACTATGTTTGGTAGTCGGGGCTTCTTTGGCGGCCTCGGAGCCATGGCCGGTTTTGGTGATGTGAATATTGGATGTGCCGTCGCTATAAAGACAATAGGATCCGCCAAACGTTAACTTTTGAGCCAAGCATTCTCCAAATTCAAGAATCAGATTATTTCCGGAAGTAGAGATTCTAAAGGGGGCGGATTCATTTGTACCGGAAGAAAGTGTCGCAAAGGGAGGTATGGATTGGCCAGAGCCAAAGTGCGCAAGTAGTTCCTCAAAGTCTGAAAGCGTGCCGTTGATGGAGATGTCGCGGTATACCGCAACCAAAGAATTCTCCTTGAAAAAGAGGTCTACAGGAAAATTATCGATCATCGGCTTTGCGTATATGGTGATCGCATCGCCAAGCGTCAGCATAACGTCCGCTTCAAGGACCTGCTCGCCCTCGAGCGTAACGTGATAATAGGTGTTAGGTTGTGTCGCAAGTTCCAAAAGAATGTCCAAGGAATCTAAAGCGTGAGTAATATCCTTATATCCTACCAAGGAAGGGCTCTCCCCTCTTGCGTGGGACTGCTGCATGGTTAACGTAGCTTTTTCGCCGGAGAAGAATATATCAACCGAAACCTTTTCCACAACCATAGATTCGGTGTTCAAGGTGACGGAAAAGGCGAATTCTTCTGAGGCAGAGGAAACGATCAGCTTTCCTTGCTCTGTTTTCATGTTCACGTCGCCAAGAAGAGAGTCGTATGAGAAGTCTCCGCCGGAATTCCCGCCATTCCCGTTGCTTCCGCTGTTATTGGCACTGTTGCTGCCGATGGACATTAAGGGACTGATTTTGCTGTTGAAAGCACCGGTTTTGGAGCGAAGCTTATTGCCGTTGTAATCGAAGTAGTAGTTACCATCGGCTAAAACGAAGGAGAACTTATCACCCACAGCGTAGATGCTCTCGTTGTTGGTATCCAAAGAAATCATCAACGGAATTTCTTCTGTGGAAAGGAACAACGTTGCATCGTAGGAATTGGTATTTCCAAAAAGTGAAAATAGAAAGTTATAGCCTGTAGAAAGGGTCGGGATGGTGTTGTCGGGAGCGAGATCGGAAAACTGCGCGAAGTAATCTAACTGAGATTGATCCTCGCTTTCGTATTGGAAGGTTTCGACATATTGGGATTTGCAAACGGTTTCGCCGATCAGGTCCACGGAAATGGTATATTCTTCTTTGTATTTGATGCGAATAGGACGGAATTGTTCGTCCATTTCCAACGTGAGCTCAATGGAGTTAAAGTTTGGAGGTGTGTCTAATTGGCAAAGAGTTTGCAAGGATTTGGCATAATAAACTGCCGCCTCTTGAGAAAGAACGTAGGAGAAGGTATACACGCCGTTGTTTTCATAAAGATAAAGACTGTCGGTAAGTGTTCTGTTGTTTAGCAGGAACGCAGAAAGTCCATCGGATACAGAACCAAAGGCGTTGTAATAAGCGTTCATCGAAACTACGCTGGGCGTTTCTGCCCATGAAAGGTGATTGGTTCCCATTAATTGGCAGGGTCTTAAATAGACTTTGGTACCATCAAAATATTGCTGCAGCCCGGCGTTCAAAAGTGTACCTGTATTCATGTTTTGTGAAAAAACAGTATTGCCGGAAATGATGCGTTTGTTGTTGATCTGCTGGTTGTAGTTAAAAAAGAGAACTTGGGTGTTCGAAACACCTTCTGTGGTGGCGGAAAAGTCACCGACTGCCAGAAGGGCTTCTTCGCAAAGCTTCCACGCTTCTAAAGGAGAACATTCGTCAGGCGTCAACACATCTTCCGAAACTTCTGCAGAAGATTCTTCCGGACTTAGGATGGGGAGCAGAAATTGAATTCCGAAATAAAAAGGCAAAAAGAGACAGAACACAAGACAAAAAATGCCGGCAGCAACTACAAAAAACTTTTTGTTTTTCACGTTTCTCATCTCCTTTAAAAACTATAAAAATCTTCGAACATACTATAACATATAATGCCGAAAAAAGCAAGTGCATTTTATGCGGTATATGGTAAATTTATGCTTGACACCCTTTTTTATGTGTGATAAACTGATTGCGAAAAGCAAAAGGATGGATCACCATGGATATTCTTGTTTTAGGCGGAACTCGCTTTATGGGCAGGCACTTGGTTGCTTCGCTTTTGAAGAAGGGGCATTCCGTGACCATAGCTACACGCGGTAATGCTGCCGATGTTTTCGGAAACAGCGTGAACAGGATTCATTTTGACCGCACCGATGAATGCAGTATTCGGAGTGCATTTTCGGGTAAAGCGTACGACGTGGTTTTCGATAGCCTTGCATATTGCTCCCGAGATGTTCGAATTCTTTTGGACAACATTTCTTGCAGTCGTTATATTATGATTTCCACGACGGCGGTTTATCAGAAGCATATCAATACTGTAGAGTCGGAGTTCGATCCCCTCGGAGAACCGGTGATTTGGTGCGACCGTTCTGTTTTTCCGTATGCTGAGATGAAACGTCAGGCGGAGAGGGCGTTGTTTAGCCGATATGGTGATCGCAATTTTGTTGCGGTGCGCTTCCCTTTTGTGATTGGTAAGGATGATTATACGAATCGTCTGCGTTTTTATATTGAACATATTTTAACGAAAACTCCTGTTTATGTGGATAATTTTGAAGCTCAAATGGGCTTTGTCCGATCTGATGAAGCCGGGGATTTTCTTGCGTTTTTTGCTGATAACAACTTCACGGGTCCTGTAAACGGTGCCAGTAGCGGAACGGTTTCCATTCAGGAGCTTTCCGAATATATCGAGAGGAAATGCGGAAGAGACTTGATTCTTGCGAAGGATGGCAAAGCAGCGCCGTTTAACGGTGAGGCGCCTTACTCAATCAACACAGAGGTTGCAGCCTCCTTGGGGTTTGCGTTTACGCCTTTGCAGGAGTGGTTCTGGGATCTTGTGGATGATTATATGGATGAGATTGGCGGAGAGATTAAGGTATGAGAATTGACGTATTGTGCGAAAACAATCCCTTCAAAAACAAATTTGAGGCAGAACACGGGCTTTCTCTGCTGATTCATACCGGTAATCATAAAATCTTATTTGATGTTGGGCAGAGTGATGTGTTCTTGAAGAACGCCAGTCGTTTGGGGGAAAGCTTGGAGGATGTGGACATCGTGGTACTTTCCCATGGACACTATGATCATTGTAATGGACTTTTCTTCCTCTTGGAGCAAAACGAGTCAGCAAAGATTTATCTACACGAACGCGCACTGGGTGAATTTTACCACGGGGATCGGTATATCGGTATTGCTTCGGATAGCAAGGCGCTGAAAGATCGGTTTGTTTTCTTTGACGAAGAGATTGTTATTGACAATATCGTTCTCTCGCCTGCCGCTTCGCTTCCCCGCCCTATTTCATCTTCATTTATAGAGTGTGTGGGAGGAGAACTGTATCCCGATTGGTTTGAACACGAGATATATTTGACGATTTGCGAGGCGGAAAGAAAAGTTCTTTTTACAGGATGCGGCCACAGAGGGATTTCCGTCATTGCGGAAAAGGCGGCAAGGGACGGCGTGACGGATATTGTAGGCGGTTTCCACTTGACGGATGATTTGTCCGAAGAGGAGCTGCGGAAGTGTGTCAATCACTTGAGCAGTTTACCTTTGGCGTATTATTCCGGGCATTGTACTTGCGGCAAAGCATTGGAGTTGTTGCATGGTAGTATGGGAAATCGTTTCTCCCGTCTGTCTTCCGGGCTTCAGTTTGCGATTGGCACCAAAAGCGAGGTCGCTTCTGCTCTGTTCCGTCAAGGCTATAATTGCTCGCAAGCCGTATTCGGGGCGTTTGCCGAGGAGCTGGGATTGCCTTTGGATACGGCAATGAAGGTTGCGTGCTCTTTCGGTGGCGGTATGGGAAGAATGCGGGAGATTTGCGGTGCAGTCAGCGGCATGCTTCTCGTGTGTGGCTTAGCGAAAGGATATGCTACGCCGGAAACAGGAGAGCTGAAGGCCGAGCATTACCGTTTGGTACAAAGGGTTGCAAAGGAATTCAAAGAAAGACATGGAAGCTTATATTGCCGTGAGCTTCTGGGAGGCGTTGCAAGCGATCTTCCTACTCCTACTGCGAGAACCCCGGAGTTTTATCAAAAACGTCCTTGCGAGCGTTTGATTGCTTCCGCCGCAGCAATTGTAGAAGAAATGATTCTTGGGAAATAGAATGAAGACCGATGGTTCAATGAAACCATCGGTCTTCTGCTATATCATAGGGATCTCGAAATCTTCTTGTTCTTCGAGGAGTTCGATAAATGTTTTCTTGCGGCTTTTCAACAGATTCCAAGCGAAGGACGCTGAATATTTTTTAACACAATCGCGACAGATCCAGTTGCCGCTTTCCTTTTCAAAGAAGCCTTCATCATCGTCTTTGCGGTGATTGCTAATGCGACACCAACAGAACACGCACAATTCGTATTCATCGGGATAGGAGGCTTTAAATTCCCGTTCGATGAGTGTTTTGCCAATGAGGTATTCTTTTTTACGAAGCTGTTCTGTTAGGGACTTTTCTTGCATTTTTTCTTCCTTTTGCGTGGAGCGTGTAGGTGTATCCTGCGATGTTTTTTGCTTCGGAAAATGCCATATAAGCGTCTCTTGGATTTTTACAGATCAAATGTAGGCGGACGGGTTTCCCTAAAGAAAGGCTTCTCATATCCGCTTTTTCCGGATTCTTTTGGGCTGTTTTCAAGCCGTAAAGTCGCTTGAAGTAGGGCATTTGCTTTATGTACGAAGATTGACAGCGAATTTTTATCAATGCGTAGTCGGGGTTTCGACGTAATTGTTTTACGGTTATGCTTTTGATTTTATTAAGAGGCAACTCGTCGATTTGCTGTATTTGCTTGTCAATATATCGATATACGGAATATTGGGTGATGACGCAATAGTTTTTGTATGCTGTGCGGGTAACGATGTGGTAGATGAAAAGAAAACCAACCACACCGAGAAGAAATATAGCGTATGCCGGCAACGGAGAAAAGAAGATCGTTAAAAGCGTTGCAAAGGAAATAAAGGTCAGAA
Source organism: Eubacteriales bacterium (assembly GCA_045612545.1). Taxonomy (GTDB): domain Bacteria; phylum Bacillota; class Clostridia; order Oscillospirales; family CAG-382; genus Coliplasma. The sequence continues at coordinate 70,674 of JAZKZH010000022.1, forward strand.
CTGCGATGACCAAGGGGGCGGATATCGCATAGTTCCAAGGAAGCTTTTGTACGAGGCGGGCTTTTTCGTCTTTTTGGAAATAACTTTCCACCGCCGTGAGAGCAGAATTTTCTTGCCACATGGTTTTAATTATAAATGACAGAGTCCAAATTCCATTCCGCTAACACGTAGATAACGTAGTCCGGTTTTTCGGAAGCAATTAAGGATTGATCCCAGCGGTACCCCCACATGCCCAGATAGTGGGTTTTGTTCATGCGCTCTGCAATAAGGTCATAGATTTGGGTGGAGTAAGAGTCGCGCAGAACAATGCAGGAGGGCAGATCCTTGCGATTGGTGTTGATTACGTTTTCCCAAGTAACGTTATCGCTGTAACACAGCATGGTACTGGAACGGTAACGAGGTGTTTGGGTAACAACTGAAGGGGCGTCGAAATCGAAGGTGCGATAGTAGGCGTATTCCTTGACCTTGCTTTGAGACATAGCTAAATAATAGGTCATGTCGCCGCTTTCGTAATAGTTGGGATTCCAATTAAATTCGTTGATGGAACGAGGTGCGGCGTTGGGGAATTTCTTTGCGATTTCTTCAAACAAAGCTTGATATGCCACGAAGGCACCGTAATCCGACCAGTGGCTATCCAGCTTGTAATATAAGGGCATTTCGTCATATTTGTGCTCTTCGAAGATGGATTGCAAGTCGATGGCGATGCCTCCGCCTGCGTTGATAGCTTCGATAGTTTTGGTCAGGCGGGTCTCACCGGCAAGCTCACCGTAGGTTTCGGGAACAAGCTCGGGATATACTGTCATGGAGGCGGGGACGATCAGGTAGATGATCTCTGCATCCTTGTTGTATTTTCTGAGTTGCGTTAAGTGATCCTTTACTCGATTGGTAAGTGCGGTGAAGGTAGAGTTACTGGGAATGTTGGTGCCTTGATAGTCGGGAAGCATTTTTTGGAAGAAGAACTGAAAATCGCCTCCCGTAACAACCGGCCACATCTCACTGCCGGGGGTTTTGGGGCGGACGGTAACGGTGCTGATGCCGCCGACCATTTCCCCATCTACAGTTTCGTAAAGCTTTACTTCCGCGGAGCGTCCATTGCAAAGAAGGCGCAGAGAGAACCATCCTTTGTAAGAGTTGGAGCTTATGGTTTCACCGTTACATTCTGCGGTGACAACGGCTCCCTCGGTACAGGTACCAACCATTGCGAAATAAGGTTTTTCGGAATAGCTGTTGTAAAGAATTTGAATGTTATTGGATTCGTCCTCTGCATCCTGCGAAGCTTGCGAAGATTTATCGTCGGGAAGGCTTTCGTCATCGGGTGTCTCGGAGGAGACAGCAGAGGAGGATTCGGAAGGCGCGGAGGATTCAGCAGACGAGTTGTTACCGCAAGCAGTCAAAAACAGAGCGGCGGTTAAGAGTAGCAGGAAGATGATATACAATGCTTTTTTCATAAAACTCTCCAATAAATTATTTTAAGTTGCCCAGGTCGGCGGAAGTGATAATGTTTTCCACATTGTAGACAATGAGTAATGCATTTGCTGAATAGGTTTTGATGGCCTCGGAAAGATTGGCGTTTGTTCGCAGATTTAAAGCCACGATATCAAACTCTCTTGCTAAAAAAGGGATCAAGCAGTTGGCGAAGGAATCTTTGGCAATGAGTAGCGTATCCCTCTTTTCCCCGTTCTTTCGGATTTCTGTGATATTGTGAGTGCCGTCTAAAAAGACAGAATATTTATCCGATACGTTGAGATAGGAACGAGCGTAAAAACCATCTAAGGTCATTCCGTCAACTGTTACTGTATAATCTTGATCGTCCGAAAGATGCCAAATCTCAAGAACATCCTTTTGATAGAAGGGAAAGTTGGCTTTTGCGGCGGTGGTACCGGAGAAGTTTTCCACGTATTCGATCTCAAAAAAGTCCTTCGGGATAATACGGTCTTCCCTGCCGAATTCCTTCATGATCTCTATGTAAACATAATAAGCACCCGCGGTCGTCCAGTGGTGATCGGTTTTATACATTACGTATTCCCCGCTGTCGAAGTGATCTCGCAGAAGGGACAGAGAGTCTACGTAGCCGCAAGTATCGCTGAGGAGGGCGCTCATGGCGTCAAAGACTGCATCTCCATCGGGTCTGTTGTATGCGAATGCGTTATCACAAACATCAATGGTCCTGCCGGGAAGAACGGTGACCATTGGAATCTCGACATTTTGAGAAAATTGATTCAAAACCGAGAGTTGAGCTTTCACGGTATCCAAATAGATGCGATCGGTGTTTTTTGTGATCAGCATACGAGATTGATAAGCGTTGAAATCTTTCACTGCCAATTGATCGTAAGAATATAAAACACCGTTATTTTCGCCTTTGCCCAAGAGAAGTTCTGCGCTTGCTTGCAAATTCACGAATGTATTTCGGAATGGGAACTGATCGGCAAAGTATTCGTTGAGATCGGAAGCGAAATCTCCGGAGAAGAAGGTTTCACTATTGAATGTTGGGAAGGCAGCTAAATCACGGTTTTCCTGCTGAGAAAAGTCTTCGTCCGGCAAAATCAGGAATAAGGCAGACAACCCAAATAAGATCATACAAAACAGAATGACGGTTGCGTATTCAGAATATTTTTTCATGGGATGGCCTCCTTCCTTTAGAAAATGTAGTACAAAAAGGGCGAGAAGGTGTCATTGATCATAAAAGCGACACTCAACAGCAGAAGAATGGCGATGCCGAAGGGGGCTACAGCTTCTACTACGGTAAATCTTCTCTTAAGCCACTCGGTGAGCTTTTTGGGGTACGGTGTACAGGCAATGGTACAGATCAAAAGAAATGGTAACCAACGAAGTAACGTGTACAATATTCCAGGGGTACACAAGGAAGCGCCGAAACCGAACATTTGCATAGCTGAGGAAGCGATTGCGGAAAGATCGTTGTGGAAGAAGATCGTCCATCCGAAAGCGATGATCAGCAAAGTGTACAGATGGGCAAAAGGCTTGCATTTTTCCAGCCAATTGCGCAAAAATGCTTTTTCGAGAACCAGAAAGACCCAGAAATATACGCCCCATAGAATATAATTCCAGTCAGCTCCGTGCCAGAAGCCGGTTAAAAACCAAACGGTAGCGAGGTTGAAGAATCCTCGTGCTTTTCCAACACGGTTACCGCCTAAGGGGATGTAGATGTAATCTCTGAACCAAGTAGAAAGGGTAATATGCCAACGACGCCAGAAGTCAGTAATACTACTTGCGATATAGGGATAATTGAAATTTTCGGCAAAGTCAAAGCCTATCATTCTACCTAAACCGATGGCCATATCGGAATATCCCGAAAAGTCGAAATAGATGTGGAATGTATAGGCGATCATGATCAACCATGTTCCGACTACGGTTGGTTCGAAGCTGTTTGCAGCCTCCATGGCTTCAGCAAGAGCGTTGGCAGAATCGCCTAAAATAATCTTTTTTGAAAGTCCTAAAACGAATCGGTTTACACCGGATGCGAACTTTGAAACCGTTTCCTTGCGGGATTGGAGTTGCATGTATACGTCGCGGTACATGACGATGGGGCCCGCGATCAATTGGGGGAATAGGGTTACATAGGTTCCGAAGGGAACAAATTTCTGCGCTACAGGGACGTGTCCGCGGTATAAGTCAATGGAATAAGACATGATCTGGAAGGTGTAGAAAGAGATTCCTACCGGAAGAGTCAGCCCATCAATGCGGGTAAAGCCGATGTTGTCGGCAAAAAAATTGTAATATTTGAAAAACAGAAGGAAGGAAAGATTGACTGCCAAAGAAAGAATCAGGAACAACTTTGCTTTTTTAGGTGATTTATCTCTGTATTTTTCGATGGGAAACCCGAAACCGTACGCGGAAACGATGGAAAGCAGCATGAGCAGGATATATCGCGGTTCTCCCCAACCGTAAAAAACGAGAGAAACCAAGAATAGGATCAGATTTCTGGCTTTTAATGGTGAGAGATAGTATATCAGCAGCGTTATGGTAAGGTAGGCGAAAATGAAGATCGGAGATGAAAATACCATGGCTTCCTCCTGTATGATGATCGATTATGAATACTATAACACAAAAGGTGACAAATGAAAAGAGGTTTTTGAAAAGAAAGTTTGAAAAAATCCTTAACCTTGGGATTTTGTATTGACAGACAGTTGAATTTAGAGTAAAATAAAGAAAAGAAAGTTTTGGAGGTTACCTATGAAACGTCTTGTTTCTCTTGCTTTAGCATTTTTTATTTGCGCGGTTTGCTTGGCCGGTTGCTCAAAGGAGCCGGTAAATTTAGACCTTGAGGCAGAAGCAAAAGCAATTATGGAGACCTATGGGCTGGAAAACGGCAAGAAGTACTCTTCTTTCTCTACGGCCCTGGGAGAATATCTGGATGAGGATTTGATTCGCAGCTATTACGGTGATCTTACTTCCATTCCCGATTTTGGAGCTGTGGAATCGTACGTGGTTTATATTGACGAAACCAAGCCTACCCTTCCCTGCGAGTTTGGTTTGTTCAAAATGAAGGAAGGCGCCGACGCGGAGACCTTCGTGGCGTATCTTAAGGCTCGCGTTGATTTAAAAATTGAAAACGCCAAGGCATATCCCACAATGGATACCTCCATGCTTACAACTGCAAAGTTTGTGATCAAAGATAACTACGTTTGGTATATCGCTGTGAAAGACGGAAACGAACAGATTAATTCTTCTCTGGAATCAAAGTTCAACTGAACGAGAATGAAAAAAAGACCTCGCAAGAGGTCTTTTTTGGCGCGCCTTGAGGGACTCGAACCCCCGGCCTTTTGGTTCGTAGCCAAACGCTCTATCCAGCTGGGCTAAAGGCGCATATTGCGTGGCGTTACCGCCAACGGTGACTATAATACCATGTTTTGAGGGAAATGTCAAGAGCAAATCGAGCAAAAAATGCACATTTTTTTTGAAAAGTTGAAACGTATTTTGGGCAGTATGATCTTATTCGATCACGACCCATTTATCCTGCACTGAATTGAGGTAAAGTTGACCCTTGTAGGAGTAAAGATGGTAATATTGCGTGGTGGATTTGTTGCTAGCGACGTCATTGCGGAAGGTGCCATTGTTGCGGTAGATTTTGTATTTAACCTCGAAAAAGTAAACGGTGACCTCTTCCCCTTTGTACGACGCCGTTCCGGGAGTTTGCACTTGGTTTACTTCAATGTCATAGAGCATTTGCATTGTGAAACGCTGGGGAACTTCGTCATCCTTCAAGTAAGATTCGGTGAGCATTTGGTGATAAGCCGTATAGTCGCCTTTGATGACGTTATCAAAGAAATGATAGAAGAACTCGGAAGCGACGCCAAGATCTTTGTGATTTTCCTCCGTAAGCGGTTCGCCTGAATCGTATTGCTTGTAAGTAACGGCTCTGTTGAGGTGCATATACGCTTCGTCTTCAAAAATGTTTTGGCTGTAATCGGCAGAAAAGAAGGCTTCGGGAGGTAGCGCAGGAGTCAGATCTTCTTCCTCCAAAAAGAGCCCGATAACCGCAAGGGCGCCGAACAAAAACAATATTGCGGCAAGGAGGATTGTACATACCCATAGTATTCTTTTGACAATTTTCTTCTCGGCGTTTTTGTTCGTAGACATTGCAATTCCTTTCTATGAAATGAAATGAGGGTTGCCGTCGAAACGACAACCCTCGTTCTTAACGGTTAAGCGTTTGCAAAGCGGCGAAGATTGTTAACGCCGATGCGAATGCCCTTGAGAGGATCTTCCATACCCTCGAATTCAATCATCAGATACTCATCGTATCCTGCACGTTTGAGTGCGGCAATGCACTGCTGAACGGGAACGTCACCGTGTCCGATGATGGAGCCGCGCAGATAGTTGCAAGCGCGAGAATTGAACCAGCCTTCACCGGGATTTACGCCGGTGCCGGGCTTCTTGTGGAAGTCCTTTGCGTGAGCATGGATAGCATAAGGTGCGGTAACACCTACTGCGTACGCATGGTCAACGTCTGCGCAAGCGAAGTTGCCGATGTCAACCAAAGCGCCGAAGTTGTCGTTGCCAACGGCATTGATCAGCTTTTCGATACGCTCGGGATCTTGTGCAAAGAAGCCGTGGTTTTCGATACAGGTCTTAATGCCAACCGTCTTGGCATACTCGGTAACTTCGCGATATGCCTTGGTAAGGATAGGCAGAACTGCGTCGAAGCTTCTGCCGGTCTTTACAGTGGCGGGATAGCCGGGAGTAGCGTCGTGACGCATACACTTAGCACCCAGTGCAACTGCGATGTCAACCAGCTTTTTAACGCGCTCAATCTCTTCATCCAAGTCGCGGTTCAGGAAGTCGGAGCCTACGCAGAAGCAAACTGCTTCGATGCCAACCTGCTTGCAGTAATCGCCGTATTCTTTTGCAAGGGCGATGTATTCTTCGTGGGTAAGGCCGTTGCCAAACTCAACGAAATCAACGCCTTCGCAACCGAATTCCTTTGCTTTGTCGATACAGCCCTTGATACCCAAGGAATCCGCTGCGGAATATCCGTGGAAGCTGTACAAGCTAACGCCAATTTTCATAGATTGTTTTCTCCGAATAAATGATCAGAAGTTTTTTGAATTAGTCCAGAGTGATAACGGGGATCTTGGTCCAGTCGTTACGACCGATAACGCCGCCGCCGTCACGGAGGTAGTAGTTCATGAAGTCGTTGGCTGCACGGCCGGAGTTGATGGACAGGGATACGCCGATGTCCAGGCCTTCTTCGGGAGTGAAGGGATCATCCTTCGCACCGATTTCTGCCCAAGGAATTGCAACCTCGTAGGTGGTGAGCTGCTCGATGCGGGTTACCTTGAAGACGGGGTTGTTCACGGAGGTGTCACCCTGCCACAGGCAGTTGAGCTGTTCGCCGGTATCGGTGTTAACGGAGAAGCCGTACTGACGCATCAGGTTCTTCTCGGTGGTCTCTACCTTAGACTTGCTGGCAGCGTTATTCCAGTCCCAATAGTCGTTGTCCAGATAGAATTCGCTGTTGGGAGCGATGGGAGTCACGTTAACCTGGATGCACTCCTGAGACCACATGTCGGAAGCGCCGCTCTGGCTCAGCTTGCAGTAGTGATAGGGAGAGTCAACGATAACTGCCAGATACAAATAGTCAGCATCGTACATCATGTAAACGGTTGCGGTGGAGTAGTAGGACTCAACGCCCTTTCTGTCAAACTGCTCGTAGCTTACGATCTCGGAATCGGGATCCAAAACCCAAACGGGTTCACCGTATTCCTCTTCGGTTACGTTGCCGTCGATGGTTGCGGTGCCGCTAGCGATGTAAGCATCGGCAGCGTCGGTACCGCGGAAGCCAAAGGGGGTAACAACGGTGGTGTTGTCAAGACCGTTTGCTGCGTTGATAGCTGCTTCGAAGTGAGCATGGATAGCTACAACGTAGCCGTCAGCGGGGATCTCGATGGCATCCTTGTCCTCAACATCGAGGCCGTAGGAAGCTGCAAGAGCGTAGCCCCACAGATCGTGGTTGTACTCGAATACGTAAACTGCATATTCGTCGAGAGTACCGTCAGCACTTTCGATAGTGTCTTCTTCGTAGTCAGCGTTGTAACCGTGGATACCTGCAACGCCGTCAACAACGCCCTTGTTCAAAGCGGTGAGCTGAACAGCATTTGCGTCCTTAGCGGTGTTACCAACTGCGCCCTGACCAATGGTGGACTTCCAGTTGATGAACTGGGAAATGTAGGGAGCTACTTCGTAGCCGAGGTCTACGGAAGGTTCTTCGGAAGGCTCTTCGGAGGGCTCTTCGGAGGGCTCTTCGGAAGGCTCAGTGGGGGTGGAACTTTCAGCGGGAGCTTTAGAAGAAGTCTCGGTGGAAGCTTCGGTGGAGGTTGCGGGGGTGCTGGTGGTGCCGGAGGGTTCTTCGCTGCAAGCTGCAAGGCAGAATACCATGGTCAGCGCCAGAAGCAGAGTCATGAGTCTTTTCATGATAGGGGTCCTTTCTTGTGTTTTATTTTGTTTTTTGTTTTTTCTTTTTGAAAATGAGCAGGAATGCGACGGTTGCCGCGATAACAGCCACAATTGCAATGATGACAATCACAAGGGTGGTACCATCCGAGGTGGAGTCTTGGGTTCCTGCGGGTTGGGATTCTTCGTTAGCGGAAGAAATCAGTTGATAGGCGAAAGCCTTGACGTCTTCCCCGTCCACTTTGGCCGTTACGTAGAACCAGCCATCTCCAAGATCGATGTAAGTGATCTTTGTCGCAGTGGGGATCAACTGAGAGGTAGCGGTTTGATCTTTCTTGGCGTAAACCGTCAGATCCTTTTCCAAAGTTAATTCAACTTCGGGAAGCTCTTTGTCGATTACCAAGAAGTGGAGAGTAGAAGCCTCTGAGGTATTGTACCCATCGGAAATAGAGAAGGTCACGGAATATTCACCGGGAGCTGTGCCCTTGGTATTTACCAAGAAGAAGCCCTCGCCTTCCAAGACATAGGTCAATCCTTCAGTAGCTTCTTTATTAACAACCTTCCAGGAAGAGCGGACGGAATCCTCGTCAGTTACGCTGATGAAGCTGCTGAAACGAGAGTCTGTTTTGATGACGTATACTTTATCTTCTACTTCGACAACAGGGGCATTGGAGGTAAACGCGTCGTGAGTATAGAGATAAAGCAGGTCATAAATTTGACGTAACTCAGAACCGCTTGACGATTTGGCACAGGTATAAAGCTCGCTGACAGACTGATAAAGCATCATCATGCCGCCGTTCATACAGCCGGAGCTATATCCGGTGTGGAGATACTTATAGAATCTGTTGAATGGATCTGTTGCGCCAATGGAAAGCTCGAATTCCATGCCCAAGCCGTACTTCTTTGCTTGTGCTGCGGAATCCTCCACTGCGCCGGGTTGAACCTGGCCGATTTCATTCAAGGAATCACCGGAACGCGGGAACGCGTAGCCGCTTTGGAGTGTTGCGGCATCGAAGCCAAGGTCAACTGCTGTTTCAAAACCGGGAGCACAATAATAAGGAATCCAGATGGATTTGAGATCCTTGCTATGAACGTACTGGTTGAATTTTTGGATCAACTCGGTTTCGTGGTTAGATGCGGTATAGTTCACTAACTCGTGATGCCAATACACACCCTTAAATTCCAAATTATCGAATCCGGCAGAAGCGAAACGCTGAATCAGATTATCAATGTATTTGGAAAGGAATGTAAGGCGGTTGTTCATAGAATTGGGAACAATGCCATCAATAGCTGTGTTTCCTACTTCCAAATAAGGCACGGAAAGGAAAACGGGATAGCGATAATCAGCGGCTAAGTTCAATTCATCGCGAAGGTCGCCCACCAATTTGTTCAGTGCGGCGAGATTGATGGTATCTTTGACGCCGAAAAGATTATCGGTATAGGAATCCCATCCCTTTTTGGTGCTGAAATCGAACCCGGAGGCGCCGGAGGGAAGGAACAACATGGATTCAAACATGACATCCGTAGCATTGCCCTTGCTGTCGACATATGCGAAATATGGCTTCAGCTTTTCTGCGGTATAGTTACCTGCGGTATACATCAAGACGATGTTTTCGACACCGTCAATGCCGCCGGAAAAACCCACATCCTTGGCAGTTTCATCGGTGGGGGCGGTTTTTGCACCGCTTGTGCCTTTGTTACCAAAAACGGAAATCTCATCACAGTACACATATACATCACAAGAGAATGCTACTCGGACATATCTTGCAATATACGTATCGTCCAAGGTTACTTTATGAGAAATAATCTGGGCGGTGGCGGAGGTGATGGATTTATCGTCATAAAGAGAGCCTACGGTGCCGAAATTTTCGCCGTCGGTGGAAACTGCAACGTGCGCATAACGGGGGCAGGTAACGCCTGCGGTCTTCATTTGAAGAGATCTGATCTCCACAGAGGAAACCGAACACTCTTCTCCGAGGTCAATGGTAACGTATACCGTAGTGCCTCGGTAAAGCTTAAGGAATGCAGGGTCGGAATAACTTGCACGGGAAGCTAATTTTCCGTCCGTCAAGGCTTTTTCGGCTTTATATGCTCGTTCCGGATAAGCATTGTCGATCTTACTGTCGTATTCTACGGTGTAAGACTTCCCTGTCGAGAGGTTGTTTTCTGCGGCTGTGCCAAGCAGGCACAGCACAGAAAAGAGAATCGCTGCACATATTAGTCCACTGAGAATACGTTTTGTCATACACAGATACCTACCATATTAAGTGAGGGCTTCTTTGTAATCATCGATGGTTTGTTGCATACCGGCTTCTACAGAAGCGGAGATGGCATCCCAACGAGAAATGATTTCATTGGTAGAAGCGTTGTTAATCAATTGGCCGTAGAAATTGATCAAAGCACTGTTGCCCCATTCGAACATAGCGCCGAGGTCGTAGAAACGGTTGCTGTAAATGAGATCCAGCATATCGGCATCGTTGTTATCGGTAAGGGCCTGAAGCTGAAGAGTCTGCTGGTAGTATGCGTTGGTTACCTCTTTGCTGTGATAACCCAGAGCCTGAAGCAGAACACAGGTTGCTTCGAAATTTTCCTCGTTAGATACGGGAATACCTATAACGGAGGATTGGTAACGGTTGATGGTGTTGCAGTAGTTGGTCTGGGAAGCATCGTACTTCGGAATGGGCAGAACGCCAAACTCGAATCCTACATCGTCACCGCGCGCTTTCAAAATGGAAATGGAAGATGAAGTGGTGTTGTAGAACAAGCCTCTGCCGCTAACGAACATTTCTTCCAGCTCGGCAAAGCCGTATTTGGAAGGAGTGGAGCCTTGGCCGATAATCAGCTCTGCGCGCTGAGTTACCTGTTTATCGGACATCAGTCGATAAACCTTATCGAACAGAGAAACGCCATGCTCGGAACCTACGTTGAGAGTGAAGTAGCCGTTAGCGTCGGGAGAAGCGGTTGCAAAGCCAAAGCCGTTCATCATAACGGTTGCTCCGTATGCATGGGAAAGGTTGCCATAGGTGGCGTAGAAATCCCACTGGCCGTCTTGGCTGGGCTGAGAAACTACGCGGCACATCTCCTCAAATACGTCGATGGTGAACGTTCCGTCTTTAACCATCTGATAGATGTCACCGTAAGTGGCATCAAAAACGGTATTGTCGGCGTACATATCCTTGTTGAAAAGATAGAGGTAAGTGTTGTCATCGTCGGTAATCAAAGCGTCTCCGGAGAGGAAATAGTGTTTACCGGCGATGGAAAGAGCGTTGATCGCTTCGGTATCCCACCAAGAGTAAGAGTAGTCCAACATGTCATCGACGGACCAGAATAAATTCTCGGAAATACTTTGCACCATTCTGTCTACAGATTCGCAAACAAGATCATAATCGCAAGTGCCGCTTTCGATCAAGGTGCGGAGCTCGGTGACGGGATAGCTTACATCGTAGGTTTCAATGCTGAGACCGTAATTTTGCTCGATCAAGTCATTACGAGCTTTTACCGCTTCGCTAACGGCGGTGTAGTTGCTCTCGGGATCGGGAACGAACTGCAAAGTGCCGTATACGTGGCGGCTGGTGCTGACGCAAAGAATTTTCAATGTCTTCTCTTCGAAATAATCTTCGTAGGGGAAAACTTCTGCAGGGGTGGATTCTACGTCCTGGCTGGTGGATTGAGATGCATCACCGCTGGGATCGGAAGTGGTGGTGCCGGAATTCTTGCAGGAAGCAAGAACGGAGGCTACACATACCAATACCAGGAGAAGAGCAATCAGTGCTTTCGCTTTCATTGCAAAATACCTCGCATATTATTTTTATCTACCACATTATAACAAATACCGAAAAATTTTTCAACAGAGATTCAAATAAATATAAACTCTCATTTTTGTGCATTTTGCTCATTTTCCAAAATGGCGAGTTTGATACAGCAGCACAGCAGAGGGGCCGCTTCGGCAAGTTCGTTCAAAGACGGATAAGAAGGAGCGATACGAAGGATGTTGTCGTTGGGATCTATTCCGTACGGGAATGGAGCCCCTGCCCCGGTAAGCACAAGTCCTGCTTCCTTGGCCAGCTGAACAACACGCTTTGCACATCCCTTGGGAAGCGTCATACAGATAAAGTATCCGCCGTTGGGCTTTGTCCAATGTACGTCTTTCACGGTGGAAAGCTCTTGGTCAAATACTCTGTACAGAAGTTGGAATTTAGGTTGCAGGATGCTTTGGTGTATCTTCATGTGATCTTTGACATCTTGGACGTTGCGGAAGATACGGGAATGGCGAAGCTGATTCAGTTTATCGTGACCTATGGTTTGGAACTTCAATTCCTCTAAGAAACGGGCGATATTACGGGGGCTGGAAGCCATACAGGAAATTCCCGCTCCGGAATACGTGATCTTAGAGGTGGACATAAACTCGATGAACAAATCTTCGTTGCCGTATTTTACAGCCTCTGTAAAAACGTCTGCCAGATAATCGGGGGTATCAGTTAAGTGGTGCAAAACATAAGCGTTATCCCAGAAAACACGGAAATCCTTTGCCGCTGGCTTTAACTTTGCGAAACGTTCTACAACAGCGGGAGAATAGGTGATGCCGCTGGGGTTGGAATATTTGGGGACACACCAGATGCCCTTGATCGTATCGTCCTCGGCGATCAACTTTTCTACAAGATCCATATCCGGTCCGTCGGCAAGGAGCGGAACGTTGATCATATTGATGCCAAAGAATTCACAAATTGCAAAGTGTCTATCGTAACCGGGTACGGGACAAAGGAAAGAGATCTGCTCGTATTTGCCCCAGGGTTTGCAATCGTCCGCAACGCCGTGAAACATGGCGCGGGCGATGGTATCGTACATCAGGTTCAAGCTGGAGTTTCCGCCAACGATCACCTGCTCCATGGGGACATTCAAGATTTCGCCAAAGAGTCGCTTCATCTCGTTGATACCGTCCAGACCACCGTAGTTTCGGCAGTCGGTTCCGGTTTCGGAGAAGCATTCGTCGTTGCGGATAACTGCTGTTAACAGACGGGAGATTGTTCCCAACTGCTCGGGAGACGGCTTTCCGCGGGACATATCCAGCTTCTTTCCTTTTTCTTTGATGTGATTATATTCTTTTAGGAGTTGTTCGTAGTTCATGTAGACAGTTCCTGCTTAAATCAGAATTCTGCATTTCCGGTGGTGCGGGGGAATGCCTCGACATCGCGGATGTTGGAGATACCGGTGAGGTACATGATCAATCTTTCGAAGCCCAAACCGAAGCCTGCGTGCTTGACGCCGCCGTACTTACGGAGCTCAAGATACCACCAATAGTCTTCAGGCTTCATGCCCATTTCGGAAATACGAGCTTCTAATACATCCAAACGTTCCTCTCTTTGAGAGCCGCCAATCAGCTCCCCTACTCCGGGAACCAGCATATCGGCAGCGGCAACGGTTTTGCCGTCGTCGTTCAATCGCATATAGAAGGCTTTGATCTCCTTGGGATAGTCAGTAACAAATACGGGCTTGCAGAAAATCTGCTCGGTGAGATATCGCTCGTGTTCGGTTTGCAGGTCGCAACCCCAGGAAACGGGATAATCGAACTTATGACCGCTTTCCTGCAGCAGACGAATGGCTTCGGTATAGGTGCAACGTGCGAAGGGGGTGTCGGCAACAAAGTTCAAGCGCTCTAAAAGTCCCTTGTCGATGAACTGGTTGAAGAATGCCAGCTCGTTGGGGCATTTTTGCAGAACGTCCTTGATCACGTAACGGGTCATCTCTTCCGCCAAAGCGGTATCGTCCTCCAGATCAGCGAAGGCGATCTCGGGTTCAATCATCCAAAACTCTGCGGCGTGGCGGGGGGTGAAGGAGTTTTCTGCACGGAAGGTAGGGCCAAAGGTATATACGTTAGAATATGCCAAAGCGAAGCATTCTGCCTGCAACTGTCCGGAAACGGTCAAGTTTGCGGGCTTGCAGAAAAAGTCCTTGGAGAAATCTACCTCTCCTTCCTTGGTCAGGGGAGGGTTTGCGGGATCCAGGGTGGTCACGCGGAACATTTCCCCCGCACCCTCACAGTCACTGCAGGTGATCAAAGGTGTGTTTACGTACACGAAGCCTTTTTCTGCAAAGAAGGCGTGGATCGCCTGCGCGGCAACAGAGCGTACGCGGAATACGGCGTTAAAGGTGTTTGCTCTGGGACGCAGGTGAGCAATGGAGCGAAGGAACTCAAAGGAGTGGCGCTTGGGCTGGAGGGGGTACTCAGGGCAGGATTCGCCGGTAACCTCGATGCTTTCGGCCTTCAATTCAAAAGGCTGCTTTGCGCCGGGGGTCAGCTCAAGGACGCCGGTGACGATCATGGAGGCGCCGATGTTCTGCTTTGCGATGGATTTATAGTTTTCCAGCTTGTCGCTTTCGAAGACGACCTGCAGATTTTTGAAGCAGGTTCCGTCGTTCAGCTCAATAAAACCGAATGCGTTGGAGGCGCGGAGGCTTTTCACCCAACCGCCCACCAGGATTGTTTTTTGAGAATAGGTTTCCGAAGATGCGAAAACATCTTTAACGGAGGTCAAACTGCTTTTGATTGCCATATTTATGATCCTTTCAAAACTGATCGCATACAACGACCGATTATATATCTATAAAAGTTCATAGTATTATATCACGAACTTATTACACTTGCAAGTGTAAAACGAAAAAATATACCGATTTTTTTCAAAAACATGTTTTTGTCGCAAAAAATGACCGCTTCCTTTGGGAAACGGTCATTTTGATTAAAGGGATTTTTTGCTTGCCAGGAGTTCTTTTTCCTGCTGAAGCTCGGCCATCTGTTTTTCGTGCTCTTCGGCGGCTCGTGTCTCCCCTCTTTTTCTGCCTAACTTGATGATTACCAACGTGATGATAATAAATACGATTTCCATCAAGGCGTGCAGCCAGAAATAGAGCAGGTATAGATTGTTCATATCGGCATAACCTTGCGCAACGGAGGAGTAGATGTTGGAAGCATCGAAGACACCGAACGCTGCGGCCAGAAAACCGGATAGATACCACGTGGGAAGGTTAGTCCACCATTCAAACATGTAGAGGAAAAGGAAATAGTAGGCAATGACTGCCAAAATTCCTTGAACGATGAATGCAGGTGTGGAAATGGAGGTGCGGAATCTGAAGCCGGTTTTGAAGCCGTTGGTCTTGCCACCGAAATAAGCGGTAATCAGAAATGCCGCTGCAGAGACGATTCCGTGGATAGGGAATGATAACAAATAGGTTTGAGAATAGTCGCCACCTCTGCCATCGGATAATTCGATGGGAAGAAAGATATTCAGAATCAGCTTAGCCACCATTGCTGCCGCAAGAGAAAGGGCAAGGATGATAAAGGTGTACGCCGCATTCAGAAAGATCCATTTGATGGGTTGCTTTTCGTTCATTATTCGATGTCCTCTGCTTCGGGAGTGACTTCAAGCTTTTCTACCTCGGGTTCTTTCTTTTTGCCAAGGTATTCGGGCAAGGAAAGTCCTGCCATGGTGAACAGCTCTTCCAGAGGAGGAACTGACTGCATGAGACCGGAGAGGAAGCCTGCGGTAGATGTTTTGCCGCTTGTATTGCCTGCGCCACTGTCCCAAACGGTAACCTTATCGATCTTGATGTTCTTGATGGCTTCCACCTGAATCTTGATCAAGTCTTCCATCTTATCTGCGATCATTAAGCGGAGTGCAGCATCGGGGTCGCCGCCGGCAGCCTTTACGACTTCTGCGAAACCAGCGGCCTGCTTCAGCAGGATCTCCTGCATACCTCTTGCCTCTGCGTCCATGCGAGCGAAGATTGCATCGGCTTCACCCTTCGCTTTGCGGCGGATCTGCTCGGCTTCTGCCTCTGCTTCCAGCTCGAGTCTTCTCTTTTCGATCTCTGCTTGTACGATGACGTCGGCTTCCAGAGTTGCCATTTCACGCTCGGAACGGGCAATTTCTGCGGCACGTTCTGCGGCGTAGGATTCCTCCAAAGCCTTTGCGGCTTGGATTTTTTCGGCGGTGACGGCAATTTTCAAAGCCTTTGCTTCTTGCTCGCGAAGTGCGGCGTTGGACAATGCGATATCGGCCTTTGCAGAGTTTTCGCCCTGGATCGCGATGGAGTCTGCTTCGGATACCTGGATTCTCTGTTCCTTTTGGGCGTTTGCCTGACCGATAGAACCGTCACGTTCCTTTTCGGCTACGCTCTTCTTGGCATCGTTGATAGCTTTTGCGGCAGCTTCCTTACCCAAGGCGACAATGTAGCCGCTTTCATCACTGATGTCGGTGACGTTTACGTTGATCAATCTCAAGCCGATCTTTTTCAACTCCACCTCTACGTTGCGACTGACTGCTTCCAAGAATTTATCGCGGTCGGTATTGATCTCCTCGATATCCATGGTCGCGATGATCAGACGGAGCTGACCAAAAATGATATCCTTGGCTAATTCCTGGATTTCGGCAAGTTTGAGACCCAAGAGACGCTCTGCGGCGTTCTGCATAACACCGGGCTCGGTGGATACACCTACAGTAAAGCGGGAGGGAACGTCGATGCGGATATTTTGTCTGGAAAGGGCATTTTTCAAGTCCACGGAGATGGACATGGGGGTCAGATCCAGAAACTCGTATGCTTGGATGACAGGAACGATGAACTTTGCGCCACCGTGGATGCAGATGGCACTTTTGTTGGAGCCGTCTTTGTTTTTGCCCACTTTACCATAGATAACCATGATCTTGTCGGAGGGGCATTTTTTGTAACGCGAAAATGCCCAAATGATTGACGAAAAGATCAATACTCCAAGGACGACTAATAAAACGATTGTTTCTTGCATAATGGTGCCTCCTATATAAAATTTTTATTTTACTCTTTTTCTGACGACCAGATCGGTTCCTCCGGTGATTCCGATGACGATGATTTGCTCGCCGTAATTGATGGTTTCTGCTTCATCTGTGACGGCGTCCTTTTCGACCAGCTTGCCGTCCAGCATGATATTGACCTTGCCTCTTCCCTCTCTGGAGGGCGGGATGCGCAGGTATACTGAACCTGAGGTGCCCAGGGCGTGCCGAAGATCTTCCGTTCCGTCTGCTTGCAGGGCAAAGATCAAGCGGAACAGCAATGCGATCAACACCATGGAGGCGAACCCTGAAAGCAGGGAGACGATTACAATTGCAGGTAAGGGCCACAAAAGTTTAGCTCCGAGGATACCTACCCAACCCAGCATGGTCAGGAACGCAATGATCCCGCGGAAGGAGAACAGACGGAGTCCTCCATCCAGCTCGGCGTCAACGTTGCTGTCGCCGTCGGCATCTGTTTCGATGTCAGTGTCGATATCTGCGTCGCCTTCGCTATTGCCAAGGCTACCACCAATGCCGATGAGCATGAGTATTGTTTGCAAAAACAAGATCACCGTGGCAGGGATGGCGATGCAAGCGTACACTCTGCCGATTTCTCCTAAACTTTCCCACCATTCAAACATATGTAACACCTTTCCGAATCAAAATAGATTCATTTAATCGAAATTTTGCACAAGGAAATTGGCGCGTTTGCGTAAGACTGCGGAATAATGCGTATAGATCATGACTTCAAGAACCAAAGACAATCTCCGTCTGCCTCCGGGGATGGGTTCGTGGAAGTTTTCTGTGATATAGCGAATGTGAGTCTTGACCTCATCCTCGTCCGGCAGATGGTTACCCATCATGGCAGTTAGGTTGACGTAGTAGTTGTAAAGCTCGGCGTCATCCACCAAGTCATCGCTGGAATCTCTAAGGTCTCCGTTGACGAAGGATAAGAGCTTGGCGATGGTGTCGATTTGCATGCTCTCGCGAAGCATATTGATCATTGCGAGTCTGCAGAACTGATTGCGGTCGTACATCTTATGCACGGGCGGCGGTAAAAAGCCTCGCTTGACCCAATTTTGCACCTCGTAAGGCGCAAGTCCTGTCATTTTTGTGACTTGTGAAAGCACCAATCCTCCCGAAAGGAAGATGCTGTCCAATAAGTCCTTGGCGGCGTTCGGGGCCGTCGCCTTGAGCTCAATTGTGGTTCCCGGTAAAAATCCACTCATACGAACACTCCTTTTAAGATCTTGTGAAGATTATAGCACACAATCAAGCGATTGTCAATAGGGTTTTTGTAATTTGATTGGTTTGCTTTCAAAAAAAGAGCTCCCCTATGAGGGAAGCTCAAAAGCCGAAGAGCGGGATAAATATGATGGCGCTTTTGGTGGGAGCGTATTTGGGTGAATTACTCTCCTGCCGGATTTAAGAAATGCTTTCTTGCTATATCCTTGCGCACGAATAGTTTGTGGTTTGAATACTGATACCCTGCTTTCCAAAGATGATATTCGGGTAGCTCCAGAACCTGGACGTAATATTGCGTGTAAATATCGCGATATTCGGGGAACAGTGTTTTCAGTTGACATCGGTCGAAGGTGATGGGCGGGATGCCGTTGACACGCCAAGCCTCCAAATTGGCTTCATTTTCTTCTTCTGTGGGGATTTTGTGGGTTACGTAGGTCATGTTCGGCGCTCCGCCGTTCATGTTTGTTACAACGTTGGTGCTGTAGTAAGCATTGAGCGCAACTCCGTTTACGGTCTGGTTTGTATTGATATAAGATACCATATCGTTTTCGTCCGTTAATTGCATCCAACGTACCATAACGCCATAGTCTACTAAGCCGTGCTGGTTCAAATAGCCTGCAAGCTGGCTGGAGAAGCCGTATTGATAAAGAACCTCATGATAGCAGGCGCCGACAGTCCAATATAAAGATATTGCCAAACATAAGGTAGTTGCGGCGCAAAGAAGTTTTTTTAGTTTGGGAGGCCAAAGATTTGGCTGCTCTTCCTTGCTTTGTTTGTTATTTTCAAAACAGATCCAGGCGAAGAAAATCAAAAATTGGAACAACACATCGATATGCTGGAGATAAAAGTACACAATTCCGCTGAACAGCGCAAACAGAGAAAACGGGATCAGCAACAGATGCGTCGTTCTGCATTTTCTTCCGCAATATATCAGCAATGCTAAAATACCTGCGCCGATCAAACAGCCCACGAGATAAACGGGGATGGAAAAAAATGCGTAACGCAGCTCGTCATAATCATTGTATGCGGAGAAACAAGTGGCATCTGCCAAGGACCCCGTAAACATATACAGGATTCTCATGAGCAAGGGATTGTTGCCGGAGAGTCCGTAGCTGGCAGCAAAGGTATCGCTTTCGGGAATAATAGAGGCGATGTTCAGCAAAGCGAAAAGGAGCAGCAAAACCAAAGAGGCGAAGCGCTTTCCCTTCAGCAGTGAGCGTACATAAACGCCGAAGGGGTGCTTTTCTTTCAATTCACAAAGCCACGCCAAGGTGATACCGCCTGCGAAAATAATACCGTATGCGCTGGATGCGGACATAAGCATCAGCGATAAAGTGAATCGGAGGGGCTTTTCGTTTTTCTGCTTCCAAAACATAGCTGCCAGCAGGAAGCCGATCAACAGAATGGAGTAAGGGCGGCAGATAACGCCATGTTGATAGAATAGAAAATACGTAAAGGGCAGAATCCAACGCACCAACCGCGGGAATGGAGATTTGAAAAGCAAAAGATAAACTGTAATTGCGTTTAGTACAAGAGTGAGGATTTTTAAGGTCAGATCAAAGTCGGCACCTGATTTTGCAAAGATGGCGAGGATGATATACCAAAAAGGCGGATGCCCTTCGTAATGAGGAATTACAAACAAGATATCCTTCCAAGAGCCGTCTCGAGCGATGAGCCACGCTTGCGCTTCGTCATACCAAGGCTCGTGAAAATACATAAACAAGGAAAGTGACACGATATAGAAGCCAAGGAGGAAGAGTTCGGCGAATTTGCTTTTGCTGTTTTGCATTTTATTGAAAGAGTCGATTATTTTGCTAAAGGACTTCTTTACGGGCATATTTGCACCTCCTTGCCTTGCTTGTTATTCCGGTTTCAAATTGAAAAAATCGTCAAAGCGGGATTTGCCGCCCTGCAGACCGTTATACTGCAGAATAGCGTATTTTGCAAGCACTTCTTGGGCGTTTGCAGAAAGAGAAGCCGGATTGCCACTCCACTCCCCTGTCTCGTCCCGGTAGAAGTTTCTGGTGATTACGGGGAGAGCTTTCATGGATTCCCAAAGGAACTGCTGGTAGCCGGTTTTGGGGTAGCCTATGGCATCGGTGACTACCGTGGAGAGATAGTTCAAGGAAAAATTGCCGTAAGCGGTCTCTTCGATGTCATAGTTTGCCCAGATCACATAAGGAACCTGATAGAGACAAACGGATTCCTCTTGAGAAAGAGTATCCTTCTTTTGGCCGAAAACATCAGTATAGAAGGTGTCGGAAAGGCCGGGATGGTGGTCGCCGAACATGACGATCACGGTTGGCTCGGAAACTTTAGAGAAGTAATCCAAAAGCTCCTTGAACGCGGCGTCGCTTTCACGCGCCAGGGAGAGGTACATATCAACGCTTTCATACTTGCCTTCAAGATCTCCGGTAAGCCAAACGGTTTTATCCAATCCGGACCAGTTAACGGAATAACCGCCGTGGTTCTGCATGGTTATGTTGAAAAGGAAAAGTGGAGAATCACCGTTTTCTCCTGTATTGTGTGCTTCGTAACGGGAGATCAGGTTCTCGTAGTTGGAGCGATCGCTGCAATATTCGCGAATGTTTGTAATGTTCGCGAAGTCCTCAATGAAATACATTTCATCAAAGTCGTAACGATTGTACACGCTGATTCGGTTCCAACCAGAGGAATCGTAAGGGTGCATGGCGATGGAGTAATATCCCAGCGCATTCAGCTGTCTTGCAAAGGAATAGTCGTTTTCGTGGGTAAACATTTGATATGCAACGGTTCCGACGGGAAGGAATGAAACGCTGTTTCCCGTCAGAAATTCGTATTCGGAGTTAGCGGTGTGACCGCTGAAAACCGAGACGTAGGTGTAACCTTTGATGGTGTTTTCAGACAAAGAATCGATGAATGGGGTGCAGGGTTCGTTGGTTTCTATGCCGATCACGGAAAGATCACAGAAGGATTCGTTCATGATGACAATGACGTTGGGACGGCTGTTTTCTTCGGGGAGAACGGCATCTTGGGAGGTGAATCCACCTACGTACGAATCAATAAGTTGATCGTATCCCTCCGGCTTTTCTACAGAACTGAAGCGGAGATTTACCGTAAAATTCAAAACAACGCCGTTTTGCTTGGTTTGCCACAAAGAGGTCCAAAGCTTTGCTTCGAATCCCGTCCACGTAAGGAAAGGAGAATAGAAGAAGAACAGAATGTAGCCGATAAACAGCGCAACCGTTCCCAGAGAGAGAAACCACTTGGGGCGGTGTGCCCCTTTTTTTGTTGGCACGAAGCAAAGTCCCACGAGATAGCCTATCATCGTGAGAGTTCCGAGAAGCTGGCTGAGGGACGGCGTGAAATTATACTCTCCGATTACGTTGGCGGCGGTTCGGATGGCCATGAAATCCGAAGGAAACAGCACTCTGCCGCGAAAGGCAAAGAAGTAACTGTCTCCCAATCCGATGACAAGGAAGATCGCGGCGGTGATGATGGCAGATGCCTTTAACCTGCCGGTTGCGAGGTACGCCAAAATGGCGATCATGTAATACCAAATCAGGTTCAGAATAATTTCTTTGGGCGTATACAAGTTGCAGTAAAAGGGAAAATATCCAATATTCCCGATCATGTATTCTACGGTCAAAAAGCAGAGCAACGGCCCCAGCCACCAAAGAAATACGGAAAGGAAAGAATAATGCTTTTCTACTGCAGAGAAAATCGTTACCCCTGTTATCAAAGCCCAGAAAAGAGCATAAAGAAAATGGTAGCTGCCCAGCAAAAAGAAAAGAAAACATACCATAGAAATGCACGCGGAAATAATAAGGTGTTTCTTGGCGTTTTCGCCGTTCAGCAACTTCTTAAAGAGAAATATAATATTGTCTTTTTGTTTTTTAATGAAGCAGATCATAAATTCCTCTTGGAAAATATTCATGGAATACTTATACCATATGAGAGAGAAAAAGTCAAGTTCTGTCGAAGGGAATTTGCGTTTGAGAGGTGTGCAGAAAAAACTTTTTCTTTTTTCGAAAAAAGGGTTGACAAACGGCGGGAAATGTGCTATCCTATCAAAGCTGTGAACGCCGGAGTGGCGGAATAGGCAGACGCCCCGGACTTAAAATCCGGTGAGACTAAACCCTCGTGCCGGTTCGACCCCGGTCTCCGGCACCACAACTTAATTTTCTATATCGCGGGGTAGAGCAGTCTGGTAGCTCGTCGGGCTCATAACCCGGAGGTCATGTGGTTCAAATCCCTTCCCCGCACCCAGAAAAAGAAACACCCTTTGTCTACCGGACAGAGGGTGTTTTCTTTTCAGCGAAATAAATCCTTGCGGATTTTTGATTATCATTTTAACATGAAAAGTAATAGATTTTATGATATAATCGGATTATCGGGATGAAAGGCAGTGACAGAATGGCGATCGTCGAAAAAGAAGATTATGTATTCAACGTAGACATAGAGAAAACGAAAGAATACTATGCAACAAGAACCCTATGCGTTTGTGAGGAGTGTCAAAACTTCTACCGCCAAGCAGAGGACACTTTTCCGAGGTTAAAAAGCTTTCTATTGGATCTTGGCATTGATATTGCTCGACCCGATGAAATCTGCTCGATGTATCACAAGGGAAAAGTGGAATATTATGTCGTTGCTTATACTGCTGTTGGCGAGTGCGTCCAATGCGGAGAATATGAATTTGATGTGGAAGATGGCGGCTTGTTCTTAAATCTTGTTATAAACAAAAATCCCGTATATCCCAATGAGCAAGAAGACAGACAATGCTTTGAAATCGTAGTTTACAATATTTCTTTGCCTTGGGTGCTTGAAACACCGCCTGAAGAAGAGATGGGTTTTGGAGCAAAAATAAAGCGTTTATTTAACTGTGGAAAGTAACGGCTGACACAACGGAGATCAGTATGAATCATATCATCGAAATAACGGATTTTCTTGCGCCGGAGCTGGACGTATATGCTCGTCTGACCGAGGTTCAATTGTTGAACCGAGAGTTTCCGGAGAAAGGCTTGTTTATAGCGGAAAGCCCCAAGGTGATCCTTCGGGCTCTTGAGGCGGGATACGAGCCTGTCTCATGCCTTATGGAAAAACGACACGTTGAGGGCGAGGGTAAGGAGATTCTCTCTCGTATGAGGGACATCCCTGTTTTTTGTGCAGAATTTGACGTTCTGACACAGCTTACCGGCTTCAAGCTTACGCGAGGAATGCTTTGCGCCATGAAACGGAAGCCCCTTGCCGAGGCGATGGAACTTTGCCGAAACAAAAGCCGAATCGTGATATTGGATCAAGTCATGAACCCCACCAACGTTGGCGCCATTATCCGTTCCGCCGCTGCCCTTGGTATGGACGCAGTTCTTCTGACGCCGGGTTGTTCCGACCCGCTGTACAGACGGGCTTCAAGAGTCAGCATAGGTACTGTATTTCAAATTCCGTGGACTTTTCTCAATGAGAACAATCTCAAGGAAATCAAGGAGCTGGGTTTTAAGACCGTGGCTATGGCATTGAAGGAAAACTCCCTCTCCATTTGCGATCCCAAGGTAGTAAATGCAGAAAAGCTGGCCATCATCATGGGAACAGAGGGCGACGGTCTTTCCGACGAGACTATAGCAGAGTGCGATTATACAGTCAAGATTCCCATGTATCACGGTGTAGATTCCTTAAACGTTGCCGCCGCATCCGCAGTTGCGTTTTATCAGCTTGGACGCCCAATAAACGAACAGTAAATGCTTATTCGAAAGGTGCTTTTAACAAGCGCCTTTTTTGTTTTCTCCTGTTGACACAGGAAAATTATATGGTATAATTTAGATATCATGCAAGTGCGGAGGTGTGTTATGAATCGTTTGAAAGAATTTTTCATTCAAGCTACCGCAGAATACAACACGTTTGAAAAGCCTGTTCCTGCATATTATTTTCGAAAAGTGTATCTTTCCGATGGCAAAAGGAATGTGTTGGTTCGCATTGCGGTGTGTGGATTATACGAGCTGTTTCTCAATGGAGAGCGTATTACAAAAGGCTTCTTGTCGCCGTATATCAGTAACCCCAATAATATTGTTTATTTCGATGCATACGAAGTAACCTTAAACGAAGGCGAAAACGTTTTCGGCATCCTTTTGGGGAACGGATTTCAAAACAATCCCGGCGGATATATTTGGGATTTTGATAAGGCAGACTTTCGCAGTGCTCCAAAATTCGCCATAGAGGTCAAGCAAGGAGAGCGCCTCTTATTCAGCAGCGATGAAACATTCAAGATAAAGCCCTCTCCCATTCGTAGTGACGATTATCGCTTTGGCGAAACCTACGATGCAAATTACGAGACAGAGGGATGGAATCTTTCTGGTTATGACGATTCTGAGTGGGAATATGCCCTGCGGGCAGTACCGCCCAAGGGTGAACTGCGGCTTACGGATATTGACCCCATTATAAAAGAATGTGAGCTCTCCCCCGTAGAGATCATGGAATGTGATGACGGTTATATTTATGATTTCGGCATCTCGAACACCGGAGTATGCCGCTTGAGGGTACGTGGCAGCCGAGGGCAAGAGATCGTACTTCGTCACGCAGATTCTTTGAAGGACGGGGATCTGAATCTGGAGCAGATCTGGTTTATAGATTGTTGGGAGCGGGATAAGCACATTGTTCACAAGGATACTTATATCTGCAAAGGAGAAGAGTCGGAGAATTACACGCCTTGCTTCACGTATCACGGGTTCCGTTACGTAAAAGTAACAGGCATTACAAAGGAGCAAGCTACCAAGGAGCTATTGACCTTTTTGGTCTATCATACAGCCTTGGAGACTTGTGGTGATTTTGCCTGTTCTGATCCTATTGCCACAAAATTGCAGGAATTGACGCGTCGCAGCATCGTTTCTAACTTTCATCACTTCCCCACCGATTGTCCGCAACGTGAAAAAAACGGATGGACAGCGGATGCCGCCCTCTCCTGCGAAGCGGCACTGTTGAACTTTACGCCGGAGCGAAATTACAAGGAATGGTTACGAAATATCTGCAAGGCGCAGCGTGAGGATGGAGCATTACCGGGAATTGTTCCCACCGGGGGCTGGGGCTTCCATTGGGGAAACGGGCCTGCCTGGGATTGTGTTTTAGCCTGGATCCCCTATTATACGTATCTTTACCGCGGTGATACGGAGATGATTGCGGAATCTGCCGAAACATTTGTAAAATACTTACGCTATCTGCGCACCCGCTGTGATGCCAACGGTATACTTGCTATCGGCTTGGGCGACTGGTGCCACGTGGGCGGTTTGCCACCCAAGGCACCTTTGGCAGTTACGGATACCATTACGGCAATGGATATTGCTTACAAAATGGCAACCATGTTTGAAGCAATAGGTATGACCGAAGAAGCTGATTTTGCCAAGAAAGAAGCAAGAACTTATAAATCAGCAATTCGCGGAAGATTGATAGATCACAAAACGCTTCTGGTAGAGGGCAACTGTCAGACAAGTCAGGCCATGGCGTTACATTACGGTGTGTTTGAAGGAGCTGAAAAAGAAACAGCCTTTCAGCGGCTTTTGGAGTTGATCCATGCCGCCGACGATCACATTGACGTGGGAGTTTTGGGCGGAAGAGTGATCTTCCACGTGCTGAGTGCTTTTGGGTATAGCGATTTAGCATTCTATATGATCACCCGTGAGGACTATCCTTCCTACGGGAATTGGATCAAACGAGGCGCCACCACGCTGTGGGAAAATTTCTTGCCCGACGGTGTCAGCTCTATGAACCATCACTTCTGGGGAGATATCAGCGCTTGGTTTATCAAGTGCCTTGCGGGAATTTGCATCACTGGCAGTCACAGCGTTGTGATCCAACCATCCTTTGTGAAAAAACTGGACAACGTTTCGGCATATCACATTACCCCTGTGGGAAAGGTATCTGTTTCTTGGCGTCGGAAGGGAGAGATCATTCTTCTGGAGGTTGAGATCCCCGATGGAATCGATGCAAAGGCGAGTATGGAACCCGGATATTGCATTGATGATCGGACAGATGGGCTGGTGCTTACAAGCGGACGATATGTGATCAAACAAGAAAACGATCAACACTTGATGTAGGCCTTTGTTGATACCATTGCCAAATGCTTTACCGAGGATGGGGAGCAGTTTTTTTGAAAATTAAAAAATGAAAATTCGTTCTTTAAAACGATTCGTTTGTCAAGGCTATTGCGCGATTAAAGCGTGCACTTTTTAGAGTTTACAAGGCATGCAAATCTGTTCTGCACGATAAGAAAGAGCTTGAGTTTTAGAAAATAGCGGAGCTTTTTATTGACAACACGATAAATTTGTGCTAAAATACAAATAAGAAAAAATATTGGAGGTTTTAATCATGCAAGTTTATAAAAATGAATTCGTTCGTTACATGGACGCCAACGGTGTAAAGTATACTCTGCAGGATGACAACGTTGTCAAAGTTACTTATACCGGTGACAATATGGACACCATTCCGATTTATGTTTTCTTTGATGAGGACAACGACCCTTACGTTTCTTTCAAGTGCTGGGAGATCCAGAGCTTCAAAAACAACGAGGCGGCGGCTCTCATCGTTTGCAATAATTTGAACAACGAGTATCGTTGGTTGAAGTTCTATATGGATGAGGATAAAGATGTAAATGCTTCTCTCGACGCAATGGTAGACAGAAGCACTTGCGGAGAAGAATGCCTGTCTCTCGTGAGACGTATGGTCAATATCATCGACGAGGCATATCC
Organism: Eubacteriales bacterium; assembly: GCA_045612545.1. Classification (GTDB taxonomy): domain Bacteria; phylum Bacillota; class Clostridia; order Oscillospirales; family CAG-382; genus Coliplasma. The sequence continues at coordinate 97,339 of JAZKZH010000022.1, forward strand.
TCAGATCGCCAAGGCGCGTTGGGCGTAAAAAATGCACGAAGAAGAGGAGGCTTTTGGCCTCCTCCTTTTTTGCAAGTGCTTAAAATATGGGTTTGGGATATTCTTCTTTGCGGGAAACCACAAGCTCCATGATCTGCTCGAAGCTCATCCACTCCACGCGATTGGAGAGGTGAAGCTTGATACGGCGGCCTACCTCTTCCATGATTCTTAAGCCCGTGCCCAATCCGTTGGACATAAGGCTCTGCCAATGGGTAATGAGGATGGGATAACCGCCCGTCTCCAGCACGTCGATCACATCGCCGGACTTGCCGTCGGCGGTAATCAGCTTATCGGCGATCTGACAAATCAGTTCATCGTCGGTACGGGGAGTATCAATGGTTGCCCACAGATAATCTCTGGTGGTAGCGGGGATGGAGACCAGAGTTCTGCCCTCGTCATCGTATGCCACCCAAGGCTTGGCGTTGGGGCGGCCTCTCAGTCCGCGCAGGAAGAACCATGCCTCCTTGTTTTCGGTAACCTGTTCTACGGCAGCGGAGATGGAATACTCGTATTCCCTTTCCACCTCGATTCCGAAGTCCCAAGGAGAGGTTACACCGAAGGTGGGGAGGCCCGCTTCTCTGAGCAGGGACAACGCTTTGGAGATATAAGGTACGAAAGTCGTACGGTCTTGGGTGGATGCCCAATCCCGCTCGTTCATGGGAAGCGCTTTCCCTGTTGCCAGATCCACGGCTTTATGGTGGGTCAGCATTTCGGGGCCTACGGAAAATGCGGGAAGTACACGGGTCTTGACGCACTCCAGCCATTCCTTCATTTCGGATTCGGAGATGCCCTCCAAGCCGTTTACAATATCGCCTTTGTTACCCGGCATGGGAATCACGCTGAACTTGCCGCGGATACCGTATTTCTCAATGATATCACAGAAGGTAAACAGCATTTCGTTGGGGTAGGTAGGGATCAACGGTCTGCCGTCCTCTGTGGTGCTTTTGCCTGCGTGCTCGTAATAAACGGATATAACGGGTGCGGGATCGTCAATGATCCAGCTGATGGGCGTTTTCATACCAAACTCCTCCGATTGATTTTTTGATATTGTACCATTTTCGGACATTCCTGTCAAGTTTTTTTGAAAATACTTTGTCAGGAAACCACAAAACGCCACACTATACCCATGAAAGGAGATGAGGAAATGCAAGAAGCAAACGCTTTACGCGACGAACTGCTGGCAGAGCTTACCGAACAATATGTGGAAAAACTGTTCTATTTCTGTTTGAAAAAGACAGGAAGCCACACGGAGGCGGAGGATCTGACTCAGGATATCGCATTACAAATCGTCACAGCCTTGAACAAGGGGATCGTTCCAGTATGTTTTTCCCCGTGGGTTTGGAAAATTGCCAAGAACCGTTACGCCGCTTGGGCAAAGGAGAAGCATTCCAAACACGAACATATTGCGGGCGGCTCTATCGACGACTATGATATGGCAGACCAAGGCGCGGAGATCCTTGATACGATGGTGCATACAGAGCAAATGACTCTGCTCCGGCGAGAGCTGGCATTTATCAAGAGAGAATACCGGGATATTTTGGTTGCCTACTACATTGAGGACGAAAGCGTGCGTTCCATTGCGTCTTCCCTGTCCCTTACGGAAAGCGCGGTACAGCAAAGACTGCACCGTGCAAGAAACATTCTGAAAGAAGGTATGGAAATGGCAAGAGAATTCGGAAAACTCAGCTACAAGCCGGAGAACATCGGGTATATTTTCAACGGCTGTCGCGGTGAAAATAATGAACCGCTGAACTACATCTTCCGCAAGCTTTGCAAAAACATTTTACTGGCGGCTTACAGAACACCCGCTACGGCAGAGGAGCTGGCCATGGAGGTGGGCGTTGCCCTTCCCTATATGGAGGAAGAGCTTAACGCTTTGGTAAACGCCACGCTGATGAAGAAAAACGGCAACAAATATGAGACCAATTTCTTCATCGTAAGTGCTGAGGCGCAACAAAAGATCGCCAAGCATTTGAAGCAAATCACCCCGTCTCTCACCAAGGCGGTGATCGACGCTATGGAATTTGACATCGGATGGCGAAACGAAAACTGTCCCGCATGGCACGAAGGGTATCAACCTGCCGAGATTATGAAGACCGCACTTCTGATGGACGAAGCGGACACCATTGATTTCTCCTCCCGCAAGCAGTTCAATAAGGATGCTTCCGAGGCGGAGGGCATCGGCCCTTGGGGACACACGATCCGTCCTCACGGTGGTGAATGGGATCTTTTGGGTACGGAGAACTATCACGGAGAGAGACCCGATTACGTTTCGCTTACCGGCTGTGTTTCCGGGCCGTTGGAGAAAGATCTTCCCGAGATTAAATTTCGACAGTTCCGCTTCGATTACATGGGGATAGAAAGCAAGCTGCCTCCTTTATTGACCTATGCAGACGGAAAAGGCATCGAGTCCGTCGCAAACGGTATATGGAACGAGGTCGAAGAGTCTATTTTAAAGCGTTTGGAGGAGTACGGATACATCAGGAAAACGGAAGACGGATATCTTCCCACCATTCTGGTCATGCGCAGAGAAAAGAACCTTAAAATGCCACAGGAAACAAAGGCGCGGTTGGAAAAACTGAGAGACAAGGCAAGAGAGATCGCATTGGAGCATTATCTCTTCTGCAGAAAGCAGATCCTTGCAGAGGTACCTGCGTTTTTGAAGGAGGATTCCTTCCAGATCGATCACGCTTGCGCCAACATCTTCCATATCCGCGGCGCGATCTTTGAAGAAGCGATTCGAACAGGGTACCTTTCCGTGGATATCGAAAAGGTTGATCCCACCTTGGGCGCATATTTGGTGCTGTAATATCATTTGCAGAGAGGAACGAAGGATTTCTCTCTGCATTTTTTATTTTACGCCTTGCATTAGGCAAGAAAATGTGATAAACTGCGGATAAACAAAGAATGTTTAGGAGAACCGGGCCATGAAAAGACAGCAAGCGTTTATTAATAAAGAAAAATCCTTCCAAAGAGGCGGACTTCACACTCATACAACACGCTCCGACGGTGTGGGAAGCCCCGATGACGTGATGAAGTATGCCCATGAGCATGGGTATGATTTTCTCGCTTTGACGGATCATCAGATCTATAACCATACCAACTACGCGCCGGAAACGGGGATCTTACTGGTTCCCGGTACGGAGCATAGCAATATTTTGGTGTACAGCCACGGCTTCCGCTGCTTCCACACCGTATGCGTAGGCCCTTCCTTAGAGGACGGAAACGGATTTGCCAACGACGAAAAGCTTCCCGGCACCAACTTCCCCACCTCCGAGGACTATCAGCCCTGGCTTGACGAGGTACACGGCAAGAAGAATCTCACCATTCTTTGTCACCCCCAGTGGAGCAATACCAGCGCCAAGTATTTTGAAAATCAAGTGGGCAATTTTGCCATGGAGATCTGGAACAGCGGCTGCGCTTTGGCAGAGGATTGCGACGCGGATGCGGCTTACTGGGACGAACTGTTGGGGCAAGGCAAGATCATTTACGGTGTTGCCACCGACGACTCCCACGTGTTTGACCATCTTTGCAAGGGATGGGTCATGGTGAAAGCGGAGAAAGATTTGAACTCTATTCTTGCGGCATTGGAAAAGGGCGAATTCTATTCCTCCTGCGGTCCCGAGATCTATGATTTCTACGTAGACGAGAACAAGGTCATTCTGGAATGCTCCCCCGTTTCCAGAGCCAGACTGCACAGCGATATGCATCCCAATCAGGTTCGTGTGGACGAAAACGGAAACATCACCCGCGCTGAATTCACCTTGAAGCACTGGGCAGGCCCTTACGATTACGTGCGTGCAAGTGTTGTGGACAAAGACGGCAAGCAGGCTTGGACGAATCCTATTTTCTTGGACGGAAGAGAAGGGTGATATCCAAGTATACCAACGGTTGATTGACAGAGATTCGCTACGGTGATATACTTATCCGTAAGATCGCTATGGAGGATACTGCGCAATGGAATTCCCTATTGATCGCTATTTTTCGGAAGAACCGTGCGAAATAGAAACCTTGGATCTTTGCAGAGGAGATGAGGATTTCCGAAAGGTATATATCGTATCAAGCGGAGAGAAAAAGATCGTTATTAAGCATTGCTCCAATACGTTTACGGATGAAAAGCGTATCGATGGTTGGGGCAGGCTGATGGAAGCGTACAGATCGCTTGGGATATACTGTCCCGCGCTCCTCCCGGGCATCGACGGACAAACCGTATACCGCAAGGAAATTGACGGAAGAACATATTTTGCATGGGCGGAGGAGTTTGCGCCTTACAGAACGGCGGAACAGATCGGAGAGGAAACGCTGAAGGGGGCGGACGGAATTGCCGTATATGCGCCGGAGTTGTTTCGCTTTTTGGGCACTGTTGCCGCCGCAGAGCTGGATTTGATGGAGTGGCATACGGCGTATTGCTTGCTGGAGCCGTTTTGTCCGCCGGATACCACCGACGAAGGGACGGAGTGCGCCGAAAAATTCGTTCAATACGTGAAGGAACACATTCCCCGTCATACAGAGCGTGCGGAGAGGCTTCTGGAGCTGTATTACAAGGCGCAGAGCGAATTGGGAAAGGTATATCACCTGCTGCCCACATCCTGCTTTCAGGGGGATCTGAACGAGTCAAACCTTCTGCTGGATGATGAAAATCATTTTGTGGGGTTGATCGACTTCAATCTCTGCGGAAAAGAACCCATCTTGAACTATACCGTACGGGAAGCCCTTTGGTGGACGGATGATTCCGCCTTATACGGAGAAGATCACACGCGGTTGTACCTCTATGATGAAGCCCTTGACGATTTGAGAATTCGTTCTTTTTTGAAAAACATGGCATATATCGGAGAGCGGTATCGGTTCACCGACATTGAGCGGGAGGTCTTCCCTGCTTTGTTCCGTTACGTGAACTCCTTCTGGTGGCATCACATCAGCGCCGTCGAAGCGGTTAAGGATGACGATGAAAAGCTTGAAAAGCTCTTTGGCTGGCTGGAAAAGCAAATGACCAGAGATGATATACGTTTGTTATAACGAAAGAGGCGTTGCAGTTATGCAACGCCTTTGGTTTTCGCCGAAAAATACTCTTGACATCTTCTGCTTTGTGTGATAGAATAAATTTGCGTATCGGGGACGGCACCCATCACAAAAAACAGCATTCGCAAAAATATGCCATCAAAAACACAAGGGGACGACACCCATGGTAAAAAACGTGATCGTTGTTGATGAGCAAGGCAATGAATATGAGGCGACCTACCCGAAACGGGCAAAGGGTCTTGTGAAAGACGGCAGGGCACGCTTCGTAGCAGAAAACAAAATATGCCTTGCGTGTCCTCCGAACAAAATTATGGAGGAAACCAAAATGGAAGAAGCCAAACTGACAGCAAAAGAAATATTCGCACAGATTGCTTTATTGCAAAGACAGCTTACAGAAAACAGCCAGACTTCGTTGCATCGCCTAGGAGATGCGCTTTCGTCACTCGAGGGCGAAGAGGGTGACTCTCGGTTTGAACAAATTCCCGAAATTTGCGATGTTTTCAAAACCAGAGAACTTACCCTTTTCAAAATGCTTGAAATGTACGAAAAGATGTACGATGATATCCAAAAGGAAAACGCAGACGAAAAGGCAAACTAAGATTTTTCCAGCTGAATGATCCAAAAAAACGCTCCAAGCAGAAATGCTTGGAGCGTTTAATATATTTCCCTACAAAATGAAAAATCCAAGTCTTTCGACTTGGATTTAACTGGTGCGGGTGATAGGACTTGAACCTACACGAAGTTGCCCCCACTAGAACCTGAATCTAGCGCGTCTGCCAATTCCGCCACACCCGCGGCACGTGTGGTAGTATAGCATAATGAATCTTATTTGTCAAGTGTTTTTTTGAATTTTTTTCATTTTTTTATTTGGGGTCGAAAACCGTTATTTTATAAGGATTTTAAGGGTAAATCACTTGGTGAAAAAGCGTCTGTTTTTTGCAGAAAAAGTGACATAAAATTTTGCAAAGCTCTTCCATTTTCTCAAAAAAAGTGCTATACTTTATTTTGAATTATTATATACAAAGGAAGGTGCAATCTATGTTAACCATCCGTGCCGGAAAACTCTCCTTCTCGGTATCCGAGGACGGCAGTGAGATCCTCTGGAAGGCACAGGGGCTCCCCTTGCAGCAAAGCGAAAACGCAGATTTTTGGCGTGTATACGGAGATGACGGCTACGAAAAGGAAATGAACGTTCGTTCCTCCAAGCAAAAAGGCAAGGCGACCTTGGAGAACGGTGCTTTAAAAATCGTATACGACCGTTTGGTTGCGGACAACGGACGGATATTCGACACCTCGTTTTCTGTCACAGTCTCAACAGAAGTGAACACTCACGAGGGATTTGTCTTCAGTGCTACCGTGAGCAATCGGTGTGACGTGCGGATCAACGAAGTACAGCTCCCCCTCGTGGATTTGGAAACGGCATGCGATGAGAACCGCAAAAACGATGTGTTCTATCATATAGACGGATTGGGACGGGTTATTCCCAATCCTTGGGAGCAGGTACGGATATCCAATCACTCGGAATACTTCTCCTCCGATCATCACGTTGTGTGGAATCCTATGCGGTATCCCGGAGACGGGGCCATGGGTTGGTTTGGGTTGCAGACCGGCGGACACTTTCTGTATATGGGTCGCCACGATCCCAAGCTGAAGATCTGCGTACTCTCGGTGGGCGTATCTCCCAGAGATCACGGTCCGCGACTGCTGATTGCCATTTCCCACATCCCCTGCGTGAAAAAGGGCGAGACTGTGGAAATCACGAAATGCTTTGTCTCTTTGAACGAGGGAGACTGGAGAACAGGATCGGATATTTACGGCGGGTATGCAAGAGCAAATTGGTATACCCCGCCTATTGTTCCCGAATGGGTGAAGAGCATCACAGGCTGGCAGAGAGTGATTCTGCGGCATCAGTTTGGCGAAGCAATGTTTACCTATGACGATCTGCCCGATATTTACGAAGAAGGCGCGAAGTACGGTTTGAATATGATCATGGTTTTCGGCTGGTGGAAGGGGCGTTTTGACAACGGATATCCTATTTACGAGCCCGATGACGAGCTGGGTGGCGCGGAAAAGCTTGCAGAAGCAGTGAGAAAGATTCAGGAAATGGGCGGCAGAGTTGCTCTTTATACCAACGGACAGCTCATTGACGTGGCAACGGATTACTACAAAGAAATCGGTCACAAGGTTTGCCGTATCGATATCGACGGCAATGATTACAGAGATCACTACCGATTTGGAAACGACGGCATGATGCTCCGTGCTTTTGGCTACAAATCCTTCGTTACCGCTTGCCCCGCCAACGAGGAATGGCAGAATCGCGTTGTAATGCACGAGAAGATGAAGTTCGATTTCGGAGCAGACTCCGCATTCTTCGATCAGATCGGTGCAGCGGCACCTCTTCCCTGCTTTAACGAAGAGCATTTCCATGGCCCCAGACCCGATGAGTGTGAGATCTGGCGCGTGGAGGCGTTCAAGAAGCTTCACGCTAACTGCCCTGAGGATAAGGCGGTGGGCACGGAAATGGTGTGCGACATGGTTCTGCCCTATGTGCAGTACATTCATGGCTGTCAGCTTGGCCCTATTTTCGGCGCGAATTGCTTCCCTGAGATGTTTATGCGAACCTTCCCCGAGACGGTGCAGACGGATCGCTTTGTTCATGACAATAAGGAAGGCACCGACCGTCAGTTGAATCACGCCTTTATTCATGGTTACCGTCATGATATTTGCCCTTGGAGAGGACGGGGGCATATCGGGCAGATTCCCCCGATGGCGGAAAAAGTGGGAAAGATTTTGGCCTTGAAGGAACGATACAAGGAGTTCTTCTACGAAGGGCAATATACGGGTAATTTGGATCTGCAGCTGCCTGCTTCCGTCAGGTACGGCGAATTTGTTAACGGAACTCGGCGTATGTACGCCCTTTGGAATGACTCGGATAAAGAAATAACTGTAACTATAGAAAATCAAACCATTACTTTAAACGCACAGGAGGTTGGATGCGTATGTTTAGCTTGAAGGGAAAAGTTGCTTTGGTAACGGGTTCTTCCCGCGGAATCGGTAGAGGTATTGCTTTGGCATTGGCGGAAGCCGGTGCCGATGTGGTTGTTAACTGCATGGGAAATATTGTCGCTGCGGAAGAGGTTGCCGAAAAGATCAGTGCAATGGGACGCAAGGCATTGGTGGTGAAAGCCAACGTAAGCGAGGCGGATCAGGTAAAAGAACTGTTTGATAAGATCATGGCGGAGTTTGGCAGATTGGATATTCTGGTAAACAACGCAGGCACTTCTCAGGATAAAGACATTTTTGAAATGACCTACGAGGATTGGGATCGTATCATCAAGACCAACTTGACCTCCGGCATGCTTTGCAGTAAAGCTGCTATGGAGATTATGAAAGAGCAGAAATGCGGTCGAATTATCTTTATATCCTCTGTGGTTGGAGAACGTGGCGCTTTGTTCGGACACATTCACTATGCCGCAACCAAGAGCGGTCAGATTGGTATTACCAAGACTTTGGCGCGTACAGCTGCTAAGTATAACATTACTGTAAACGCCATTGCTCCCGGCTTGATCCGTACCGAGCTTTTGGTACAGACCCATGGCGTTGAAGGCGTTGAGGAGCTGGGCGCAAGCATTCCCTTGGGTCTTGGTAAGATCGAGGACGTTGGCGCGGCGGCTGTTTACCTTGCCAGCGATGAGGCGTGCTACGTAACCGGCGCAACCTTGGACGTTAACGGCGGAGCAAACTTCCGATGAAGGTTACATGGCTTGGGCAGGCGGGGCTTTTATTCCAAACGGAGAAGGTTACTATGTTGGTAGATCCATATTTTACCGACAGTGCGGCAGAGGTTGCTTGCCATCGAAAAATGGCGGTGGATCCTTCTGTTTGGAAGATCAAGCCGGACATTTGCCTTTTTACGCACGTTCATATTGATCATTACGATCCCGAAACAGCAAAGCATTTTGTAAACGAGAATACGGAGGTAACTGTTCTCTCCCCTGCTTCGGTTTGGGAAAAGATCCGTTTGCAAGGTGGGAAAAACAACTTCGTGCGGGTTTCTCCCGGTGTGATGTGGAGTCAAGGCGACGTGGAGATCACGGTTGTGCCTGCGGTTCATTCCGATGATCATGCGGTTGGATTTGTGATCGAATATCAAGGTAAACGTTACTACGTTACGGGAGATACTTTGTATTCACACGAGGTTACATGGTCCGTTCCAGAATCCGTGGACGCGGTTTTCCTTCCCATCAACGGCAAAGGAAACAATATGAATGCAATTGATGCGGCGAAGTTTGCTTCCTATATCGACGCTAAGCTTGCGATTCCCGTGCATTTCGGGATGCTGGATGACGTAGATCCCAAAGTTTTTGTTTACGAAAATGTATTGATACCTGAAATTTTCAAGGAGATGAATTTATGAAGATAACCGATATTAAGCCCTTTGTGGTGGATTGCTTCCGAACCAACTGGGTGTTCGTGAAGGTCTATACCGACGAGGGTATTGAGGGCGTAGGCGAAGCTACGCTGGAATATAAGGAAAAGGCCTTGGTGGGTGCCATTGAGCATGCCAAGGAAGCTTTGGTTGGCAAGGATCCCATGCGCATTGAAGAGCATGTACACAATTTGTACCGTGATGCCTACTGGAGAGGCGGCGCGGTTCTGATGTCCGCTATTTCCGGTATCGAGATGGCGCTTTGGGATATTAAGGGTAAGGCATTGGGAGTTCCCGTTTATCAGCTTTTGGGCGGCAAAATGCGAGATGAGGTGCGCATTTACGTCAACGGTTGGTTTGCAGGTGCTACCGAGCCTGAGCAGTTTGGCGAGAAAGCGGCGGAGGCCGTTAAGCGCGGTGTGACTGCCATGAAGTGGGATCCCTTTGGAAAGAGTTTCTTGGAGATCTCCAACGCCGATTTGGACAAGGCGCTGCGCTGTGTGGATGCGGTGCGCAGAGCTGTTGGTCCCGGCGTGGATCTTCTCATTGAGGGGCACGGTCGTTTTGACGTGCCTACCGGTATCAAGATCGCTAAGGAGCTGGAGCAATTCAAGCCCATGTTCTTTGAAGAGCCCACTCCTCCCGATGATCTGCAGTCTCTTAAGAGAGTGCGCGACCGTTCTCCGGTGCCGATCTCTGCAGGTGAGCGTTTGTACGGATTGCGTTCCTTTAAGGATCTGCTCAGTTTGAACGCGGCAGATTTCATCCAGCCTGACGTGAGCCATGCAGGGGGTATTCTGGAGCTGAAGAAGATTGCGGCTTTGGCAGAGGCTCATTACATTCCTTTTGCACCTCACAATCCTTCCGGTCCTGTGGCCAACGCGGCAACCTTGCACCTGGCGGCTTGCTGTGTGAACTTCAGCATTCTGGAGATCATGTACAGCGATGTGGTTTACCGCAAGGACGTTACCAATGAGTCTTTGGAATACGCTGATGGCAAGATCAAGATTCCCGACAGACCCGGCTTGGGCATCGAGCTGAACGAGGAAGAATGCTTGAAATATCCCTATCAGGTACATACACTGCGCCATTACACCGGAAAGCTGACGGATATCCGTCCTCCCGAAACGGCATTCTATTTCTAAATCAAATTGAAGGAGGTTTTTATGCAACCGAAGGATATTCGTAAAATAACCGTTGCCGTGACCAGATTTTTGAAGTTCTTTTTAGCTTTGTGGATCATCTCACAGGTGGTATTTTACTTTGCTAATATTGACGACCCCTATCTGAACGTGACGGAAACTTATATCACCCCGCAGTTGTTCGGCTGGCTTTGCGTGGGAATGCTGTTGCTTTTCTTTACCTCCTTGATTAAGCCTACGATTCTTTATGAAGAGTCCTTCAGGGCGCGTTATCTGGCGTCGACTTCCAAATACAAGTGGAAATGTCTGATTTTGCTGAGTGACGTTTCCTTTTGGGGTAGGGTGGGGTTGTTTTCCCTGCTGTTCTGGATTTTGCCCTTGGACGTGTTTCCCGCCTTCAAGGTGCTTGCGGTGCGGTATTTTCCCGAGGGGAAGGAAAAGCTGTTTGTTACTTTAATCCTCTTTATAGCTTTGTTCTTGCTTACGCTTTTGGCGTATCGCAACGCTTGCAAGGCATGGGAAACGCAGGAAGAAAATGAGTTGACGGCGAAGAAATACAACAGGAAGTATCTTTCTATAGTCATTGTCTATCTGATAGGCGGCGTCGTGGGAAGCTATCTTGCACCTCATTTGATCCCTTTGTTTGCAAATCTTCCCAAGCTGTTTGCGGATCCTTCGACGCCGTTTGTACTTTCTCTTGTTTTGCTTATTGTGTTTGCTTTTGTATTGGTCAAATACGCAAGGAGGTTTTTTTCCAGAAGGAAATTCTTAAAAAGACTTGTTCGAATTGCCAAGGAGAACAAAAGCAAGCTTTCGGGGATCGAAAAGCCTTACGCTTCTCTGTTCCGTCTTTACGCAGGGGAAAGCTTTACCGTTCATTGCGACGGAAAGCAGTTTTCCTGCAAAATGCTTTGCGGAAGAAACGCAAAAGAGCCGTTGGTCTTCTCCGAAGAAGGATGGATGGAATTCACCTCCTCTGCATCCGTTTTGGGGTATGATCTTTTCCAATCCAAAAAGCGTTTTGAGTTTGATTATCCGTCAGAGTGCAAGAAAATTCTGATTATGAATTCCATGCCGAGCCAAGTGCTTTTGAATTGGGAAAGCAAGCAGATCCCGTTGGAAAGCGGAGATCGTTTCGGAGAGTATATTCTGTATAACGAGACGGATTTTCTGAACGCCTTGAACCGGGACGTTTTGGGCAGGTAATTTTGAAAGGAGAAAAGAAATGGAAAAGCTTTACGCATTGGCAAACGGTTACACAAATCGCTTCCCAGGAGGCAATCAGCCTTATCAGATCACCACCAGAATTTTGGAAGAATGCGGTGAGGTGGCCAGTGAAGTCAACCACTTTGAAAAAAGCGGAATTAAGTCCTTGAAGCACGGAGAACCCTCCAAGCAACATTTGGCCGACGAGATAAAGCAAGCCATGAACGCTTTGGTTCAACTGGCAGTATACTACGGCGTAGAACAGGAGCTAGAAGCCTCTATTGACCGCTCTCTGGAAAAGATGAGGGCAGAGGGCTTGCTGAAATGAAGGCCATCATCACAGATCTTGACCGTACGTTGTTACATACGGATAAAAGCATTTCGGAATACACTCTGGGTGTTTTGCGTAAGTGCAGAGAACGGGGTATTTTGCTCATGGCGGCAAGCGCCAGACCTATGCGGACTATTGAGGAATACGATGTTTTGGTTGGTTTTGATGCGGTGACGGCTATGAACGGTGCCGCGGTGTATCTCCCCGGGAAAGAATTCAAATGCGGCATCCCCAAGGACAGCGGCGAAGAGATCCTGGGACAGTTTTGCAAGGATGAAAAAGTCTTTTTATCCATTGAGACAGACCGAGGGATCTATTCCAACAGAGAGATTCCGGAATGGAGCCCCATTTTATATGATGGGTTTCCCGCTTTGCCGGAGGGATGCACCTTGTATAAGATCCTCGCCAGCAGTGAAAATCCCTCGTTTTACGAAGGAATCGAACAAAAACTGACAGCGGATACCTATTACAGCATTGCCCATTCCGGGGTGATCAACCGCTTGGTGCAGGTTATGAGCAAGAATGCCACCAAGTGGAATGGTATCAAGGAGATGCTTAGCTTCTTTGGAATCGATCCCCGTGAGGCGGTGTATTTCGGAGATGACAACGACGATATTCAGCCTATCAAGAATTGCGGTATCGGAGTTGCCATGGCAAACAGCATCCTTGCAGTTTTGGAAGCAGCGGATCAAATTACCCTCTCCATTGACGAGGATGGTGTTGCCGCGTGGATAGAAAAGAGGATTTTATGATGAAATTTGTTACCCGAGAGCCAATCTTAAAGGGTTGGTCCGGGGATCAAAAATACTGTGTGACGGACGAAAACGGCAAAAAATATCTCTTGCGGATCTCCGACATCACACAGCAAGAGAAAAAGAAACGTGAATTTGAGATGATGCGGCAGGTGGCAGAGCTTGGCGTACCCATGTGCTTACCCTTGGAGTTGGGTATTTGCTCGGAGGGTGTCTACTCACTCCAAAGCTGGATCGAAGGTTCGGATGCGGAGGGCGTGATCTCTTCCCTCTCCGACACAGAGCAATATGCCTACGGCTTAGAAGCAGGTAAGATCTTAAAAAAGATTCACTCCATTCCAGCGCCTACTACCCGGGAGGATTGGGAAACTCGCTTTAACCGAAAGATGGATTACAAGATCCAAAAATACGGTGAGTGCCCTATCAAATATGAGAACGGGCAGGCTTTTATTGATTACATAGAAGCCAACCGCCATCTGCTGAAAAACAGACCCCAGGTATACCAGCACGGAGATTATCATATCGGGAATATGATGATCGATGAGGAGGGTCGCTTGCAGATCATTGATTTTAATCGAGATGATTACGGCGACCCTTGGGAGGAGTTCAACCGTATTGTGTGGTGCGCACAGAAATCTCCTCTGTTCGCCTCGGGAATGGTAAACGGGTATTTTGAGAACAATGTGCCTATGGAGTTTTGGAGACTGCTTGCGCTTTATATTGCAAGCAATACCCTCTCCTCGGTGTATTGGGCAATTCCTTTTGGCCAGGGCGAGATCGATACCATGTTGAAGCAGGCTAAGGAAGTGCTTTCTTGGTATAATAACATGAAAAATCCCGTGCCTACGTGGTATTTTAAGGGGAAAACGATATGAAAGAACAAAGCACCCCATGGGCAGAATTAACGCCCGAGGAGAAAAAACGGCAGTTGTTTTTCAATCAGAAGGAGTTACTGGATACCTTTTTGGGCAACGGTGCGATTACCCGAGCGCAATACGATAAGAGCTTGGGAGATTTGCGCAAACTGATGGGAATGGAAGAAGAAGTATAGTCCCCCTCTTGACAGATTCGATTTGATTTGATAAAATAACCCTAAATTCGTAACTATACCTTGGAAAGGATGCTCCAACATGAAAAAGTTTTTGATCGTTGTGGATATGCAAAAAGATTTTGTAGACGGTGCTTTGGGTTCCAAGGAAGCTGTCGCTATCGTGGGCAACGTGGTGAAGAAGATCGAGGGCTTTGACGGCGAGATCTTCGTGACCTATGACACCCATTTTGAGAATTATATGGAGTCCGCCGAGGGCAAAAAGCTTCCCGTTCCTCACTGTATCAAGGGCACGGATGGGTGGAAGCTGGATGCCAATGTGGCGAAAGCATTGGAAGGAAAGGCGTATACCCCCGTGGAGAAGATCACCTTCGGCAGTGTGGATCTGCCCGGTATGCTGAAGTCTGCGGCAGGCGGCGAAGAATTCTCCGTGGAGCTGGTTGGGCTTTGCACGGATATTTGCGTGGTCTCCAACGCTTTGGTGTTGAAGGCGCATTTCCCAGAGGCGAATATCTCTGTTGACAGCTCCTGCTGTGCGGGAGTAACTCCAGAATCTCACAAGGCAGCTTTGACCACCATGGGATTCTGCCAGATCAACATATTATGATTTAGAGGACGTAACATGAAATTAGAACCTATCATCACCTCCCTTCTGGATCTGGACTTATATAAGTTCAACATGGATCAGGTGATCTTCCACAAGCACACCGATCTTTGCGGGGAATACTATTTCAAGTGCAGAAACGAGGGCATCGTTTTCACCGAGGAAATGGTTGAAGAGATCAACGCGCAGATCGATCATCTTTGCAAGCTCCGCTTCACCAAGAGCGAGTTGGAGTATCTCCGTTCCATTCGTTTCTTGAAGAATGACTACGTTGAGTTTTTGAGACTTTGGCATCCTCTGCGGGATTACGTAACGGTTTCCCGCACCGAAGAGGGCGAGCTGAATATCGTGATCAACGGTCCGCTGTTTTCTGCTATGCAGTTTGAGATCTATCTTCTGGAGATCGTCAACGAGGTATACTTCCGCATGGCTTACGATTACGAGGAGCTGAGAAGATCTGCGGAGGAGAAGCTGAATCGAAAGATCAATGAATTCAACGAGGGCAAGTATACCTTTAAGTTTGCGGAGTTCGGTTGCAGAAGACGTCTTTCCAGAGAGTGGCAGGACGTGGTGATCAAGCGCTTCTGCACGGAGACCAAGAACTGCGTAGGTACCTCCAACGTGTATTTTGCTATGAAGCACGGCGTGACCCCCATCGGTACGTACGCTCACGAATTCGTGCAGATGTATCAAGGCATTGATTCCATTCCCTTGGCGTATACCAATCACTACGCCATGAAGGACTGGTACGACGAATATCAGGGTGACAACGGTACTGCTTTGACTGACACCATTACTACGGATCTGTTCCTGATGGACTTTAACCGCGCCATGGTGAATAACTACACCGGCGTTCGTCACGACAGCGGAGATCCCTTTGAATGGGGCGAAAAGATCATTGCCCATTACAAAAAGTACGGTGTTGACCCCAAGACCAAACTTTTGCTGTTCAGCGATGGATTGGATTTTGACAGAGCCCAGGCGCTTTACGATTACTTCAAGGACAAGGCGAAGGTCTCCTTTGGAATCGGAACCTACTGCTCCAACGACACCTGTGCGGATCCGTTGAATATCGTCATCAAGCTGCAGTACGTCAACGGCAGACCCGTGGCAAAGCTTTCCGACGTGCACGGCAAGGAAATGTGCAGAGATAAGGACTATCTCACCTATCTGAGAAGCTCCGTAGAGTTCCGTTTGAAGCGGGAAAAGTAAAAATATACCGAGCGTTTCGAAAAAACGAGACGCTCGGTTTTTTTGTCTTAATTCAGTTTTTCCTTCCAGCGGGTAAGCATGGCGGAATATTCTTCGTTATTGCGCAGGGAAACGTGTCCCGACCACTGTGAGGTTTCCAGCCAATGTAGTTTATATTCTAAGGGTCGGTCTGTGCCGTAGGTTTTTTGGAGCAGTTCCTTTAAGACGGGGGATTTTTGCGCATGGGTGTAGAGGGCTTCCATTGCCTCGAACTGCTTCTCCCGCACGCGGAGCAGATCCTGCAAGCGGTCTTCGTAAAGCCGTCCCGCAAGCATGGAATACAGCATTTGCGCCGGAACGGCAAGGAAGCCGTATTCTTGGGTAGCGGCAAGCTCCCGAAAGGAATCTGCTAAAGCTTCCAAGCGATTTATCTTTTCGTCTGTTGTAAGATCGGGATCGTGCCAGAAATGCCTCGCGACCTTGCTGAAAACGCCATCCATCATGCTGAGAAAATTCCGTTCGTTCCAATAGCGGAATTCCGGGGTGTCCTTGGCAAAAAGCTGTTCGGTTTTGTGACCCCCGGTCAGATCCCATGTGGGAAATTCTGCCAGGATCTTCAAAGCACCTTCTGTATCTCCTGCGGCGTGAAGAAGCTTTGCTTTCATGTTTAATGCTTCTAAGCGGAACCGTTCGTCGTCACAGCCGTTTAAAATGCAGTTGCAGATCTGCAGAAATTCATCTTTGTGCGCCATCAGAATCCCAGGGTCATTATCCGCCTGCCATCCGGCTATCTCCCACATATACGTGTGCATGATACGGTAGTCGTGGGGGTATTTTTTGCGGGCTTCTGTGAGAATTTCTTGGGCCTTATCCAGCAGTCCGCTTCTGCGTGCCGCGCGGGCTTCTTGAAGAATGGCGTCGATGTCGGCTTTGGCGGCTTCTTTGTTGTACCCCATCAACTCGTCGATGGAGACGGAAAAGATCTGCGCCAAGGGAAACAGCATGGTAATATCCGGGTAGGTGTTCCCTACCTCCCATTTGCTCACAGCGGCGGAGGAAACGCATAAAAGCTGTGCAAGCTGTTCTTGGGTCATGTCCTTCTGCTGACGCAGATGCTTGATGGTTTGTCCGATATTCATATCCATAGTGGTACTCCTTGTTTGTATGAATTCGCAAGGCCTTGCTGTGTAATTGATTATAGCACAAATTGAGAAAAATGCAAGGGAATCGGATTCGACAGAGGTTAACCGCAGGTTAAAGTTTCCTACCCACGGGAAAGTCGGACGTATTGATTTTTTGTCGGGAATATGGTATACTTGTCAAAAACAAAAAGAATGGAAGAACCGTTTATGAAGTATAAATTTATCCTTTGGGTACTTTTGGGAGCGCTGTTGCTCTGCTCCTGCTCCATGGAGACTCCTGCTATCTTTACGGAATCCTCCGGGGAAAGCGAATTGCTTGGCGAGGATTCTTCTGCCGTTTTGGAAAGTACAGAGGAATCCGAAGAGATTTCGGAGATCAGTATGCCGGAGGAGGAAATCGAAATGGGTGAATATGTGAAGGCTGTTTGGCTTTCCCAGTACGATTTGATGAACGTATATACGGAAAATGGCGGGCAGCGGTCTAAGGATAGTTACGTTGCGTTGATCGGACGGGTGCTTTCCAACGTTGCAAGGGAGGGTTATAACACTGTTATTGTGCAGGTGCGTCCTTTTGGGGATTCCGTGTATCCCAGCGAAATATATCCCCCCTCCAGATATGCCAGCGGAAGCTATTCCAAGGAACTGGAATACGATCCCTTTGCGATTCTTATTGAGCAGGCGAAGGCTTTGGAGCTTTCCGTGCATGCCTGGATCAACCCCATGCGTTTGATGAAGGCTTCTGAGATCAAGTTGATTGACGACGGATATTTGGTGAAGCAATGGTACGGAGAGGCGGGAAAGAAGGGTGAAGTGATCGTGGAGGTCAACGAGCGTTGGTATCTCAATCCCGCCCATCCCGAGGCTCGAGAGCTGATTGCAGAAGGCGCAAAAGAAATCTGCGAAAAATATGATGTGGACGGCATCCACATGGACGATTATTTCTATCCCACTACGGATGCGAGTTTTGATGCTGTTTCCTATCAGGCGTATAAAAGCGGCGGAGGTACCCTTTCCCTTGCGAAATTTCGCTACGAAAACGTAAACGCCATGGTGCGGGAGATCTATACTGCAGTAAAAGGCGTTGATGAAAGACTGCTCTTTGGCATCAGCCCTATGGGAAATTTACAACAAGGGTACGAAACGTTGTATACGGATGTGTATACTTGGTGTAAGGAGGATGGGTATATCGATTATATCTGTCCGCAGATCTATTTCGGGCTGGAGCATCAGACTCATGATTTTAAATCTGTTTATCGGACTTGGAAGAGTATTATCAAGAACGAGAAAGTGAAGCTGTGGGTTGGTATGACCATGGGTAAGGCGCAAAGCGGTGTGGACAATTATGCCGGAAGCGGTAAGAATGAATGGGCAGAGCACAAGGACGTGCTGAAGCGTTGTGTGGAGTATCTTCTCGATCAGAAATCTTGTGCCGGCGTTGTGATGTTCTGCTATCAGTACATGTATGACCCTGTGACCGGTGTAAGCGTTTTCGAAACCCAAAAGGAGCGTGACAATCTGAGAGCCGCTTTGGAGGCTTTAGGAGGCTGAGATGAAGAACTATACGCGATTGAGATTCGCTTGCTATTTTGTCAACGTTTCTATGGCTGCGGTGGCAAATCTGCCGCCCATGCTGTTTTTGACCTTTCGAGAGCTTTACGGCATCTCCTATTCCCTGCTGGGGCTTTTGGTTTTGATCAATTTTTCCACCCAGCTGCTGGTAGATTTGATTTTTTCCTTTTTCTCACATCGGTTTAATATTCCCAAGATGGTGAAGCTGACACCGGTATTAGCGGTGATTGGGCTTTTGATGTTTGCATTTCTGCCCTTTGCGTTCCCGGCGCAAGTATATCTGTGCATGGTAGCGGGAACCTTGGTGTTTTCGGCGGCCAGCGGATTTGCGGAGGTTTTGATCAGTCCTGTGATCGCGGCGATTCCCGCAGAAAACCCCGATCGAGAGATGAGCAAGCTACACTCCATCTACGCATGGGGTGTTGTTGGGGTGGTTCTCGTTGGAACGTTATATTTGTTAGCATTCGGGAAAGAGAAATGGTATCTTTTGGTTGCGCTGATGGCGTTGATCCCTGCCTGTTCTGCGTTTCTATATATGGGCACGGAGATCCCGAAAATGGAAACTCCGGAGAAGGTTTCCGGCGCTTTGGGATATTTGAAGAATAAGACACTGTGGGTTTGTGTGGGGGCCATTTTCTTGGGTGGTGCCGCGGAATGTACCATGGCGCAGTGGGCTTCCGGATACTTGGAGGGTGCGTTGGGCATTGATAAGGTCTTGGGAGATATTTTGGGCGTTGCCATGTTTGCAGTGATGCTGGGGCTTGGGAGAACCTTATACGCTAAGATGGGCAAGAATGTGGGGAACGCCTTATTCTTTGGAGGTGTTGGGGCGATTGTTTGTTATCTGATCGCGGCCTTGACGCCCTTTCCCTTTTTGGGGCTTCTTGCCTGCGCGTTTACAGGCTTTTGCGTTTCTATGCTTTGGCCCGGAAGTTTGATAGCAGCCTCCGAAAGATTTCCGACGGGCGGCGTGTTTATTTTCGCCATGATGGCGGCGGGTGGCGATTTGGGCGCTTCAGTGGGGCCGCAGTTGATCGGCGTGATCACCGATGCGGCTATGGAAAATCCCGCCTTGCTTTCCTTGGCGGATCGGTTACAGATCTTGCCCGAGCAATTGGGAATGAAGCTTGGGATGCTGGCGGGAATGCTGTTCCCTTTGATGGCGATTCCTGTGTATTGGCATATTAGAAAGAGAAACAACTGTAAAGAGAACTAAAAACACGTCTTTCAACCAACGGTTGGGCAGCCATCCTGACAGATTGTTGATTTTTGACATTTCGTATGCTATGCTGGACTCAAGAACCGAGGCGCCGCGGTCAAAAACGAAAGGAACGTTATTGATGGATATTTCGAAAAACATAGCAGAACTGAGAAAAGCAAAAGGACTTACACAGGAGCAGTTGGCACAGGCGGTGAACGTTTCCTCCCAAGCGGTCTCCAAATGGGAGACGGGAGCAAGCTTACCGGACGTACAGACCCTCCCTTTGATCGCTTCTGCTTTCGGGGTAAGCATTGATTATCTGTATAAGGGAAAGGATCTGGTATACGACGATATCATCGAAAAGATCTTCAGGAAAATCGCCGAGAATCCACAGATGTCCGAGGAGTCCTATTGGGAGGCGTTGCAGGTGTTTGCGGCGGCGCATCACGGTATTTTCCGCGGAAGGTGGGTAAAGGATTCCTTTGAATCCCCTTGTCCTAATCATATTTCAAACAAGGGAGGTCTTTCCTTGCTTTGGAGCAAGGGCTTTGGTGCGCTTGTGACTAAAGATTTCTTCCGTGAAGTGGATCAAACCACGGTGCGGTTTGCCGTTCCCCTTTTGGAGGCGCTTTCGGATCCGTTGCGCTTGAAGATTGTTCTTGCCGTCATTTCTATGAGTGAGATCAGCATTTATGAGTTGGCGGAACGTCTGGGCGTGGAAGAATCTGTTTTGGAGGAGCCGCTTGAGTTTTTGATTCAACGAAAGATCGTATTTGAGGAGATCTCAAAGCATAAGGCTTTGGGACGTACTTATAAGATCAACGATATGTATCACAGCGGTTTGTGTATTCTGATCGCCGTTTTGGAGACTACCCGTGAGGGCGAAACCAATGGAATCAGCTGCTGTATGGGATACGGAGATTATCCGATAAATATCTGAAGTAAAAAGCCTGTTGCGATGATTTGCAACAGGCTTTCGTATTATTTCAAGAATATATTCAACAGCTTGCGGTAAAAGGGCTTGTAGGGCTGATACCGCATAGGAAGGTCGATCCAATTTTTCTTATCCACCATGCTCTTGTAGTGGGTGAAGGTATCGAAGCCTGCTTTGCCGTGATAAGAGCCCATGCCGCTTTCTCCTACACCGCCAAAGCCCATGTTGGATGTTGCAAGGTGGATGATAACATCGTTGATGCAACCGCCGCCGAAGGAGCAAGAATTGATGATCTGATCGGACGTTTTTTTGTCTTGGGTGAATATATAAAGCGCCAATGGCTTATCGTGGGCGACGATCGTACAAACCACTTCTCCGATATCGTTGTAGGTTAAAATAGGCATAATAGGGCCAAAGATTTCTTCTTGCATTACGGCATCTTTCCACGTAATGTTGTCTAACACCGTAGGTTCGATCTGCAAGGTGTCGCGGTTGTTGTTTCCGCCGTGTGCAATTTTGGAGGAATCGATAAGCGCTGACACTCTGTCAAAGTGCTTTTGATTGATAATTTTGCCGTAATCCGGATTAGAAAGAGGAGCTGTGCCGTATTGCTTTTCGATTTCTTCCTTTACATAAGCGACAAATTTCTCTTTGACGGATTCATGGCAGAGAATATAGTCGGGGGCTACGCAGGTTTGGCCGCAGTTGAGGTATTTTCCAAAAACAATGCGTTTGGCCGCAAGCTTTAAATTGGCAGACTTGTCTATGATGCAAGGGCTTTTCCCTCCCAGCTCCAATGTAACAGGCGTTAAATGCTTGGCGGCCTTTTCCAAAACGAGCTGACCGACTGATTTGCTACCGGTAAAGAAGATGTAATCAAACTTCTGATCTAAAAGATAGTTGTTCTCTTCCCTGCCTCCGGAGATCACGGTAACGAACTCCGATGGATAGATCTGCGAGAGAATTTCTTCCAGCAAAGCACAGGTTGCGGGAGAATAGGCGCTGGGTTTCACAACGGCGGTATTGCCTGCGGCGATAGCATTTGCCAAAGGTCCGATGGTCAAAAGCAAAGGGTAATTCCAAGGGCTCATGATGAGCGTGACACCATAGGGCGAAGGCTTTTGGTAGCTTTTGGACGCAAACTGTGCCAAAGGGGTTCGTACCTTTTTGTTTTTTGCGTAAGAACGAATATGCTTTAGCATGAAGCTGATCTCTGATAACGCCATGCCCATCTCGCACATATAGGCTTCAAATTCGGATTTACCGAGGTCTTTCTTTAAGGCTTCTGCAAAACGCTCGTTGTTGGATTCCAGGGCGTTTTTCAATTTTTTTAAAGCGTTTATGCGATTTTTGACGAGTAATGTTTCTCCGGTGGAAAAATAGGCTCGTTGATTCTCTACAATAGAAGTTATTTCTTGCTTGTTCATGGCAGACTCCGACATATATGAAATCTTATCGGAGAGAAGTATAGCACAGAGAACATGGAATGTCAATCCACGCTTCGACTAAGTGTGAAAAAAAGAAAAAAATGAGGGAGACTTTTCGTCAAAAAACTCAAAAAACCCCTTGACATTTTGTTGAAAGTGTGATATACTCCCCTTTGTATGAAAACTTTTAGGTTTTCTCCTTGCTGTACGGAAAGCGTACAGCCAAAAGTCCATAAGGAGGTGTTACAAGATGGAACAGAAGAAACTGTACGAAACCATGTTTCTGGTCGACAACTCTCTCGGCGAAGAGGCTGTAAAGGCTCTTGTTGAGAAGTTCACCGGTCTGATCGCCGCTAATGCGGAGACCGAGAGCGTGAACGAGTGGGGCGTCAGAAAACTGGCGTACCCCATCGAAGACATGAACGAGGCGTATTATGTTCTCGTCCGCTTTAAGTCCGAGCATGCATTCCCGGCTGAGCTGACCAGAATTTTTAATATCACCGACGGCATTCTTCGTTCTTTCGTCTTGGCTTGCGAAGAGTAAGCTGACAGTTAATTTTTGAAAGGTAGGTTTTGACAAATGGCATCCTTTAACAAAGTGATTTTGGTTGGTAATTTGACCGCCGATCCCGAGCTGAAGAAAACTCCCAGCGGTGTCTCTGTCACGTCTTTCAGCATTGCTGTTAACCGTCGCTTCACCAAGCAGGGCGAACAGCCGCAGACGGATTTCATCAATATCGTTGCTTGGAGACAGACTGCTGAATTCGTCGCGCGTTACTTCAACAAGGGCAGACCTATTCTGGTTTGCGGACAGTTGCAGACGAGAAGCTGGACCGATCAAAACGGTCAAAAGCGTTATACCACCGAGGTGGTTGCCGATGAAGCTACTTTTGTTGAAAACAAGGGTAACAACGGCGGATATTCTGCACCTGCTCCCTACGGCAATGAGGCACCGCCCTCTTACAGCTCCGCTCCGGATTCCGGTTTTGAAGACCTTTCCGCTGACGACGAGCTCCCATTCTAAAAACTTAAAAGGAGGTTTACCACAATGGAGAACCAGCAGAACGAACAGGTTGTTGATCGCGCTCCTGCTACCGAAGCAAGAGAGCCTAGAGAAAACAAGCCCCAGCTGCGTAACAGAAGAAGAAAGAAAGTTTGCATCTTCTGCGTAGATAAGATCACCAATATTGACTACAAGGATATTCCCCGTATCAGAAAGAATCTTTCCGAGCGTGCGAAGATCCTCCCCCGCAGAGTTACCGGTACTTGCGCAATGCACCAGAGACAGCTTACTCTCGCTGTAAAGAGAGCAAGACACGTTGCATTGATTCCTTATATCTGCGACTAATTTATCGCGGTGCTGCCTTTGCAGCACCGCATTTTTTGTGAAAGGAAGCGCACATGAAGAAATTTAAAGAAATTTTGGGAGAGCTTCTTTCAAAAGAGAAGATTGATTGCTTTGGTATTTTGCCCGTAGAGGCTTTGAGCGTGATCAATCCAAGACTTATGCCCGAATGGGTGAGGTCTGCCGTGATTTTGGCTGTGCCCTATGATACCGGTGATAGATACGGCGATGGCGTTTCGGTTTATGCTCATATTATGGATTATCATCTTTATTTCAAAGAGCTGTACGCCCGTATCATTCCGACGCTGGAAAAAGCTTTTCCCGGGAAACAATTTTTCGGATCGACAGATCATTCTCCGATTCACGAAAAGGAAGCGGCGGCTAAGGCTGGATTGGGTGTGATCGGAATGCATTCCATGCTGATAAATTCGGTGTATGGCAGTTATCTCTTTTTGGGGTCTATACTTTCGGACATTGTGACGGAGGAGGCGGCAAAAGAGGTTTGCTATTGCGATCGTTGCGGTGGATGCCTTAAGGCTTGCCCCGGAAACGCTATAGGAGAAGATGGTTTTTGTTATGATAGGTGTTTGTCGGCCTTGTCGCAAAAGAAACGTTTGTCGGATAATGAAAAGAGCTTGCTGAAAAGCGCTCATATTGCATGGGGGTGTGACATTTGCCAGGAGGCGTGTCCTTACAATGTGCAGCGGGCGTTTTCGCAAATTCCGTTTTTTGTCGAGAGCCGACACGGAGATTTCTCGGCCTCTGAGATAGCCTCTATGAGCGATGAGCGCTTCTCAAATTTTGCATTTTCATGGCGTGGAAGGGATAGAATACACGAGAATTTGTCCAATTTGGAAAATCTCGGTGAATAGAAGAAAAAACAATGAATTTCCCTTGACATATTTGAATAATATGGTATAATGTATTTGAACGATTATACAATGCGGAAGTAGGGCAAAAAGACTCTATATTCCAACTTCAAAGGAGGTTTCCCAATGGGCGTTAACGAGCAGATCCATCAGATTGCAGATCGTATTATGTATCTTCGAGATGCAATGGATATGACTCAAGAAGAGGTTTCAGAGCGTATCGGGATTTCTTTGGAAGATTACCGCAGATATGAGATTGGTCAATCGGATATTCCGATCAGTGTGATCTATGCTGCCGCGGCAGTTTTTGGGGTGGATGCTACCGAGCTTCTTGCGGGTGAGGCCCCTCGAATGGCGGATTACAGCATTACGCGCAAAGGACAAGGGATTGCGATCCAACGTCACGAAGGATATGAGTTTGAGGCGTTGGCCACCAATTTCAAGGGCAGAGATAAAGAGCCTATGATCGTTTCGCTCTCCCCTGCTGAGCAGAAGCCTCGGTTGCTGTCTCACGGTGGACAGGAGTTTAATTTCGTATTGGAAGGCAAGATCGGCGTTATTCTGGGGGATAGAATTTTGGAGCTTTCTGCCGGAGACAGTATTTATTTCAAGCCTTCCATCCCTCACGGACAGATTGCTTTGGAAGGGAACGCTAAGTTCCTGACCATCATTGATAAAGAATGAGCGAACAGTTTCGTAAAAAGAAGCAATATGGTCAGAATTTCCTTACCAATCCGGCAATTCCTCAGCGAATCGTTCGTGAAAGTGGAATTGACGAGACTTGCGGAGTTTTGGAGATCGGACCCGGTTTGGGTGCCTTAACCTTGCAACTGGCTCCCATTGCCAAAAAGATTGTGGCGGTTGAAATCGACCATGAGCTGATCGCACCTTTGACGGAGATTTTTGCTCCGCACAGCCATATTACGCTGGTTGAAAACGATATCATGAAGGTGGATCTTGATAAATTGCTTCGAGAACACTTTGACGGAATGACGGTTTGCGTTTGTGCTAACCTTCCCTACTATATCACGACACCTATTTTAATGAAGCTTTTGGAGGGGAAATACGGCTTCCGCAGCATCACTGTAATGGTGCAAAAGGAGGTCGCAGAAAGACTTTGTTCCAAAAGCGGTGAAGATGGGTATGGTGCGATTACCGCTTCCATCGGTTATTACGGCAAAGTAAAGCGTTTGTTTACAGTGACTGCCGGAAATTTCTCGCCCAAGCCCAAGGTGGACAGTGCGGTGATTCGTATCGATCTCTTTGATACGCCTCCGGTTCGGGTGGACAACGAATCGTTGTTCTTCGATGTAATCAAAGCTGCTTTCCTGCAACGACGAAAAACCTTGAGCAATGCATTAGCGGCTCACTTCCCTGCTTTCTCGAAGGAAGAGATTGGCGATATTCTTGTTTCTTTGGGAATGCGTCAGGATGTGAGAGGAGAAATGCTTTCCACAGAGCAATTTGCGGATGTGTCTAACAGTATTGAGAAAAGAAAATAAAAATATAAAAACTCTTAGGAGGAAAAATCAATGAACAATCTCGGCATTAAAAATGTCAAAGTCAATGCTTGGCTTGACGAAATGATCGAACTGGTCAACCCCAAGGAGGTTGTCCTGATCGATGGTTCTGAGGAGCAGGCTGAACAGCTTCGTGCAGAGGCTTGTGCTACCGGCGAACTCTTTAAGCTGAACCAGGAGAAGCTTCCCGGCTGCTACCTGCACAGAACTGCTGTTAACGACGTTGCACGTGTAGAAGGCAGAACCTTCATCTGCTCTCGCAAGAAGGAAGACGCCGGCAACACCAACAACTGGATGGATCCCACCGAGTGCTCCAACAAGCTGGGCAAGCTCTACAAGGGCTCTTACACCGGCAGAACCATGTACGTTATCCCCTACTCCATGTCTGTTGTAGGTTCCGATTTCGCTAAGAATGGTATCGAGCTGACCGACTCTATCTACGTTGTTCTGAACATGATCATCATGACCCGTGTAGGCTTGAACGTTCTGGAAGCTATGGGCACCGATGGCGATTTCATCAAGGGCCTGCACGCAAGAGCAAACATGGATGAGAACGAAAGATACATCTGCCACTTCCCCGAGGATAACACCATTTGGTCTATCAACTCCGGCTACGGCGGAAACGTTCTGCTGGGCAAGAAGTGCTTCGCTCTGCGTATCGCTTCCTACTTGGGTAAGAACGAGGGCTGGATGGCTGAGCACATGCTCATCCTGGGTATTGAGAATCCCGAAGGTGAGATCAAGTATATCTCTGCTGCATTCCCCTCCGCTTGCGGTAAGACCAACTTGGCAATGCTCATTCCTCCGGAAAACTACCGTGTTAAGGGTTACAAGGTATGGTGCGTAGGCGTCGATATCGCTTGGATCCGGAAGGGTCCCGATGGAAGACTGTGGGCTTGCAACCCCGAG